>JBGVDD010000245.1:0-3049 GCA_045119215.1 Lachnospiraceae bacterium | reverse complement strand
GGGAAGAAGTTCTAACAGTAGAAACCGTGTGTTTGTGGAAGATGGTGAGGGAATCCGTACCCAGGCTTTCGACCCTTCCAAGTTAGAAGATCCAAGCTTGATTATTTACGCACCTGTTCGTGTGCTTGGAAACAAGACAATCGTGACAAATGGTGATCAGACAGACACCATTTATGAAGGAATGGATAAGCAGCTTACATTTGAACAGTCTTTACGCAGCAGGGAATTTGAACCGGACGAACCAAACTTCACACCAAGAATTTCAGGTGTGATGCATATTGAAAGCGGAAATTTCAGCTATGCTATGTCTATCTTAAAGAGCAATAATGGCAACGGAGCTGCCTGCAACCGTTACACTTATGCCTACGAAAATCCAATTGCAGGAGAGGGAAGATTCATCCATACTTATATGCATGATGGAAATCCATTGCCAAGCTTTGAAGGAGAGCCAAAGTGGGTAGAGATTCCGGATGATATGGAAGCCTTTACAGATATGCTTTGGAACAGCTTAAATGAAGAAAACAAGGTGTCTTTATTTGTGAGATATATTGATATTGAAACAGGAAAGTACGAAACAAAGATTGTGAACAAAAATCACTAGAATTGACACTGTAATTTTTTTGCGTTTTTGAACAGTTACTCAATATTTAATTAGATGGATAAAGGAGAAGAAAATGAACGAGATTCAGTTAAAATACGGATGTAATCCAAATCAGAAGCCTTCCAGAATCTATATGGAAGATGGAAGTGACTTACCGGTACAGGTGTTAAATGGTAAACCAGGATATATCAATTTCTTAGATGCATTTAACGGATGGCAGTTGGTAAAGGAATTAAAGCAGGCAACCGGACTTCCAGCGGCAACATCTTTTAAGCACGTTTCTCCAGCAGGAGCAGCGGTGGGTCTTCCACTGGATGATACCCTTGCAAAGATTTACTGGGTAGATGACTTGGGAGAATTATCTCCACTGGCTTGTGCCTACGCAAGAGCAAGAGGTGCGGACAGAATGTCTTCTTTTGGTGATTTCATTGCATTGTCAGATGTTTGTGATGCAGACACAGCAAAGCTTATTAAGAGAGAAGTTTCTGACGGTGTCATTGCACCAGGATATACTGAGGAAGCTTTGGAAATGCTAAAAGCAAAGAAAAATGGGAACTACAATGTAATCCAGATTGATGAAAACTATGTACCTGCAGAATTAGAAAAGAAACAGGTGTATGGAATCACGTTCGAACAGGGTAGAAACGAATTAGATATCAACGGAGAGTTATTATCTAATATCGTCACAAAGAATAAGGATATTCCGGAATCAGCCCTCATCGATATGAAGATTTCTCTCATTGTATTAAAGTATACCCAGTCAAACTCTGTATGTTACGTAAAGGGTGGACAGGCAATCGGTATCGGTGCAGGACAGCAGTCTAGAATCCACTGTACAAGACTTGCAGGACAGAAGGCAGACAACTGGTTCCTTCGCCAGTCTCCACAGGTACTTGGGTTACAGTTTGTAGATGGACTGGGAAGAGCAAACAGAGATAATGCCATTGACGTATATATGAGCGATGAATATATGGATGTTTTGGCTGACGGAGTGTGGGAAACCATCTTTAAGGTAAAACCGCCAGTATTCACAACAGAAGAAAAGAGAGCATGGTTAGACAAGAATCAGGATGTAATCTGTGGTTCTGACGCATTCTTCCCATTCTCAGACAACGTGGAAAGAGCAAAGAAGAGCGGTGTGAAATACATTGCCCAGCCAGGTGGTTCTGTAAGAGATGACTTGGTAATCGAATGTGCAGATAAGTACGATATGGTAATGGCATTTACAGGAATTCGTTTATTCCACCACTAAAAGGAAATGTAACATTATGAGAAAAATTCTATGCATCATAGGATATGTTTTAGCCATAGGTATGATAGCCATAGGAATTTGGAATGAAAATATTGTCTTGTGTGTGATGGCAGTGCTGTTAGCGATTGCAAGCGGCATTGTCATCAAGCACCAAAGGAGCAAATTAATCATTCAGGGAAAAGAGAAGAAAGAGATGAAACTAGAGTCCCCAGTATATTATTTCGTCCGGTACAGTATACTTGCACTGGTCTGGGGACTTCTTTCTTTTTTTCTTGAGTGGAAAGGGATTTCCCTGCTTATGGGGATTTTGTTCCTGGTAATGTTTTATTTCTTATTCCTGTATTGGAAAACCTATCCTATGAATAAACGAAGCCAGGAATATTCGGATGAATTTTTAAGAACCAGAGATGCAGTTCTTTACTTGAAAAATCAAGAAGAAATTCTAAAAATGGCAGAAAAAAATCATTCAAAGCAAATTCATTTAACAAAATCAAATCTTGCAGTGGCTATGATTTATGCAGGAGAACATGAAAAGGCGGAGGCTTTGATGAGAGAACTCCTCCTAGAGATTGACCAGGGAAAAATAAAGAAAAATGCCAAGGAACTTCAGGCAATATTGGTCTATAATATCATGTACAATGCAGTTTATCAGGATGATATGGAAACCATAGAGAACATGGCAAGAGAGTATCCACAAGCCCTAAATATGGCAAAATCTATGATGAAAGCATTCCTGGCAGAGTATTTTGAAGCACTGTCACAGAAGGATTACCAAAAGGCATATCAGGTGTTGAGCGATTGGGAAGGTTCTAGGGAAGAGAAAGAGCATGGGTTACTACAGGAAAGTGTTGGATATTTGAAGATATTTGCCCTTAAAAGACAAGGGAAAACAGAGCAGATGCAAGAAGAAGCAGATCAATTAAGACAGACTGCCAAGCTGAAATGTGTGGTTGAGAAGCTGTGATTGCACAGAAAATATAAAAAAGTTATTAAAAAAAATCCTCTAATATTTTAGGGGAATTTTTTTGACTTAAGATAAGAAAATAGTAAATTTTCTAAAACTTCCCACACCCCAAATGGGACTTGTACCTTGAAAATTCAATATCGTAGCAAATTTTATACAGAATCAGCATTCAATTGTTATACCAGTTAATGCATTTTGAATGAAAGTTGGTAAATTAGATAAAAAATCATTA
>JBGVDD010000244.1:0-9696 GCA_045119215.1 Lachnospiraceae bacterium | reverse complement strand
CAGGTGAAAAATGGCTGATTTTTAAATTGTCAGACAATTATCTGCAAAAACAGGTCCCGAAACCCTTACTACCAGCGGGTTTCCAGGGGTACCGTAGAAATGGAAGAAACCCGATTAAGGGTATTGACACACTTCTGGCATATAAATGCCTCCTTTCTTATCTTATCCGTAGAAATGGAAGAAACCCGATTAAGGGTATTGACACGAGTTCTCCGTGTAACCTTCCCATTTCAATCATGGCTGTAGAAATGGAAGAAACCCGATTAAGGGTATTGACACAGCTTTCCTCTGTATTCTTGGATATGGTGTCAATATAGTAGAAATGGAAGAAACCCGGTTAAGGGGATTGACACTTACTCGCACCAATAACACATAGTACAGATAGAAATAGTAGAAATGGAAGAAACCCGATTAAGGGTATTGACACACCTCCTGCCTCTCTTGGGCTCTGTACTAGTTTTGTGTAGAAATGGAAGAAACCCGATTAAGGGTATTGACACATGTACTTCTAAGTGTGAGTGTCACTATTTATTATAAGAGTAGAAAAGGAAACCACCCAATTAAGGGGATTGACACAGTCCATAGAGCTTAGTTGCTTTATCAAGAATTGCAAAGGTAAAAACAGAACAACCCGCTTTAGGGTATGAAAAACAGCAGACTCTCTATACGAAATGAAAACAGTATAGAGAGTCTTTTTTGGCTGCTTATGTCTAAATAAAGTGAAACCCAAAATAGTATTCTATTAGTGTAAGGTTATTGTAAAAAAACCACAAAAAAATTGACGAATCAACACAAAAGTTATATAATTTTCATGTCAATTTTTAATAAAAAGATAATAGAAAGGGGTAAAAGATGAAGGTATTAACAATTTTAGAGGTATCTCAGAAGCAGGCTTATATTTTTTCAAGCAACAAGCTTAGGGATAATATTACAAATTCAGCCATCATTGCATGGATTATGAGTCCTGAGTATTTTGAAGAGGTGGTTGGGGATTATGAACTTTTTCAAAAGGAAAGGAATCTTGTCTACTCAGGTGGAGGACATACTGTTTTGGAATTTGACACAAGACGAAAAGCAGAGGAATTTACCAAGGTGATTACCACCACAATTCATAAGGAGTATCAGGGAATCGAAGTGTTCGCTGTATCTATGGAATGCGAAGATGAAAGACTTGGGGAAAATCTAGTGAGGCTTACAGAAAAACTGGAGAGAAAAAAGTCCATTCGTCGGTCTGCATTTCATCAGGGAAGCTTTGGGGTGGAAAAGATAAATACCAATACCTTGAAACCCATGGTAAAGGGAGAGACCATAGAAGGTATTCATAATCAGATGCCGGACGCGGAAGAAAAAATAGATAAAGCTCTTTGTCAGGATGGATATCACAGGGTTTGGAAGTTTGAAGAATTAGGTGGCAGCAAGAATAAATCCAATTTTATTGCAGTGGTACATATTGATGGAAATGCAATGGGAAAAAGGGTGGAAAATCTACATAGGAAATTTGCTGATTATCCATGGGATGAGTACAAAAAAGAATTACAAAAATTCAGTAAATCCATTGATGACCAGTTTAAAGAGGCTTATAAAAACATGACCTCTAAGGTTAGAGAAAGCTTGGAACAGGGGAAATTAAAAGATAAGCTGGAGTTATCTGATAAAAAATTTCCTGTAAGACGAATCATTACAGCAGGGGATGATATTTGTTTTGTGGCAGAAGGAAGAATTGGTCTGGAGTGTGCAGTGATTTTTATCAGGGAACTTTGTAAACTGAGAAACCAGGTAGACGGGAAATCCTATTCTGCCTGTGCAGGAGTGGCAATTGTACATCAGAAATATCCATTCTATAAAGCCTATGAACTGGCGGAAATGTTGTGCAGTAATGCAAAGAAGTTTGGCGCAGGGTACAGCGAAGATAAAACCGGGAAAGAAATCTCTGCCATAGACTGGCATATTGAATTTGGAGAAATGAAAGACAGTCTGGAAGAGATTCGTGAAAGTTATCGGACCAATGACAGAAAACGATTGGAATTACGTCCTTACATTGTAAATGCACCGGATGATATTATGAAGAAAGAGAGCATTCGAAGATATGAGAACTTTAGAAAACTGATTACAAAGGTGTTAGATAATGATATTGCCTACGCAAGAGGAAAAATGAAGGAATTAAGAAATGTGTTGAAAGAAGGCAGTGACCAGGCGGAGTATTATATCAAATTTAATAAACTACAAGACTTTACTTTAGACAGCTATCAGGGAACATACACAGATGTGACACATGAGAAACTGTTTACCGGTGAAGGATTAGACAGAAAGATATTTGTGGAAACCAACGACCAAGTAATTAGATCCATTGCATTTGATGCGATAGAGATGTTAGATACATTTATCGCAGTAGAGTAGAGGAGGGGTTGTATTGAAATTAAAGATGGAATTACTGTCAGATACAGTGTTTGGAAATGGTATGAGTGTTCCGGGTGGGGAGGACACCTCGGTATTAAATGATGAGTTTGGATTCCCGTATTTTAAAGGAGGGACCTTTAAGGGAATCTTCAGGGAAGAGCTGGAACGATTGCTGGAGTGGAAGGGCATGGAGAAAAACGGCATTGATGATGAAATGTCCGCTCTGCTTGGGGTTAGTGGTGCCAGTGATTTGGAAAATCAGAGAAAGATTGTATTTTCAGATTTTACACTTTCAAAAGGTGTAAAAAAGGCTGTTTTGGAAGAAATCGGTTTGGATAAGAGAGAGATAGTTTTAAATACCCTGTCTCATACCAGAGCTTTTACAAGTATTTCAGAAGATGGAAATACCAAGGATGGTTCCTTAAGAACCTGCAGATGCATCAACGCAGGTTTATGTTTTTACAGCACAATTCTGTGCAAATCGGAAGATGAAGCATGTGTAAAAGAAGTGATTTCTCTGATTAAATGGGTTGGAACTATGAGAAATCGAGGTTTTGGGAAAGTAAAGATTACGGTGATAGAATAAGGGGGAAGAAGCATGGCTGGTTATTTGAAGGTCGTATTAAAAAATATAGAGCCACTTAGAATAGCAGATGACAGCAGTAGTCAGAGTGGGCAGACAGCAACACTTAAGTATATTCCAGGAACTACAATCAGAGGATATGTGATAAGCAGACTGGCAGGTGAAAAAGATTTTGAGTCCTATAAAAGAAATCTTTTTATGGAAGAAGTGAAGTTTTTGAATGCATATCCTGTAAAGAACGGAAAGGAATTAATACCAACACCCAAAGGTTTTTATGAAGACAAAAGAGTGGTGGAAGGAAAAAAAGACATTCAGAATGTTGTGATAAATGGTCAGTTCAGTGGAGGATACAAACGGGCATCCATGGGTAGATTCTGCCATTTTCAAGATGACTGCATTGTACATTATGGAATGGAAACCGGTTCAGACATGAAAATTAAAATGAAGGTGGACAGTAAAAAGGAACAGAGTGTGTTCCGTTGTGAGTATATGAAGCCGGGAAATACTTTTGTTTCATACATCTATGTAGAAAATGAAGCATTAAAAGAAAAGATAAGAAGTACCTTTCAGGATGTTATCATTCTTGGAAATGCTAGAACAGCCGGACTGGGAAAGTGTGAAATTATTTCCTGTGAGGATGTAGAAAATACATCTTATGTGGAATATAGTCCCAAGGAAGAACAAAGAAACAGCTGTTATATGATGTTACTGTCCAACACTGCAATGCGAAATAAATACGGAGAAATCTGTGGTATTGATGAGGCGGCATTAGGAGAAAGATTAGGTGTTGAAAATCTAAAGATAGCGTTTTGTTCTACATCAACCGTAGATGTAAAAGGGTTTAACCGTGTATGGGGAAGCAAAATTCCATCTGTGGTGATGTTTGAACAGGGAAGTGTGTTTAAATTAACCTTTGACGGAACTTTGACTTCAGAGCGCATTGTGGATATTAGTCAAAAGGGAATCGGTATTAGAAAAAACGAAGGTTTTGGTCAGGTACTGATACTGGAAGACTACGAGAAAATAAACTATAAAATGTCTGGGGAAAAGGAGAGTCACACCATTGATGGATTGGAAGCACCCAAACAGGAGGATGAAAAGGTTTTAAGAAATATTGCCAGAACCTATTATCACAATCAGATCGAAAATCAAATGATAAAATATGTGGTTGAGCATCCGTTGAAAAAGCAAAAGATCAGTAACAGTCAGCTAGGGACAATTCAGGCCTTTGCAGTGTCAGGAAGATATCAGCCTGAAAAAGCAAAAAAGGATTTGATGGCTTACTTACAGCATGAGCGTAAAAAAGCTGAAAAAAATAACAGTCACAAAGATAGAAATAGTGCCTCCTATATGGAAAGTTATATTAATACTATTTTCTCCACAGAATTAGATGAGTTGTTAAATCTTCCTAAGGGGGATAAAATCATGGGGATATCAAAAGCTGATATTTTGGGAGAAAGTGAAGTTGATTTGTATAAGCTGAAGCTTTTAATCGATATCATTCGTTATGATAATAAGGAGGGGAAGTAAATGGCAGAGAAATATAATACTATCGTAAAGTATATGATAACGGCAACCTGTGCTCAGCCTCTGCACATAGGAGGTGCAATGGGGGACAAACAGGAAGTGTTGGTTCACCCGGTAGACAATCTTCCCTTTATCCAGGCTACCAGTATTACAGGGGTGTTTCGGGAACATTATAGAAAGTTATATGGTGAAGAAGAGACAGATGCTCTGTTTGGTGTGCATAAAGCATCAGATGAGAGCTCAGAGCGTGGCAGCAAAATCTGTTTTGGAGATGGAAAATTTGTAAGGGAAAAGCTGATGATGGAATACAGGCCAAGGGTCAGTATTGATCCGGCAACGGCAACCTGTAGTAGCAGTATGGTAAAGGGCACCACGAGAAAATCCGGGCATAAATTTGAGATGGAATATGTGGGTGCAGGTTCCGTATTTGAATTCCCGATTTATCTTTATCAGTCAGAAAAAAAAGAGAACATTGAGGAAATGTTATCTGCAATGGAGCATGAGAGCATACAGTTTGGGGGACAGAAGAGTAACGGTTGTGGCTACATGACTATCACCAAGGTTTTATGTAAAAGCTTTTGTATGACAGAGGAAAAGGAGAGAAAACTCTGGTATCGTGAAGACACAATGCAGGAAAACGAGTATGAAAACCTGTCAGATACTGTGAAAAACAGGGGAAAGAAAACCCACGCCTATGAAATTATTGTAAAGGGAAAAACAGAAGGTGAAATTCTGGTTAAGAGCCTTGGAGTTACCGATTATGATGACAATACACCGGATTGTGTCAATATACAGAATGCAAGAAAAGAGTATATTGTTCCGGGAAGTTCCTTTAAGGGAGCAATGAGAAGCCAGATGGAAAAAATTGCATCGTACCTGGGAAAACCGGAAATCATAGAAGATATTTTTGGAAGAAAAGCAGACGAACATCAAAAGGGAAAGATAGGAAATGTTTCCTTTCTGGACACGGTTATTGGTGAGAAAGAAGCCAACGATAAGAATCATGTGGTGCATAGAATCCGTATAGATAAATTTACCGGAGGAGTGATGCATACCGGATTGTTTGAAGAGAAAAATGCTTTTGGAAATATGGAATTTAAGATTAATATTTCCAATCACAATTCACCGGAACTGTCCTGTGGGCTATTGTTAATGGCTTTGAGAGATTTAGCCATCGGTACCATGAGTATTGGTGGAGGATATAATACAGGAAAAGGTATAATTGATGTATCTGCCATTGAAGTGAATGCAATACAAAAAGAACAAAAGGCTGTGATTGATTTCAAAAACAAAAGCATTTTAGGAGACAGACAAGTGGTATTGGATTGTCTTGCCGGGGTAGAAAAGGGGGTATCATAAATGGGTTATGAAATTCAGGAAATTTCTTTTGAAGATGCAGTAGCAAGTATACATCAATATGAATATGCATTGGTGTACATGGTCAGTGAACTGATTTTAAAGAAAACAAAAGAACTTGGTGATGTTTTATGGGAAGAATGTCTGGAAGCCCGATTCTTTTCACAAGATAAAGAAATCCATATTTTCGATGATGATGGAACAAAAAAGGCAGTGAAGGTAGTGGATGCGAAAGAGGAAGATACCTATATTCAAAAGTATCAGCTGGCTTCAAAATACAGACTGGGCAGCACCTTATGTGTGAAAGAATATTTATCCTATGACGAAGATGGGCAGATGAAGATAGAATTAACCAGACTTGCGGGAATTGAATAGGGGGGAGAATATGGGAAACGATATTAATACAGACTTATTAAAAAATATGATGATGGGTGGCGGAATTAAGGAAAGCTCAAATAAAAGCTATAACAATAAAAGAAATCATTCGGGAAATGGTAATAGCAGAAATAACAGAGATAACAGAGATAACAATAGAAGTAATCATAGAAATAATAATGGGAACAACAATAATTATAGCAACGGCACACCACCATATATAGGAAATCCATATAACTTTGTAGGCTTTTCAAAAAAAGTGTATGAGTATCCACAGGACAAGCTAACTTTACACAGTGACATGAAAGACGAATTGTTTACTGGGGAACTGACATATGAAGTGGAAGCAAAAACACCAATCATTGTTGATGATGGGAATGGAAGTTTTTATAAAAACACAGAAGGAAAATATGCTATTCCAGCGAGTACCATGCGTGGACTGATACGTAATAATGTGCAGATTTTAGGATTGTCCAGTTTCTATGATGATATTGATGATTACGCACTGATGTATCGAAATGTGGCAAACGGTGCGGAAAAGAAAAGATACAATGACATTCTGGGTTCTAAACAGTTGAGAATTAATGATGGAGACAGGAGTTATGCAGTTGGAATTCTTTTAAATGTAAGGGCTGGTTATATCAAATGCGAACACGGAAAATATCTTATATACCAGAACGAAATTGAGTCCATAAAAAAAGAATACAAGGGTATGAACTATTATGCGTTAAGCGAAAGAAATATATATAATTCCTATGAAAAATCAAAAAAGAATGGAACCAAATTCAGATATGATATTTTTTACAAAGACGGTAAGAGTATCATGCAGCATGAGATGACTGGATTCCGTAGAGATGAAAAGAATGGCAGAGTTCATTACAAAGGTAATCCCAACAAGAATTATGTGCCATATGCCATTCCTGTATCTTATGAAATTGCCAATCAAAAAGATGTGACAGCAGTAGGTGAACCGGGACAATATGCAAGGGAAGGTTACGCAGTTAGTACCGGAAAGATGAATGAAAAAAAGGTGATTTATATTATCCCTAAAGTTGATATGTCAAAGCCTGTAATTGAAATTCCTCAAAAGGATATAGACGCATTCCGTATAGATTTGGAGAAAAAGAAAAACTCATTAAAGCAATTTGGTGGAAGAGATAAATTTGATTTGCCAAAAGAAGGAGACATGAAACCTGTTTTCTATATTGAATTAGGTGGTCGATTGTACTTTGGATTTACACCGAGACTACGTCTGTTCTATGATTATACCATAAAGGAAGGGCTTCCACAGAATCATAAAGAGGGAGTGATAGATTATGCAAAGGCTATGTTTGGCTTTACAGGTAAAACATTCGGATATAAGTCTAAATTGTCGTTTTCTGATGCTGTACTAGTAAATGAGTCTTCGGTAACAGAGGAGCGGAAATATATACTGTCAGAGCCAAAGCCATCAAGCTATCTGGATTATTTGGGTCAGGATGCAGATAAAGAAGTGACTTACAATACACAAGGGTTTCAATTGCGTGGCATAAAGCAATATTGGCTAAGAAATGCTGAACTTCCAGACAATGTAGGAAATGGAAATGAAAAGGCTTTATCAAAATTTACACCATTAGCTGCCGGTGCTAAATTTCAGGGAAAAGTTCGTTTTTCCAATTTAACCAAGGATGAACTGGGACTATTATTATGGAGTGTACAGTTAAGGGAAGAGTCCTGGATGAATGTGGGAAAGGCAAAAGCATATGGCTATGGAAATATAAAAGTAAAATTACAGTCTGCAAAAAAAGTGGATATAAAAAAAGCCTATGCAACCAGCGAATTTTGCTTTGATCCTTTTGAAGATATCAATATTTCAGAGTGCATTGGCTACTATAAAGCCTGTATGAAGGATTATCTGGATGGAAAAGAGCTTGAGACTCTGCCATCGATAAAAGAGTTTTTTGATATGAAGAATTCAAAGATTATGCCAGACCCTAAAAAAATTAGATATATGGATATTAATAATAGGGAATATCAGAATCGAAAAGAGCCTTTAGGACAAACTTCGGATTACGTACGAAATGAAAACGTAACTGTTCAGAACCAGTGAACAGTTACATGAAAACAATAAATAATCAAGGAGACAACCCCATGAACCAACTTACCCCTTTTTTTGACACTCGCTACATAAAACTCCACTTCACCCTTCTCTTTCCTGAAAACTGCAAAGTGCCAAAATATAAGGTTTCAGCCATCCGTGGTGGCATGGGTGAGATGTTACTTCGGGCAAACTGTATTGGGGACAGGAAGTGTGAAGAGTGCGGTTTTTTATCGGAGTGTATTGTGCAGCGGACCATGTATTCAAAGTTTGAACACAAACCAGAGTATGTGACCACGGGGGAGAGTATCGGATACGTATTAGAATGTGAGGATTACAGAGAAGAATTGACAGCAGGGGATGTGGTGTCCTTCAATCTTATTTTGTTTGGAAAGACCATTGTGTATTTTAGCCAGTATATGCAGGCCTTGTACAGTTTAGGAGTACAGGGTCTGGGAAAAGAGAAGGCAAAATATATGATTGTCTCTGTGACCAACAGCTTAGGCGAAGAATTGTTGGAAGACAGCAATATCTATATGTCAAGATATCAGGTCATGAGAATTGCAGATTATGTTGCATACCGCAAAAAACAGATATCCAGTCACTCTATGAAAAATGAGATTCGATTTCAGACACCATTGACCTTGAAATTTCAGGGGAAGTTTTTGAATGAATTTCAAATGGAGCCCATGTTTCGTGGGATTGTTAGAAGATTGTATATGCTTTCCTGCTTTGAAGGAAATGAGGTGGATATCACAGAATATGACTATGACAAACTGCCACAGATTCAAGGTCAGGAAAAATATTTTGTGTCGGTGCCAAGGTTTTCAAACCGGCAGAATGCCAAAATGTTTTTAAAAGGAATCGAAGGAAGATTTTTTGTAGACAGGATTTCAGAGGAGCAGCTGGAACTTCTGCTGGCGGGAGAATTGATTCATATTGGTAAAAATACCAGTTTTGGTTTTGGAAGATACCACATTTTCTAGTTGCTTTTTTAAAGAATCTACATTATCATTATAGGTAGCTGTGTGTTACCATTTGAGGCAATTTCAAAATACATATGTGGAAATTGTCTAAATCGTAACCTTTATTAGCAAATAAAACACCAACCAATAGGAGGAACTCAAATGGAGATGTTATCATTAGAGCAGGAACTAAAAAATAATGCTTACCCAGGTCGTGGAATTGTCATTGGTAAGTCAAAGGATGGAAAGAAGGCAGTTACAGCGTACTTTATCATGGGAAGAAGTTCTAACAGTAGAAACCGTGTGTTTGTGGAAGATGGTGAGGGAATCCGTACCCAGGCTTTCGACCCTTCCAAGTTAGAAGATCCAAGCTTGATTATTTACGCACCTGTTCGTGTGCTTGGAAACAAGACAAT
>JBGVDD010000243.1:0-24175 GCA_045119215.1 Lachnospiraceae bacterium | reverse complement strand
CCATTACAGTAGTCAAGTAATGAATATCCTAATTCATCCTTGAATGTCTGGCTTGGGAACGCTGTAAAGTTCCATGAAACAGATGTTAAAGAAGAATCTTCCATGTATCTAGATACTTCTAATCCAAGTGGATCAGATGGTTTTTCATCATCTGTAAATGTTGAGAATGGAACGATTCCTAACTTCTCTGTTGCAAATTTCTTACCTTCATCTGAGCTAAATACCCATTCAATGAAATCGATAGTAGCCTTCTGGTCAGCTTCTGATACCTGGCTGTTTACACACATATAGTTTTCTGTACCTACACAAAGTCCCTGTCCTTCTTCTCCAGCAACTCCTGTATAAATTGGAAGGAATTTTACGTCTTCCGCGTTCACTACGTTTCCATCAGTACCTGAAACCTGTCCCCAGCCCCAGTTACCATTCTGTACCATTGCAACTTTTCCTAAAGCAAATTCTGCCATAGAATCTTCAACAGACTTAGTTCCAAGTGCTGTCTTGTCTGTACAGGAATTGTTGATATATAAATCAAAGATATTCTTGTAGTTATCTGCATATGTCAAATCGATAGCCTGTGCATCAGAAACTCCCTTATCCTTGAACTCATAGTAAATTGGAAGGTTTGCCAAGTGTGTCTGCCATCTCCAATCTTCACCTGCCTTGAATGATGTAGAAGCAAATACACCTTCGATTCCCAGGTCAGCCTTCTTAGACTGCATATCTTCTACAACACTCTTTAATGTATCAAAGTTCTTAATTTCAGATGCTGAAGAAATGTCTACTGCCTTATCTGCTAATGCAAAATACTTCTGCATAATGCTGTCATTGTAAATAATACCATATCCTTCTACTACGTAAGGAATACCATATACTCCATCACCTTCTGTAATTGCAAGGCTCTTATCTGTTAACCAATTGTAGAAATCTGTATCAGACAAGTCTAAGCAATACTCTTTCCATGACTGATATCCGATTGGTCCGTTAATCTGGAACAAAGTAGGAGCATCTGTTTTAGCAACTTCTGACTTTAATGTCTGCTCATAAGTACCTGATGCAGCAGTAACAACTTTTACTTCTGTTCCTGTCTGATCAGTATAAGATGCAGCCAAAGCTTCCCAATCTTCAGCAATTTCTGGTTTAAAGTTTAAGTAATAAACCTTTCCACCTTCAGCACTTGCCTCTGTATCATCTTTTGCTGTTTCTGCATCACCTTTTGCATCGTCTGTCTTAGCTGTCTCATTATCCTTGCTTGGTTCTTCTGTGGCACCTCCACCACATCCCATTAACATTGAGGATACCATTGCTGCACTTAATAATGTACATACCACTTTCTTCTTCATAAATTCTACCTCTCTCTCTTATTAGGTTATTTAAAGTTTCTCCCTATGTACGCCGTACACGGTCTGTCTCTGCCGTTGCCATGACTGGTAACGTTTCCAACGACTATGTGTATAGTATCATATTGCATAAAGTTTTGCAACCATTTAAACACATTTTATTCATAATTTATTCATTTTTGACAAGGTTCTTTCATTTTTTATGTTGGTTATGCACAATTTAATGTTAAGGAAATATTACGCACTTATTACGTCTTTTGTAAATTTTCAACAATTTATTACATTTTTCATTTATCCCAAAACTTCCATCTGATTTTCTCCATTTCGTCAAAAAAGGACCG
The DNA here is from genome assembly GCA_045119215.1 of Lachnospiraceae bacterium. Taxonomy (GTDB): domain Bacteria; phylum Bacillota; class Clostridia; order Lachnospirales; family Lachnospiraceae; genus RUG11237. Next base: position 22,497 of record JBGVDD010000243.1, on the reverse strand, counting down.
TTAAAACAACGGTCCTTTTCCTCCAGATTTTTATGGTACAATCATTCCACTAAATTCCAGAATGGATTGCTCATTTTATTTAATATTTTTACTTATTTCTGCGTCCTGAATATTTCCATTTAGAATCGTATAAGCTCTGAACTTATACTTTCCTGCAACTGCCGGTGTGAACTTAATACTATCGTCAGACTGGAAGTTGCGAATCAGGATTTCCTTTCCATTTCTTTCATATGTAAACATATATCTTACTCCGGTAGCATTTCCATCTGATAAAACGGATAATGTCAACTCTTTTCCTGCCTGTAATGTTCCACTTGCATTCACTCCAAGCAATTCGAACTCTCCGTCCACTCCTGTTGGAATCGGGGTATTTGTTGCATCCGGCTTGGTTGGTACCGGGGTATTTGTTGCATCCGGCTTGGTTGGTACTGGTGTATTTGTTGCATCTGGGTTAGTTGGAACCGGTGTGTTTGTTGCATCTGGGTTCGTTGGCACTGGTGTGTTTGTTGCATCCGGATTGGTTGGTACCGGTGTGTTTGTCAAGCTTGGAGTACCTCCATAATAGTATGTTACTGTAATTTCCTCTGCTGTAAAGGTACCTGTGGTGTTCTTGGAGTCACTGTCTAAAGTTAATCCATTTAACACTGCCGGTGCGCTGGTCTCATACTTGTCACCTACTGCACCCACGCGGTAAACTCCTGTCTTTAACTCCTTACCATTAGCATCTACATATTTTACATTTACTTTTGCCTTATCCTTAACTGGCAATGTTGTCACCTTTCCAGTAGACTTGGTATATAAGCTGTTTCCAGTTGTTACAAGACCTGGCTGCATATCCGCAGTACTTCTCCATCCACTGGCATCTGAGAGGATGAATGTAAAGTCTTCATCTGCACTTGGTGTAAATGCCCAGTAATCTCCTTCTGCTGTCATAGCAGCTCCTGGCCACGCTCCATTTAATGCTTTATCTGCACTGTCATATGCGTAACAGAATGGTGCTGTTGCAAATTCTGACTTAGCCACTTTGATAGATGCTCCTCCACTGACGGTTGGCTCAGAGCACTTGGTATATGTAAGTTCCTTGCTTAATGCAGTTCCATCTGCCGCTTTACCAGAAAGTGAAACCTTTGTCACTTCATCGTAAGCAGAGCCTGCACCGATTTCGATTACATCTCCATCTTTGTAGGCAACCTTTTCTCCACCATTGATAGAGTAGAAGCTCTCTGTTGCTTCAAAAGCAGATAAAGTAACTTCGATAGTTTCTGTTGAGAATGGTGAGCTTCCCTTGGTAATCTTTCCGGACACGAATGGTTTTACCTCTCCGGAACCTTCCAGTAAGATTACCCCGTTCTTATCACAAGTTGCAGATACGCTGCCACCAGATACTGTGTAAGTTTCTCCTGAGTATGCATCTGTGATTACTTCACCATCCTCAAAGATTCCCTTCACCTTAACATCAAAAGTTCCTTCCTTTGCAGGTAATGCTACTACTACCTTGTCATCTCCGTATACACGGCTAAACTCATACACATCTCCATCAATCTTGGTGTGTGTACCTGCACCGATGGCTGGATGGTTACGTCTAAACTGTCCAACCTTCTGCCAGTTTGCTAAAATCTCAGGATTCTTGTCAAACTGCATCTGTGAACGCCATCCTTGTTCACCAGATACGCCCTGTGCATCTCTTCCATACTCATCACCGTAGTAAATTTGAACTCCACCTGGACAGAGAAGCAAAGCAGTACCTGCTGCCGCACTACGTGCACCAAAGCCTTTATCATGAGAAGAATTGTAGGATAACATATTATATCCCTTATTGCTATCTCCATTTACTGATTTTGCATAGCTAGAGTATGTGGATTCTAATGCAGCGCCAGACTGTCCTGAAACAGCTTGGAATCCAAAGTTGATTAAGGAATCAAATGCTCCGGAAGTAAAATAGCTGCTCTTTCCATTATTTGACCAGTCATAGACTTCTCCAGTCATCCAGAAATCTTCATCCCAATTGCAAGCCGGGTCCGGATTTGCCTTCTGTTTTTCTGCAGCTCTCCATTCCTTTAATCTCTTATCACAAATCTTATGTAATGTTGCCCAATGCTCTACCTCAATATGTTTTGCAGTATCACAACGGAATCCATCAATACCATACTTCTCTACATAGGATGATAACCACGCTACAACATAATTTACATTTCTTCTTGGAAGATTGTACTCCTTGAAGAATGCATCTAACTCTGCTGTCTTTTCAGCAGTAACACCGTCTTTTGCCCACTTTGTCTGTAATATTTTAGGTACTCCATTGTCTGTCGAATTTTCTGTCTTAATATCTGGAAGACCACTGGTACACATGGTTAAGTCGCCACCAGCATTTTCCAATCCTTCATATCCTGCAAATCTCTTGCCCATGACACGAATCCAATTGGTGCCCCACCAATCTGTAGCCCATTTTCCAGAAGTAGAATTCATGGTAGCTTTTCCATTCTGTGTCTCAGTAGAGTAGTCCATATACCACTGGTAATCAGATTCTGAAGTTTTGTAATAAATATCTTCCCACTGACTTGTCAACGCATCTCCACCCACATACTCGTTTACTGTAACAGGATCTGCATATCCAACATGGTTCATAACCACATCATATACTACACGAATTCCATGTTCATGGGCTGTTCTTACAAATTCTGCCATTTCTTCGTCTGTACCCATATTAGCATCGATATTACTGAAATCCAAAGCATAATATCCATGATATGCATAATGTTTGAATCCTCCAGCACAAATTGCACCATGGGAGTTTTCGTATGGGCAGGAAATCCACATTGCATTTACACCCAAATCATCAAAATAACCTTCCTTGATTTTTGCTGTTAAACCAGCCAAATCTCCACCGTGGAAGGTACCTGTTCTAGTTGCATAACTATCCGCACCTACTTCTCCTACAGAACGTCCATAGGAATGGTCATTTTTGGTGTTACCATTGTAGAAACGGTCTGTCAATACAAAGTATACTGTTGCATTATCCCAGGTAAAATTGTCATCCCCTGCTGCATTTACTGCTACCTCTTCTACCTGAGCTTCCACTGCTTCCTTTGCCTCTGTTGTAAGCGGTACAAAGGAACTTAATCCTGCTTCTGCAATCATAGCCGCTGTCAAAGCAACTGCTGCAAATTTGCTTAAACGTTTTAAAGCCATATGTTCTCCTTTCAGTTACCTCTTGGTAACAACATGTTTTTAATACTGTTTTGATTTCCTCTCAAATATTTCACTCAGTATATACGTTTATTTTACACAATTTTTTACAATTTGTATAGCTTTTTTTTTCTTTACCACGAAACCGTCACTTTTTGTTATAGTAACGGTTTCGCAGGTCTTTATTTTTCAGTTTATTTGATAATCTACACTAAATGCTTAGTATTTATAAGAAATTGTTTTCTTTACTTTCTTTCCAGTAGACATTTCTTTCGCATAAACAGTAAGTTTATAATTACCACTCTTAGCATTCTTAATAGTAAAGCTACTGCTTGACTTGTAAGATGTATTCTTCACTATCTCTCCATTATACTTCAGTACATATTTAAATCTAACCTTACCGATTCCGTTCTTTGTCTTGATATTAAACTTAAGGTTCGATTTTCCAGTACTTACCTTGACACTGCTCAATGCAAATTTACCCTTAACTGTGTAAGACTTAATTACTTTGGATACTACTTTTCCTGCCTGGTCTTTTACCTTGACAACCAATGTATACTTACCGGACTTTGTAGGAACAAAGTTTGCCGTCCTCTTTGTACTGTAGTTTCTAATAACCTTGGTCTTACCATTTAATTTGTATGTAAACTGATATTTTAAGGTTCCCTTTCCACCCTGAGCCGCAGCTGTTAATTTAATCGTATCTTTAATATGAGCTTTTCCACTGGCGATACTCTTTGTAAAGCTCTTGATTCTAAGAGACTTAGCAGCAGGTGTTACTGTAGGTTTTGCTGTAGGTTTTGCTGTAACAGTAGGTTTCTTTGTCACTGTTGGACTCACCGGTACTTCTGTAGGTGTCTTTGTCACTATCGGTGTGATTACAGATGGTTTTACTGTGGTAGGAGTTGGTACATCTGTCACCACTGCTTCTGTTGGAGTTGGTACATCTGTCACTACCGCTTCCGTTGGGGTTGGTACATCTGTCACTACCACTTCTGTTGGAGTTGGTGCCTCTGTCACTGTCACTTCTGTTGGGGTTGGTGCTTCTGTCACTACCACTTCTGTTGGAGTTGGTGCTTCTGTTACTACTACTTCTGTTGGGGTTGGTACATCTGTCACTGTCACATCCTGTACATCTACAATCATGTTTGATTTAACCAAAGCATCATTAGTTGCGTCTACTGCGTATAAGTTAATATAGTAGCTTCCTGCCGCTTCAAATGCAATCTCTGCTACAGTATTATTATCGTAATCTTTGATAACTACTTCTTTTCCATCCGCGCCAACATAAGTGTACATGCACTTAATATTTCCTGCTTTACTTGTAATGTAAGAGGTTAACTTTAAGGTTTTTCCTAAGGTTGTCTCAAAATGTTTCTTCACATCCTGTGTCTGGGTATTTACACCGTCTGTAATCTTAAATTCATTAATCTTTAAGTCTCCCTGTACAGGTGTAGGCGATACCGTAATTGGTGTTGTAACTACTGGTGTAGGCGATACCGTAATCGGTGTTGTAACCACTGGTGTCACCTCACCGGATGCTGTGATTACATAATTTTTCTCAACAATGGTCTTATGATTTTTTCCTGTTGCAACACACTTAATTTTATGTGCTCCTGGTGTTGCATCCTTCCAGATATAGCTGTCTGTATCCGAAACTTTCTTCTCATCAACATAAATTTCATAATTTATATTCTTCTGGTACAAAGAACGATTTTCTGCTTTTAATTCAATTGCAGTGCTATCATACTGAGGTGAACTTACTGTTGCACCAAAATTCACCCTTACAGTTCCATCCGGTGTTGGAGTTGGCACATCTGTGGGTGAAACAGTTCCCGTAACAGTTGAGATTGGGGTTGTTGGACACGGTGTGGTGCTTATCCTGATTGGCGGAGTAGTGATAATAGGAATGTCTCCTACTTTGCCTACTGACGCTAATGGAACTGTGATAATATCCTTATCATCTTTTTCATGAGAATTAGAAGGTTCCGCACTATAGCTTTCATATGTATTGTCCAACATACTTGGGTCATGTGGCAAACAGTCAATTCCTGATTCTCCACGGCCAATCAGCTGCATTACACCGATTCCATTCTGTTCTACATCCTCTTTTGTGATTCCCAATGCTTTGAATGGAATCTTCATTTCATAGAAGGTGTCGAATTTAGTGTCGTGACTTCTCACGCCCTTGTCTGTAGTCTTCATATCCACCCAGTCACTAGATAAGCTATAGGATGCATGGTCATTCTCATCTCCCGGATTCCATACGCCTAAAATCTTGCTTGGGAAACAGTCATCAATCACTTCTACTTCGATTCCTTCATCCTTAAAGGACTTTAATAATCCATCCTCCTTTGCATAACTACTTGCGCCATCTGCACCTGCTGTAAACAATCCAGGGGTTCCGGACAAATCACTGTGAAGTACTAACAGATTATCTATTCTTGTATCAAACTGAACATCCATTCCCCAGACGCCCTTGCCATCTGCCATACGTCCTGTCATGGCATTTCCTTTTCCTGTATTGATAGCAATCATAACAGGAGCATCTCCACATTTTCCTCTGTCAGATAATGGTCCGTTTCCTTCTTGTCCCCAGAAAGTATCATACACATTCACATTCTGCCATGCAATATAAAGATTCTCATCATCCCAGGCTCCGTACAAGGAATAACTATCCATTACCCAGTTTTCCCAGCATCCCTTAAATCTTGGTGCTGTATCACAGGCTACGCCCTGGGCAATCAACATATCCTCAGACCAATCGGAGAAATCACCGTCAATCTTAATGGTAGCGTTCTTTCCTACCCCGTTTTCTGGATTTGTTCTGTAATATCCGTCTGCTTCTGCTCCGCCCTGTGCATTAATTTCTACTTCATTTACAGTTTCGGTTTTCTCTTCCTTTGAATACAGAGTTCCTTCCAAATTAGGATTGTATTTCTTTGTAAAGGTGAACTTTCTGCTTTCCTTGTGGCCGTTTTCCCACTGTGCATTTACCACTACTTCCACTACAGAGTCCCCAATCTTACCTTCACCGATTTCAACAGTTTCGCCTTCTTTGTATTCTCTAACAGGACCATTGTCTACGGAATAGGTTACCTTTTTCAAACGGTAAGGTGTTTCATCCACAGTACCAGGGGCAACTTTTGGTGTTTTAATTTCAAAAGATACCTTCATTGTTTCTGTAAAAAAGGAATTGCCATCCTGTTCACAAACAATATCATATCCACCTTCAATTGGTGTTACCGTATTGGTTGGTGTTACTGTGTTGGTCGGTGTCACTGTATTAGTTGGTGTTATGGTATTGGTTGGTGTTGAAATATCCAGCTTTTTCCATGAGCTTACGTATTCATATGCGTTGCCCTTTTCATATGCAAACCCTGGCTTCTGTGATTCCGGAATCTGCTTACTGTTATCTGTAAACATTACACTTGCATCATTTACATCACCACCAAAGGTATAGGAATAAATTCCATTGCCTTCGTCTGTCATCTTTGTTCCAGGCCATGCACCAGTCAGTTTTGCGGAACCATTGTAAGCATACACATACGGTGTTCCCCAGTCTTCCGGCTTTGTAAAGTATACTGTATTTTCCTTGTAACTAAATGGCTCTTTCTTTGTATATGTAAAGGTCTTTTCTGTTGTTCCCTCTGCATTACTTGCGGTTACAGTAATCTTCACAGATTCTCCAGCTGCCAGATTTTCCCCAACAGTAACTGTTGCTGTACCATTCTGGATATCAACGGCTTCTCCATTGTCTACCTTGTAAGAAGCGCTATCTGCTTTGGAAACAGTTAATTTTACTGTTAAAGTATCGTCAAATTTACTTCCGTCTGCCTTGTCCGCAGATACTGAAGGCTTATCATCTATTGCTTCATATATTACTGCAATTCCTGTGCTTCCAATCTTACCTGTGATAGTAGATGATGTTACAGTAAATGTGTTTCCTGAAACTTCATCTACATATGTACCAGGTTTTGTCAGCCCGTTTACATTCTTTGTGGTTACCTCTTTGTCAGAGCCTGAAGCAAGAACCAAAACTGCACCTGTTTCGCGGCATACCACATCTACCTTTGCACTTTCATCACCGTAATATGCATCCTTCTGTCCAATACATGCATTATGTAAGTGATTTGCTGCAGCAACTTCTTTGGAAGTAAAATGTGTACTTCCCTTCTGTCCCTGCATAATACTTGTCTTAGCAGTCTGGGATGGACGAGAGAAGTACAGTGCAGAAGCATCTGCTCTTGCTGCCTCTAACGCATAAGAACGGTCCACAATATTCTGGTCTATGAATTTTGTCCAGCCGCCTTCTCCTTCATCATTAGAATAAGTGTCATGAGTATCAGACATGTACACGATTTTTCCAGCACTTACTCCCTTGTTGGTCCAGTTGCCGTCTTTTTTGGTAACTTTTCCATCCCGAAGTTCTCCTAACAACTGACTACCATAATTATTATCTGTCACACTGATATATTCAGTGTATTCTTTCATTAAATTCTTAGATTCTGTGCTGTCCACACTGTCAGATGGTCCTGCAAGAATTTCTCCATAGTTGTAGAGTCCTTCTTTTGTCACCTCTTCCCAGAATGCACAACCTTCTGATGGCAAACCAATATGCTTTGCTGCATCCCAACGAATTCCATCCACACCTGCATTCTTTAATTCCTTTACATAGGCTGCCACCTTGCTCTGCACGAAAGAATCTTCCGATTTCAAATCAGGCATACCAATATCACCGATGATTACCTGTTCACGGTTATTCCAGTCAATTTTTTTTGTTCCGTTTTTTCCGTCACTGGTATAACCGGAATTATGCCAGTATTTAGAATCTTTTAATTCTCCATCAATATTGGTGTGTTCTCCAGCCAAATGGTTTGCCACTACGTCTACAATGACCTGGATTCCATATTTTTCAGCTTCTGTACACAATTCCTCTAACTGAGCCTTGCTTCCTAATGTACTGCTATTGTCAATCCAGAAACCTTCCGGCTGATATAACTCATACCAGACACCCTTTCCACATCCCTGCTGTGCAGGAGAGGTCTGAACTGAGGTAAATCCTGCCGCTGCAATGTTTGGCAATTCTTCCTTGATATCCTCATACTTCCAGTCAAAACAGTGAAGAATGGTTCCATCCTGACAATTCTCTGCCAGATTGTAGTCAACTATACTTGTATTCACTTCATTTTCAGTTACATCTGTTTCTTCTGCAACTTTTTCGCTGGCATATGCAATTCCAAGACTTGTGCCTAAATCACCGCACATCATGGATACTGCCAATGCCACTGTTAAGGTATTTCGAAAAAATTTGAAGATACGCTTTTTATGCATTTTAGTTCCTCCTTATAAAGATTCTTTTTATTCGTTAACTAAATATTACAGAATTATTATAAGTCTTTTTCCCCAAAATGTATATATTACTTTTTCTTTTCAATCTATTTTCTACTTTTTTACCAAATCATATTTTTTCTTTTTCTTTAAAGTAATTATTTGGTCACACTTTTTTCTTTTCCATAAATTTCTTTTTTCCTTGAAAACATCCTTTTTTCAAACTTTGTTCACAACTTCGTAACATCTTTTTTCTTTTAATGTACTTAATTTGATAACCAAAATATTTTTTGTCTATTATGCACAAAAAGGGAAAAAAGTACCAGGCTACAATTCCATCCCTTTAGTACTTTTTTTCAAAAAATCCATGTGCTCTTTTATCTCCTTTTCATAGCCATTGTCTGTAGGACAATAGAATACCTGACCTGTCAACTCATCCGGAAGGTATTGCTGCTTCACATAATGATTTGGATAATCATGGGCATATTGATACCCCACCCCGTGACCTAATTTTCCTGCTCCCTTGTAATGGGCATCCTGCAGGTGCACAGGCACGCCTTCCACCTTCACATTCTTCACTGCATCCATAGCTGCAAATATCCCCATATAAGCCGCATTACTTTTTGGTGCACAGGCTACGTAAGTCACTGCCTGGGCCAGAATAATCTGTGCCTCCGGCATACCAATCCGCTCCACTGCCTGACTGGCCGCCACCGCCACCTGCAATGCCTGTGGATCTGCATTCCCCACATCCTCGGAGGCACAAATCATGATTCGTCTGGCAATAAACTTAATATCCTCCCCAGCATAAAGCATCTTCGCCAGATAATACAGGGCTGCATCCGGATCAGAACCTCGCATACTCTTGATAAAAGCTGAAATCGTATCATAGTGGTTGTCCCCGGTTTTATCATAACGGACTACTCTTTTCTGGATGCATTCTTGTGCTACCTCAAGAGTAATATGTATTTTTCCATCCTGACTTCTCTTGGTGGTCAAAACCCCAAGTTCTATAGCATTTAACGCCATTCTGGCATCTCCTCCAGAAATATCCGCTAGAAAATCCAATGCCTCTTCTGTAATATCTGCTTCATAAGCCCCCATTCCCTTTTCTTCTGAAATAGCACGTTTCATCAGTTTTCTGATATCCTCTTTTTCTAATGGTTTTAATTCAAAGACGATGGAACGGGAAATTAATGCCCCATTTACCTCAAAATAAGGATTTTCCGTGGTAGCACCAATCAAAATCAAGGTACCGTCCTCCACAAAAGGTAGCAGATAATCCTGCTGCCCTTTATTAAATCTGTGAATCTCATCCACAAAAAGTATGGTTTTCTTACCGTACATTCCAAGATTGTCTTTCGCTTTTTGTACAACCTCCTCCATATCCTTTTTGCCGGCCACCGTAGCATTTAACTGAGTAAACTCACCACTGGTAGTGTTGGCAATCACCTTAGCCAAGGTAGTTTTTCCTGTGCCGGGGGGACCAAAAAAGATAACAGAATTTAACTTGTCTGCCTTGATAGCTCGATACAACAATTTATCTTTTCCTATAATATGTTGCTGTCCTACCACTTCCTCTAAAGTGGTGGGACGCATTCTCGCTGCCAAAGGAGATTCTTTTTTCAAATTCTCTTCTCTCATGTACTGAAATAAATCCATGGTATTCCTCCTAGTCTAATTTTCGCTAAAAATTTATGTGTGTTACATATGTTTTCTGAAACATCTCATCATTAGCCAATACTACTTCCCTGGATATCTCCAGTATCCTATCCACCCCCTGGATTCCCTCCTGTGGATTTCTAAGAAAACTCTCGATTCCCGATAGTGACGTATTGCCCACAGTCCTTACCCTCCCAATCAACTGTTTTGGTAATATTCCAATATTAACTGCCTTTCTCATATTCAAACGATAACCAAATCCACCTGCAACAAATACCTGGGAAATATCCTTATATTCATATCCTGCCTGATTTATAAGAATCTCTATCCCTGCACCAATAGCAGCCTTGGCAAGTTGAAGCTCACGTATATCCTGCTGATAAATGGAAATTCGTTCCCCATCTTTTGTACTTCCAAGACAGAAACCCTGACTTAAATATTCATCCTTTAAATTTCCTTCCTTATTAATCAAACCATGTTCTAGCAGTTCTGAGACCAGTTCTATTAAACCGGTTCCACAAATTCCTGTCATCTCCCGGTTTTCGATGGTAGTAATCTTATCCGGGTAGACAAACCCGCTAACTGCCCCGGCGACACTTCCTATACCGCAAGTAATTCCTCCTCCCTCAAAGGCTGGTCCCGCTGCCACAGACGTCACCCAAAGTCCTGTTGCATCTCCTAAAACAATCTCCCCGTTGGTTCCCAAATCCAAGAATAGAGCAGGGCGCTTTCTGTGAAGAAAACCGCATTGATAGAGTCCTGCTACAATATCTCCCCCAACAAATCCTACAATAGGTGGCATCAGATATATTTGTACTTCCTTCCTATTTAATATAGGATAATTAACTTTCAGATTTCCAAACAGTTCCCTTCCTGTACCAGAAATCATTCCTTTGATTCCCGGCTTAAAAGGATAGGCTGCCATACCTTTCAGACTTCTGCCAAGTAAAATCTGACTCACTATGGTATTTCCTGCAATACCAATTCTTGAAATCTGTACTGGTGAAATGCCAACCTTCTTACACAGTTCTTCCATGCCACTCTCTATGCTTTCCAGACATTGTCTTTGTAAAAATTCTATGCCTCCGTGATTGGCAGTCTCAATTCTGGAAATCACATCAGCACCATAGGACCTGTTGGGATTCATACAGGTATATGTGGCAACAGCTTTTCCTTCCTCTCCTGACAATAACTGCATAGCAATGGTAGTTGTTCCCAAATCAATAGCCATTTGATAAGGAGGATGTACGGAAGTCTTCTCATTGTTATCCCTGCCTGTGGCCACCACAGCAAATCCTAACTCCCTCTCCTTCTCCACCTTGTTGCGCATCTTACAATTTTTATTACTGCATTTACTGCAGTCATGTTGCATTTGATAAATCGACAAATCTTTTGTAAGCTGTAGGATATACCCATAAGTTTTTACTGGCGAAAACATATAGCCCGAAGTCACAGAAATTTCATCTACAGGTTTTTTTACCTTATCAAATATATCCTTTTGACTTTCTATGGGTAAATCCACTCCTGGCTCCAGCCTTTTTTTCACCCCCAGCTTCTTCTCAGCAAAAATCTCCCTAGATAGCTCCACTGCCTTCTTATCCATACCAAAGAGATAATCATCGGCCATTGCATCCAACACTAACGCCTGTAACACCTCCGCCTGATTCATTTTTTCATCAATCAGTGTACTAATTGCACTTCCCAGACTAAATAGTACATAGGCCTTATTTTCCATCTCATCAATCTGCAATCGAAACTCTGGAGTGATATGCTCTAGAAACTTTGGAAGCAGCTGTTCAAACAAATCTCCCGTTTCCTGGCGAAGAATTGGAGTAGCATCTGCCTGCAGTCTTTTCATTACCTGCTCTTTGTTTACTTTTATTTCAAGTATCATATTTATTTCCATCATCAAATTATTCCTATACAGTTTTAAACAAACTTATTTAAGTTCTCATCATATTCATAGTCTATTGTCTTCAAAGTTTCTATGATATATTCACTGGTAACCTGAAAATTATGGCAAAACTCCTCCAGGTTCTTATAATGATCCCTTAACTGGGTATTGGTAAAACTTAATAACATCATCGGGTCTTTTGGTATCATTTTTATTCCTCCTATAATAACAATTCATCCAGTGTGATAAATTCATAACCTTGTTGTTGTAAAATATCAATGATATGAAATGCTGCTTCCACAGAAGTGGAATAAATATCATGTAATAAAATAATATCATTTTCCTCCACATTTTCAACTACTCTTTTCACTACTGTATCACAATTTTGACATTTCCAGTCCAGTGGATCCACATCCCATAACACCTGTATCATATCACATTTTTCATCCAACTCCTCATCGAATGCTCCAAAGGGCGGACGAATATACACCACCTGTCGGCCTGTAATATTTTCCAACACTTCATTGGCATCTGTAATCTCCTTCATAGCATTCTCCACACTCATACCATTAAGCTGTACATGAGTATAGGTATGATTTCCAACAACATGACCATCCTTTACCATTTGCTGTACCAACCCAGGATTTTTTTTAGCACTTTCACCAATTAAAAAAAAGGCAGCCTTCACTCCTCTTTTTTTCAATCCTTCTAGTAAAATAGGGGTATAGATTTCACTAGGACCGTCATCAAAGGTTAAAGCTACCATCTTTTTTTCATTTTCCTGTTTCATGGTTTCCTGCATCTCTTCCTCTTTGTACTCTTTTGGTATATGTCCCTGAGAAACTGCCGAGAGAATTCTTGTCTGTATGGTACCTCCTACAGAAAGCAAAAACAAAATGTGCATCCACCACAACGCCACAAGACTGTAAATGCTTATTTTATGTTTTAAATATTTCATCCTGTCACCTGAATACTCTTTTATACTATGATATGTAATAATATAAAAGTGCATTCACCAAGAACCGTGAATATCCATTGATTATTTTTTCTATCTATATTCCTGAGGCAGATTGCGGAATCTCTCCCACTCCTGTCTGTCTTCCCTTGCTGTCACCTGAAAGGTATATCCTTCCGTTTGATTATCCGTATCTATATACATATAATAATCTGTCTCTTTTTTCTCAATTTTATCAATAGGACATCCCTTTAATTCAGGAAGCAATGCCATATATTCTTCCTGGCTTAATTCTGTATCTGGCTGCTGTTCTCGGATAGAATCATCCATATTATAAATAGTATATCCATCACGAATCACTTTCACCCCTTCCACCTGCAAAAGTTCTAAGGTTAAATCGTCGGTCGCCATGCTTCGATATTCTCTATTCTGGCTATTGTCCTTGCTGATAATCACATCCATCACCTTGATTACCACACGATTATTTAGCAATTGAATTTCTGATACTGCTGACTGTGAAAAATCAAAAGTGCTTAGTTCATTTTCTGTTGTAAAACTCATATTTTCTTCCTTCCTATCTGGTTATTTTAAAAAATAAGGTACTTTTCTTCCATATATAAATAAATGCAACAAACATTCCAATGCTTGTGATAATCCAGCTTACCGGATACACTGTCATCAGACTGGAAAAACTATTGTATTTTTCAAATACTGTGTATATCCAAAGCATCCTAAGTCCGCAGGAGCCAAAAAGAGTGATTAGGGCCGGCGTCAAAGATTTGCCCCGTCCCCTGAGTACTCCTCCCATCACCTCATAGATACAGGTCATCCACTCAAATAATTCTACCCTTAAAAATCGAATGCTTGCAAATTCCGCCACCAAAGGACTCTTACTGAAAATACCAATAAAGAATTCTCTTCCCCCCACACAAATTAGACTCATAAGTCCTGTAATACCTATTCCAAAAGCACTACATAACCCCCATACCTTTCTACAACGCTGATATTCTCCCGCCGCAAAATTTTGACTGGTAAAGGTTACAGCTGACTGGGCAAAAGCAGAACTCATAAAGTATGTGATGTACTCATAATTTAATTCTATGGAGGAACCGGCAATAGCGTTAGTTCCAAAACTGTTGATACCGCTTTGAATACAAACATTAGAAAAAGAAAATACCATTCCCTGTATCCCCGCAGGTGCACCAATTTTTATCACCGAAATCACATGCTCTCTTTTTAATCTAAGACTATGTAAATCCAGACGAATGATTTCCTGTTCCCCCTTTGCGTGGGTAAGGTAATATACCATCAGGGTAGCACTGACACCGTTGGCAAGAACAGTGGCAAGGGCCACACCTACCACACTCAAACGAAATCCTACTACAAATATCAGATTTAATATCACATTGATAATTCCTGAAAGTATCAGACAGTATAAGGGACGTCTGGTGTCCCCCACACTTCTAAGAATAGCTGAGCCAAAATTATAAATCATCGCAAAAGGCATACCGCAAAAATAAATTCTAAGGTACAAAACTGCCAGCCTTAGCACCTCTTTTGGGGTTCCCATAATGGTCAACAACGGTTCTGCTACCAATCCACCTAATAAGACCAGAAAACCACCACTCAATAGCGCCACCACAAATACTGTGTGCACTGCCTCTTTTACCTTGTCCTTATCCTTTTTACCCACATAAGCAGAAATCACCACGTTAGCCCCTACAGACAACCCTGTAAACAAATTGATTAACAAGGCAATCACCGAACCATTTCCCCCTACTGCAGCTAATGCCTCACTGCCGGCAAAACGCCCCACCACTGCCACATCAGCAGAATTGAACAACTGCTGCAATATGGAACAGGCTGCCAGAGGCAGAGCAAAAATCAAAATTTTATTCCATAAGGAACCCTTTGTCATATCCATAACGTAATACCTGACTTTCTTCCTAGCCTACATCTATTTTCCTATCAAACCATATAGTCTGGTGAGTCCAAACACCACAATGTTGACACTGACAATGGTTGCACCTACCGGTGTAGAGACCAACAGTGAAAGTATCATTCCAATCAGAGCACTAAGCACGGAAAAAACCGCTGCCAGTACCAGCACCCCACGAAAACTTTTTATCACTCCCATGGCCGAGATAGCCGGAAAGATAATCAAAGCCGATATCAACAAAGACCCCACCAGCTTCATTGCCAGTACAATCACAGTAGCAGTAATCACTGCCAACAAAAGATTGTAACCCTCTGCCTTAGTTCCGGTAGCCCTGGCAAAGTCTTCATCAAAGGTAACACTGAAAATCTTATGATAACAGAAAAAGAATAACAGCAATACCACAAAGGACATAATCACACAAACCCACACATCTAAAGCATTTAATGTCAAAATAGAAGTGGAACCAAACAAAGTGGTACACACATCTCCAGATACATTAGTGGAAGTGGAAAATTTATTCAACAGCAAATATCCAATAGCCAACGCACCTACGGATATCATGGCAAGACTTGCATCTCCTTTAATCTTGGTATTCTGACTTCCCTTTAAGAGTATCACGGCTGCTGCCACTGTGATAGGAAAAATGATAATCATCTGATTTGTCACATTTAACACTGCCGCCACAGCCATGGCTCCAAAAGCTACATGGGATAAACCATCCCCGATAAAGGAAAATCGCTTCAACACCAAAGGTACACCTAAAAGTGCCGAGGTAAGGGCGATTAGTATTCCTACAATAAATGCATACCTTACAAATGGATAGGATAAATATTCTATTAACTGTTCCATATCTGTTCCCCTTCCTGGCGAGCCGCCTCCGTAAAGGCACGGCCAATTTCTGTATTTAAATAATTCTCTTTTGTTCCAAAAAAGAGAGGACGATGAGCAATGTGTAAGATATGATCTGCATAAAGACAAGCGGCATTCATATCATGGCTAATCATAATTACAGTAATGCCTTCCTTATTTAAGTCAGCAATCACTTCATACATTTGAGCCGTAATCATAGGATCCAGTCCCGCCACCGGCTCATCCAACAAAAGCATTTTTTCTGTTGCACACAAGGCTCTACACAAAAGAACTCTCTGCTGCTGTCCACCAGACAAATCCCGGTAACATTTCTTCTTTAAATCCAAAATCTCCAACCGTTCCATCATCTGATTAGCCTTCTTTTTCTCTTCCTTATTATAAAAAGGACGATTCCCCCTTTTATTTAATAATCCAGACATCACCACTTCTGCCACCGATGCCGGAAAATCTCTCTGTACCAGAGTCTGCTGGGGAAGATAGCCAATCTCAGTCTGCTTCAATCCTTCGGAAAAGCTGATAGTTCCTGCCAAAGGAGAACGAAGTCCAAGAATTGTCTTCATCAGTGTACTTTTTCCCGCACCGTTTTCTCCTACAATATATAAATAATCTCCCTGATTTACGGTAAAATTCAAATGTTCCATGATAACTTTTCCTTCGTATCCCAAGGAAACATCACTACATTGTAACTGCATAACTGCTTTCCCTTCTTTCCATTTTTCATTTCATCATATCTGTTCATAACAGCCTAATAGATACCGCAAACCTATTATACCCCTGCCCATAAAAAAGTCAAGAGAAATTGCAAATGTCTTGCATTTTCTCCGTAGCAGTTCAGCCATAGGCTAAACTGTTACTTTTCTCCTGACCTTTTATCTTATCTAATCTAAAACAAATTATTATTAAGATTGTTTGGACTCACAGCTTTCACAAATACCATAAATAATAGATTTTTCACACTGCAAGGTAATACCATGCTCTTTCTTGATATGGCTGGCAATTTCATCCATAAATTCACATTCTAAGTGAACTACTTTTCCACACCCTACACACTGAATATGTAAATGTGTATGGCAGTTATGCTCTGGCTCAATATACTGGTAGGTAGCCTTGTCTCCTTTTTGTGAAGTATATTTCATCAGTTGCCCCGCTGCCACCATAGAATCCAGATTTCTATATATAGTAGAAATATTTACCGGATTGTCCTGTTTTTTCATATATTCCTCAATCTCTGCTGCAGCTACTGTTCTGTCCTTTGATTCTACCAGGAAATCAAGCATCATCTGCCTTGCTCTGGTTTTGTATCCGTCACTTCTTGCCATTTATCCTTCTCCTTACTCTGCCTGTGAATGATTAATTCCATGATAACTTAGATAACTTAAGCTTGCAAGCTATTTTTCTTGGGGTCGCATCTCCTATCACTTTCAACTTTTTTTACTTTTTACATACACTATACCAAAACCTTTAGGGAGCATTTTATGACATCTTGTTCCTTATCACTGCAACAATTCTTTTTACAACTTCAGACAGACACCCTTCCTTCAGCTACCACCGTCATTACGGGCAACAAAGAAAATCCACAGCTTACAGGATACGCCTACTTCTATCAAATTCCTTTTGGTGGAGTATTAATTGAGATAGAAGTATGCGGTCTTCCTTCTCAAACCACTGAAGACAGTAGTTTTTTCGGACTTCATATCCACGAGAAAGGCAACTGTACACCTCCCTTTGACCAGACTGGAAATCACTACAACCCTGCCAACCAGCCTCACCCCTTTCACGCTGGTGATTTACCTCCCTTGCTTAGCAATGAAGGCTATGCCTACTCTGTATTCTATACCCGGCGTTTCCAACTGCTGGATATTATAAACCGTTCCTTGATTATCCATGATATGCCAGATGATTTCACCACCCAGCCCTCGGGAAAATCCGGTAAAAAAATCGGATGTGGTGTTATTACTACAGTACAACGAAATACATTTCCAGAATACTAAACCATGCTTATGAATACAGCTCCTTTTGCTGCTTACAAAAAATGCCGCAGAGAGCATCTGCGGCATTTCTGTTTTCTTTATCTAAAACTCTTAACCCAATTCACCAGCGACTCGTGATGAGTATTTTCTCTGACAGTTTTTAACATATAGTCTGTTACCTGTCCATTACCTCTCATTTTTTCCAGTATTGCCTCCTGCAGCTCTGCCACCGTCATATCTTCGTAAGATTTGGAGCGGTCAATGATGACATTGTCCGGAAAGCTTTCTATGCTATCATCAGTCTCACTATTAGGAGTTTCCTCCTCCACCGGAGTCTCATTCTTCACCGAAGTCTCACTCTTCACCGGAGTCTCACTCTTCACTGGAGTCTCACTCTTCACCGGGGCAACAATTTTCTCCGTCTTTAGAGGCGCAAGACTTTCACTCATAAGTTCTTCCGGAATCCATACTTCTCCTGAGTTTGCAGGAACACTCACTTGAATTCTTCCATCATTTACGGTTACACTTCTGCCTGTCAATACTCCAACATATTTTGGCGTCATTGTTCCCGCTTCCAGATTCATACATGCTTCATTATCCCCATTATTCACAGTCGTAATAACATCTTTCCCATCCCAAATTCTCGCATATGCAAAACTCATATTTTGCAATTCCAACTGCTTATAATCACCATAACAAAGAGCTTTGATATTCTGACGCAATTTTCCAAGGGTCGCAATTAACTGGGTACATGGATTCGTGTGTACCGCATCTTTATAATCATCATAATTCAAAGCCGGTCTTAATGAATCATCTGAGTTACGTTCCTTGCGTCCCTCAATTCCAAACTCTGAGCCATAATAAAGAGACGGAATTCCAGGCAATGTGTAAAGCATCACATGAACAGGTGCAAAATGTGCTTTATTGTTTAACTTGGTATATATACGTTCCACATCATGATTATCAACAAATGTATATAATTTCAGATTGTTTCCAACCATGTCGTTAACATATTTAATCGTATGAGCCACCTCAAAATAATTATGGTCATTGTGCGCAGAATACAACGCTTTATGAAGCATATAATTAGTAACTGAATGAAGTGTTCCGTCATTGGCCCATCTTGAGTAATCCCCATGAATCACCTCGCCCATAAGCCAAAAATCCTGTTTCACTTCATTAGCTACATTTCTCAAGGCTTTCATATATTCAAAATCCATTACATCAGCGGCATCCAGGCGAATTCCATCAATATCAAACTCACTAACCCAAAATCTCACAACATCACAAATATAGTCCTTAACCGCAGGATTCTTTTGATTTAGCTTTACTAAAAGGTCATATCCGCCCCAGTTTGCATAAGAAAATCCGTCATTGTAAGAATTATTTCCACTGAAATTCACATCACAATACCAATCTTTATATTGTGAATTTTCTCTGTTCTGCTTTATATCCTGAAATGCAAAAAAATCACGACCTGTATGATTAAACACACCGTCTAATATAACTCTGATTCCCTGCTTGTGACATTCTGCAACAAAATTAGTCAAATCCTCATTGGTTCCAAGTCTGGTATCTAACTTTTTATAATCTGTTGTCTCATATCCATGCCCAACCGACTCAAAAAGCGGGCCAATATAAATTGCATTGCATCCTATTTCCTTAATATGCCCAATCCAAGGAAGCAATGTATTCAGACGATGTACAGGCTCCCCATAAGAATTTTCCTTTGGTGCACCTGTAAGCCCCAAAGGATATATGTGATAAAATATCGCTTCATCATACCACGCCATACTGTTCTCTCCTTCACTACACATTATTCAGATGTATTTTTCCACATCTTCTTAGATTTATCATCAAAATCGTTTGATTTTTTTTGTTGTATTTTTCTCAAATTCTGTCTCGCGGATTTTTAATTTTACTACACGCTTATAAAGTGGAGCCTTAAGATTGTACTCATCCAGAATTTTCTGAAGATTACTTCTTATATCCTTAACTCTTTTCTTAGCGGCATATTCGTAATCAGGAAAGATTTCCGCTTCGATGACACCTTCGCTCTCACGAACAAGCACCTCCTGAATAATCCGCTTTTCAGAAAGCATATTCTCAATTTCCTCAGGCGATACATTTTCACCATTAGGAGTAATGATAAGATTCTTCTTTCTACCTGTCAGGAATACAAATCCATCCTCATCCACGTACCCAAGGTCTCCCGTTTTTAGCCATCCATCCTCAAATGTCTCAGCTGTCTCCTCCGGCATGTGATAATAGCCCTGCATTACGCTTGTTCCTTTTACCCACAGTTCCTCATTCACTGTCTTTGCCTCACAGTTCGGAAGCAGCTTTCCTACAGAGCCTTTTTTGCTGTTCCATGAAAGGTTGGTACTGATAACAGGGGAACATTCCGTCATTCCATATCCCTGAAGGATTGTAATTCCGTATATGTTTTGCTTAAAACCTCGGTCTTTTTCTTATCAGGATTATCACTTTTTGCCTTATATCTGAACGCATCCATCTTACCGTAGGATGCCTCCGCTCTAATAAGTAACTCTCTAATTGTGCTGCTTACTGTATTCATGCCTTTCCTCCGGATAACTTTTGAAGATAATCTAACGCCTCCTGCACAGTACGAATATCAGCCGCTTCCTCCTGTACAATCTCCACATCAAACTCTTCTTCCACTTCCCCTAACATACTCATAAAATCAAATGAAATAAATCCTAAATCCTCCATAAATCTTGATTCCGGCTTAATGTCTTCTTTTTTCACTTCAACATAATTCATAATAATTTCCACTTGGATCTATGTCAATACCTTGGACACAAAAAGTTGAACTTTTTCTCCCTGCCTAATAGACAAGGAGATATCGTTTTAAGCTGCAAGAGCCTCATCCTCAACCTGCTGTGGTGTCTTGTATCCAAGGGCACTGTGACGCCTTTTTCGGTTGTAAAATGACTCTATATATTCAAAGAGTGATGTTTTTGCCTCTTCAAATGTCTGATAAGTGGTTGTGTATACTTCTTCTTTTTTTCAGCACAGAATGAAAAGATTCTATGCAGGCATTGTCATAAGGATTGCCCTTTCGACTGAAGGAATGAAGCATTCCTTGTGATTGTAAATAGTTTTCAAATTCATCGCTGGTATACTGACTTCCTAAATCACTGTGAAGTATAATTCCTTCTGTGTCAGGTATATTCAGACAGGCATTCTTAACAGCCTGTGTAGCCAGTTCAGCGGTGATGTTTTTGCCATAAGACCAGCCTATAATTTTACGGTCATACAAATCCAACACTGACGCTAAATATGTCCAGCCCTCATTCACTACATGAATATATGTTATATCTGTGACTAGCTTTTTAAATACTGTATCAGCCTCAAAATCACGATTCAGGATATTTTCCTTATCATCGGGTACCTTACCCTGATTCTTTGAATACTGGTATTTTTTGATTACAATACTTTTGATGCCAAGACGTCGCATATGCCTTTGGACTCTTTTTACTGAGCACGGAATGCCTCTGTCAGACAATTCCCTCTGAATCTTTACGGCACCGTAACGCTTCTTAAATTCTGTGTAAACAGATAACACTTGAGTGCTAAATTTATTGTATTCCTGCTCTCTTTGAGAAGGCTTATGGTTAATTACAGCATAGTATGTGCTTCTTGGAAACTTAAGAACCTTGCACATTTGTTTTACGGTATATTTATTACGATAAGTCTGAATAAAGGACACGTATTCAGCTATTGTTTTTTGGCGAATATGGCAGTAGCTTTTTTTAATATTTCATTTTCGATTTCAAGCTCTTTCATCTTTTTTTGTAGGGCTTTATACTCCTTCATAGAGATAGTTTCTGTTTCAGATACCTGTACCGGTGACAGATTCTTAATCCAGGTAGAAATTGTGCCTTTTGGAATGCCATATTCGCGGGATAATTCAGATATACCTTTGCCAGCTTGATTGTGTAAATCCACAATCTGTTGTTTAAATTCCTGAGTGTAACTTCTTTGATTTTTTGCCATAGTGTTGAACTCCTTTTTTTTGATTATAAGCCGTTCAACATTTCGTGTCCATAGTTATATTTTAGCACCAACCGCCTTAAAATCATAAACAAGACCTGTATAACCATCCACTACTTCTCCAAGAAAACTATACCCAGTCGCAGGTCTTAAAAAACTGGCTGTAAAAGTAATCGTTTTCGTACCATCTTCATTTATTACTACATCGCCAGTTGCATGGCAGTTTAAATCCAATTGACCATCATACGTTGTCCCTGCATCAGTTATTTTCGCTGTAATAAATGAAAAAAATTTTTCCCCATTCTGCTTACGTGCGTTTTCAAACACGATATGATGCGCTTTCGCCCAAGTCAAAGTATTTTGCAAATCATCTTCATTACTGATCACAGGATTTTCAGACGATTCCCCCAATTCCTCTGTTGCTTCTTCTGTCACATCCCCGGTATCCTCATTTCCATTTGTCATGGACTGACTTTCAACCTTTTTTTCTTCACTCGTGGATGAGGTTTCATTCTTTGAACCACATCCTGTCATAAACCCTATTACCATTCCCATGGTCATCATGGTTACTACAATTTTTTTCTTCATAATGCTTATCCTCCAGTTAATTTTTATGATGTAACCTTTTTTCAACCGTTTCAGTATAGCGTATATACGTAGTATTTTTCAAGCA
>JBGVDD010000242.1:0-8416 GCA_045119215.1 Lachnospiraceae bacterium | reverse complement strand
GGTCAATGATTTTGCTGTGAAAAGTGGCTCAAAAAATATAAGAGGGTTAGGGATACTTCCCTATGGAAATTTACAGGATATGCCTGTGGCATAAAAGTAAATTTCAGCCCATGTGTCATGACATGGGCAGTGCTTGCTATGTATCTTTTAGGCACTCACGAAGGGCGTGCCAATGTTGATAAAATATGATTGTATTATTCGAGAGAACGAATTATAATAATGTTCGGAGGAATTGATATGGATTATATGACATTAAAAGAAGCTGGTGAAAAATGGGGAGTAACACCTCGTTGGATAAATTATTATTGTTCAGCTGGACGTATTCCCGGAGCTGTAAAGATGGGAACGGTGTGGTTGATACCAAAATCAGCACAAAAGCCGCTAGATGGAAGAACAAGGCAAGGAAAAAATGTAAGTAATTGAATAAAATTCAAAGTTTGAGTAGGAGAAATAATATGATAAATAAAAAAAGGTTAGTTATGGTTTTAGAAGATGACATAGATTTAGCAGAAGGAATTGAATTATCTTTGAAAAGTGAAGAACTGAATTTCATAATGTGCAAAACGATAACAGAGGCAAGAAAAGCATTAGCACTTCATCAATTTGATTTACTCATTTTTGATATTAATCTTCCAGATGGAAATGGATTAGATTTTTGTCGGGAATTGAAAAAGAAAATGCAAATACCAATTGTTTTATTAACAGCGAAAAGCATGGAGATGGATATTGTTAAAGGCTTAGAAAGTGGGGCTGATGATTACATTACAAAGCCTTTCAGCTTGATGGTTCTGCGTGCCAGAATTAGGGCTTTACTTAGACGAAATATAATCACAAGTGAGCAGGAATACAGAGATTCTGTTTTTCTTTTCCGTTTTGAAACAATGGAATTTTATAAAAATGGAGTTCAAATAGATTTAAGCAAAACAGAGCAACGAATATTGTATTTGCTAATTTCAAATCCAAACAGAATATTGACAAGGGAACGGTTGCTTGAATGGGTATGGTCTGAGGGAGCAGAGTATGTAGAAGATAATGCTCTTTCTGTAGGGATAAGACGGCTAAGAGACAAATTGGAAGATGATTCTTCAAATCCATCTTACATAAAAACAATTTATGGAAAAGGCTATGTTTGGGAGAATAAATAAATGGATAGTTATGTTTCTGTGATTATTGGTATTATATTTTTAAATATTTTAATTACGGCATTGAACATTTGTTGGTATAGAAATAAGATGTTATTTCAATATAATAATTTTTTGAATAAAGTAGATAAAATACTTGGCGGAAAACAAATTGATATGATATATGATGAAACAGTGGATTCGGCTATTTCTGAGAGATTAAACCGTATTATGGAAATATCAGATATGCAAAAAGAGGCGGCAGAGCAGGAGCGTGATGCGATAAAAGCCCTGCTATCGAATATCAATCATCAGATACGGACTCCTCTCGCAAATATTACATTGTATGCAGGCTTGCTGAAGGACGATTTGAAGGAAAGCTCATCAGTACAGATTGCAGATAAAATTGAGAAAAATGTTGGAAAATTAGATTTTTTCATGAAGGAATTGATGAAGTCATCCTATGCAGAGCAGGAAATTATTTCTCTCAATCCCAGAATGATTGAATTAGACAGACTCATTAAGAAAAGCTGCCAGGCGGTAGAACTGGAGGCAATGAAGAAAAATATTAGTATTCAGATAGAAAATGGAGCTTATAAGGTTTGGGCTGACCCAAAGTGGACAGAGGAGGTCTTTGTAAATATCATAGAAAATGCAGTCAAATACTCTACAAATGGTACAGAGGTAAGGATTCAGCCTGTTTTGTATGATTCCTTTGTATGTGTGCAGATAACAGATAATGGAATAGGGATACCAGAGCAGGAGCAGGGAAAGGTGTTTCAGAGGTTTTACAGGGGAAGCAATGTCACAGATAAACAAGGTTTCGGCATAGGGCTGTATCTGACCAGAGAGGTTTTAAGAAAACAGCAGGGATTTGTAAAAATTAATTCAAAATTAAATAAAGGAACAAGGGTTGAAGTTTTCCTGTCCCGCAGGGATTATGAAGCAGGACTTTTTTCTTAATCACAGATTGTGTCAAAAATGTCACTTTTGAGAAAGATTTGAGAAAGAAGTCTTTGTTATTATTAGGACATATCAGGAAAGGATGGGGAAAATGAATATTTTATCAGTTAGAAATCTAAAAAAATATTACAATACGGGAGAAAACACGGTAAAAGCATTAGATGGTATAGATTTGGACATTTACAAAGGGGAGTTTCTGGCGATTGTCGGCACTTCTGGAAGCGGCAAGTCTACTTTGCTGCATATGCTGGGAGGTCTGGATAATCCCACCGCTGGACAGGTGATGATTGATGGAAGTGATATATCAGGCTTATCACGGGATGAATTAACAATTTACCGGAGAAGAAAAATAGGCTTTGTATTTCAAAACTATAATCTTTTACCAATTATGAATGTGTATGACAATATCGTGCTTCCAATCAGGTTAGATGGTATAAAACCAGATGATGATTATATCGAAGAAATTCTAGGATTATTAAAATTGGAAGACAAAAAATATTGCATGCCAAATCAGTTATCCGGAGGTCAGCAGCAGAGGGTGGCACTTGCAAGAGCGCTTGCAATCAAGCCTGCGATTATTCTCGCAGATGAGCCCACAGGCAATTTGGACAGCCGGACAAGTCAGGATGTTTTGGGATTGCTTAAAGTTTCAAGTCAGAAGCTGGCACAGACCATTGTGATGATTACCCACAATGAAGAAATTGCCCAGCTGGCAGACAGGATTATCCGCATAGAAGACGGAAAAATCGTGAAGGGCGGTGAGTAAGATGCTCAAGGTCGACAATAAGAAGGCAGTTCATGAGCTTGCCAAGGCAACTTATAAGGCAAACAGAAAAAGAAATATATTAACCATTGCAGCGATTTTTTTAACAACCTTTTTACTTTGCACAGTAATATCAATAGGAATAAGCTATTGGGACACCATCTCCGTAAGACAGCAGAGAATGCAAGGAATTGATTATGATGTGGAATTGACGGAGCCCAGAGCAGACCAGGTGTCTGTCATCCGTGGAATGGAACAAGTAAAATATGCTGGGCTTAGTGTGAAATGTGCGGTTTTGTCTAAATATCAGGAGAAGGAATTAGACAAGGTGAAGCTATACTGGATAGATGATACATGCTGGAAAAAACAGACAATTCCCGCATTAGATTACTATAAGGGAAAATACCCAGTAAAAGAAAATGAAATTATGCTCTCTTACAGTGCTTTAAATGCTATGGGGATCAAAAATCCAAAAGTTGGTATGGAGTTACCCTTGAAATACGAAAGCTTAAAGGAAAGCAGTGAGGACCAGGTGGTAGAAAAAAACTTTCTTTTAAGTGGATGGTTTCTGGATTACACAGGAAGGGATAAGGGATATGTTTCAGAAGAATTTTATCAGACAACAGGGGTAAAGCAGACGGATTTGACAAATGGAACATTAAAAATTTCATTGAAAAATCCCTTGTATTCTGAAAAAGATATTATAGAAATGCAGAAGCAGATTAATCTGTCTGGAAATCAAATTATAGATGCTGACTATGATACAATCTCAAATTTTATTAAAACCGTTATTGCTTTATTTATATTATTGATTTTGGTGTTTGTGAGTGGTTATTTGTTTATTTACAATACACTATATCTTTCTGTAAATCGAGATATACGGTATATTGGGCAGCTTAAAACAATCGGGACAAGGTCATCTCAAATCAGCAGGATGATATATCTGCAGATGATGTGGAATGCTGCCATAGGCATACCATTAGGTCTGGTTTCTTCTGCGCTTGTGGGAAAAATTATGATTCCACAATTGTTACATGCCTTAAATCCGACAATTGAAGTGGGTGAGGTTGGAGCTGGTTCCCTTTTAGTATTTGTGATTGCCATTATTTTTTCCTTTACAACTACTATGATAAGCAGCCAGAAACCAGTGAAAATAGCGATAAATTGCTCGCCTATTGAAGCAATGAAGTATATGGGAACAGAGCCAGGAAAAGTAAAGAGGCCCCAAAGAACAGGGGGAGATGTTTTTTCTATGGTAAAAATGAATCTGTTTCGGGATAAGAAACAATTTTTTGTTATCATGTGTTCGTTGAGCCTGGCACTTTCACTTTTCTTGATTATCAATGTTGTCATCTATACAAACAAGGCAAAAAATATATTAAACAGCACCTACGACTATGACATAAGGCTTTTAAACCTGACACTGCTTTCGGATAAGGAAGAACAGGTTATAAGCGAGGAGCTGATTAAGCAGATAAAATCAATTGATGGGGTAAAGGATGTCCGTATTTTAAAAGCTGCCACAGCAGATGTGCCATATCAGGAAAATGTATATGGAGAATATTACAAGGAATTGTATGCATCCAGATATTCTCCGGGAAACTATGAAAAAGATATAGAGCAGTATAAGAAACAGCAAGATGATTCATTATTTACCTGTAGGATTTTGGGAATTGATGACAGGGAATTTGAAAAGATAAATGAGACATTACAGAAGCCCCTTGATAAGGAAAAATTTAAAAACGGGGAGATTGCCTTTGTTTCAAAAGCATTTACGGAAGGGGACAACGGTATTGTAGGGAAAAAGGTGGAATTTTCCATACCAACTGCCTTGAATCAAGACAAAATGGAAGTGATTGAAACAGGTGCGGTATTAGTCAGTTACCCAGCTTATTATTCGGCTGGGTATACACCAGATTTGATTGTCAGCAATGAGTTTTTCGACAAAATCATGGGACAGCCCTTGATAGAAATGGTAAAGGTCGATTATGAGGAACCTTTTTCAAATAGAGTAGAAGATGCTGTCAAAAAAATGGTGGAAGATAAGAAACAGATTTCTACAGAATCAAAATTAGACAACTACTCAGAAATGAAAAATTCAGAAAACCAGATTACTGTTTTAGGTGGAAGCTTAGGGATTATAGTTATGCTGCTTGCTATTTCAAACTATTTGAACATGATGTTAGAAAGCATACAGAACCGTTCAAAAGAATTTGCTATTTTAGAAAGCGTTGGCATGACAAGAAAACAAATTAGAAAAATGATAATATTGGAAAGCTTAGGATATTCTATTTTATCCATTGCCATTGCGCTGATTATTGGACTACCTGCAAGTTATGTGGTATTTACCTATTTCAATAGATACCATGTTCCATTTGTTTTTCCGGTAATAAAAACTATGCTTTTGTTTGTTGCTATTGTCATAATTTGTTTGGTAGCATCAGTATTTGTCTATTCAAAATCCAAACGAGAGTCGATTATTGAATTGCTACGAGAAGATGAAAATTAAGAATTATGTAAAAATGTAGAAATGTTGAAAAAAGTAGCATAATAGTAATCGGAGGTGGTGCTTTTGGGAAGTTGCTGATTTTATCCTTTGAAGATCATGAAGAACATATTATCAATCGTATTTTGTCGTGTATAGGTAATAGAACAGAGATTTTGGAATATGAAGATAGAGGTATACTTCAATTTGAAGGACTTTGTATTGATAAGTATAAGCGGAACGTGGTTCGTGAGGAAAATGAGATTGAACTGACATATACTGAGTTTGAAATTCTATTGTTGTTAGCTCAAAATGCCGGAGTAGTATTTAGCAAAGAGCAGATATATGATACTGTATGGAAAGAACCATATTTCGGCGATTATAACATTGTCATGAGCCATATCCGCAACATAAGGGAAAAGATAGAGGACAATCCTAGCAAGCCAATTTACATTCAAACGGTCTGGGGAGTTGGCTATCGTTTTAACAAAAACTTAAGCAGTGGTCTGTAATGAAGAAATACAGATCACTGCTTATTTTTCGTTTTTAACTCCTAAAAGATATTCACATGATACTTGGAAATATTCGGCAAGGGCAACTACTTCATAATCCGGCACAAATCGTGTGCCTTGTTCGATTCGTAATACGGTCAAAGCGCTAAATTCATATCCTGCAAGCTGGAGCTGTTCTGCCAGTGCTTTTTGCGATAGCTGTCTTTCAGTTCGCAATTCCTTTACTCTCTGACCTATCAGATTTTTGGAATTGCTTTCTTTATTCCAGTAAATTTTCAAATCATCACCAACTTTCTAAAGATGAAGTGCTACATGATTGATTTTACGGAATAATCTTGATAATATACTTCTAAAGATGAAGTGCGGAAAAATATTGTTGTAAGAAATTTTAGGATTGATAATACTGCCTGTAAAATGCAATACTTATTTAGAGAAAGGTGGACACAAAATGAATGAAGTATTTGAAAGATTATCTGATGTTTTTGAGGAGCTTCGAAGCGATGCAGGCGAACGGGAGTATTCCATACAGACAGAGGAAGCAAAGAAGGCGGATAAGGAACTGAAAAAAGAAAACCGGGAATATGAAAAATTCTTATCTGAGCTTTCAGCAGAGCAGAGAAATTTTTTAGAAAACTATATGGATATTGTAGATCATGCACACTTTCAGGAGCAACAAAGAGCCTATTATCAGGGGATAGTAGATGCAGTACAGATACTTGCTGGACTTGGGATTGTTAAAGAGAGTGTTAAGGTAAAAGAGTTATTGAATACAATAATGAAATAAGTAAGCAGGGTGGAGCGTTCCGGTCATGGAACTTCCACCCTGTTTTTCTCCAGAATAATTCAGAAAAAATCAAGTTAAAATCAAAATCTTTCTGCTATTCTAATTTGTGGGTTTGTTATATGTCCGAAGATAGGCTTCCACAATGGCAAGAATCGTCGTTATCTGTTCTTCCGTACATTGTGAGAGATAGACCAGCAGCCTTTGATAATCCAAATTGTCAGTTGGAGCTGCCGGATAAAAGAAAGGATCAGCGGAGATATGTAATGCACGAATCAGTTGCCCCAATTTCTCAAGGCTTGGAATATTGCCATGATTTTCAATTTCCTTGATATACCTTGAGGAAACACCGGACATTTCTGATAACTCATCGTATGTCAGCTTTTGATCCAGTCTTGCCTTTTTAAGACGAAAACCCATGTCTTTATCAATTTTCTTAGATTTAGCCATATATGCACCTCCATGTATAGTGTATAGTGCACGTTTTGGTTTGGAAATGCACTAATAATTCACTTTAGCAAAGGGGTATAATGCACTAATAGAATATAGGAACTTTGGATATTGCATATAAAAAAACGCAGTATTCAAAGGTTTTTTCACGTTGTTTTGTCCTTTGAATATGTTTGGGAGAGTTATGTGTTCTGAACAGTTTAGAGGATATTTTTATGTTATTAGGAACCTGTCCGGCATTTTGCGTGGAAAGGTAATTTTATAGGTCGCATCTTCGCAGATGCGGCAAAGTATATCATTGAAAGTGCACTATACGCACTTGTACTGTGTGGTAAAAATTTAATATCGGATATAGGAAACGTCCTGTGGGTATGTACCTGCAAGGGCGTTTTTTATATACATAAAATTTTTTTCAAAAAGTTGTTGATTTTTCGACGCTGTTCATATTTCCATTCGTGCTACGGAGTGAAAGGGAGATATTTCACTCTGTTCCAAATGGGTGCGGAAGGAGGTGAACTCTTATGGAGCAATCTTCTTCCGAAAAGCAGTTAAGAATAAGGAAACAGTTTGACAGCTTTTGTAAAACCCTGTTAAAGAATGAAATGATTGACTATGAACGGGCAAGAAGCTATCGGCAAAAGCATGAAGTTTCTTTCTCGGAACTAACGCAGGAGGAGTTGAGTCGGTTGAATACTGAGGATGATTACATAGCAGAATCAGAGGTGTTTCGTGTCCTTGATTATGATATTGAGGTAAAGGACGAGCTGATCAGTGAAGCATTGAAGTATCTGCCGGAAAAGAAGCGGAATGTTATTTTGCTGTCTTTTTTTCTGGATATGACAGATACGGAGATTGCAAAGCACATGAACCTTGTCAGAAGTACCATTCATCATCACCGGGTAAGCTCACTCCAGGCATTAAAAAAGATTATGGAGGGAATCAGGAATGGAGAAATCAAGTAAATGTTCAAAGTTGCTGCCTTACCATATCATTGCGGTAGCAGCTTCCGGCGATGTGGAAGCAATCAATGAGGTTTTGAAACATTATGAGGGGTATATTGCAGCTCTGTCTACAAGAATGCTCTATGATGAGTGCGGGAATCCGCATTACTGTGTTGATGAAACTTTACGTCGCAGATTAGAAACAAAGCTGATTACGAAAATATTGGCTTTTGAAGTTGCATAGCAGGCGGTCAGCGGTGTCCCTTTCCATTCACTGATCGGTGCGTATGCACCCTGTACCTTGACAACTGAATATTGATTGCATACAGGACGTGAGGATATGCGGAGCCACTAGGCAGGTTCGCCATGAGATACCTGCTCTTTTTGAGTGAACGTGAGG
>JBGVDD010000241.1:0-2510 GCA_045119215.1 Lachnospiraceae bacterium | reverse complement strand
GTGGTTGCATTGTCTGTTTTTATCTTTTCATGGACACAGATTAAAGATATCCGGGCATCTCTTGCAGAGCAGAATCTGGGAATGTCTTATAGCTTCAGCCCGTTTTTGTTCTCTGCTTTTATCTGCACGTTGTTTTTATATTTGTCGGTCATTCTCATGTTTTGTGATGCACCTTTTATTGACAGGCAGCAGCTATTTGTTATAGTGCGGACCGGAAAAAGAAACTGGTTTCTTGGGAAAATCTTATATATTGTTTTTGCCGGCATTATCTTTACTGTCTGCGTGAATCTGGTGTGCTGGCTAGAACTGTTTCCGTATATCGGATTTGGAAGCAGATGGGGTGATATGGCACTGCAGATTGTAAGAAATACAGGGGATATCAAAGGGAATTTCAGCCTTACAGAGCGAACCCTGGAAATGTTTTCGCCGGGGGAAGCATTTGCATTACTGTTTTTTATTGTCTTAAGTACAAGCATTTTTCTGGGACTGCTGATTTTCTTTATTAATTTACATAAGAGCAGAACCTATGGTTCTGTTGCCGCACTGGCAGTAGTGCTTATCTCTAGTGTTCTTCAATTTGCCAGCAACTACAAAAATGTGTTGCAGTATGTTTCTGTAGTATCTTGGGGAAACTTGAGCATTTACAGCAGGGGCGCAGGAACAATTCCACTTAGTTATGTGGTAACGTTTTTGATTCTGGGGAATGTATTGCTGATTATTGGCATTTTGCTCAGCTCAAAAAAATGCTCAATAGAATGGATGGAGGAATAAGGAATGATAAAAGTAGAAGATGTCTGTAAGACATATGGCACACAGACTGTTTTAAATCACGTGAATTTAGAAGTAAAAAAGGGAACCATTACCGGTATTGTTGGAAGAAATGGTAGCGGAAAAACAGTTTTATTTAAGTCTATCTGCGGTTTGATTCCTATAGATGGAGGAAAGATTACGGTGAATAATCAGGTAATCGGACAGGATTTGGAGATACCCAAAAACATTGGTGTCATCATTGAAACACCGGGATTTTTACCTAATTACAGCGGGTATAAAAATCTGCATTATCTGGCAAAAATACAAAACCGAATAGGAAAAGATGATATCATCCGTACCCTGGAAACAGTAGGACTGGATCCATACAGTAAAAAGCATGTAAGCAAGTATTCCTTAGGAATGCGGCAAAGACTTGGAATTGCCCAGGCAATCATGGAAAATCCAGACATTCTGGTCTTGGATGAACCAATGAACGGTCTTGACAAAGACGGCGTAAAAGAGATTCGTGAATTATTATTAAGGTGGAAGGATGAAGGGAAAACAATGATTATTGCTTCCCACGCAGCGGAGGATATCGATATCCTTTGTGATGATGTATGGGAGATGGATAAGGGGATAGCTACGAGGGTAAGGTAAGGAATAATTCTGTACTTTTAATAGAGCTGTGTGTGGAAAATTACAATTTTCAGTTGATTGTAGAACAGTTAAAACTGCTTCCGCCAAAATACAGAGATGTCTTGATGCTTACTATTCAGGGATATGGAACGGAAGAAGTGGCAAAGCTTCTGCACATCAGTACAGATGCAGTGTATAAGCGGTTATCAAGAGCGAGAAAAGAGTTTAGAGAAAGGGTGGTGAAGGCAAATGATGGGACATTTGATTATTGAAAAAGCGTTGAATGAGGTGTACCAGTGGGAGATGTCAGAGATGGAATCCTTGCCCAATCATAAGTTTTCTCTTAGATTTCGCAGGAAAATGAAGATGATGCTGCGGGAGTCTAATGCTCTAAAGAATCGTACATTAGTAAATAACTCTGCAAAAGTGTTTCAAAGAAAGAAGTCGTTCAGACTGGCGTTAGTGGCAGTACTGCTTATGGCATTTCTGACAGCATGTGCCGCCACCGTGCGATATGTCTACGATAGATTTGTCCGTGAGGAGCATGCAACCTATTCTATGATGATGTCCATTGAAGATGAAGATGCCCCAACTGAGATTCTGGAGAAGTATGATATTGGGCGCGATATGTCTGGGTATGAGAGGATAGTGTGGGATGATGATGCAATAGACCGTTGGATTGAATATACAAAGGGTGATAGGTATGTATCTATATGCCAGAGTTTGAAATCTAATTATAATGTAAGATTGAATACAGAAAATGCCATAGTTACAGAGGGTACTGTTCATGGTAACCAAGCCATTTGTATCAAACTGGATGAGAAAGTAGAGAATGGATATGAAATTATATGGGATGATGGTTCTTATATAATTGAAGTATGGGGGAATTTGTCGGAAGAAGAAATGATGGAGATTGCTAATTCTGTGTGTGTTGAAAAAAAATAAATTTTTTTCAAAATTTTTGTCAGAAAATGTCTGTTATGGCAGTTATATAAATAGAGACATAAAAGGAAGGGGGAGGAAACATGAG
The DNA here is from genome assembly GCA_045119215.1 of Lachnospiraceae bacterium. Lineage (GTDB taxonomy): Bacteria > Bacillota > Clostridia > Lachnospirales > Lachnospiraceae > RUG11237. The sequence goes on along the minus strand of JBGVDD010000241.1, from coordinate 94 downwards.
AAAGATGGTCTCTATGCAAGCTTCACAAATACAAAAAGTAGTCTTTCCAGTGGCTCATATCGTTTGAAAAGTGTATTTACAGTTATTATGTCAG
>JBGVDD010000240.1:0-46754 GCA_045119215.1 Lachnospiraceae bacterium | reverse complement strand
AAACTAACATCTTCTGAAAACATATCTTTTAAACACATTGGTCCATCCCATTGATTCTCTCCATAATACAGCACAATGGTGTAACAGGGTATTATTTTCGTTCCCTTTGGAATCTTTGACAGGAATTCATCTGCTGTCCAGCCATCATAACTCCTTGATTCCATTGCGATTCTTTTTAGCTGATCCATATAGGTCACTGCATCATATAACATGGTTCTTACAGGCATATTATAATGAATTTTCTCCTGATTCTCAATGCCTAATATCACATATTCTGTTCCAGCAGTGGATTTTTTTATCACATCCCGGTATTGACTCACCCGCAATATTCTTTTCTTTTTCCCTTTATTTTTCTCTTCTAGGGATAACTCATACTCTGATGGGACATCTGACAGTTCTTCTGCTTTCACAACCTGTTCTCCCTGAAACAGATAACCATTAAATAAATCTGCAAAGTTTTCATTATCCATAAAAAAATCTCTGATAGCATCATTTGCTTTTGGCATATTTCCCATACTCTTTTTCTCCTCTTCATTATTATTTCTTACGCGTAATTTTGGCGAACGCCGGATGGAGCCTTTTGCATCCTTGCAGGTACTGATGCCTGCATGATTATGATAACACTTATGACTATGAGAATTCAATACTTTATGGGAAACTTAAAGAATTTTGTGAATTCTGTCTTTTTGTTTTTTCTTTATAGAGCATTTTTCATAAAATTTCATAAGTTTTACGGATAGATATGGTACGGCGAACCCGGTTCGCTGTACCCATATGGGCGGCTGTGATGGAGCCCGTATGGGACGAAATTACTATACAGAGTTTGTAAAACAGACACAGCAATCCTCACCTTGGCTTGCGGCAAGTACCGTTTCAACGATCTGGATTTGGGAACCGTGGGTGGACTTCCCAGAATCATGGACATGGGGCAGTGTAATGATGCTTATAGCGCAATCAAAGTAGCCATTACGCTGGCAGAAGCATTTGAATGCGACGTGAATGAATTACCGTTGACTCTGGTATTGTCATGGTATGAGCAGAAAGCGGTGTGCATTCTGCTGACACTGCTCCATCTTGGAATCAAGAACATTTATCTTGGACCTACACTGCCAGCGTTTCTTTCTGCTAATGTAGCTGACTTTTTGGTAAAGAATTTTGAGATTCATCCCACCACAACACCAAAACAAGATCTGGCTGAAATATTAAAATAAGAGTATAATAATTTGTAAGACACTGACAAATTATGACAATTTTTTCCTTTGACAAAGGTGAGGAAATTTCCACACATGCATCTGGTGGTGATGCCATGGTCACGGTGTTAGAAGGTACTGGAAGATTTACTGTGGATGGAGAAGTGTTTATTTTAAACGAAGGAGAAACTCTTATTATGCCAAAAGATATTCCACATGCGGTATATGGAGAGGAGCGATTCAAAATGCAGCTTACTGTTTCCTTTTAAATATAATGGGAAAACACGGGGTCGTATCCAGCTTCGTGTATTTTCGTGCATTGGATTGATATTTTTGTGCAATCAGTATATAATCCCATCTTTGACAGTTGTAAAAAGATAAAACAGCCACAAAGCCTGTATTTATGGGCTCTGTGGCTGTTTTTTCGCTTGCATCTATTGGTTCTGCGAACCCGGTTTTCCGTACCAGGCGTCAGACACCTTGATATCTGGAACCAAGCTGCCAAAAAGCCACCGCACTGGCCGCTGCTACATTGAGAGAGTCTACCCCGTGGGACATGGGAATTCGAACCGTGTAATCACAGTTGGCAATGGTACAAGGAGCCAGTCCGTCCCCTTCAGTTCCTAACACAATGGCAAGCTTTTCTTCTGCCATAAGCCTGGAATCGTCTATTCTGACAGAATCATCACTTAACGCCATAGCAGCTGTCTTAAATCCTAACTTATGTAAATACTGGATGCCACTTTCAGACCACTGGGGAGATTTCTCCTCTATATATGTCCAGGGAATCTGAAATACCGTACCCATGCTGACTCTTACAGCCCTACGGTACAGCGGATTGCTGCATTGAGACGTAAGCAGCACCCCATCAATATTCAGCGCTGCAGCAGAACGGAAAATAGCCCCTACATTGGTAGGATTCATCACATTTTCCAGTATGGCAATCCGCCTTGCACCGCCACACACTTCCTCCACACTTGGCAATTTGGGACGGCGCATAGCACACAACATCCCTCTGGTTAACTGGAAACCAGTCAATTGGGTCAACACATCAAACTCAGCAGTATAAATCGGGATTTCTCCACAACGGGCAATCATATCTTTTGCCTGTCCTTCAATGTGTTTGTGTTCTACCAGGCAGGAAACCGGTTCATAGCCTGCATCAAGAGCACGTTCAATTACCTTTGGGCTTTCTGCAATAAAAAGTCCCTTTTCCGGCTCATGACGATTCAGTAACTGTACTTCCGTAAGACGGGCATATACATCCAGTTCTGGCGCTTCAAAGTCTGTTATTTCAATAATGTTTGACATAAATTTCTCCTTTGGGATTCGCCCCATAATACACTAAATATAGAAAAGCAGGATATCAGGCTAACTTTTGCCTGTTCCTGCTTTATACTTATCGCTATTTTATATCTGTTCATAACTACGGAACAGATATGATAAAATCGGAGTAACAGGATTTGAACCTGCGACCTCTCGGCCCCCAGCCGAGCGCGCTACCAAGCTACGCCATACTCCGCAATACGTCAATATAGTATGACATACTTTTTACTTATTTTCAAGTAGTTTTTCGAAAAAATTTTCGAGAAATTAGATAGGAATTGGTTACCATGTACCAATTCCTATCTAATTAATACTTTTTTCCCATCAAAGGCAAAGCCGTATTTACGGATCTGGTCTTTTGGTATTCCCCTGGCAATCATTTACTTCCTTTTGAAACTTGTCATTTTTATTTATTTCGCCACACCTTTCTGCTTATACAATTCTTCCAATGCACCATCACTATTACATTCAATATCCGGGTAAACTAATTCATCGGTACATTCTTTATCTGCCCGGTAAAAGCGTTTTGTGGAGAAGTCCTAATTTTCAAAACTCGCTGCTTCTCCTGTACCATTTTTAATACCCTTAACTCCCTCTCAATCATTGTATCTAAGGGTTCTCTTTCCCATATTCTTCATTTACCTTTATTGCTTCGTCTAAATCCACAAACATCGGGACAAACTCTTCTCGTTTTTCAGATTGCGAGTACCGTGGCAATTCCTGACTATCTTCAACATCACAAAAATAATAAAATTTGTCCTGACTAAAGATAGGTTCATGCTTTCCTCTCTGATTTGTTATTCTGTTATCTCAATCTGATTTCCTTCAATTCCAACAATGCAACTTTCATAATAACCATCACCAGTTGTTCTCGGTCCACTAACAACAGTATATCCATCATTTCTCATTTTCTCTGTTAATTCATCAACAGCCTTTTTACTTCCAAGACTAAATGCAATGTGAATATACCCTGTGCGGTTTAATGTTTTTTCGTCATCATTCGTCTGAGGTTTATTCATAATTTCTAATCTTGCACCATCATCAAAGCTCAAAAAATAAGAGCGAAAATCTGTTTTCTTATTATGATACCCTTCATTTGATATCGCATTAAAATATTTAACAAAAAAATCTTTTGTCTTTTCTAAATTATTTACATACATCGCAATATGCTCTATACGCATATACTTTACCTCCACAAATTCATATGTTCCAAGCTAATGCTCTACCTTATCGCCAACACTCTGTATGGTATTACAGTAACAGTACAATCACTTTTCACATGTTTTTATCACACAACCATGTTTTTTGCTTTTCTTATCATAATTAATCCCCACCAAAAGCAATTTTCCTGAATACTCCTCCAAAGCTTTTCCATACTCTTTCCTCTTTATCTGTTCTATGGCTCTCTGCTCTGATTCATTCCATTTCAATTCCACCACCATTGCTGGCTTATCAGAGCCCTTTCTTGGAAGGAATACTACATCTGCATACCCTTTTCCCGTTGGCAGTTCCCGAACGACAGTATATTCATTCATAGCATTATAATATGCCAAAGAAATCACACAGCTTAAAGCATTTTCATTATTGTAGTTAAGTATGGACGTGTTTGCTTTGTGTACTTTATCAATCCCCTGTGCCACAGCCTCTCCATCCCCTCTTAATGTGGCCTGTAACAATTCATCAGAGGCCGTTATAGCTTCTATTACATAATTCCAATTGCTTTTCTTAATGGCACGTATAAACGCTGACCGAACTTCTTCATTGGGAATAGTTACCTCTGTGGTTGCACCATCATATGCCAGATACCCAAGATGCACAAGTATCGTCAAAACATCATCCCTGCTGTGAAAGGAAACCATATCATTTTCAAACATATTAGTATCAATCTTACATCGTCCACCTGCTACCATTTGTATAATAGCATCCTTCAACCCATCAAAATTCATGCTGATATAGTGTTTTAAGGATTCATAAGTTTCTGTACTCGTCCAGTAGTTCCCTATTTTTTTTCTTCTTACAGAATCTACCACGGATTTAGGATTATAAATGTGAATACTTTCGGTCAGATGGTACCCATCGTACCACCTCTTTGCTTCTTCAAAATCCATACCATATTCTTCGTATAGTGAAATAACTTCCTCCTCTGTAAAGCCCACATACTCTGCCAGCATATCCGATTCCACCATGGTAAATTCATCAAAATTATTAAGTGCGGACTCTGTTCCATACTTTTTTATTGGCAGGATTCCCGTCAGGTATCCCAACTTTAGAAATTTTTTGGATGGTGCATCTTTGAATAATCCTCGTAGTAAGGTAATATATTCCTCCTGTGCCACTTTATCATTTTTATCCTCTCTGAATATGGCATCCCACTCATCTATAATAACTACAAACTTTATTCCATATTTATTATTTATTTTTGATAGCACAACAGGTAACCTGCAATCGTTATCACCGACTCCGTCCGGATAGCATTCTTTTAATTCTTCAATGATAAAACGTTGCATATTTTCTATCGTTTCAAGCCCTGTGGTGGATTGTCCACGAAAATAGTTAACGTCTATATGCAATACATCATATTGGTTTAAATGCCTGGTAAAATCCTCATTTTTTGCAATCTTACGTCCCTGAAATAACTCTTTTGAATTACAGTTTTTATCATAATAAGCTACCAACATTTCTGCTGCTATGGATTTTCCGAATCGCCTTGGTCTACTGACACAAATATACCTTTGTTCCGTGTCTAATACGGAATTCGTATATTCCAATAACCCTGTTTTATCTACATATATTTTAGAACGCACTGCACTTTTAAATCCCTCGTTTCCCGGATTCACACATATTCCCATAATCATTCCGCTCCTTTAAATCTACAAAAAATCGGGCAATGCCGAAAAACGCAAAATTGCCCGATTTTTGCATGGTATTTTAATTTTAATCCACCAAAACAGGATCTTTCTCTTCCTGCCATGGCAGTCCCCATTTATTCAATGCTTCCATATATGGATCCGGATCAAATTCTTCTACGGTATAAACTCCCGGCTTATTCCATTTACCGGTCAGTAACATCATACCGCCAATCATTGCCGGTACACCTGTAGTGTAGGAAATCGCCTGTGATCCTACTTCTTTGTAGCACTCCTGGTGGTCACACACATTGTAAATATAGTGTGTCTTATATTTTCCGTCCTTTTTTCCCGTAAAAATACAACCGATGTTTGTTTTTCCCACAGTGCGAGGTCCTAACGTTGCAGGATCTGGCAAGAGGGCTTTCAAAAACTGAATCGGTACAATCTCTTTTCCTTCATAATTTATGGGTGTGGTGGAGAGCATACCTACATTTTCCAAACATCTCATATGATCTAAATAACTTTGTCCAAAGGTCATAAAGAAGCGGATTCTCTTTACTCCCGGGATATTTTTCGCCAGGGATTCAATTTCTTCATGGTGAAGTAAATACATATCCTTCTGTCCAACCTGATCAAAATTATATTCTCTCTTAATACTCATAGGTTCCACTTCTACCCAATGTCCATTTTCCCAGTAACTTCCTGGAGCAGAAACCTCACGCAGGTTGATTTCCGGGTTGAAATTAGTAGCAAATGGATATCCATGATCTCCACCGTTACAGTCTAAAATATCAATGGTTTCAATGGTATCAAATTCATGTTTTAACGCATAAGCACAGTAAGCCTGAGTTACACCTGGATCAAATCCGGAGCCTAAAAGTGCAGTAATTCCCGCTTCTTCAAATTTCTTTTTGTAAGCCCACTGCCAGGAATAATCAAAATATGCAGAAAAACCCTCTTCTTTGCAACGTTTTTCATATATCGCTTTCCATTCTGGATCTTCAATATCTTCAGGTTCATAATTGGCGGTATCCATGTAGTTTACTCCACATTCTAAACAGGCATCCATAATGGTTAAATCCTGATATGGCAGCGCAATGTTCATAACAAGGTCCGGCTGATAGCTTTTAATCAAAGCTACCACTTCTTCTACCTTATCCGCATCCACTTCAGCTGTGGTAATCTTTGTTTTTCCACCGTCAAGCTTTTCCTTTAAGGCATCGCATTTTGACTTTGTTCTGCTGGCAATACAGATTTCCTCAAAAACTTCACTATTCTGACAACATTTGTTTACCACTACACTGGCAACACCGCCAGCTCCAATAATAAGTGCTCTTCCCATATTCTTCTCCTTTTCTTTTTTTTATTAAATGCTTTCTAATTATCCATTACAAAAGCAATGAAATTATTTCATTCCCAACAATTTCATAACATAATTGGGCAGATAAAAGCTACCCTTATGTAGATTTGTATTATAATAATTGGTCTCTAAATGCAACCCATTCCACTGTTCTTCCTTTAAATCCTTAATTGGATCATACACCTTGGATGCAAAACCAAACAGCCAGTGTCCTGAAGGGTAGGATGGAATATGACATTGATATACCGTACTATAAGGAAATACTGCCTGTATGTGAGCATGAGCCTTCTGAACTGTCCTGGAATGCTCACTATAATATGGACTTTCATGTTGATTAATCAAAATTCCATCCTCATGAAGTGCCTTAAAACAGGTTCCATAAAATTCCTTGGTAAACAGCCCTTCTGCCGGTCCATAAGGGTCTGCGCAATCCACAATGATCAAATCATATTTATCATGCTGTTGACGAACATAGCGAAGTCCCTCTTCAAAATACATGTGAACCCTTCTGTCTGTCAACCCACAGGCAGTTTCTGGAAAATGTTCCATACACATATCCGTAACTTTTTTGTCCACCTCAACCATGTCAATTCTTTCGATGGTATGATATTTTACCAACTCCCGAATGGTTCCTCCATCCCCTGCTCCAATCACCAACACGTGTTTCACGTTTGGATGTACCGCCATAGGCACATGGGTAATCATCTCATGATAGATAAACTCATCCTTTTGTGTAAGCATTAATTCGCCATCTAATACAAGCACCTTCCCAAATTCCTCTGTCTGAAGAATATCAATTCTTTGAAATTCACTTTCACAGGTGGCTATCTGTTCTTTTACTTTCATGGAAAAACGGACACTTTTTGTATGTGGGTCTGTATACCATAACTCCATTATTCTACCTCCACAACATTAATGTTCTCAATTTTCATATCCTGGGTTCCTGTCATAAAACAACCTTTCTCCTTGGCATAAGCAATATAAGCTAAAATATCCTTTGTAATCATCTCTCCCGGTGCGAGAATGGGAATCCCAGGTGGATAACACATCACAAACTCTCCACAGATTCTTCCCTCACTCTTTTCAATTGGCATCATTACTTTATTCCCATAAAATGCCTGTTGTGGACCCATGACGATGGTAGGATTAATATATTCGTGGTCAAACAATCCTGCCCGATCCTTAGCATATAAGCGCTTGATTTCTGACAATGCTGAAATCAGACGTTCTATCTCAATATTTCTGTCTCCACCTGAAATAATAGCCAGAATATTACCTATATCACCAAACTCTATCTGGATTCCGTATTCATCGCGAAGCAAATCATATACCTCAATCCCCGCCAAACCAATATCCCTGGTGTGGACGGAAAGCTTGGTAGTATCAAATGCATACACCGCATCATGATCCACCAGTTCCTCTCCAAAGGCATAATAGCCTCCCAAAATATTTATTTCACTCCTTGCATAATTTGCAAACTGTATGGTTTTCTCAAACATCTCTTTTCCATGCAAAGATAGATTTTTTCTTGCAATATCTAAAGAGGATAATAACAGATAAGAGCCACTGGTTGTCTGGGTTAAATTGATAATCTGTCTTACGTAATCTGCGTTGATGGTGTTTCTGGTAAGTAAAATGGAACTCTGGGTCAGGGAACCACCTGTTTTATGCATACTCACCGCCGCCATATCCGCACCGGCCTCCATTGCGGATACCGGAAGCTTATCATGAAAATAAAAATGAGTCCCGTGGGCCTCGTCCACCAACACATACATTCCTCTTTCATGGGCCAGCTTTACAATACCCCGCAAATCGGAACAGATACCATAATAAGTTGGATTGTTTACCATAATGGCTTTGGCATCCGGATTGTCATCCATGGCTTTTTTCACATCAGACAGAGACATTCCAAGGGGAATTCCAAGATCTTTATTTACCCCTGGATTTACATATACCGGTTGAGCACCACATACCACCAAAGCATTGATAGCACTTCTATGAACATTCCTTGGCATTATCACCTTGTCCCCAGCCTTGCACACTGACATAATCATGGCCTGTACAGCCGCTGTGGTCCCATTCACAATAAAAAAAGCTTCGTCGGCACCAAAAGCTTGTGCTGCCAGTTTTTGTGCATCCTTAATTACCGATACCGGATGGCACAAATTATCCAATGGCTTCATAGAGTTCATATCCAATTGTAAACACTCATCTCCAAGAAATCGCTTTAATTCCTTGTTTCCTCTTCCACCCTTATGTCCCGGCACGTCAAAGTGCGCCAGACGATTAATCCTCTGTGCCTCTAAGGCTTTATGAATTGGAGTGTCCTCCTGTGTCCATGCAAATTCTTCTTCCATTCTTTTTCCATACTCCTTTGCAGTTACAAAATATACGCAATTTATTGTAAGTATATATGATATCACTATAAATTGCAATAAAAAAAGATAGCGATTCCTCGCTATCTTCTTGTTACTAGTTACTGTACACAGTAACATCTTTTTCACATTCCTATGGAATTTATGCCTCGTCGATTGCCTTTCCAATATCACTTCTGCAATATTTGTTATCAAAATCGACCCACTTAGTAGCCTCATAAGCATTTGCTCTTGCTTCTTTTAAATCTCTTCCCTTTGCAGTTACACCTAAAACACGTCCTCCATTGGTGACAATTTTGCCATCTTTCAATGCTGTACCTGCGTGGAACACATAATATCCGTCCTTGTCCACAAAATTTTCAAGGCCTTTGATTTCAAGACCTTTATCATATTTCACCGGATATCCTTCTGATGCCAATACAACGCAAACTGCTGCATTATCTTCAAACTGTAAATCGATGGTGTCTAATTTTCCATCAATACATGCTTCCATCACATCAATAATATCATTCTTCATTCTTGGAAGAACAACCTGTGCTTCCGGATCTCCAAATCTTGCATTATACTCTAACACACGAGGTCCATTTGGCGTAAGCATCAATCCAAAGAAGATAATACCGGTAAAAGGGCGACCTTCTGCTGCCATGGCATCCACTGTCTTCTGGTATACATACTTTTTGCAGAATTCATCCACCTCTTTAGTATAGAATGGGCTTGGCGAAAACGTACCCATACCACCTGTATTAAGTCCTTGATCTCCATCTAAGGCGCGTTTGTGGTCCTGTGCAGAAGTCATGGTTTTAATTGTCTTTCCATCTACAAAGGACAATACAGAAACTTCCCGTCCTGTCATAAATTCTTCGATTACCATTCTGTTTCCAGCAGTACCAAACTGCTTGTCTAACATAATGGATTTCACGCCTTCTTTTGCTTCTTCTAAGGTATTACAGATAAGTACTCCCTTACCAAGTGCAAGACCATCCGCCTTTAACACAATAGGAAAGTTTGCCTTTTCCAAATATGCCAAGGCATCTTCTGCATTGTCAAAATTCTCATATCCAGCCGTTGGGATATCATATTTCTTCATTAAATCCTTAGAAAATGCCTTGCTTCCTTCCAAAATAGCAGCGTTTTTGCGAGGTCCAAATACTCTCAAGCCTTCTGCTTCAAAAGCATCTACCACACCCCCTACCAATGGGTCATCCATACCGATAATGGTAAGATCAATGGCCTTCTCTTTTGCAAAAGAAACTAGCTTTTCAAATTCCATAGCTCCGATTGGTACGCATTCAGCAACCTGACCTATTCCTGCATTTCCTGGAGCACAATATATCTTATCTACTTTAGGACTTTTTGCCACCGAAGTAGCAATAGCGTGTTCTCTTCCGCCACTTCCTACAATTAAAACCTTCATGCTTTTTCTCCTTACTTTGTTCTCACAACACCGTTTTCTACATGGATTCTGTCATTTGCAATCAAATCAATGGCCTTTGGCAGAATAATCCACTCTGCATTTTCCATAATTCTCTTCTGCAAAATTTCAGGTGTATCTGAATCCAACACTTCCACTGCTTTTTGCAGAATAATTGGGCCGGTATCTGTCCCTTCATCCACAAAATGTACGGTTGCACCGCTGACACGGACACCACGTTTCAGAGCCGCTTCGTGAACCTTTAACCCATAATACCCGGTTCCACAGAAAGATGGAATCAAAGATGGATGGACATTGATAATTCTATTGGTATATTTTGCAATCATTTCTTTTGGAATTACCACAAGGAATCCGGCCAGTACCACCAAATCGGCCTCAGCCCCATCCACTGCTTCCAGTAAAGCTTTGTTAAACTCATCCCTTGTATCAAAATCTTTGGGTGAAATGCACTCTGCAGCAATTCCCGCCTGTTTTGCACGTTCCAGAGCAAAGGCATTTTTATTATTGCTGATTACTTTTACAATTTCGGTGTTTGTAATTTTGCCATTTGCAACAGAATCAATAATCGCCTGCAGATTGGTTCCACCACCGGACACTAATACTGCAACTTTTAGCATAATGTTACTCCCTTTTCTCCAGCTTCTGTTCTACCAACTACAAATGGTGTTTCTCCTGCTGCCTTAATTGCTTCCATAGTCTTATCCACATCTTCTTCATTGACAGCTACAATCATTCCAAGTCCCATGTTAAAAGTATTGTACATGATTTCCTCTTTGATTTCTCCGTCTTTCTTTAGCATCTCAAAGATTGGTGGAACAGAATAGCTGTTCTTTTCTACAACTGCACGGATTCCATCTGGAAGCATACGTGGAATATTTTCATAGAATCCACCACCGGTAATATGACTACAAGCCTTTACGGTTACTCCTGCATCTTTAATGCTCCTTAAAGCCTTTACGTAAATCTTTGTTGGAGCGATTAACGCATTTCCAAGAGTAGTTCCCAGACAATCATAGCTGGTATTTAAAGCTTCCTCTGTCATTGTAAACACCTTACGTACCAAAGAGAATCCATTACTATGTATTCCGGAAGATGCCATACCAATCAATACATCTCCTGGTTTTAAGCTCTTACCTGTAATTAAGTCTTTTTCATCTACCACACCAACAGCAAAACCAGCTAAATCATATTCATCTACCGGATAAAATCCTGGCATCTCTGCTGTTTCTCCTCCAATTAAAGCAGCCCCTGACTGACGGCATCCTTCTGCCACACCACTGACAATGGTTGCTATTTTTTCTGGTTCATTCTTTCCACATGCAATGTAATCAAGGAAGAATAATGGTTCTCCACCTGCACATGCAATATCATTTACACACATTGCTACACAGTCAATACCCACAGTATCATGCTTGTCCATCAAAAATGCAAGCTTCAACTTTGTACCTACTCCATCTGTTCCAGACACTAAAGTTGGCTTTTCCATATTTTTGAATGCATTCATTGAAAACGCCCCTGAAAAGCCTCCGATATCCGTTAATACTTCTGGGCGCATTGTCTTCGCAATATGCTGCTTCATTAATTTTACCGATTCGTATCCTGCTTCAATATCTACGCCAGCCTTCTTGTAATCCATGTTTTCTTCCTCCTATTTCACCTTAGCACTTGATTTATATCATATTTTTCTACTTATAATTTTTATATCCTACTTCCTGAAGCTTCTTGTCTTTATTCTGAACCTGCTTCTTTAACTCAGCAGAATATTTCTTTAATTTTTCCAATAATGCATCATCTGATATCGCTAACATTTTTGCTGCCAGCAAAGCGGCATTAGCTCCACCGTTAATTGCCACTGTTGCTACCGGAATCCCTGAAGGCATCTGTACGATAGAATACAGTGAATCTCTTCCTCCTAATGATGTTGTATGCATTGGAATACCAATGACAGGCATTGGGAAAATTGCTGCACACATGCCCGGAAGATGAGCTGCCATACCCGCACCTGCTATAATCACCTTAAATCCCTTTGCTTCTGCGGTATTTGCATACTCAAAGAACACATCTGGCTCTCTGTGGGCTGAGATGATTGTCATTTCATATTCAATTCCCAACTGTTCTAACACATCTGCTGCCTTTGCCATAACTGGCATATCTGAGTCACTACCCATAACAATTCCTACTTTTGCCATAGTTCTATCTCCTTTTGCATTCTGTTACTTTCCCGTTTCATATACCGGGACATTTAATTTTATGATACTGTATTATTTAATAAATGTCAAAAGGTTTATTTAATTCCTCACATCCTGGTAAAACAAATCTTCCGTCCAAAATTATGGTAATTGTTCTTCCATCCCTACATTTTACACTGATTTCTCCCAGTTCATCATAAGGTATGGTAATATCCGTATGACAGTTAAAATACGCCTTAGAAACATCCTCTTTCCTTAAAATAGATACTTCGTTATCCCTAGGAATAATCTCCCTTCCATCCGAATTATAAACCTTAGTATCCTCTGCCCAGCTGTAGCAGGTATCTCCCACTGCAAAATGTGGACCGGTTTTCTCCGCAATAAGAATAGGAAGTCTGTCATTAATATCATATTTCTTCCCCACCATGTAAGCTGTGGTGTTGGTTCCAATGGCAAATTCTCCCATGGGAAGACTCTCATGATTAAACAGTACATTTTCTTTGATATACTTTAAATTTTCTTCCTCTTTTTCAAAATTGCTACAACGATAATCTGAAATCATTCCGTCTGTAAATTCCACCTCTAAATTATGATAGCACAATTCATTTAGGTAAACCTTTGTCACATGCAACAGTCCATTGGTCCCTTTTAACTGGGGAGAGGTAAAAACCTCACCTACCGGAATATTCACATCTGCCACACAGTTTTCAAATTTCGTCTCCTTTGTAATATCATCAATCGGATGAAGGGCCACCGTAAGATCTGTCTTATTTTCACCTCTTCCCGAAATATGAACACACTCTCCCTGGTCTAAGGCTTCTATGATTTTCTGCTGAATATTTTGGTATAATGTATAATCCAGAGTATTTATCTTGATAACCTCTTTAAATATCTCTGGAAAGTTTGGACCAATATCCGGTATAGGGAACGCTATAATAGTAAAGCTTCTCTCTTCTCCCTTAATATAAGTGTTGGTAATCTCACCGGAGGCATTGGCATAGGAAACCGCCAGGGCCTGCTGTTTTTCGTTGAGAGTATACACATTTTCTTTACTTTCTGGCACAAAAGGTTCCTCTCCAAAAATCTCCATACAGGCCGGTCCCCCAAACACTGCTGCTAAGTCTTTATACTGCTCGTAGGCTGTCCGCATAACTCCAAGCTTTCTTTCCACAAAGGCTTTATCCAGGTAAATGACCTCATCTCCTCTGTGGTCATAATCATACTGCCTGTTTGGTGAAGTGGAATAATACCCGATTTTTATATGTTTTCTTTTATTTGCTGTGTGCACTGCCCATCGATAAATCACAGGTTCTAGTCCCATCTTTTCAAAATTTTCAATGGCTTTTTTTACCACACGTTCAAAACCTACACAATAACGGATATTTACCGTTTTTTTCTTTGTGATATCTTTATTGGTGTTGAGAAAACCAATACGATATCCTTCTGTAAATGTATCTGCCATCTTATCAATTTCTTCCTGAGGCAGTCCATTTAGAAATTTTGCTGTTTCGATTTCTGTTTTGGTGATATATTCCCCGTAATAGTACAGGTACCTAAGGTCTGTCAAATCCGACTTTGTGATAATCTCTGTTGCAAAGTTTAACTTTGGATCTAACTGCTCACGAATTCGATACGTTACTGTAACGTCAGTATAATCACTCACAAACCAGTATACTGCCTGTTTCACTTCTCTGTAAGTAAGCTGTTCTGATGATTCAAACATATTATAAATTTCCACAAACAATTCTGCCACCATGACAAACTCTTGCATTCTGCCTTCATAGGCATAAACAATCATTCCACGAAGCTCCGTATATAAAAAACTTAAAATTCTTCCAAATTCTTCTCCTAACATTCTTACACTGTATTCTGGATTTGCATAACTATATTGATAGTTCTCTCCTACAATATCTTGATAGAGTGCATCATTTTGCCTCTGCCACCGGTCTAAGGAATAATCTTTCCACTCACCAGACTCCATTCTATGACATAAGTCATACATTTCACAGATAAATCCGGCCATCTTTGTAAAATAATCCCCAAACGGCTCTGGTACACTTTTCTCTAAAGGAATTTGTACAACCCTCTCCTTTATTAACTCAAAGCGCTCCCTTACTTCCTCATTTTCTTTCTGAAACAATTGATAATAGTTCAACTAAATCACCTCCTAAAAACCTATGAGATAAATCATTGCCCACAATACTAACACAAACACATTTAAAAAAGAGCCCAGCTGTGAAAACAATTTGTAATTGTCTTCTCCTTTAAAACTCATAAGACCAAGGATGAATCCAACAAATGACAATAAAATAGAAAACAAAGCCATTGAACCTATCCAAATTTTTGCCTGACCTCTCTGTTTATAAGATAAAAATATAATCACTGCAAACAACAAAAAAGCCATTACCGCCATTACCGTGGCAATCATCCCCTTTAACGCATGTTTCTTATCGGTATATATCTTCCTTTTTTTTCTGCTCATTTCCTTTTCCTCCGAACTTTTTTCAAGCAAGCTGCAAACTTATACAAAAGATAACCAATCATTCCCCCTAGAGTGTTTAAAATAAGGTCATCAACGTCAAAGCACCCTGCTTTACTAATCAGTTGTATTACTTCAATCAACAGACTAAACTCAAAAGTAAGCAGGGTAATGAACACAATATTTTTCTTTTTCTTGCTCAAAAATGGTAACACCGCACCAAATGGAATAAAACCAGCTATATTGCCCAAAAGATTCACCACAACACTTTCCACACCCAATACCTCTCGATATTTCCAAAATCTGTGTATCTCGTGGAAAAGTTTCAAATTGTAGTTGTAACCTTCATAACCGATATTCCGTCCGTATCGTTCTGAGAAAAACATAAAATAAAACAAGGTTATGATATACATGGTAAAAAGAACCCAGGCACACATAATGCCTACTTTTCCAGATTTCTTATTTACTTTCAATATTTTTCCCTCACGTTGTTTCACTTAAAAAGTTAAATCCTTTTTTGCACTCAGCAAACGCCCTCCATTGATAATCATCAAAACTCCAGCTGTAAGTCCTGTCAACAGTACCACAATACCCAAGGCTATGGTTCCTCCACCAACAGCACTTAACGTTTTATACGTCTTCTCATTTTCCATAGCTGATCCCTCCACCTTTTTGTTTTATTTATTTTACGCCGTACACATCATAATATGCATCAATTGCTTTTTTAATTGTGTCATCAATAATAATCTTTCCATTATATTCTTTGTTATACAGACACTCGATGACATCCGCCATAGAAACAATGGCATTAGCAGGAAATCCGTATTTTTCCTGAATTTCTTCTAAGGCACTCTTTTCTCCCTTTCCTTTTTCCATACGGTTTAAGGAAACCATAAGTCCTAGGATTTTCACATCTCCCTGTGCCATGATAATTGGGAAAGTTTCCTCAATTGATTTTCCTGAGGTTGTCACATCTTCAATAATCACAACCCGATCACCATCCTTGATTGGGCTTCCCAGAAGAATTCCTGTATCTCCATGATCCTTTACTTCTTTTCTGTTAGAACAGTATCTGATTTCTTTTCCATACAGTCTATGAAAAGCCATAGTCGTTGCCACACTCAAAGGAATACCTTTATATGCCGGTCCAAATAAAACATCAAAATCTGTTCCATAATTGTCATGAATAGCCTTTGCATAGTATTCACCCAATTTTTCCAACTGCACTCCTGTTACATACAGTCCTGCATTCATAAAAAACGGAGATTTTCTTCCACTTTTTAAAGTAAACTCACCAAATTTGAGCACTCCACAATCCACCATAAATTCTATAAACTCTTTTTTGTAATTTTCCATTTTTCTCTCCTTATCCTTAATCCAATACTGTCTTTCAGTATATCATATGATTTTTTCCATTTCAATGAAATTGTTATATCACCTTTTTGTTTTTATATAGACTGAAATTTCCAGCAATATCATTCCTGGTGCATAGCTTAACAGCAAGTATCAGGCTTGCGTCTGTATAATAACAATCGTTTTTCTTCTACGCAGACAAACCCGGCTGCCACTGCTACAAAACATAGCCCAAAATAGGCCGATTGTATCTGAAACCACTGATAAATCAAACATTCTGCCGCAACCCCCAGATGGTAAGACAATAGCACCCCTCCATAAAATTTTGCCTTCTGAGCAAATTTTGCATTCTTTGTGCAGAGATATTCTATAGACGAGGTCGTAAACTGTTTTAAATTATTGGTGGAAAAAATGGTGGAACAATTGTAACCATATACTCCGGGGAATGCGCACCATTGTACTGCTATCGCAAAAAATACCGGATAAAGTGACAGGATAATATTCATATCCTTTGGCAGCATCCCCAGACATATCAAACATGCTCCGTCCACCACAACTGCCAGAAAATGCACATTAATTCTGGTAAATCTGGGCCACAGGGTCACTGTTGCAATCCCTAATATGTAGACTGCCAGACCACCTAATCTGAGCAGCACCTCTGTCCAGCTCCTGCCTAAAATACACATTGCAAGCCACATCATATTGGCCGTCTGGGCATTTCCAAACACATCATGCCTTGCCAGCAAAGAGTAGGCGCCGATAAAGCCACCGACCACGGCCATACTACAGTGCAGCTTCACACGAAATTCATCCGTAATTTCCACTTATTTTTCCTCCTTGTTCCGCTTTCCAAAAAACATGCTAAACAATGTCCACACAAGACTCATCCCTGCTGCAATGGCCAAAGCATACTGCCCGGTAACATTGCCAAAGTATTCACACATTTCCCATTTTTTCTGTACTCCATAACTCATAGTATAATACAAAGTACTTCCGGGAATCAATGGTAACACTGCTATAATTAAGTACAAAGTGGCCGGTGCTTTTCGTAATCTTGCAAAAATTTCACCATATAAAGTACCAACCATACTGGCCAACAGGGTGGGAAGAAAAATACCTTCCAACATTCGAATACCCGCAAGATACACCGCCCAGGTCAACACACCTCCCAGAGAAGCCAGTATAATATGCCTTTTCTTTAAATGAAATAACAGTGAAAATCCTATGCAGCCTACCAAAGCTGTAATTAACATTCTAATTTCTTCCATAAACAACCTCCCCTCCCGTTCATCAGTGTATTCCAATATATGACACACTCCAAATGGCAGCCATAAATCCTACTGCAAGAGCCCCTGCCCACAAAAAAGCCTCTATTAAGCGCATAAAGCCAGATATGGTATCTCCAATCAGAATATCTCGAACCGCATTGGTAAGCGCAATTCCCGGAATTAGTACCATAATATCTCCAATCATTATTTTATCTGCATGTAAATTGTCTGCTAAGCTGGCTGCCAAACAGATTCCCACCCCACAAAGAAAAGAGCACAACAGCAAAAACACGGCCCTGTTGGTACACCTTTTTTGTAAATGTTCCTGCAAATAACAGATGAGCACAGCAAACAAACCAGCTACCACTGCATCCTGTATCTCTCCTCCGAAAAACATACAAAAACCTGACACGCCTAAAACGCTCCCTATATAGGTATGAATTTTAGGGTGGGTTTTTCCCTCAATTCGAAGAATTTCCTGCCGAAGCACCTGGATTTTCAGTGGATTTCTGCAACATCTTCTACTCAATGCATTCAATTCCTCCAGCTTGTAGAAATCTGTTTCTCCCACATCCTTCAATCTTCTACTCTGAGTAATCTGTCTGCCGTTTTCACACATCATTGTAACCAAAATACTACTGGTAATCACAAAGACCTGCATTTGTGAAGATCCATAGGCATTCCCCATCCTCTGCAGCGTATCCTCCACCCGATTCACCTCTGCACCGTGGTTTAACATGGCCTCTGCCATGTTTAATATTTCACACAATATCTCATCTTCCCTGCCATATTCTTCTTTTATTTTCATTTTATTCCAACTTCCTCAAACCAGAAAGCCAGAGACCAGATGGCCTCTGACTTTATACCTTACTTCTATAACTTTATAAAAACATCCGTTTCCTTCTTTAATTCTCCTGCAATCTGTCTGTTTTCTATCATGTATTCAGAAATGTTATCCATATCTGTCAACAATGCCTGTGTACTCTCTGCCACACTGGTTACACCACTGGCTCCTTCATCCATAGCTGATGCGATGGTATTGATAGAAGCCACAATATCGTTTATTACTTTTCTAAGTTCGGCTGTCCTTAATGTAAAATCACCCATAATTTCTTCAATATACTGGGCATCCGAACGATACTGTTTTCCACCCTCTACAAAATCTTCAAATACCGGAAGGATGGAATCATTCATATACGCAACCAAATTGTTTGCATTGTCAGCTAAGTTATGTACCGCATTGGTAACTACACCATTGATATCCTGAATTCTGCTTGCCGCATCTCTGCTGGAATTGGCCAACTGTCCAATTTCGCTGGCTACTACGGCAAATCCTTTTCCTGCTTCTCCCGCTCTCGCCGCTTCGATGGAAGCATTTAAAGCAAGAAGGTTGGTTTGGGTTGAAATATTCAGAATGTCATTCGTCAGACTATTTACCTGGTCCACACTATTACTTTCCTCAATTGCTGCGTTTAGCACTTCCAAAATTTCATTTAATTTTTTACCTGTAATTTCCATATTTGACATAGCACTCTTTTCCATGTCATCTGCATGTTCACGCATTTCTTTAGAATAGCCATTAATTTCTTCAGATTTTTCCGCAATCTGTTCCACGTCATCCCTGACGGAAGCAACGTTTTTATTTATCTTTGCCGAATTATCTGCCACACCTTCCATGGTAGCTGACAGCTCCTCTGTGATGGCTGACAAGTCAGATACGCTTTCATTTGATGTACCCACACTGTTAGAAACCTCTGCAACCACCGCATCAAGTTTTTCTGAATTATCACTAATCATCTTAAAAATACTTTGCAGTTTTTCCATGAACGCATTGATACCCTCTGACAAATCTGCAATCTCATCATTGGTAGTGACTTTAACCCTCTTGGTAAGATCTCCTTTTCGCTCATCGATTTCTTTGATAATCACAGCCAACTCTTTCTTTGCAGATGTAATTGGCTTTACTACCTTAGTAATTACAACGGTAGATACCACACCAAGAGAACTCAGACAAAGAAGTATGATGACAATTCCAATTACCAGCGAGATGTTATACATTGAAGTCAAAGAATCCCTTGCTTCTCCTGCCTGTTTTTGGGAAATCTCATTTAACTCATCAATGTCTTTTAACATGGCATTTGCATATTTTGACACATCTCCATTTGCCAATTGATAAGCCTCTGCTGTCTCAGAGTTAGCACTGTAGCATACCAGACGTACCACAGCATGTTTAAACTCCTCATAATTCTTGACCATATCTTCATAAATATCCTGATTATCAGCCGGCACAATGTTTCCATACTCATCCAGATAACCATCCAAAGTTTCTTCTTGTTCCTTTATATCATCCACAACGGTTATCATAGTATTGAAATCCGTGGCAATGATATGTGATAATGCCATATTGTAAATAGACTGTGCTTTTTCCTGAATCTTACCTAATTCGATTACAGAACTCATAGATTCATCTGCTAAAAATGTTGCACTTTTGTTTACCTTTGATAGATTGGTAATGGATAAAACACTGGACAATATTGCCACCAGCCCCAGGAATACCACTGGAACCATAATAGTGAGTTTCACACTTCCTCTTTTTCTTCCATCCTTACCTGGACCTGTGGATGTTTTTTTCTCCACCTTCTTTGTTTCACTTATCCTACCGGACATTCTATTCTTTTCCTGACTCATAAATATCCCCCATTCCTAATAAGCCTCTGTTATCTTTTCCACCATTTGATCCAAATATTCCTGAAGCTGTAAATTACCTGTATTACGGTTTGCCATAGCCTGACCAAAAGCAGTCATAGAATCCCAGTACCTTGCACCGATTTTTTGTAATTTTGCATTTTCCGACTGGGCTAACAAAGCCTGAATTGCTTTCGATTTAGCCACAGCCTCCGATTCCGCTGCCTTTTTATTCGCAGGACCATGTCCCCTCTCTACAAATCGAAGTTCCTGGTTTTCTTCATTTGTTATCCATTGAGCCAATTTTTCTGCCCAGGTTTTATTTTTTGAGTATGCGTTTACACCCACCAGTTTATATCCCGAAAAGGAGGACATCTGTACCTGTTTTCCGGCACAGGTATAAGTAGGTAAAGGTGCTGCCCCATAATTTTTCCCAAGGGCCTTTTCCACCTTCTCTGCAAGCCAGGTACCGCTGATGCCGGCTGCCACCGTTCCATTTTCCATTCCCGCTACTAAAGCATCATCTGTACCATCCATAAATCCCGGATTTCCTGCAATTGCCATCAAGGCATTCGCCACATCTACACCCTTGATATCCCCCTCTGTGGAATTAAAGGTACAGTAATTGGAAATACCATCGTCATTTAAACCTACCTCTAACCCTGTATTTCCAAAGAAAGAATACAGATACCATCCCGAGGTCCAGTCCATGGTCACTTTCTTTTCCTTAGCTGCTGCCGCCGCCAACATTCCATCTAAGGTTTTGATATCCTCCTGGCTGAATACCGATTTGTCATAGTACATAAAGTATCCATTGTCAGCGGTCATCGGATAACAGTAAATATTGCCATTAATGGTACTGGCCTCAACCGCCTTCCCCAAACAATCTGCCTTCACTTTCTCCGGTTCTTCCACTGGCTCTAAAGCTCCTGCGGCAACCATTGCCATAAGCTGGTCATCCACAAAAGAAAATACATCCGGTCCCCCCTCTAAATCTGCCAAGAGATTTGCACGACACTCCGATTCCGGACTTTCAACAATCTCTATCTTGAATTTAGCCTCCGATTTATACTCCTCCTGGAAACTTGCAATCATCTTTTCTAACATTGGCACATCGGTTTCGTCCCCCCACATAGTCAATTTTACCAAATCTGTAGAATTTTCATTGTCTCCTGTCTCATCCGTTGTCTGAGCTTTATCATTCGTAGAAGTTGTCTGTCCGCACCCTGTAATCATGGTGCTGCACATTGATGCTGCCAGCAATGCTGCAATTACTCTCTTTTTCATAGCTGTTCCTCCTATAGTTTTTGTCTAATGTCCAAATAATATATATCCTACATCTACTTTATCATATTTGCATATATTTTTCAATATATCCCTGATTTTTTTTGGTGATTTTTAGTTTTCAAGGGGACCCATCAAAAAAGCATCTTTTATACTGTGATAGTGTAAAAATAAATCCTGCTCTCCCAATTCCTGGATTTCTTTCAAAGTTGCAATCTTAAAACCGTCGGTTTCCCCTTCCTGCAATACAATATCTTCCTCTGTGAAATCCCCCACGAACCGATAAATATCCACAAAATAATTGTTTCCTTCTTCTGAATTGACCCGTTGATAAGAAGAAAAAAATCCTCCTTCAAACCCGGACACATCAAGGCCGGTCTCTTCCTTAACTTCCCTTAAAACTGCCTCTTTAGATGTTTCTCCTGCCTGAACCGCTCCTCCGGAAACTTCCCACAGGCCTGCAGCCCAGGATTTTGTCATCACCCGCTTTGTTATCAAAAATTTCCCATCGTTTCTGGCAACCACCGCCAGCACGCTCAAATGAAAATCCTTAGGATCCATTGGAAAGACATCCCTCTCCATGGTTCTCCCTGTCACATTTTTATGTTCATCGTAAATATCCCAAATTTCTGCCATTGTTTCTTACACCATGCCTTTTCGGCATTTCATCCTTTCCACTAAATTCTTTTTTTGCCCATACAGTGTAACACTTTTTTTTACACTTCTCAACCATAGACTAAACTGTTACTTACTTCTTAACCAAATCTTCCAAAGTGGAAAAATGATAGCCCATTTCCTCCCACTTTGTCAACAGTTCATCCAAAATTTCTCCATTTGTCTTTGATGTGGAATGCAATAAAACAATCGCCCCTGGATGTACCCTCCCCAGCATCTTATCAAAGGCTTCTTCCTTACTTGGCTGGCTGTCTACGTTCCAATCCACATATGCCATACTCCAAAAAAATGTCTCATACCCCATTTCTTTTGCCATTTCCAAATTTTTTTTGCTAAACTCCCCTCTTGGAGGACGGTAAAATTTAGTCATAGTAAGACCGGTTAGCTCCTTGTACTTTTTTTCCACACCATCCAATTCTTTTTTAAAAGCCTCCTTATCCTGAATAGATGACATACTAGGATGGGTAAGAGTATGATTTCCCACTGTATGCCCCTCGTTAACCATGCGTTTTATCAATTCCGGTGCACTGTCAAGATAATGACCCACCACAAAGAATGTAGCTTTTGCATTATGTTTCCTTAATGCATTCAGAATCGGCTCTGTATTCCCATTTTCATACCCTGCATCAAAGGTCAGATACAGTACTTTTTCATCTCCCTCTCCTACATAATAACAATTATACTTTTTCAACTCTTCTGCTGTGGCACATCCTGAGGGCTTAGCCCCTTCTTTATAACCCCCCAGGCCCCAGCTTTGTACCTGGTCACTTAATGTGGAGGTGGCAGTGATTGTCTGAGTCCCTTTTCTTGCCAGCTTTCCAGCATAAAACGCCACAAGAAAAATAACTAACGTTAACATGAGACGTCCCAGTGTATGATTGTTTTTCAAGCAACTGATACCATTTTTCCAACATAATTTCTTAGAAAATTTTATGGATTTCATAAGTCCCCACTATAAATCTATACTTTTTTCATTATATGTGGAGCTGATTCCAACTATTCAACAGAACTTGATACTGTTTAAGCTTTCCACGCTCTCCTTTGATAAACCATCTTTTAAAAACAACCGATTTCCTTTCTCATCCGGTGCATAAGTTTCCTGAATATGCTTTTGCATCCGCAAAATCTCTTCTTTCAACTCTCTTGATGAGATTAAATCACATCCTGCTCCTCGTATAATAATCTGCTCCAGACCATCTGATGTTGCCACAGTGATATGATATCGCCTGCTGTTTTCATGGGCAAACTTCTCAATATATGCATCTGCCGTTTCCGCTTCCTTGGTGTATACTACGTGAATATTATGATAGTCTAAAATTTCTGTCATGTGCCCTTGTACCCGGTAAGCATCAAACACCAGAATTACTTCACAACCTCTCATTCCCTGGTAATTACATAGGATATCCATCAATTTGCCCCTGGCGCCTTCTATATTACTTTTTGCCAGTTCATTTAACTCTTCCCATGCAAAAATAACATTGTAGCCGTCTACCAGCAAATACTCTTTTGTTTTTTCTTTTTTAGAAAATTTTTCTTTTTTTATTTCGTCAGTTCCGTTAAAGTTTCGCTCTCTCTTTTGAGAAAGATTTTTCTTTTTATAGCCATCTTTACTCTGGCTGTTTGCATGGAATGTTTGCGCAATGATTTTATCCACTTCATCTTTATCCATCCACTCTTCCCTGTATGTATTTCTCACTAAAGCCTGGGTCTCTAAGCCCTCTTGTTCTTTCTGTTCTTTCATTTCTTCCATGGAGCAAAGATGCATATGTTCCTTCACTTCATCCCAGGGCACAAAAAAGCCTGCTCCTTGGCTACAAAAAACTGAACCGGTAGGATTTTTCGTATCCTGCTCCGGGTCGTAAGTAGATTCTGCCAACACCTCCTCTTGATTGTGGCAAGGATAGTATCCTGCATATCTTAAGGTAAGTTTACCGCTGCCCTTTGTGTAATTATTTACCATGGATGCATATTCAGCAAAGGTAGCTACCGGTGCCTTGCCTTTGATTAACACATAATCATTAAAATGCTCCGGGGTTTCAAAGATTCCATACATGCGCTCAATATCCGTCATAGCCCGTCCCACAAAACTTTCCGGAAGTTCTAGCCGAAACTCATAAAAAGGCTCAAGTAAAACACTTTCTGCCTCCATAAGTCCCTGGCGTATTGCCCGATAAGTCGCCTGTCTGAAATCTCCACCTACTGTGTGCTTTGGATGAGCTCTTCCTGCCACCAGGGTAATCTTCATATCCGTAATCTGTGCTCCCGTAAGCACCCCTCTATGTTGTTTTTCCCTCAAATGGGTAAGAATAAGTCTCTGCCAGTTCTTGTGAAGTACATCTTCACTGACCTGACTTTCAAACACCATCCCACTTCCCGGCGGCAATGGCTGCAGATACAAATGTACCTCTGCATAATGGCGCAAAGGTTCAAAATGCCCCACCCCTTCTACGCTTGTCTTGATGGTTTCTTTATAGCAGATACTTCCCTTTAAGAATTCCACCTCCAGGTCAAATCTTTCCTTTAGGATACGGGTAAGAATTTCAATCTGTACCTGTCCCATTACCTGTATATGGATTTCTTTCAGCCGTTCCTGCCAGATGATATGAAGGGAAGGGTCTTCTTCCTCCAAAGCAGAAATTTTTGACAATACCTGTATGGGATCTTCCTTATTTGGAAAATACATCTGATAGGTCAATACCGGGGAAAGACAGGGGATAATTCCTTCTTCCTCCTCCCCAAAACACTGCCCGGGATAGGTATAATTCAAGCCGGTAACTGCACACACCATTCCTTTCGAAACAGATTTTTGTGTACTATAACGTTCCCCGGAATAAATCCTGATTTCATTTACTTTTTCCTGCCAGATTTGCTCCTCTTGTCCCTCCATAAAGACTCCACTTAATTCATCCTTTACATTCAAAATCCCCTCTGTGATTTTAAGATAAGTCAATCGATTTTTATTCTGATCCCTGGCCACCTTAAACACTCTGGCAGAAAAATTTGCTTGTATGTCCGTGCCTGCCACTGTCATCTGGTCCAGAGCAGTAAGAAACTCCTGGACTCCCCAAAGTTTAAGAGCCGAACCAAAAAAGCATGGAAACAACAATCGTTCTTTGATTAGCTGTTGCTCATCTTCTAAGGTAACCGTACCGGTTTCCAAATACCTTTCTAGCACATTTTCTTTTAACATGGCAATACTCTCTGCCACCTCATCCCGATTTGGACCCAGAATATCAATACAACCATCGGACAATCTACTCTGTAGTTCATGTAATATTCTCTCTTTGTCCGCAGTGATTTGATCCATTTTATTCACAAAAATAAACACCGGTATATGATAATGCTGTAACAGTTCCCACACAGTCTGGGTATGTCCCTGAATACCATCTGCACCGCTGATAATCAAAATTGCATAGTCCAACACCTGCAATGTCCGTTCCATTTCTGTGGAAAAATCCACATGGCCTGGGGTATCTAACAAGGTAATATAACTGTGTTCTAGTTCCATCACCGCCTGCTTGGAAAAAATTGTAATTCCCCTATCCTTTTCCATAGTGTTATTATCTAAAAATGCATCTTTATTATCCACCCTTCCCAGACTGCGAATGCTGCCACTTTCATACAGCATCGCCTCAGAAAGGGTAGTTTTTCCTGCATCCACATGGGCCAATACCCCTACTACAATTTTCTTTGATTTCATCCTGAATTTTCCTCCTTGATTCCTCCTCATACCCGCCAATTTATCATATTTTTTCCATTCTTTTTAAAAAGAGATGGTACCCTTTCCTAAATACCATCTCTTTGTATTACTTCACTAATCCAATTAAATCCTTTATATCTTTCACCTGATGACGTCTCATATAATCCTCAATTCCCTCTACCACTTCCAGGGTAGTATAAGGATTATTAAAGTTAGCTGTTCCTACAGAAACTGCTGTAGCACCGGCAAGGATAAATTCCAGAGCATCCTGTGCATTGCAGATGCCTCCCATACCTATGAGCGGAATTTTCACTGCATTTGCCACCTGATATACCATTCTCACAGCCACTGGCTTAACGGCCGGACCCGAAAGTCCTCCTGTTTTGTTGGCAATGGCAAACCTTTGTCGCTCCACATCAATTTTCATTCCTGTGAGAGTGTTAATTAAGGACAAAACATCTGCTCCCCCAGCCTCCGCTGCCTTTGCTGTTTCTGTAATATCTGTTACATTTGGACTAAGTTTCATAATAATGGGCTGCTTTGCATACTTTTTGACTTCTTTCGTAATTTCCTCTACTGACTTTGGATTCTGACCAAAGGCAATCCCACCTTCTTTTACATTTGGACAGGAAATATTAATTTCCAGTAAATCCACCGGACAATCTGCCAACTTTTCCACAACCTCACAATAATCTTCTGTGGTTTTTCCACACACATTCACAATTATTTTTGTATCATACTGCTGTAGAAAGGGGATATCCCTTTTTATAAACACATCAATGCCTGGATTCTGTAATCCAATGGCGTTTAACATTCCACTAGAAACCTCTGCGATACGTGGAGTTGGATTCCCCTGCCACGGAACATTTGCCACACCCTTTGTCACCACTGCCCCTAATTTATTTAAATCTACAAATTCTGAGTATTCTGCACCTGAGCCAAAGGTTCCTGATGCTGTCATTACCGGGTTTTTTAATGTTACTCCTGCTAAATTTATGCTCGTATTCATTAAATCTCCACCTCCTTTGCATTAAATACAGGGCCTTCTTTGCAAATGCGGGCATTGTTTACATTGGTGTGCTCATCTTTTTTTGTTGTCTTACATACACAGGCAAGACAAGCACCGATTCCACAAGCCATTTTTTCTTCCAAAGAAATCCATGCCTCCATATTGTTTTCATCTGCATATTCTTTTAACGCCTTTAACATAGGCATAGGACCACAGGCATAGATAATATCTGCCTCAATTTTATTCTCCTTGATAGCATCAATTACAGTTCCCTTACTTCCAACGCTTCCATCCTCCGTAGCAGGATAAAATTCTCCGTTTGCCTTCAGCTCATTGTCCAAAAACAATAAATCACGATATCCGCATACAACATACTTTTTTTCTGCTTCTAACTGTTTTGCCAACTCCAGCATTGGTGGCACACCGATTCCTCCACCTACAATGATGACTTTTTTATCCTTAGCTGCCTCCATTGGAAACCCATTTCCCAAAGGTCCCATAATTTCTATACTAACTCCTGCTCTGTAAGTAGAAAATTCTTCTGTTCCTGCACCTACCACTCGGTATACAAGTCTTAGTCTGCTGTTTTCTTTATCGATTTCGCAAATACTGATAGGTCTTGGCAACATTCTGCTCTTATCATTAGAATACAGAGCTACAAACTGCCCTGGCACTGCTGTTTGGGCAGCACTTGTTTCAATCCACATACTGTAAATATCTGTAGATATCTCTTCCTGACTGATAATAATAGCAGATTCTTTTACTTTCTCCGGCATAAAACCTCTCCTTTACTCTCTTGATATTTTCGTGACTATTTTCCCAGGAATTCTTCCACGCATCTATGATATGCTGCCACCGGGTCTTTGGCTGCTGTAATCGGCCGTCCAACCACAATATAATCCGAACCGATTTCTCTGGCCTGTGCTGGTGTCATCACACGTACCTGGTCTCCCACTTCTCCGTCTGCAAAACGCACTCCTGGGGTGATTGTCAAAAAGCTTTCCCCGCAAGTATCATGTACCTTTTTCGCCTCTAACGGTGAACATACCACACCATCCAATCCTGCTTTCTTGGCATTGGATGCATAATGCATTACCACTTTATCTATGGGTTCATCAATAAGCAAGTCATTTTTCATCCTCTCTTCGCTAGTAGAAGTAAGCTGAGTCACTGCAATCAATAGTGGACGACTTCCATCCTCCTTTGTCAATCCTTCCATGGCAGCCTCCATCATTGCAACAGTACCCCCTGCATGTACGTTACACATATCCACATCCAGATTTGCCAAGACTCTCATTGCTTTTTTCACTGTATTGGGGATATCGTGAAGCTTTAAATCCAAGAAAATTTTATGACCTCTCTTTTTAATTTCTTTTACGATTTCAGGACCTTCTGCATAAAAAAGTTCCATACCTATTTTGATATACAAACTTTCCTCTTTAAATTTCTCCAAAAATGTTACTACATCTTTTTTGCTACTAAAGTCGCATGCTATAATTACATCCTTTGCCATGATTTTCCTCCTTTGGTTGTCTACTTAAGCTTTATTATATCTATTTTCTATCTGCTGTGCAATACTTCTTTGTTCACTTTGCAAAATACTCTTGTGAATTTAGACAAATAATAGTATAATCTTCGTAGGTTATTGGTACTAGTGATACCAAGGAAGCAAAAGGGGGGAATACAATGCGTAAGGTTAGTGTAAACGAATTATCGCCTGGCATGATAATTTGTATCGATATATATAATTCCATGAACCAGTTAGTCATACCAAAAGACACCTTGCTAGACGAAGAAATCATCAAGCGTATGTCCACATATTCTCTTCCATACTTAAAAATCCCCGTGGAGGAGAGTCTGGAGTTAACAGAAGAAGGGTACAAAATTGTAGACTCCTTAGAACAGGCAGACCAATCGTTATCCTACTATGAAAGATTGAAATGCACACGTTCTTTCCAAGTATTCAAAAAAGAGTTCTTGGAAAACGCTGAGGAAATTAGAAATTGCTTTAATGATGTAGTCACAAAGCATATGCCAATAAATTCGGAACTATTGTTAGAGCGCACCAAACAGTTAGCTGCCTTGACTAAGGATGCTAATATCTTTGATATGATGCATAACATGAGACAATATGATGACAGTACCTACATGCACTGTCTTAATGTTTCTTTGCTTTGTAATGTAATGGCCAACTGGTTAAACTTTTCAAAAGAGGACACAGACAATTTGATACTTGCAGGCATGTTACATGATATTGGGAAATTGATGATTCCTGATTCTATCATTAAAAAGCCTGGAAAACTAACAGATGAAGAGTTCGAAATTGTAAAGACTCATCCAGCAAAAGGATACGCCACCTTAAAAAATCAAGCTTTACCGGACTGCGTAAAATTTGCCGCTTTAATGCATCACGAACGCTGTGATGGTTCCGGTTACCCTTTAGGGTTAGAAAACAAACAAATTCACCGTTTTGCCCGGCTGGTTGGAATCGCCGATGTATACGATGCCATGACATCTGCCAGGGTTTATCGGGATTCTCTTTCTCCATTTACCGTAGTGGAAATTTTCCAAAAAGAGGGCTTACAAAAATATGACCCTGAATGTATTCTGATTTTCCTTGAGAGAATTGTAAACACTTACATAAACTCCAGGGTGCTGTTAAGTAATGGACAGGAAGGAGAAGTGGTTATGATAAACAAAGACTACCTTTCCAGGCCTTTGATACAAACATCGGATGGATTTATTGATTTGGCAAAATCAGAAGACCTGTCAATAGAAAAAATATTATAATCATCATTTTATCTGACTACTGAAAAATCGGGCAACACATTACAAGAAACGCTTGCCCGATTTTTATACAATTTCTTTTTACGGCTATTTTAATAAGCTAAGACTTCATATCCTGTATCAGTGACCGCCACAGTTACCTCCCACTGTGCCGAAGGCATTCCATCTTCTGTTCGCACTGTCCAGCCATTAGGATCATTCATCTGAATTTCGCATCTTCCCATATTTATCATTGGCTCTATAGTAAATACCATTCCAGGTACCAGCAATACTCCACTATTTTTGGGACATACAAAGCTTACAAAGGGATCTTCATGAAACTCAATTCCCACACCATGTCCTCCAATTTCTCTCACAATAGAATACCCATTCTCTCTGGCCAGATTATAAATTGCCGCCCCCAGTTCACCAATCTTTACCCAAGGCTTTACATGATCTAATCCAACCTGTATAGCCTGTTTTGTCACATCTACCAGACGTTTCTTATCCTCACTTACATTTCCCATACAAAACATTCTGCTAGAATCAGAGTAGTATCCTCCAAAAATAGTTGATACATCCACATTTACAATACTTCCATCCTCCAGAATTATATCTTTTGAAGGAATTCCATGACACACCTCATCATCAATGGAAGTACATACACTCTTAGGATAACCTTCAAAATTTAATGGTGCCGGGATTCCACCTAATTCTCTTGTCTTTTCTTCTACCATACGGTTAATGTCTTCCGTTGGCATACCCACACATATTTTTTCTGAAATATAATCAAGAATTGCAATATTCACCTTGCCACTTTCCCTAATGCCCTCAATCTGTTCTTTAGACTTAAGCATTTTCCTATGGGGAATTGCATATCCTTTGTCATGATACATTTTCATTTTTTCATCGTTCATCATATGACATTGTTTGTATTTTTTTCCACTGTTGCACCAACATTCATCGTTTCTACTTAGTTTTTTCACCATAACTTCCTCCGTTTTTATATCTGCTACCAGGTTACTGTACAGTAACACTACCAGTTCTCTGTATAAACTCCATCATCAGTGTAATATACATTGATACCTTTCTTAGCGTCCTCTAAGGAACTAGTATACTCCAGTATAATTTTTTCTGCTGCATCATACAAATACCAGGTTACATGCATATCCTCCACAGAAACCACCACTGTAGCATCCACTTTTTTCCCTTTTTCAAAAGTTCCAAGCTTTATTTCTTTCTCATTCTGTGGGTCTTTCAAAGCAATGGCAGCCACATCCATTTGGGAATCGTTTTCGAATGTAAGAGAAAATTTTACATGGTTTTCATCCAAATCCGATTCCTCTTCTTTATCTAAACCATACATTTGATTCAATTCCTCTGTCAATTGAGTTACCAAAGTCTCTGCTTGCTCTTTCTGTTCCTTACTGGATAACTCCTCTTTTGCATTGTCCGTTAAATCTACCAATGCCTGCACACTTTCTCCTAAAGTTTCATAATCTCCCTTTTTCGCTGCCGGAATTTCATCTTTTGCCTCTTCGTACTTACTTTCCAATTCCCTAATCTGTTTTACGGTATCATTAGCTCCTAAAGAACAGCCATTCATACAAAGAACAAGTACACCTACTACAACTATCTGTTTCTTTTTTTTCATTTTCAAAATCCCCCACTCCAATGAAACAATAGAAAGCATACTTTGGAAACTTTCTATTGTCATGAACAAAAGCTAACGAAATACCTCGTTAGCCTTTCTATTATAATTCATATTACTGTTTTACCATCTGCGAAAGGGGAGGCAGTTCCATCCCATGTCCCTCGTACAAATCTTCTGTAACCTGTTTCATCTTTGCATTTACGAAATTAAATAATTCCTCTGCCACTGTTCCCTGTAATTTTGAAAGCTTTTCTGCTTCCTTTGCATTTTTTAACATTACCTTAAATACCATTTCACAAGTGGTATTTAACATATCATTTTCTCCAGTAATTGTAGCACGCATCACTACAAAACAAAGTTTTTTATTTTTCTCATCCGGTCTTACATTAATGGTGACCCCTGCATTGCATTTGATTCCTGTATTGTTTGCAGTGAGTTTTCTCTTGATATCCATAACAGTTACAAAATATTGTTCTAATGTAAAATCATTATATTCTTTTCTCATCCTGATTTCCTCTCATTTCATTTTTCATATAAACTTACGCTGTATCTTCATATGTTTGTATTATATCACATTTATTTACAGATTGCTATATATTATTCTTCTGTACAGTAACAACAGTTCAGCCACAGGCTGAACTGTTACACATTAACATTTCCTATGTTGCCTCTTCCATGGCATTTAATACATCAAGTTTGAATTGATTTTTACTTAATATTTTATTAATTTCAGAGACATTCACAGGAATAGTTCTCAAATACAACTTTTCCACATTCAACATATATTCCTGAATGGATGTATCCACATACAAACTCTCCCGTCTCTTGTTAAAATTCGCCTGATTTCTCCTTATGACATCCATAGTAATAGATAACTTCTGCTTCAAGGCATTGTATTCCTCTTTTGAAAATTCCGGAATCTGAACCCTTCCACCTTCTGTAACAAAATTATATTCCCCTTCATAATTTTTATAGATAGCATTACTAATTCCCGACTTCAAAGACGCAAACAAGGATTTCTTTCCTACCGGTGCCTCTACTTCTAAAATGTTCTTTTGATATAATCTGGCATGATCCACTAACTTATAATAAGCCTTATCTGCCTCTTCTATACTATACTGTTTTCCATAAACCACTGTATATCTGGTTTGAAGTTTCTGATACCATACTGCAAAAGAATCTATGAAAACATTGCTGCAGACAGACTTCTTTTCCAAAATATTAAATAGATAATCTCCAAATTCCCTTCTGGTTGAAAAAGAAGGTTCTCCCTCTGTCTGTGCCAATTCTTCCTGCATTTTACATTGATTCAGCATCTCTTCTGCAAAGGAAAGATAAGGTATCCTAACCTCTTCTGTTTGAAAGGAATTCAGTTCTTCTATCATAGCTTCCACTTCTTCTCTACTGGTAAAAACTCCTTTTTTTAATAAATCTGCCGCTTTGTCATATTCTGTTCTGGCAAGCTTAGCCTTCTCTCTGCTATCATATACGATTCCTGCAACCGTATTTAGACGAAGGATTGTCTGCTCCTTTTCTTTTCTTAGATAATCCAAATATTTTTCTTTGGTTTTAATTGGACTTTCTTCTAATTCTTTGATAAGTTCCTCTATGGCAGCCTCATTGTTAGCAGAGGTTTCATTGATTCGTTCCAAGATTTGTTCTAACATTTTATCCGTCTGCCTTGCAACATCTACAGATTCATATTCATATCCATCCACCAGCTTTGCATTATCCCCCACCAGTTTTCTGATGGCATCATATTCTCTAGCGAAATCTTCATGAACATACCCATAGCTTTTTGCCCATTCCTCCAGTGCCCTCTGTCCTTTATCAATACCATCTAAAGAATAAAAATCTGTCTCTCCCACTATTTTTTGTAGTTCTTTTTCTACATACTCACATATCACTGACACCCCAAAGTACTTTGCCATAAGTCCAAGTTCTCCAGCTGGATCATCAAAATTTTCTCTCAATATTTCGTAAGCCTGTTCATTGTAAGGATTTTTCCTCAATACTTCCAGACATTTTTCGAGAATCATATCTTTATCCTTAATATATCCCAGCTGAATATTATTGATGACTGCATTTCCTTCTTCCACACTCTCCAGTTTTGGACACTGTATATAAAACTCTGATTCCTCACAAAGAATTTTTTCAAGAGGATAAATAAGAGCATCTATGGTTTTGACAATTCCCTGGCTGTATACCTGAACAGTTTCCTGGCTTTTGTACAGTTCGTCCTTTTTCATCTTGGTGCTGAGAGCCGTGGTGGCATTTCCCACTGCATTGATGGCTGAACCCACAAATCCTGATGATCCAATGGCCGATGCCGCACTTCCCACAGTATTCATTGCCGAATGTGCCAGCCCTGATGCCGTGGTTGTCGTAGCCCCAGCTACTGTTCCCGAAAGTACACCATCAATTTTGCCACGTTCCAACCATTTTTCCCGATTTTCCTTACGCATTCTTCTGTATTCTTCTGCTTTTCTTTGGTCATTTATTATAGTAATGTATTTCTCTTCCACATACTCTATGGCCTGATGCACTGCATCAAAGGTCTTATTGGCTGCTGCCACACTCATAAATCGATTATAGTCATAGTTATAGATTCCTTTTTCTGCCATAAACTGCTGTATCCACTTAGCCCCTCTATTGATATAATCAAAAGACAGGTCATAGATTCCCTTGATGACCTCATCCATATTTTTGAATTCCTCATAGAATCTGCCTGGAAATTCCTGGATAATCTCCTTTTCTATTTCCCTAAGACTTAGAAAAATCTCATTGGATCTTACCATCCCTTCTTCATATACTAAATCACTGCCAAATACACTAAACTTTTCTCCTAAATTATTCATACTTCATTTCCTCCAAAAAGCCCCTCTCTTTCTGGTTACAGAAAGAGAGAGGTTTTACATTGTACATTATCTTATGTATTGCATCAATACAACCTAATTTTCTACAAAAGTCAACATTGCAGTGATATTGTATCATAATTACTTTGTTTTGTCAGCCTGTATTTTTACCCAAGGGTATGGTAAAATATCATTTTAAAATAGGCTATTTAATTTTATTAATCTTCTAGAATATGTTACATAACAGGAGGGAAATGTATGGAAGAATTTGTTCGCAACAGAATTACTCAGCTTCGCTTAAATAAAGGAATATCAGAATATAAATTAAGTTATGATTTGGGACATAGCCGTGGATATATCAATAATATTTCTTCTGGAAAATCACTTCCATCAATGAGTGAGTTCTTCTCTATTTGTGATTATTTTGAAATCTCACCCATAGAATTTTTTGACACTAAGCATTCTAATCCCGAATTATTAACCAAAGCCATAGAAGAACTAAAATCTCTCAATGACGAAGATATGCTTCTCATACTTACAATCATAAATCGCTTTAAGAAAAATGAATCATCAAAACAAAAAAATCCCTAACAGTTATCTCTGCTAAGGATTTTCTTTTATTTTTACGTGCTCATTTTACCCCATTTTGTTCTATTTACGACATTAATCTTACAAAATCATCTGGCAGCATAACCGGAGTGTTACCAGCATGATAGTCCTTTACATTACGAGTAACAATATAATCCATATCCTTTCTTAATGCTACTTTGACCACAACAGCATCCTCATAATCAGCAATTTGAGAAGCTAATACTTCCACAGAAATTTCGTGCAATATTATTCTTGGCGCATAGCAAGACAGTAAGTATCAATCTTGCGTCTATACAGTAATAAAAGTGTTACAGTACACAGGTAGGTATTTTCGGCACCGAAAATACCGTACGAAAGAGTTCTGTCTACGGATTTTGGCCATTTGGAATGCGAAGCATGGCCAAAATCGGTTACTGTGCACACAATGTGTGTACAGTAACATAAAAGTGCGACACTGTCGTAAAAAAACTACGGACACGCTTGATATTTTTTACAGATAACCATATAATAGTATAAAAGAACGGAGAGTGATTATCGTGTTAAAGAGATTCAATGTTGAAAACTTTAAGGGTTTTAAAGATAAAATAACATTAGATATAGGTTCACCTAGTAATTACAGTTTTAATTCCGAGATAATAGAGAATGGCTGTGTAACAAAGGGAATCTTATACGGAATAAATAGCTGTGGAAAATCCAATCTGGGATTAGCCATCTTCGATATTATTATTCATCTTACCGAAAAGCAGAAACTTTTGCAGGCATATGACTTTTATCTGAATATGAATGGAAGAAAATCATTCGCTGATTTTGAATATGTTTTTGCATTTGATGATCATGAGGTTATGTACAAATATCAAAAAACGGATGCAAATACGCTTCAATGCGAGAGTCTTTCTATTGATGGCCGAGAGGTTATTTATTACGATTTTGTGAAAAGAGAAGGATTTACGCTTTTAGAAGGTTCTGATACCTTGAATGCTTCAATTAAGAATGAAAGTCCAATATCACGTGTAAAATATGTAAATAGTAATTCTATATTGTCAGATAATATAGAAAATCAGGTTTTTGAGAAATTTATAGATTTTGTGAATCGAATGCTTCTTTTTTATTCTTTGGACAGCAGAGGATATGAAGGCTTTATAAATGGAAGTGAAGGTATTGCTGAGGGTATTGTAAACAGTGGAAAAATCAAAGATTTTCAGGAATTCTTGAAAGAGAACGATATTATTTATGATTTGTATTCATGCGAAGTGGATGGCAAAAAGGCTATTTATTGTCATTTTGATAATCAGGATGCGGACTTTTTTAAGATTGCTTCTACGGGAACCAAGTCGCTTGCTCTTTTTTATTATTGGTATATCAAAATGAAGAAAGCATCCTTTGTATTTATAGATGAGTTCGATGCGTTTTATCACTTTGAATTATCTGAAAGTGTTGAAAAGCGACTAAAGAAAATTCATGGAGTTCAGATATTTACAACAACGCATAATACAGATCTCATGAGCAATGATTTGCTTAGACCAGATTGTTATTTCTTGTTGAAAGACAATAAAATCAAGGCAATTTCAGAACTGACAGAAAAAGAACTTCGTCAGGCACACAATCTTCAAAAAATGTATAAGGCAGGTGCATTTAATGGCTGAAAAAGACTATAAAGCATTCATAGTCGAAGGAGAAGCCAGAGAACCGCTTATCATAGATAATATTTCAAAAGTATTTTTTGCTCATGAAAATTTTAAAATTATTACGCTTCCTGCGGGTGAGAATATTTATATGCTTTGGAAGAAATTAAAAGAGGATGATTTTGAAACAGATATCATCGAAGTGCTCAGGGAGAATAATAAAGAAATAAGAAAGCAATTAACCGGGCTTACGAGGGATGCTTTCTCCGAGATATATCTTTTTTTCGATTATGATGCACATCAAAATAACTTGAGAGAATCTGATGATAGGAACGTGATTAGTCAGATGTTAGAGAGTTTTGATAATGAAACTGAGAATGGTAAGTTGTATATCAGTTATCCAATGGTTGAAGCTCTTAGAGATTATGAGCCTAGAATATGTGGCAATAAGGATAATTGTTTTGTACGGATTTCTGATTTGAAAGATTACAAGAATAATTCCTTGTAGATTATTTCGGAATAAAGCTCTGGAAAACATGTGTAAAACACACAATAAATCAATTAGCAAAACATGAATGTAAAAAAGATTAACAAATAATTTGTGAAAAGACCTCTTTAGTGGTCTTTTATATAAAGTGAAATCCCTAGCAACTATCTCTGCTAGGGATTTTCCTTTATTTATGTCTGCTTATCTCTTACTGGAAGTACTTCACTCCAGATTCAAACAGCTTCATATCCTGTTCACCATAAATGTTGATTGCCACAGAAGAATCCCTTCTTTCGCTGTGAGCCATCTTACCCAGCACACGTCCATCCGGGCTGGTAATACCTTCGATGGCAAGGTAAGAACCATTTGGATTCCATTCCTCATCCATGGTAGGATTTCCATTGGCATCCACATACTGGGTTGCTACCTGACCATTTTCAAATAATTTATCCAACCATTCCTTTGGTGCAACAAAGCGTCCTTCCCCGTGGGAAGCCGGGTTTACGTAGACACCGCCCAATTCTGCTCCTGCAAGCCATGGGGACTTGTTGGTAACTACTTTTGTGTAAACCATCTTGGAAATATGACGTCCGATGGTGTTGTAAGTCAGTGTCGGTGAGTCTGGTTTTTGTTCTGTAATCTGTCCGTATGGCACTAATCCTAATTTAATCAATGCCTGGAATCCGTTACAGATACCAAGAACAAGACCGTCTCTTTCATTTAATAATTTATTCACTGCTTCCTTAATCTTTTCATTGCGGAATGCAGTTGCGAAGAATTTTGCAGAACCTTCCGGTTCATCACCTGCACTAAATCCACCTGGGAACATAATAATCTGTGATTTATTAATGTTTTCCTCAAAAATTCTTACAGAATCACGGATATC
This sequence comes from Lachnospiraceae bacterium, assembly GCA_045119215.1. Lineage (GTDB taxonomy): Bacteria > Bacillota > Clostridia > Lachnospirales > Lachnospiraceae > RUG11237. The sequence continues at coordinate 8,719 of JBGVDD010000240.1, read as the reverse complement.
TTCTGCATCTAAGTTCTTAAATACCTTTGTAATTACATTGGCACCTGCGCGTTCAAAAGCTCTTGTGCTGTCGTATTCACAGTTGGTACCTGGGAAGACCGGAATAAATACCGTTGGTTTTGCCACTTTATTCTTACATACATAGATGCTGTCTGCTTTGTAAAGTCCTGTATTGATCTCAGTCTGTTCTACATTAGAACGTGTTGGGAATACTTTTTCCAAAGTAGATGTCCATGCATCCTGAGCATCCTTTAAGGAAATGGTCATATCCTTATATTCAATGGCAGCCTTGTCTGTCACCTCACCGATAACGGTATAAGTAATTCCAAGAGAAGAAACCTTTTCTGCTGGTACTTCTGCGATAATATTACCAAATCCTACGCTGAATAAGTCTTCTGGAGCAATGTTGTGCTCAATCTTAACACCCATGCCATTACCAAAAGCCATCTTGCTGACTGCTGCTGCAATACCCTTGCTGTCTAATGCATAAGCAGAAATAATATTTCCTGCCTGTACGTCTGCGTGGAATCTCTCGTATGCATCCATCACCTTATCGTATTCTGGTAAGTCATATTCATTCTTTGGCACTTCCATAAGTACAATCTTACTTCCTGCCTTCTTAAATTCCGGAGTGATGATATCTTTATCCTTGGCAATATCTACTGCAAAAGATACTAAAGTAGGTGGAACATCGATATCATTGAAGGTACCGGACATACTGTCTTTTCCACCGATGGATGGCAGACCAAATCCCATCTGTGCATCATACGCACCTAAGAGTGCTGCAAATGGCTGGCTCCATCTCTTTGGATCCTCTGTCATACGACGGAAGTATTCCTGGAATGTAAATCTGATTTTCTTGTAATCTCCACCATTGGCCACAATTTTAGCCACTGATTCCACTACTGCGTAAACTGCACCGTGGTATGGGCTCCAAGAAGAAAGGTAAGGATCAAATCCGTAACTCATCATGGTAACAGTTGTGGTCTTTCCCTTCACCATAGGTACCTTTGCTACCATTGCCTGTGTTTCTGTCATCTGATATTTTCCACCATGTGGCATATATACGCTGGCAGCACCGATGGAACCGTCAAACATTTCTACCAAGCCCTTCTGGGAACATACATTTAAATCCTTTAAGGTATCCATCCATTTTGTTTTCACATCTGCTACTTCTTCCTTAACAAAGTAGTTTTTGTCTTTTTCCGGTACTTCCACTTCTACTTTCGTTTCCTGATGAGCACCGTTGGTATCTAAGAACGCTCTGGAAAGATTTACAATTTCCTTTCCTCTCCAGTTTAATACAAGTCTTGGCTCTTTGGTAACTACAGCAACCTCTACTGCCTCTAAGTTTTCCTCTTTAGCGTAGCCCATAAACTCTGCGACATCTTTTGGGTCTACCACAACTGCCATACGTTCCTGAGATTCAGAAATGGCAATTTCTGTTCCATCTAAACCTGCATATTTCTTTGGTACTTTGTCAAGATTTACCTGAAGTCCGTCAGCTAATTCACCGATGGCTACAGATACACCGCCGGCACCAAAGTCATTACATTTCTTAATTAATTTACTTACTTCTTCTCTACGGAACAATCTCTGAATCTTACGTTCTGTAGGCGGATTACCTTTCTGTACTTCTGCTCCACAAGTTTCAATGGATTCTTCTGTATGCACTTTCGAAGATCCTGTTGCACCGCCACAACCGTCACGTCCGGTTCTTCCGCCAAGTAAAATAATGATATCACCCGGGTCAGAAGTTTCACGAATGACGCTTCTTCTTGGAGCTGCACCAAGTACTGCACCGATTTCCATACGTTTTGCCACATAATCAGGATGATATACTTCCTTTACAAGACCTGTTGCAAGACCAATCTGGTTACCGTATGAACTATATCCGCTGGCTGCACTTCTTACAATCTTCTTCTGTGGAAGTTTTCCCTTTAAGGTATCTTTTACAGATACTGTCGGGTCTGCTGCTCCGGTGACACGCATTGCCTGATATACATAAGTACGTCCTGACAACGGATCACGGATAGCACCACCAAGACAGGTTGCTGCACCACCAAACGGTTCAATTTCTGTTGGATGGTTGTGAGTTTCGTTCTTGAAGTTAATCAGCCATTCTTCTTCCACGCCATCTACGTCTACCGGCACAACGATAGAACATGCATTGATTTCATCAGATTCTTCCTGGTCAGCTAACTTTCCTTCTTTTTTTAGTTTTCTCATTGCCATCAAAGCTAAATCCATGAGACATACAAATTTATCATCTCTGCCTTTAAAGATTTCTTCTCTGTCCGCTAAATATCTCTCGTAAGTATCTACCATAGGTTTCTTGTAGAAACCATCATCAAATTTTACATCTGTAAGTTCCGTAGAGAAGGTAGTATGACGGCAGTGGTCAGACCAATAAGTATCTAACACTCTGATTTCTGTCATACTTGGATCTCTGTTTTCTTCATTTTTATAATAATTCTGAATATGAAGGAAATCCTTAAAAGTCATGGCAAGTCCTAAAGAATCATACAATGCTTTTAATTCTGCTTCCGGCATATCCTTAAAGCCATCAAAAATCTTCACATCTTCCGGTTCTTCGAATTCCTGTACTAAAGTAGCAGGCTTTTCTTCTCCTGCTTCTCTGGAATCTACCGGGTTGATACAGAAGTTTTTGATTGCTTCTAACTGCTCTTTTGTAATGTCACCTTCAATGACATAAGTGGTTGCTGTACGAATTACAGGCTCCTCATCCTCTTTTAAGAGCTTCATACACTGTTCTGCAGAATCCGCTCTCTGGTCAAACTGTCCCGGTAAAAATTCTACGCTGAATACCTGTCCACCTTTGCTGTCAAAGGTTTCCTCGTACACGTCGTCTACCGGCGGCTCAGAGAATACAGTTCCCAATGCCTTTTTGTAAGTTTCTTCTGATATATTTTCTACATCATAGCGAATGAGTACACGTACACTCTTGACTGTACTGATACCAAGATAGTTTTTGATTTCCTTTGCCAGGGATTTTGCCTGTACGGCATACTCTGTCTTCTTTTCAACATAAATTCTTTTTACGTTGCTCATAATTCGTACCTCCATGTTTTAATCGGTGAATGGCAGTGGCTACAATTAGCCACTCATAAGCATAATCATAACATATTTTTTATCATTATGCTAGTTATGTATGAAATCTTTTAATAATTTCATATACAATCTCATTCTGGTTCACCAGTGGTGACTTGTGAGAGAAGAAAATCACCCCTTCAATAGGGGATGTAATCTCTTCTAATACATTACCCTCACTAGGGTCCAAAATTTCTGCTAACTTTTCTCCTCTTGCCACTTCTTCCCCAGCCTGCTTGTATCTTCTATAGATTCCTGCTCTCTGTGCCAGAATAGGCATTAAGTCCTCTTCCGCTATGACACTTGCAATATATCCGCTGTGAACATTGTATTTTACAAGTCCCATTCTGGTAAGGAAGCGCAATACCGCTGCCACTGCCTGTTTTGCAGATGCTTCGTCAATCTCATCGGTTTCCTTGGTATATACAGAAAAAGCATTGGTCTTTAATAACTGCCAATTATAATTTAGGGTTGTGGTATCGTAGGGCATGGGTTTTCTTGTCACCACATAGGGCATACCGAATAAATTGGCAAGACTTGGGGATTGAAATCCGGTCTCCATCATTCTGATATGTGGCACAAAATCCCCTGGACGGTAAAAGCTGGCAAATTGAATTCCATAACTGTAACCCTGGGTTTTCTCCAAAATCCCCGCTGCAATCCGTTCTGTAGCCTCCCCACACCTATCTCCCGGGAACATACGATTGATGTCTGTCTCATCTCCCGGCCAGAATCTTTTTCCTATATTGATAGAATACTGATTGATGGTAGGAATCACCATAATCTCATTGTTGGAGTTAATGGCTCCCTTACTTTCTAATTCTTTCAACACCTTAATAATCTGGGAGCATACATACATCTGCTGAATTTCATTTCCACGCATAGCGCCCAGAATGCAGGCAGCTTTCTCTCCCTCACCAAATTTGTATCCCATGACCCGCAGTTCATCCCGAAAAGGTCCCTTCATGGAATAAATCACTTCTTTTCTCATTCTTTTCCTCCTAAAACACGTGCAATCAATGAACCCTCGTACACAATAGGATACTCTCTTAAGGTAAAGATAAATCCACTTTCTGGAGACTCTACAATCTGATGCACATCTCCTGTCAGGGAATCCACAATACTGCCCAGAGGCTGTCCCTTTTCCACCTTTTCCCCGTGCTTTACTTCTGGCACAAAAACACCTGAGACTTCTGCATGAATCAGACTGACACTACCATCCGTGGACACGATAGGCTCCTTGGGTGTCTCCACCAGTCCATCCCAGATTCCAAGTTCTTTCATAACATAAAAAATTCCTTCGATTAACTGATTTCCATATTCTTTATTGATACGCATCCCAACTCCCATTTCTACTGCAAGGGTTGGAACTCCCATATTATTTAAGCTGTGAGCCAGGGTGGATTCTAGCACCGTGGCTGAAGTATGTACCCAGACGAAATTGGCATTTATTTTTCTCGCAATGGGAACCAGTTTCTCTGCAAAATCCTCTGCCACACGAACCTGCGGTGTCTCCATCAGGAAAATATTACTGGAATGAACGTCAATACACAAGTCAGAGCCAATAATATCGTCAATCAGCTGATGAGCCACATATTCTATGGTTGTTCCCTTTTCTGCCCCTGGAAAAATACGGTTCATATCCAATTCAAACATGGGAACCCCTCTGGTCATAGACGCCAATCCTAAAGGATTACAGGATGGAAAAATATCTACGATTCCCTTTAGATTCTTCTTGTGGGAATTGATTCTTCGAATCAACTCATAACAGATATACTGTCCATCTAATTCGTCTCCATACAGCCCTGTCACAATAGATATTCTCTTTTCCTGTCCTGTCAGTTCTTTGGGCTGTAGACGATTTTTTTGTATAATCAGCCTCTCATCCACGGGAAGAGCTGCTGACACAATTGTTTCTATCATTATGTTTCCTCCATTTTCTATCACAATTCAGCCCCTGGGCCAAACCATTTCTCCCTATATACCTCCATCATATTCATTGTGCCATAAAAAGTCAACCTCTTACCTTTATGCGAACTCAACAAAAGCGATAATCTATGACGTAAAGAAACAATGGCACCCACTTTGGATGCCATTGCATACTACCTATTCTTTTATATTATTCCTTCCATTCCTCAATGACGCAGGTATGATGCTTCTTATCTTCCCCCTCAGGGTCATAGTTAATTCCAACTAATAGAATCTTTTCGTTATATCCCGATAAAGCTCCCTGATATCTTTTTTCTTTGATTTGCTTTATGGCCGTATCTGCGGACTTATTGTACTTTAGTTCCACCACCATTGCCGGTCTCCATCCCGCATTGGCTCTCGGTTTGAATATAAAGTCTGCATAACCTTTGCCAGCCGGATGCTCACGAATAATATCATAGTACGCCGGGGCAGTGAAGTATGCCATGGTAAGAACACAGCTTAAAGAGTTCTCGTCATTGTAGTTTAAAACTGATGTGTAGGTTTCATGTGCCAATTCAATAATCTCTGCTACTTTATCCGCTTCTTTGTCCATTGTAGCAAAAAGTAATTCATCACATCTTGATATGGTCTTTGCAATCTCTTTCCACTCACCAATCTGTAGCGCTGCCTCAAAGGCAGTTGCAACTTCATAATTAGGGATGTAAGCTCTCTTCCTGTCTGCATCATATCCTAAATATCCTAGATGAATAAGTGCTGTCAATGCATCATCCTTTGACGCAACTGTTGAAAAATCATTTTGAAATGAATTTGTATTCACCCGGACTTTTCCTCCCGCAAGCATCGTCAAAATATCGTCCTTTAATCCCTCATAATTCAGGGTGATAAAAGTGTTAATGGATGCAAAGGATGATGTATTTTTCCAGTAGGAATCGAAATCATTTTTTTTCATGGCCATGGCTACCGAATTTGGATTATACATATGTTTCCCGTCAATCAGATATCCATTGTACCATGCCTTTGTAGTATCAAAATCCATATCATATTTCGCACAAAGTTCTCTTACTTCTTCCTCGGTAAATCCATAATACTCTGTGATTGGTTTTGATTTCAGCATTGTATATTCATCAAAATTATTCAGTGCTGATTCGTCTTTAATCTTCTTAATTGGCAAAATTCCAGTAATATACGCCAATGCCAAGAAGGATTTTGATTCTTCTGATTTAAACAGAGAGTGAAGAAACTGCAAATATCTGTGAACTATTTCTTTATCTTCACTGTTTCTGATGACACAATCCCATTCATCAATGATGATGACAAATGGAATGCTTGTTTTTTGATAAATTGACATTAACACATAACTTATCTTGTCCTGATAATCAAGTCCATCTCCAAAATCATTTCTAAAATCTTTATAAATATATTCAACAATCTTCTCAATGATATTTTCTTTATAAAAGTCCCAAAATGACGAAATATCCAAATGAATCACATTATACTTGTTCATATATTTTTTATAATCACTACATTTTGCAATCCTGGTATCCTCAAAAAGCCTGGTAGAATCACACCCAAGGCTATAGTATGCATCTATCATTCCAGCCGCATGGGATTTTCCAAAACGTCTGGCATGGCTTAATGCGATGCACTTACTATTCGTTCCCAGAACACCATTTAAGTATTCTAGGAGTCCTGTCTTATCTATATAAATTTTACTTTTTTTATCACTTGTAAAACTTCCATTACTTGGGTTAAAATATACGCCCATTTTTCTGTATCACCTCATCATCTATATTTATATTTGTGAATATACAGTAACTTTTTTTATTATATTTTAGGATATATTTATTGTCAATTACTCCCAAAATTCTTTTAGCTGTTCCTCTATGCGTTCTAAAGAAGTGTACTGCAGATTATTCCATTCCCTTGGATACAACTCTGTGTACTCTCTCTGGGCAAAGCGTTCATCCAAAAGCACCACCACACCAATATCCTTTGCTGTTCGTATCACTCTTCCCGCAGCCTGCATGACCTTATTCATTCCCGGAAAACGGTACGCATAATCAAAGCCCTTTTTTCCTTGTGCGTCAAATTTTGCCTTCAAAAGTTCCCTCTCTGTTCCGATTCCCGGTAACCCGGTCCCCACGATAATACTTCCAATCAATTTTTCTTCCTTTAAGTCAATTCCCTCAGAAAAAATTCCTCCCATGACACAGAAGCCTGCAAGTATCCCTTCTGTCTCATCAAATCGCTTTAGAAACTCTTCTCGTTCCTCCTCCGTCATATTCTGGGACTGTATGAGGATTTCTTCCTCTGCCTGAAACTTACTGCTATAAATCTCATAAACAGCCTCCATATAAGCATAGGACGGAAAAAATACCAGATAATTTCCTTCTTTTGCACTTACTATTTTTTTGATATAGTCTGCAATTTTCTTGTATTCTACAGCATTTCTCCTGGAATATTTCGTACTTACATCCCGTGCAACAAAAAGCCCCCGCTTTTTGTTGTCAAAAGGAGAATCTGCATATACTGCCTTGTCTTCTTCCTGGGTGAGCAATCCCTTATAATACTTAATGGGAAGCAGGGTGGCTGAAAACAAAACCCCGCTTCTTCCCCTTTCAAAGCATTCCTTTAAGCTGTAAGATGGGTCCACACACAGATGCTTTATCATAAAACCCCCGTCTGGTAAATGCTCTGCAAAGGTAACATAATTCTCCTCCGGCATTTCCTGCATATTTAAAAAATGACGTACATTTAAGTAAAGTTCACTTATCTTTGTCTTATCCGGTATGCTTTCATCCTTTTCCATGAATTTCTCCAGCTCTTTTTGTAACCGCAGAAGGCTCATGACAAAGGCTGAGGTACTTTCTAAAACCATACTTTTTTCGCACTCTCTCTTATACTCTAACAAATGGCGATTGCAGTTTTCCAACCGTTTTGCAAGCTTTGCATCTGCTTCTTTTACATAGTTTTTCACTTCCAGAAACTCTTCTTTTCGTAACACTGCGCTATACATTTCCCTGCCTCTCTCTAGCAGATTATGTGCCTCATCCGTCAAAAATATATAATCCCCCTTTCCCCCATCCTGAAAGAATCGTTTCAGGTATACGTTAGGATCAAACACATAATTGTAATCACAGATAATACAGTCTGCCCAATAAGCTACATCAAGGCTCATCTCGAAAGGACATACCTGATGGATTCTGGCAAATTCTTCCACATCCTCTTTGTGATAGGTATCTTTAGACGTAATCAAGTCAAACACAGCATCATTCACTCTGTCAAAATGTCCTTTGGCATAAGGACAGCTGACCGGATTGCACTCCATATTCTCCAAAAAACATATTTTTTCCTTGGCTGTGATTTCCAACACCCGGTAAGATAAGCATTTTTCCTTCAGTAATTCTACCGTTTCTTTTGCTACAGTTCTGGTGATGGTCTTTGCTGTGAGATAAAAAATCTTTTCTCCGTTCCCCACTCCCACAGATTTGATTGCCGGGTACAATGTCATCAATGTTTTTCCTGTTCCTGTGGGTGCCTGGATATACAATCTTTCTTTATTTTCCACTGTTCGATATACACAACCTGCCAGTTCCCTTTGTCCCTTGCGATATTCATAGGGAAACTTCATCTTTCCTATGGACTCATTTCTCTTTTTTCTCCAGTTTCCATAGTC
>JBGVDD010000239.1:0-19606 GCA_045119215.1 Lachnospiraceae bacterium | reverse complement strand
CGGCGGGGACGGGTGAATAAATTTACATCCGATTTTCTATCCAGGATTTCCTTCACCAGCAATGTCTTATCTATATAATAGTATTCCTCACTACATAATTTTTCAAAATTTTCTACACCTACAGGTAATGGTTTACACATTTCTATACCCTCCAATCCCTAATTCCATTCGTGTCTGTTCAGAACCACTGAACAGATACGTTAAATCGGGCAATACTCACGCACGTAAAATTGCCCGTTTTATCCACCAGGCTTTATATCATTTATCTCTTTGATAGTTCTCCCAGATTTTTTTTACATAAGAAACTTCCACACCATACTGCTCTGCCACAATTTGAATTACCTGGGTTTCATCTGGGTTAAATTTCAAAGCAACTGCAATTGTTTTTGGAATGTCTTCTTCTGTTACCTGCTGAGTCACCTGCTGGGTTACCTGCTGAGTCACCTGCTGAGTCACCTGCTGGGTCACCTGCTGGGTTACCTGCTGGGTTACCTGCTGGGTTACCTCTTGGGTTATTTCCTCCATCTTTTGGTTCACCTTTTCATTCACTTTTTCTTCAATTTCTGGTTGCATCAACTCTATCAAAGCTTCACACATGGTCAGTTCCTCCTTTATTGCTTCAAATATTTTACTGTTCTCTTTTACAGCTATCTGCATGACAGACTCGCTTAATTCTCTGTCTAGTTTCGTCGACTGTTTGTCATACTCTTTTACCAGTTCTTTGGCTACCGACTTCTTGATACTTTTATTTAAAGCCTTCAGCCATATATGTTGTTCTTCTCTTAACTCATTAATAACTATAATCTGAATATCAAACACACAGATGTTTTTGTATATATAAATGCCATCAGGTCTATGTTCACAAAGAAATCCATATTTTTGAAGCTGCTTCATTAGCTTTACCGGTTTTTCATTTCTGACGTAAGTAATGGTAATATCCTCTGCCTTGATTCCATCCACAGTTTTTGACTGCGCTTTATAGGCACTGGCATACGAAATCCCCTTATAAAACACATCAATATTCAAATCATCCCCTGGAGATTTATATTCGAATATATTATGTCCCTTAAACAATTTTCCTATCTCGTTTTGTATCGGTTTATCTGAAGTTCTGCGAATCACCAGTAAATCAATCTGTACTGGTTTTGTATTTAATACATGCTCTTTATCATATACCAAATCATCCCTGTTTTCCTTCAGCTCTAATTGTATGGCTGAATAGAACGCAGGGTGCCATTGTGTTTTTCTTTTTTCCATATATTTACCCCATGATACTATCATATTTGTTTATTTCTCGCAACGTCTCCCCCAAAAACGTTTTCGAATAATGTTACTGTTTGTGAATAATTTTGTTGATTAACATGAATAAGCCTTTTTTCGACTTCATTAGTATAACAAATTGTTCTGATAAATTCTATAAAAATTGTCTTAAAATATTATATTTTTCTCAGAGAAAATTTAAAAGCAAGTGGTTCTAAATTCTTCATAAACCACTTGCTATACCCCTTTTCTACTCCGAAATCACGAGACAGTTCTTTGCAAAGAATGCAATTCCATATCTTTTGATGCTGATATATCCCAAGTCTCTTAATTCCTGTTCATATTCTCTGTCTATAATCTGCCCTACTGCCTCTTTTGCCTTCCCAGGCAATTCTTTTAATGATGATGCAATCTTGAATTCCAAAACAAATGCCTGTTTTTCCCTATCTACAGGAAATACGAAAATATCACTTCTCCCGCTTCCGCCTTCCCAATTAGATTTGATAATATAGCCCTTCATTCCTGTAAGTACTCCTGCCACGAAACCATGATAGAAATTTTCATAGAAATCATGAAAGCTGATGGTCTGTTGTAAAAGAGTCTTTAATTCCCTGGTAAAGGCCGTGGTATCCCCAGATGCTATAGCTGTAAACAATGCACTTCGGTCTGTTTCTTTTACCTTTTCCTCAAACCAGCTTAACACCTTTTGTTTGAAAATGTGCTTTATCTCTAAATTTGGAATCTTTATGGTGATATATTTTTGTGTATCTACAAAGCTTTCTCCTGTCTTTTTGAAATACCCGGTAAAGAACATAAAATTCCATAGATTATCTTCACTTTTATAAATCTCATCATAGGTAATATCCTCATGGACAGGAACTGTGATTTCCCCACCTGCTATCAAATCCTCTATGACCTGCTTCTGGCTGTCATCCGCCCGTTCAATCAAATCCCTTACAATGGAATTGGAGCTTGTATTTACCCAGTAAGCTTCCGGATAGGCATCTGGCTGAGACACATGAGTTTTTATATATTTAATACAGCTCCATGGATTGTACACATTGGCATTTCCAAAGAGATAACCATTATACCAATCCTTCATTTCCTGAAATTTATCTTCCAAATGATAATCTTTACACATCTTCATCACTTCCGGTTCCGTAAAGCCAAAATATTCCCCGTAATCCACGGTAAGAATGGAATTAATATCAAGATTGTTTAGTCCGGTAAAAATAGACTCCTTGGAAATTCTTAGACACCCGGTAATCACCGCAAAATACAGACTATTGTTTGTCTTTAATGTAGCCTCAAACAATCCCCGGACAAAATCCACCATTTTATCATAAAACCCATAATAATATGCCCCTTCTAACGGCACATCATATTCATCAATCAGCACAATGGCTTTCTTTCCATGCCAGTCCTCTAAGCACCGGCATAAGAATTTCAGTGACTCCTTGTATTCATCAATACTTGCCCTTTTCCCCATAAAATTTTCATACTGTTCTCTCTCATCTGTTGTCATTACACAATCCTGTAAAATATATCTGTGTCTTATAAATTCATCTGCCAGATTATTTTTCAACGCTGTCATGCAGCCTTCAAAGGTGGCCTGTTTCCCTGATTTTATTGTCAGGGAAATCACAGGATACTGGCCCATATGCTTTTTGTATTTTTCATCTTCTCCTGCTATTTTTTTATCTTCAAACAGATAACTGTAGTCCTTCTTATTTCCCCTTTTATCATAAGCATCCTCAAAATAATACTGCAGCATACTTAAGGTCAGAGTTTTTCCGAACCGGCGGGGACGGGTGAATAAATTTACAGATGATTTCTTATCTAAAATCTCCTTTACAAGCAAAGTCTTATCAACGTAATAGTAGTCTTCTGTACATATTGTTTCAAAATTTTCCACACCTACAGGTAATGGTTTACACATTTCAATTCCCTCCAATCCCTAATTCCATTCTATCTCTATCCCAACAATGCTATATCATTTGAACATCTTATTCTATCAACTTTTTATTTACCCATGATACTATCATATTTGTTATTTTTCCGCAACAGCTCCCCAAAAACGTTCTCGAACAAAAAGCAAGTGATCCTGAATTTCTCATAATCCACTTGCTTTTTCTTATTCTTACTTTATTTTTTCTTATCCATATAAAACGACTCGCTTGATGTAGCCTTCATAAAATTCTGGTAATATTTGCTGGCAGATTCTTTGCTTTTCCTGCGCATCTTAATCTCCTTGCGCTCCCTGCTCATGGCAATCTCAAAATTTTTTCGATTCCTCTGTTCCATAGCTTCAATCTCCATGGCAAGGCCTGTGATATCTTTGATATTCTCTTGCATAGACTGAATCTCCTGAGCTAGCTGCTGTTTGTTATCCGCCATGTAACCCTTTATTTTTTCAAAGGTGACTACAAAACCATCATCCATTTTTTTGATATCATCTAAATAGATTTTCTTTTCTTCTATCAGCATATCAAAAGTTTCAAAATCAACTCTAGGCTGCTCCAGAAGTGTCATCTGTCTATCCGTCAGTTCCTTGATATGTTCCAATGCTGTTTTTTTCTTTTTTAACGCATCCACAAGAATACGTACATATTCATTCTTGTTCTCCAAGTGTTTCCCTACTTTCCTTTCGCCTGTTTTAACACTTCCATCCAGGTCTCACGCATTCCACGGATTTGTTCCTTTGCCATCCCAAGAAATTCTTTATCTTTTTTCACATTGGCCATAATCAATAATTCCTGAATATAATTATACACTCTCTCAAAATCCTCGGACACCGGATACTTTTTATCCAACATAGCGATTAATTCACCAATAATCCTCTGTGCTTTCTTGATATTTGTATTTGCATCCTCATAGTTATTCTCATCAATTGCCACTTCTGCAATATTGCAAAAGCGAATAGCTCCATCGTAGAGCATGGTAACTATATTTTCCTTGGATGCTGTCTGTTGCTGTCCTTTTCTATAAATATCTGCTGCATTTACTGCCATCTATATACCCTCCTGGTTCTCTAGCATTACATTGCTGTAATGATTTTATATCATTCATTATTTCACAGTTTTTCCTGATTCCGACTTTTATATAGCTGTTCAGACCCCCTGAACATTTATACTTTTATTACATTCCCAAGAAAGACGACAGATAACTTTGCTGTTGCTGCATCTTCTGCATGGCAACTTCCATGGCTGTAAACTGCTTGTAATACTTGTCCTCTAGCTTCGTCAGTTTTGTCTCGTCATTCTTAATCTGCTTATTCAAAGTTACCAACTGATTCTTCATATAGGTGTCATTGTAGAAGGTTAAGGCACTACTCATGCTGGTCTTTTTCATTTTATCCTGCAATCCGGAATAGAGGTTTTCAAAGATGCCACTTAATACATTCATTACAGCATCTGGATTTTCCTCTAAGGCTGCCTTTAATTTATTGGTTTCTGCAGAGTAGGTGTCATCATCCGCATCTCCTTTGATATGTAGCTTGCCTTTTTCTGTGTAATCAGAAGATGTGACAATACCAAAGCTTGACAGGGAATACTTCTTTCCATTGTATTCATAGTTGGTTAAAAGGGAATTTCTCATGGTAGAGGTGATTCCTGATACCGTATCATCTCGACGAAGAAGGGAATCCTTAATCTTCTTTTCCCATTTTTCCACCTCGTCTTCTGACATGGCATCCTTTTCTTCATCTGTCAATGGGTCATAACCTTTAGCTGAGTCAGCGGAATACAGCTTATTTAATTCATCTAAAATCTCATTGTACTCTTTTACAAAGTCTTTTACCGTGTTGTACACAGAATCAATATCATTAGTAACAGTAAAACTAATGGTTTCATCTGGTGCAGTAGTTCCTGTAAAGGTTAAGGACACTCCATTGATGGTAGTCTCATTGGTATTTGACTTATATTCCACATCATTTAGGGTAAATTCTGCATCCTGACCATCGATTTTTGTGGCATATGGTCCAGTAAATCCGGTACCATTGGTAAGAATATCCTGTGCATTCTTTGCCTTGGCAATCACAAATGCTTTTGCTTCCTCTTTGACACCATCATTTCCGTCGGTGGCGTTTAACTTTGTGGTCTTTATCTTACTAATCTCTGCCGTTTTGTCATCAATATCCTTCTGTTTTGCATCAATCTCTGCCTGCTTTGCTTTCTTATCCGCTGCAAGTTCTTTATTTGCACGGTATTTATAGTAATCTTCTACAGTTTTAACTTCAACTATGTTACCGTTATCGTCTTTTAAATTCGCCTTTTCAGTCTCCGTCAAAGCTTCATAATCTGCCTTCCACGTAAACATTTTGGTTGTATTTTCTGCAACAAAGCCATTCCACGTATCTGTATTATTATAATTAATTTTGTTGAGTTCATCTAACTCCGTCTGCAAGGATGCTTTTTCGTCATTAAAGGTAGTAATTTCATCTTCCTTACTCTTAATCTGTTCCTTATAGCTTTCTGTCAGAGATGTAATCTTTGCCTCATAGGATGCATTCAATTCACTGTTTTTTGTGATGTAGTCAAAAATATTATCATCTGAATTGTTTCCATTTGTTCCTGTTGCAGCTGCCCATTTTTTATACTCCGCTTCCTCTGCTGCTGACAAATCCTTTGTTGCTAGTCCTAGCTTCTGTAAGGCATTTCTTCCGTCGGCATCCGATGCTACCAAGGAAAAATCATTCTCTTCCCCTGACTTTTTAGAGCTGATATAAAAACGTTTCTGTGTGGCATCAAAGCTGGCGTTTACGCCTACTTCTTTTAACTGGGTCAGTACGTCAGAAATTTTCATATCCTCTTTCAGTGTGACGTCCTTTGTCTTATCTCCCAATTTGATGGAAATAGTGGAACCGTCTGTAATTCCCATTTCCTTTACTGTGGTGCTAGTGGTTACTGCCCCCTGATCCTTTGTCTTTATTTGGGCACCTGTTAAATATCCCGATTTTGCCAGCTGCTTAATTTTTAATTCCTGGGAGCCAAGTGGTGCGGATGCATTTCCTGTCACAGTTACCTTGGATGTATCGCTACAGGTAGCTTTCTTGGTTCCATAGGTTGACTGTAATCTCATTTTTGACACAGTTCCTGTGGTAAATTTATATAGCTTGGTGTTTAACTCTTTCCAGATTTCCTGTTTCCACTCTATCTTTGTCTTCTCATCTGTTTTCTTTTTATTTTTACTCTTTTGCGCTTCTACTAAACTTTCAATGATCGCTTCGGTATCAAGTCCTGACACCATACCTGTCATTCGGATTGCCATATCTGTTCCCTCCTGTTCTTTCTTCCCTAATTTTCTCTTCTCTATTTTTTCGTAACAGTGGCTAAACTATTACTCTCTTTCTTCATAACAGTTTCATTTTTCACCGTTACCACGAAACTATCCTCTCTCATCAATCAAGAGACCATTCACTTCCAACAATTTTTTCAACATATCGATAGATTCTTCTGGTGGAATTTCTTTAATTACCTCATCGGTCTCATCATCCACGATTTTTATAGATACTCTGTTTACATCTTCATGGTACTTCATATGAAGAGACGTACGATTCATCTTTAGAGCCTCATTGGTAGCGTCTACCACCTCCTTCATCAGCTTTCCTGCAACTTCTTCTCTCTTTTCTTTGCTCTGTTCTACTGCTTTTGAAGTATCTCTTTTTGTTTCTAAATTTGATTCCTTTACTACGACCTTTTTCGTTTCTTTCTTCACCTGTCTTGCTGCATTTTCTACATTGACAGGATTTATGTGTAGTTCACTGATTTCGCTCATAGTTGCACCTCCATGTAGTGTATCCCTAAATGATTCCTTTCCTGCTTTAGCTTTCCTACGGTCAGCACGTCAAATGTGGAGACCTGTCTGAACTGTTAACACAGTTCCCCTCTATTTCGTTATGTTTATATCGGCATATTTTATAAAATAGTTTACATAAAAATCAAAATCCTTTTAATTTTTCTAGTACGGAACTATCTGAAATTGCCTTTTCGTTTTCTTCTTTTATCTGACTGAAAATCTCTTTCCGGTAAATTGGTACAGACTTTGGTGCCTCAATTCCAACTTTCACCTGATCCCCTTTTACCTCTAA
The DNA here is from genome assembly GCA_045119215.1 of Lachnospiraceae bacterium. Taxonomy (GTDB): domain Bacteria; phylum Bacillota; class Clostridia; order Lachnospirales; family Lachnospiraceae; genus RUG11237. The sequence continues at coordinate 12,258 of JBGVDD010000239.1, read as the reverse complement.
AATCTTGATTTCTACTTCGTTATTTACTACAATTGCATCCCCGGGTTTTCTTGAAAAAACTAACATTGACACATCCTCCTACTTTACTATTTTCTCTGATTCTTTTCTGTCCTGCAATATTTTGTAAATAGGTTGACGTACCTGATAATCACCCTCCACAATAATCTGCACAGCTTTCTTATTTTTCGTGTTGATTACAACCGGTGCTTTCATATTCACTGACATATCTTCAATATTCTCTGGAATTCTCATAACCAAAACCACTGCCAAATCTTCCAGCGAGTCATACTCTCCAAGTCTTGCCATCAAGTCATCTTTCACCATTGGATTATATTCATCCACAATACAGATTGGGTCTATAATTGGAAATGCCATAGAGCCGTCTTCTAAGGACTGAAGCCACCTGATATTGCTCTGCTCCTTTTCACTGTTGTATATCAAAGTAAACTTTGTCAGCTCCGGGAAGCCAATCATCCCCCTTTCAAAGGTAATTACCTTCTCATCCTCTATCTCTATTTTTCCAAATAATCTTGTATCTACTGCTACCATAAAAAATTTCCTCCTGGCTTATCTCTTTTTCCTAACTATCGTTGTATTATATCGGTAGTAGAAAAAATTATCCCAAGAGGAGATTTGTCTATTTTAATTTTTATTTTATTTTTTTGTATACTTTTTTAAATAAAACGCTTGCCACGATGACTGACATAATTTCTGCAATTGGGAATGCAGTCCACAAAATCCATGTGCCAACACTTCCGTTTATCACCAACTTTGAAAATACATAGGCAACAGGAATGACAAACAAAAACTGTCTGCAGATGGAAATCACCAGGGATTCCAATCCACTGTCCAGTGCCTGGAAAACTCCCTGAAATGCAATATTGGCACCTGCAAATACATAACTTATAGAAATGATCCGCATTGCCATGACACATAATTCCTTTGTCTCCCCAGATAATCCAAAGACACCCGCAAATGGCTGGGCAAGAATTTCCAAGCCAACAAATCCAACGAGCATGATTATCAGGGTATACACCATACCATACTTTATACCGTCCTGTACACGTTTCTGATTTTTCATACCGTGATTAAAGGATACGATTGGAGTAATGGCATCTCTCAGTCCAAAGGCCGCAAACAGAATGAACTGCTGAATCTTATAGTACAGTCCGTAAGCAGTTACTACATTTTCCCCTACCTTTACAAAGATAACATTCAGCAGATAGGTCATTACAGACATAAGAGCCTGGGCTATAATTGCAGGGAAACCAATGGAGTAAATCCCTTTTATAATATTGCCTGAAGGCTTCATATATTGAATTTTATTTTTGACTTCCTTATTGACTCTCAAGTGAAAGACCAGCCCACAAAGAGCTGATGCAATTTGTCCTACAATAGTTGCATAAGCTGCACCGGATACTCCCAGTGCCGGGCATCCAAACCATCCATAGATAAGGATTGGGTCTAACACAATATTAATCACTGCTCCAGTAATCTGTGCAATGGTAGAGTACATACTCTTTCCCGTAGCCTGTAACACTTTTTCATACAATGAAAAGCAGAAAATACCAAAGGAAAATCCGCAGCAGATTCTCAAGTAATCTGTTGCCATTCCTACAATCACCGGATTCTTTGTCTGGGTTGAGATATATGCTCCTGTTCCAAAAAATCCGAAGGCCAGGAACACCACATAAATCACTGCCATTAAGAACACTCCATTTCCTGCTGCCTTACTGGCTTTTTCCACATCCTGCTGCCCCATGCTCTTAGCTAACAGTGCATTTACCCCCACACCGGTACCAATTCCGATAGCCACCATAAGCATCTGTACCGGGAATGCCAGTGTCAAGGCATTTAATGCCTGCTCTCCACTTCCCTCTATATTTGCAACAAAGGCACTGTCCACAATATTGTAAACTGCCTGAAGAACCATAGAGATAATCATTGGAATCCCCATATTTAACATTAATTTATTCACCGGCATGACTGCCATTTTATTTCCTTTTGCCACAGCATTACTCATGTTCTGCTTCACCTCCTGCCGCATTTACAATCAGTGAAACTGTCTTTTCGATTCCCAAAAATCCGCTGTCGATGCTTAAGTGATAATTCTGCCGTTTGCCCCACTCTCTATCTGTAAAGTATTTATAATTCAACTTACGTTTCTTATCCTTTTCCCTTAATCTTTTTTCTGGTTCTATGTTGTTCTCTCCGTAATGCTTCACAATACGTTCTGCACGGAAGGCTTTGTCTGCATATATAAACACATTGAGACAATCCTTTCTGTCCCTAAGCACATAATCGGCACATCTTCCAACAATCACACAAGGACCCTCCTGTGCAATTTTTTCAATTACCTTTCTCTGTGCAAACCAGATTCTGTCCGCATTCGATAAGCCATCTAATCCTCTTCCCAGAAACATATATGTGAAATCGTTTGTAGATGGAGCATATTCACTTTCTTCTTCAATGAATTCTCTGGCATATCCTGATTCCTCTGCAATTTTTTCAATAAGCTCCTTGTCGTAACATGGAATACCCAGCTTTGCTGCCACTTTTTTCCAATGGTTCTTCCGCCGCTTCCAAATTCTCGGCTGATTGTAATAATTCTTGACATTTTCTTTCCTCCTTCAAGACATAAAAAGCGTGTAATCTCAATAGTTAAACTACCTTAGATTACACGCATTATTTCTTGCTGGACTTACATCTACCGATTACACGAATTCAATTTTTGACCCCATCACTTTAGCACAATTTATTTTTTTTTGTAAAGAGAAAATCACAAAGCATCATTACTTGTAAATCTTACTTCGTTACAGTACACACCGTGTGTACTGTAACCTTATTTCCAGACTCCCCGTCGTTTCCGTTCTATATAATACAAATCATTTTCCATTGCCATAACTTTTTCTAACGGCACACTCTTAAAGATTGGCATACGCATTTTGTGTTTAATCCAAAAAGCAGAGTAGATTCCCAGAACCAAAAAGGTTGCACCGGTAAAGAGCCAGATTAACAGTCGTTCCTTCGGGTCGGTGGATATATTTAAAATCATATATGCCGTTCCCACAATTCCAATCACCGGTATCACAGGACCTCCCGGTACCTTAAATGATCTAGGTGCCTTAGGCAGACGTTTCCGAAATACAAGTACATCCACATGAGCCAGTATGTAAGAAACCATCCAGAATACGGAACCTGCCAAAATCAAAAAGCTAATGGCATCTGCAGAACTATTACTTGCTGCAGCAAAAATGAAAATTGCTACACTTACAAATACCTGTCCAAACCATGGCACATTGTGCTTGTTGGTTTTGGTAAATATCTGTGGAAGCATATTCATCTTTGCCATTCCCTGACAGATGGCTGCCAGACTGTTTACGGTAGAGTTCTGGGTACTGATTACCGCTAGTGCTCCAACTAACATCATCCATACCTTTCCTGCAGGACCTAATAAATAATATCCATAAAGCATATGTGGTGCAGCGGAATCTGCTAACTCTCCCCATTCCACATAATTATGAAAACCAAAAATCATAATGGACTGCATGATGCAGATAACCACAAGTCCAATCATCATTCCAAGAGGGACATTTCTCTTTGCATTCTTTACATTCTTGGAAATGGGAATGGCATATTCTGCTCCGATAAAAAGCCAGAAAGCCACCGCAGTCATGGATACCACATCAGAAAAACTGGCCGATAGTGCCAGGGGCTGTTCAATTTTTACTCCGGTTCCCGCTCCAATCATTCCAATAAATCCCATGACCACCAAGGAACCAATGAGTAAAAACGCCACTATGTCCTGAATTTTAGCAAACATATCCACGCCAAACAAATTGGCAATCAACACCACCACTACCATCACCAAGGTATAGACAATACTCGGTATGGGAAGTCCCGTGGTATCTTCTACTGAGAAGGCAAAAATAGATGCCTCCACTCCACAAGAGAGGGTATTACAGACAATGTATCCTCCTACCATAGACAGCAAAGTAGGAAATGGACCTAGTGCAGCCAGAGTATATTGAGCCAGACCTCCGGTGGTGTTTGGCATCAGTGCATTTAACTCAGATAAGGACGCAATGGTAGTCATGTTTAGAAGCATGGCAATGACCATAGCTCCAATAAACAAGATTCCCAGATTTCCTGCTCCCTCCCCAAGGGAAACCAAGCAGCTGGTTGCCACAACCAGTCCCACCGATACGGATACGACACTCCCCAATCCTAATTTTTTCTCTTCCATAAGCAAAACTCCTTCCATTAAAGTACATCATAACTATTCAGTAACTCTGAACAGATACGGTACATCAAGGCTTTTTACAAGGCCTCTAGCCCTTCTTCTCCGGTGCGTACACGAATCACATTGTCAATTCCATATACGAAGATTTTTCCATCTCCTATGTGTCCGGTATACAGTTCCTGTTTTACTAGTTCCACAATTTCCTCCACTTTTTCTGTTTCCACAACAATATTTATCTGCTGCTTTGGAAGAAGCTCCATAACTTCATTCTCATCTACCTCATACTCCTGGCTGCCCTTTTCCACACCGCAACCTAACACCTGCATCACTGTGATTCCTCTCACACCCACTTTGCTCAATGCCTTCTTTAAATTTACCATTTTTGACATACCTGTAATAATTTCTATTTTTGATAAATGACTCATACAAATTCCTCCTTTAGCTCTGTGCATAATGAATGGCCATCATTTTTTTGTACTGTTCCATGGTCACTCCTGTATTTGTCTTAAATTCTTTCATCATATGTGCCTCGTCATAGTAGCCACAATTTTGTGCTACCACATCATTGCCGGCTGCTTTATGTCTCAGTTCATCCAGTAAGTGCTGGAAACGTATAAACTGGGCAAATTGTTTGGGGGATACTCCATGGTACTCCTTGAAAATTCTTCGGATATAGCAAGGGGAATATCCTGTCTCTTCGGAAAGCTTCTGTATACTGATGATTCCTTCCGTATCCGCAATCCTCTGTCTGACATACCGCTCCACATTACTCTTGGTATCTGACACCTGCTGGTTCTGTACAATCACCCGGTAGGCATCTTCAAAGATTTCTGCCCGTTGTACAATATCTTTTGCCTCTGCAATTTTCTCCACCAGATTTTCCCCAAACACATTTCCATCGATTAAAATGTCCCGGTCCACCAGCATACTAGGATGGATTTCTTTGGGAAACATTCCCTGTCCCGGCTGAAAGCGAACACCAAAGCAGGTATTTTCCGCTCCCATCTGCCAGCGTTTTACCTGAAACACCGTCCCACTGATGTAGGTCTCCACCCCATGTGCTCCAATATTAAACAAAAGATCCACGCTTCCATCCGGCACTGCATTTATGGCCTGTTCCTGATGGTTATCCACGGAAAATTCATAAAAGTGCGAAATTCCAAAGTAAGGTTTTACCAACTGGTGATACTCCTGTGTCTGCAGTAAAACATAGGGTTGAAACGGCATAATATAATTTTCTTGTTTTGGCATATGAATTCCTCCTTGGCAGATGGAATATGCCTCAAACCACTGAAAATAACTTATGCCAAATCCGGGGTATCCCACAATGGAAGTTTCATTCCAATCCCCATTTTCAATGCATTCTTGTACACAGTCTCGCCCCAGGCAATATCCTCCACCGGCATACCCCCTACGGAATAAATAATACGCTCCCTGTCGCTCTCTCTTCCCGGATGTACCCCAGTGATTACATCTGCAACATCTATAATCTCTTCTCTTGTAATTTTTTCGTCATGTAACAAATCCATGAATTTTGCCCCTACAACCTGTACCGGGTCGTAGCTTGGATATGGATATTCATCAGCCCAGGCCTCATACAATTTATAATTATCTACCACAAGCTTTGTGTTCTTGTCTAAATAAAAGCTTTCATTAAAACGGGCTGCGGAAGGCATACAAATCAAGGCACCTTCCTTAATCCAGGCATCATCAATAAATGGAAATTCTATCTCCTTATTTCCCACGCTGGTGGTGGTACTGATAATATCACTGTCCCTGATAGCCTCTTCCATGGTGTCACACACAACGATATTTTCTATCTGGGGAAAATTATTCTTTACAAATTCTGTGAAGGAATCAATAGACTTTTGTCCACGTCCTTTCACCTTTACTGTCTTTAGCTTTGGACACACACTGATAAATGCATGCAGGGAGGTTTTTCCCATAACTCCCGGTCCGATAATAGCCACGGTCTCTGAATCTTTTCTGGCTAAATATTTCGCTCCTACCCCTGGGATTGCTCCTGTCCGGTAAGCACTGAGCAGATTGGCTGACATCAGAGCCAAGGGGGCTCCTGTGTCCTTATCGTTTAGCATCATCATCAGAATGGAACGGGGAAGTCCCATTTTCCGATTCTCGATATTAGAACCGTACCACTTCATTCCAGCCATCTGGAATCTTCCTCCCAGATATGCCGGCATCGCCATGAAGCGGCGGTCCTCCCCGTTCTTTGGCATTCCCTCAAATTCCGGATTCTCCGGAAAGGTAACCATACATCCATGGGAATTGTGATTTTCTCCACCCATGACGTAATCCCCTTTCTGGAGTGTTACCATCATATCTTCCATTACCTCTACACACTGCCCCATGTCCTTTACACCGGCAGCAATCATATCCTGTTCACTAAGATACAAAAAATCAATTTTTGTTTCCATGACACATTTCTCCTTCCATAGTTCATCTAAATACTGGAAGAGAAAACAAAAAAGGCGCCAACAGTTCATCACCATTGACACCTTTGTCTTTCCCCAGTATATTACTTTTACAAATTATTGTCAAACTCTTTTACAGGTCTTATTTTATCCCTTTTTACTTGTGGTGTATTGTAAAAAACGATACTAGCTCCATATTATATATCCAAACAAATATAGTATTTTATCTGCAGGGCTTGAAACGGTCATAACGAAGAGCGCTAAGATCCACTACCGTCTCTTCCCCTGCAACCATCTGGGATAACATTAGTCCCACCACAGGAGCAGTTCCAAATCCATGTCCGGTAAATCCACAGGCAACAATCAAGCCTTCTGCCTCATCCACCCGGCTGATAAACGGAACTCCGTCAAAAGCATTGTCAAGCCATCCGCACCAGCTTCGGACTACTTTTGCATTTCTTAAAGATGGCACATAACTCATAATAGCCCGACAACTTGCAGACAAGGTCATAGAATTGGTAAGCAGCTTAGATGGATCCTCCATATCTGTCACTTCCTCATATCCACTGTCAGAACCAAAGACGAAGGAACCATGTTTTGCCTGATGTCCATAAAAATCTGCACCTGCTGTTCCAAGCATAATATCAAACATATGAGGCTGCATTTCCGTTACCAGACATTCATCAATCAGTCTTGTCATTGGCAAATCCACACCTACTGTTCTTGCAATAGTGCGGCTTTCATAGGCAGCGGCTAGAATTATAGTCTCCCCTTCTATCACTTCCCCGTCGGAGAGCACCACTTTTCTCACTTTTCCTTTTACCTTGCCAAGCTCTTTTACCTCTGCCTTAGTGTAAAAACGAACTCCCATCTCCAGAGCTCTTTTATAAAAACCAAGGGTAGTAGTCAAGGGATTGGCGTGACCATCCGTAGGACACCAGCTTGCCCCAATAATATCATCAGAAAGATAAGGACAGATTTCCTTTACTTCCTTTGCATCCACCATACGCACGTCTAATCCCACAGACTTTGCATTGTTTGCCAGAGTCTGTAATTTCTTCAAATGTTCCTCTGTCTTTCCCAGTCTTAGATTTCCCTTCTGGGTATACTCTACATCAACTCCCAGTTCCTCGGATAAAGTGGGCCAAATATGTTGGATTCCGTACATAGCATAAGGAAGCTCTCTCACATCTCTTCCGGACTGTCTGACACCGCCTCCATTTCTACTAGAAGCGCCGTGTCCAATACTTCCTGTGCTCTCCAGTACAATGACATTGGAATTCCCGGCTTTTGCCAGATAATAAGCTGCGGCACATCCCACAACACCGCCTCCGATAATAACCACATCTGCTGTCTTATTCATAAGCCACACCTCCATCCTTTGCCAGAATCTCCATTTCCATTGGTCTCATAGGAGCTCTGGCACTTGCCGGTTCAATTTCATCCGGTGCCACCGAAAGCTCCCTTGCAATAATTCCCTTTACCAGCTTTCCACAGGTCTGTCCCTGACAAAGTCCCATTCCGGAACGCAGGTATCTTCTCATCTCTTCTATAGTAAAAATTCCATCATGCACTGCCTTTCTTACTTCTCCTTTTGTGACCTCCTCACAGCGACAGACCAACATATTGTCATCTTCTGCCTCTATGTAGGGACCAATCTCTTTTAATTTTTCCTGTATATCTATCATATGGAAACCTCCTATCTAATTACATTATCCTACGGTATAAAATCTTGCCTTCATGACCATATCATTGGGCACCTTTATGGTAAGCAGGTTGGTATAGTCAAACGCTGGAGACTTTCTCACCTTTGTAACCTCTGCCTCACAAACCTTTTGTCCGTCTCTTCCCAATGCAACTCCTTTGTCTCCCACTTCAGGCAACGGCAAAAATTCATAAGGCATGGTCACTTCACCGTATCCAGGCTCCACGTTTTCCTCTACCAAAAAGATTGCCTGACCGGAACAGGATGCCACACACATACCGCATCCGATACACTTATGTTCCTTACTCACCACCGGAAGAGAAGTAATATTTTTTCCGATACAAATACATCCTTTTGGACAGGCATCCTGACAAGGATTACAGGGAATGTTCTGGGTACACTCAATCACAGGATGAATCCCCTCCTGACTGGTTACCCCGGGATAACGGGTAATCTCCTCTTCTGCTACATATCCGTACTCTAAAAGATTCTTGGAAACGGCGATGCCCTCTTCTGTCTCCTCCACCAGTTTTCCTCTGTTCTTTGGAGCAAACATACCCTGACGTAGAGTATCAAGCTGTGCCTCTAGTTCCTCAATCCTTACATTCTTTTCCTCTTCTTCCATATATCCTAAATAACAGGCAATGGTGGCACCACTCATGCGTCCCTCAATCATAGCTGAACTTGCCTCCTCGATTCCGGACACATCACCTGCAGCATAGATTCCCGGCACACTGGTGGAACCGTCTTCTTTGCAATCCGGCACATACCCCCCCTTGGTATCCTTCATCTGACAGCCTGCCTGATTCAAAAGCTGTGACATAGGAGATAATCCAACTGCAAGACAAATGGTATCTACCTCAAACTCCTTCTCTGTCCCAGGAATAACCTTCCAATCCGGTCCTACCTGTCCAAGAACCACCCCAGTTACGTGGTCTGTTCCCTTTGCTTCCACAATAGTGTGAGACAGATAAAATGGAACACCGCATCTTGCCACCTTTGCCGCATGGACACCATAGCCTCCTACCCTCGGTGCGGCATCTGCCAGTGCCACCACCTCACAGCCTGCCTGAAGAAGCTGGAAACTCACCACCAGCCCTACATTTCCAGACCCTAGCATTAAAACTTTTTTCCCGGGTTTGATGTGATGTAAATTCATCATGGTCTGTGCTGCACCAGCTCCGATGACTCCCGGTAAGGTCCATCCTTTAAAATTCACCATATTCTCCGATGCTCCGGTGGCAACCAGCACTGCATCCCCTTTGTAATGCCTGATTTCATTTTCTACCCGCACGGTAACTTCCTTCTCGGGATAAAGACCTACTACAGTGGCATTTAACACTACTTCTACTCCGTACTCTTCTGCCTCTTTTAATAGTTCTTCTCCAATTTTAAATCCTCTCACCTTTGCTTTGTGTTCCTTGGAACCAAAGAATTTGTGAATCTGCTTAAACAGCTGTCCTCCCGGCTTTGCATTTTCATCAAACACAATGGGACGAATTCCCTTCTTTGCCGCTTCAATGGCTGCCGATAACCCTGCCGGGCCTGCTCCGATGACAATCATATCATAACGCTTCGTCTTCATTTACATCTCCTCCTTTTCTGGTTCTTTGGATACTCCATATTGTGTTTGAACCTTCATACCTTCCTGTAAGGGAGTGATGCAGGTTCTCACATTAGGCATATCGTCCACAATCATTACACAATCAGTACATCGCCCAATGGCACAGAATACACCTCTGGGTTCATGGGTCTTTGCGGTATACCTGTGTGCCATCACCCCATTTGCTTTCAGTGCAGTGGCTATTGGTTCTCCCTCAAATCCTTCTAAACTCTTTCCGTTGTATGTAAAAGTAACTACCTTTCTTTTTGGTGTCTCACCCAGAATTGGATGATTTTCTATTCTTTCCATATCCATCACTCGCTTTCCTATTATGTAAAAAAAGACGCCTTCAGTTTCCTGAAGACGTCTTCGTCTTTGTTTTGATAGACTTACTCTACCACAAAAGATTCGGGGTGTATTGTAAAAAACGATACACGTTTTTTACTTACGATATTTTTCTAATTGTTTTACCAACGCCTGCATGTTTTCCAGTAATTCTTTTGCATGCTCTGCCTCTGTCTGATTCTGAAGACTTCGTACTTCCACTTCTTTTGCACTTTCAGAAACAGATGCACTACTATCTGACAGCTGGTTAATATTTTCTATAATAGTATCATTGGAACGCACCAGATTACCGATTTTTTCATTGATATTCTCCACTCGATGCGTTAGTGTAGTAATGTGATTCTGCACTTCACTAAATCCATCAGATGCATCTGCCACTTTCTCATTTTGTGATTCCATTCCTTCAATGGATTGTTTTACAATATCCGTTGCCACCTGGGCATTTTGGTTTAATTCTTCCACAATATTTGCAATCTGCTCTGTGGACTGTCTGGTTTCTTCTGCCAAATCACGAATCTGATTTGCAACCACTGCAAAACCTCTTCCTGCTTCTCCGGCTCGTGCACTTTCAATAGAAGCATTTAACGCCAGTAAATTTGTCTGACCGGAAATCGTAAAGATAACTTCTGTAATCTGATGTACTTCTTTCGCTTTTTTCTGCAAATCTTCCATAGACTCAGCTACGCGGCTGTTAGTCTCATTAATGGAATCCGCATCCTTTCGTATAGAGGAAATTACATTCATATTCTCTTCTAGTAATTTTGAAGACATGGTAGCTGCTTCCACCATAATCTTTGCATTCTCTGCCGTATCCTCAATATCCTCATTGATTCTTTGAGTCATCTGACTCTGTTCCTGCACGCTATCCACCGTATCCTGGGTCTTTCCTGTAATGTCCTCGATGGAATCGTGTACCATACTTGCATCTGTTTTCAGATGTTCCACCAGCTCATAGGTTTCTACCACTGCCTTCTGTACCTTTTCAGAGATTTCTAAAATCTCCTGCATCATGTTTTCCTGAGTCTTTTGTTCATCCTGTACAGAACCAAGCATATCACCCGTAAATACACCCGATAATTTTGCAATCGTATGTACCACAATGATAATCTCCAAATGGATGATAATACTAATCAGTAAAATGCTGTCTCCACCTAACAATTGACCACTTACCGCCCATGCCACAGCTCTAATCAAAGTAGTCACTATAATTAGCCAAAATAAAATTCGTTCAAATTTTTTATCATGATATAAAATAGTGGCAATCACCAATGGATAAATATAAAAGCTAACCATAACATTAGTACCAAGTACCATCAAATAAATCCAACCAACCATAAAGCTAATCATCATATAATACTTTAGCTTTTCACTTGTTTTGTCTTTGATATAACCAACCCAGTTTATAATGACTCCCACTAATAAGATAAACATAGGAACAATCCCAAGCTTTCCAAAGGCTGTCTTATATGCAAAAGTTTGTATTATCAAAGCAAAGATTAATAATAACTCAATAAATGTCAAACCGATAATGGTGGTCTGATTCACCTTAGCCACCTGATTTTCCTTATTACTATACTTCCGCTCTCCATGTTCTAACACATTATTCTCTTCCATGTTCATTCCCCCATTCTTGTTCTTATGCAAAATTTTCCAAGTCATATCCTTTCCTCATGTCCCATGATGCGGCTAACCTTCACCTTTCTTTTGATGGTAGGTATATTTCATTGGTACTTTTATCCATCGGCAGTGTTTATTATAACATATATTTTAGTAAATGTACACAATTTTTGTAAGTGCTCCAAAAAACAGCGTTCTTCAATCTTCTACTCATACCTGATATAATTTCCTGGATTAAATTTATCCAGGAGGTAACATATGGAAAGCGAAAAGTTCTTATTATGGAAACAACGTCTTGAAGAAATTAAGCATA
>JBGVDD010000238.1:0-2019 GCA_045119215.1 Lachnospiraceae bacterium | reverse complement strand
TTTCAGAACGGAGCATGGTCGCCTGAATTTTATGATATGACTAAAATAAAAAATAAATATGTCGCAAGATTGGGGGTACTGGGTGATAATCCAATAATACATATTAGGGATGGTATTCAAGCACTATGGAAAAAAATATATCATATAACGCAGTTCCAAGAACAGAATGGATTAATCTACGGTAAAAATGGTTTTGGAGAAGCTGTATGTATAGAAAAAGATATGGTAAAACCTGTAATTTATAATAGAGAGTTTCTTCCATTAAAAAAGCTGAAGCCTGATGCGTATTGTTTGTTTCCTTATGTAGGTAGTAAAAATAAGGAAAAGATTTCTATAAATGAAATTGAAATAAAATATGGCTCTTCGGGGATAATTGTGGGTAAAAAATCCCCGAACTCCTTTATTTATGCCGATTTGGTGACTTTTGCTTTTCGGTTAGGTAGTGGAATGACCAAATCGGAGCATACAAGGTATATCATATCCATCATATTTTGCATGTTTCTAAAACCATATGCCTTACGAACAATTAGCTTAATTTTGTTATTTGTTGCTTCTATTCTAGCATTGCTTAAACCAAGTCGAATGGTATTTAAAATATGTTCTTTATGACGTCTGATTTTTTTGTTAAGCTCTATAAAAGCAGAAATTCGGCAATGACTCGCCCACCATAGCCATGAATTTAGTTCACATTCTGCTTCTTCCAAATTTTTGATTTTAAGTATAAGGCGTAGTTTCTCTTTCAGCTTATAAGCGCGGTACAATTTATTGTTAGTAGATGCAATCATTTCTACGCGCAATCGTTGATTTTCAGTTAAATTTTCAGGTGCTTTGCCAAGTGCATAGGAAGAGTTCTTTATCGAGTCTGCTTTGTCTTTTGCTGCCTTTACAATTGCAGCGGATTTGTCACCAGTACAAGGTCTCCCTTTTCCTCTAGGATTTGCTTTTGCTAATTCTTGTGCTTCAGTATACGCTTCTCGCCACACTTCTCGCCGAACCTCATCTAAAGCCTCCATGGCCCATTCAACTACGTGAAATGGATCAACACAACGCTCGCAATCCGGTGTAAACTCATTTACACACTCTGTAATCCATTTAGCTCCATCACCAGTTACAACTTTGATGCTGGATAATTGTTCCTTCGTAAGACACTTATAAAACTGTGTAAGTACAGATTTTCCGTGACCTTCACCTACCCAAACAACCGTATTCGTATCATGATTTACAACAACAGTGATATATTTATGTCCCTTTTTATAGCTGGTCTCATCAATTCCTATATGGACCAACCCATCTAATCTTTTGGCACGCTCTGGTTCAATATCGTTTAATGCTCTTGAAATGCATCGTCCAACTGTAGCCCAATCTATACGCATATAGTTAGAAACTGCACTTCGTGGCAGATATGTCGCCAGCCATGCAACAGTAAGATCAAATTCCTTTGTAAAAGAACTACCAGGGTATGCCCATGGAATATCAGCTACGACAACACCATGTTCAGGACATGAAACACGATGGGTTGGTGCTTCAATCTCTACAAGTATGCCGCCCCAATCCAGTCCTCTCCAAATCTTATTGAATTCACCGGGACTATCATAACCAGGACATTTTCTACTACAATGAGGACAGCGATTCTCATTATGCTTAGATGGTCGAGCATAAATACGAAGATGATGTACTCCCTCGTCATCTGTATAAAAATCATGGTTCTGAATAACAACACCCTTGACATTTAATAATTTTTTACATAAAGTATTAGTTGTAGCCATCTTAGATTAACTCCTTTGTATTGGTTTGGTCGCTAATACATTATAAGCTAACTAAGATGGTTTTTTTATTTTAAATTTTTAAGAATTTACCCACAAACATACACGAAGCCTCCTCAATTTCAATAATTTACTTGCAACATATGAAATAGCAAAAATAAAAACAGTCTGTATTGTGAGCGGAACAGCAATTAATATGATGTGTAATGGATTACTTAATATCACCTCTGTCTGGGATGCAAAAATCAGGACAAGA
>JBGVDD010000237.1:0-35969 GCA_045119215.1 Lachnospiraceae bacterium | reverse complement strand
TTTTTAGGCTCAAAATCAATACTGATAATAAATCAAGCGGTCTGCAGGAAGATAACACTAAAAAGAACTGGGATATTTGTGAAAATCCGTTTTCGGTGTGAAATTCCTGTTTATAAAAAACTGAGTTTCACGGATTCAGGTACTACATTTTCCCCAGCAAAGGTTTGCGCTATATTTACAGTCCCACCAACTCCTGTATAATCGGTGATAGTAATGTCGCCACCTTCCGTCTGTGTGTATTTAAAATCCCCTTTTGTAAGTGTCGTACTCGCATTGATGGTTTCTTCTGAAACGTCTATCTCTGTTTCTACTGTTTCCTCTGCTGTGGCTCCTTCCAAAACATTCTTTGCTGCTTCTTCTATATCCACAGCTTCTTCTACGGTTTCTGAATCCGTTGTTTCTGACTCATCTGCCTGGTTCGCTTCCTGGCTGATTTCCTGAATTTCTCCGGTTTCTTCTTTCAGCTCTTCTTTTCCCTTCTCCAGGTCCTTCTCCACTGTGGCTGCTTCACTGTCACTGACCTGAGACTCTGTTTCTTCTACTGTTTCTGCGAGCTGTTGATTCCCCATCTCACCTGCTGAATTTTCCTCAGCTACCAGTTGTGTTGAATTCCCATCGTTCTCTGCTGCCATAACAGGCACCGGGCAGTTTCCTGCCGCCATAGTTCCTGCCAAAAGCAGGCACAATGCTTTGCTGTTTCTTTTCATAAAAAATTCCTCCTTAGATTATTATTGTTTTTGTGTATCTATTCTGTATCTTCCAGTTGCCTTTTTGTTTCAGAAAGCAGACTTTGTGAAACAAAGGTGGTATTATGTAAATATGTGTAAATTTATGTATAGTTTCGTTGATATTTTTACGTTTCACAAACTCTACCTTTTGATACAAATTTTTTTAATTTTTTTTGTTTTTTTATGAAACTTGCATAAATTATTTTGGGTCAGGGTACCGGGTTCCCTGGCTCACCTGTGTCTCTTTGCATCTTCGGTAAAAAGTACTGTGACTCATGTTCAAACGCTCTGCCGCTCCCGCACTGTAATCTCCCCACGCTCCCATTTTTCATAGTACTCATAAAATTTATCCGGCACCTTCTTTTTCTTGTTTCCAAACCGGACCCCTTTTGCTTTTGCCACTGCAATTCCCTCTGCCTGCCTTTGCTTGATAAAGGTTCGCTCTGTTTCCGCCACGTAAGCCAGGATTTGCAGGACAAGGTCTGAGATAAAAATACCTGTCAGGTCGTCCGGACTGCTTTTGGTATTTAACAGGGGCATATCAATCACCTCTATGTCTGCTCCTATATCCTTGGTGATGATTTTCCATTGTTCTAATATCTCACCGTAGTTCCTTCCCAGCCGGTCAATGCTTTTGATTACCAGCAAATCTCCTTTTTTCATTTTTGATATCATCTTTTGATATTCCGGCCTTGAGAAGCTTTTCCCTGAAATTTTGTCCATATAAATGTTTTTCTTTTGTATTCCATGCTCCTTCATGGCATGATACTGCCTGTCCGGATTCTGGTCCTTTGTGGATACACGTATATAACCTACTTTCTTCATCTTTTTCCTCCTGTCTGTCACATATCTACTATGTTATTTTACCCCAGGAGGAGCAATTCTTGGGGATGCGACCCCCTTCTTCGGGATGCGACCCCCTTCTTCGTTAAAATAAAATATTTCTAGTAGACTTTCCAAAAATCATATGTTATATTGTAAAAAAAAGGGAGGTGAACGCAGTGCAAATCAAAAATAAGAAAATAGTAAGTTATTTTTTCATCTTAATTATGCTTTTCTCTGGAATATTCTGTGAAAATATTCAGGAGATTCCTTCCTTTGGCTGCACAAGCGCAAACCATTCCCAGACTTCTATTGATGCATATAATGATACATTTATTGAGACAGCGGTATGTACCATTGAGATGTTAGGAGTTCGCTCCTTCTCTTTTGTACAACAGCTTGCCAATAAGTCCACCCAGAGGATTGCTGTCAGATTCATTTTAAATTATATGCTTATAAATTGCATTTTGCATGTTTTCACTAAATTCTTTTTGACAGCTCATATAGTACAATTCCGGGAATTGTATGGTCAGACTGTTCTAGTTCATTACATTCATAATAAGGATGGAAAAAAACAATTATCCTCTATTTGATTTTGCCTATGTAATCATAGGTTTCTTTGTGTACCCCAAAATAAAATAATATATAATTTTAGTGGCATATCGAAATACTCGAATATGCTGATTTTAGTGCGCTTTTTTAGGAGGATATTATGTTTGAAAATATTTTTGTAGGAATACTGATTGTTTTTGCTATTGTGGCAGTGGCTTTCGGTTGGTGGATTGAAAACGGAGGCTCTGGTTCGAATAAAAATTCAAAAGAAGACAAGGAGTAACGAAGATGAGCCTCACATATTTGATGAAATTACTTGGTGGATTAGCACTATTTTTATATGGCATGCAGATGATGAGTTTCGGCTTAGAATCAGCCGCTGGTAACAAAATGAAACTTATTTTAGAAAAGCTGACCACCAATCGCTTTGTAGGTGTATTAACAGGTGCTTTTATTACCGCAATCATTCAGTCATCTTCCGCCACCACGGTTATGGTGGTTGGATTTGTCAACTCCGGAATGATGACACTGAGACAGGCTGTATGGATTATCATGGGTGCCAATATCGGTACCACAATAACCGGTCAGCTCATCGCTTTAGATGTGGGAATCATTGCTCCATTTGTAGCCTTTTTAGGTGTTGCTGCCGTAGTATTTTTTAAAAATGAAAAAGTCAACCACATTGGTGAAATTCTTGCCGGGCTGGGAATCTTATTTATCGGTATGGATATGATGAGCGATGCCATGAAACCATTAGGAAATTCAAGTGAATTTGTAGGACTGCTGACAAAATTTGAAAATCCTTTCCTGGGCATATTGGCAGGTACTGTTTTTACAGCACTCATCCAATCTTCTTCTGCTTCTGTTGGAATCTTACAGGCATTGGCTAGCAGTGGCGTCATTGAACTAAACAGTGCAGCATTTATCCTTTTTGGTCAAAATATTGGAACTTGTATTACTGCTCTTTTAGCATCCATTGGCGCCAGTAAGAACGCAAAAAGAGCCACATTAATCCACATTATGTTTAATGTGATTGGTACCATATTATTTACCATATTATGTCTTACCACACCATTCATATCCCTTATTCAGGGACAGACGCCGAATAATGTGCCTGCCCAGATCGCAAATTTACATACATTATTTAATGTGGTTACTACCATTCTTTTAATTCCTTTTGGTGTGTGGCTTACCAAACTGGCAGTCATTTTATTAAAGGATGGACCGGAGGCAGAAAGTCCAATAAAAGCCAATTATTTATTGGATATTAAACACATTAACCCGGAAAAACTGGGAACTTCTATCATATATATGGAAAGTATTAAAAAAGAGTTATTGCATATGCTTGAAATGGCAAAAGAAAATGTACATTATGCCTTTGATGTTTTTATTGCAAGAAATGAAACCCTTGCAAAAGAAATTGAAGACAGGGAAGATTATGTTGATTATCTAAATAAAGAAATATCAAAATACATAACAAATGCAATGACTTACGATAATACCGCAGGCGGCAGCCAGATGTTCCACTCCTTTTTCTCAATAACAAGCAACATTGAACGAATCAGCGATCATGCCGTAAATATTGCAGAATATTCCAGTATGATTAAAGAGCGAAAGATACGTTTTTCTGAAAATGCCCTTTCCGAAATATCAGAGCTTCAGCAGATTTGCGACCGACTGTTTGAACAATTATTTAAAGAACATACGGATGTGATTGACTGGCATGAAAAGATAGCCTGTATGGAACAAAAAATAGATGATATCACAGTTTCCTACCGCAACAATATGTTTGCCCGAATACAGCAAGGCTCCTGCTCCGATGAGGGAAGCATTTTGTTTTCCGAAATGCTGACTGATTTTGAACGAATTGGCGACCATGCCCTGAATATTTCTACGGAAATGGTAAAAATTCAAATGATTGAAAACAAATAGATATTAAGAAAGATATCGCTTTCATCAAATAAAGCGATATCTTTTTTTATCACTGGCTAATTTGTATACTATTTTTTACATCAATGGTGCAAAAATCCGCAACACCTTTCCGGTAATCCTATCTACCATACTTTGACGTTTATAGTCTTTCTCAGTTACCACCTGACACTTTTTTAGAGTTTCTTCATAATCTTTTTCAATTTCGCTGATTTCAGAATTTCTATAAAGTATAACACCGCATTCAAAATGATGATATAGACTGCGATAATCAAGGTTTACCGTTCCCACCACTGCTTTTTCATCATCACTGACAAATATTTTTGCGTGAACAAACCCAGGCGTATATTCATAAATGGACACCCCTGCCTCCAAAAGCTCATTATAATACGTCTTGGCCAGAGCAAAAGCTGCCCTTTTATCCGGTATATGTGGCATAATGATTTTTACATCAATCCCTCTTTTTGCCGCATAAACCAACGCCATAATCATCTCATAATCCAAAATCAGATAGGGAGTCATAATATGTACATATTTTTGTGCTGTATTTAATATATCCAAATACACCCTCTTTCCAATCCTCTCCTGGCCAAAAGGGCTAACACCATAAGGAATAAAATACCCATCTACCCTAATATCATCCATCTGTGGCGAACGATATTTTTCATAATCCTCCGGCTTTTGCTCCGAGATATTCCACATTTCCAGGAAAAGATAGGTAAACCTTTCCGTCAATGACCAGAATTTTTCTGTGATCCCTATTATTGTAATGGGAGGAAAACAAAGGTCTGATGGGCGAAAACATTTTACACTGGATTCCCTCCTGTTGCATCATCTTTGGATAAAAATATGGAAGCAATGCCAGCACACACATGCCATCATACATAAACCTTACTTCCACACCTTCCTTGGCTTTCTCCTTCAGTATTTCCAAAATAGAATTCCACATAACCCCTTCTTCTACAATAAAATATTCCAGAAAAATAAATTTTTCAGCCTTTTTTAATTCTGTTAAAATATCCTGAAACTGGTCATCTCCCAAAGGGTAATAAGTGGCCTGGGTATCACTATACACCGGACAATGGTCATAAGAATACAAATAATCAGCAAAATGCCCCATCTTCTGGCTTTCCTCTTCCAGCTGTGTTTTCACATTTTCATCCTGGATAACATAGCTTTCTGTTTCTTTGCCCAGCTTTTCCAGCCTTTTTTGAATCATTTTCGTTCCCGGCTGCGTGGTAATAGCCAGATACAAAAGTGCTCCAAATACAGGAAAAATCAAGATGGGCAGCATCCACACCAATTTTAAATCTGGATTTTCCCTGCCATTAAACAAATGAAGCACCACTAACGCCCCCAAAATCACAAAAGCTCCATAGACAACCAGACTGTAATCCCGCAAATGGATATACGTTACAATCATAAGAGCAAACTGAACAAGAAATGCCAGTACAACAAATACAGTTCTTCCATATATGATACTTTTTAACTTCTTTAGTCGGTACATTTTCTTCTTTTTCTCCTTCCATATCCATACATAGTATCACATTTTTGGCATTTCAACCACAAAACATATGTTCCGTGAAAATATTTTAAAAAAGAGTTACTGTACACAGATATCTGTGCACAGTAACGCAAAAACAGCAACTTAAATATCTACTCCTGCACAGGTACCAGCTTAAATACTGCAGTATTGGCATAAGTAATTGGCTCTGTATCCCTGGAGAAAAACAATGTACCGGAAATGGGTGCCGTCACCCTCTCTTTTACCGTTCCCTCATAGGGATCTATCACTTCAGCCATCAAATCCCCTTTTTCTACCTCCATGCCTACCTGAGTAATACAATGAAAAAATCCGGCAGTTTTCGTTCGAACTGAAACTAAATCTGCATCCTCAAGCACCCTGGATACAAAACCTCCTGTGGACTCATATTGTATGATTCCCTGCTTTGCAAAAAAACGAAGTATGGCATTCACCGCCTGATTTGCACTATTTACATCCAATCTGCTGGTGGATGTGGTGTACATACTAAAGGCCTTTGTCTCCCATATCTGCCAGTTATAATTTAAGGTTGTGGTGTCATAGGGGCGCACCTTTCGCAATACCACATAAGGCATGTTAAACTCCTTAGCCAAATCCACATCCTCAAACCCAGTCTTCATCATTCTCACGTGGGGCATAAATGTTCCCGGCATATAGAAGCTGGTAAACTGCATGCCATAGGTATAATCCTTTATATAATCAAAAATCCCTTCTGCAATTCTCTGGGTGGTTTCTCCTAAGTTGTACCCAGGAAACATACGATTGATATCTGTATTATCCGTGGCCCAGAATCTCTTTTGAACATTGATAGAATAAGGGTTTCCCGACGGAATTACCAGAATTTTTTTTCCCTTAATAATCCTTCCCTGTTTTTCCAATGACTCCAGTCTTCTAATCAGCTGGGAACAGGTATAAATCTGCTGATACTCGTTGCCTCGAAAATTTCCAATGACACAGGCCGATTTCTCCCCCTGACCAAATTCATATCCTGTCACTCTATAGTCATCCCGGTATAAACCATTTATTTGAAAAATTGTCTTTTTTTCCATCTCTATTTCCTCCTACTGTTCCAGAATACGGGCAATCAGTGACCCCTCATCTACCACCGGGTACTCTCTTAATGTAAATAAAATTCCATCCACAGGGGAGACAATCTCATCTAACACCTTACCTTCTAAAGGATCAATAATTTTTCCAATCAGGTCACCTTTTTTTAAGTCCATCCAGTGTTTCGTCTCTGATACAAAGATTCCTGACATATTGGCATTCAGAAAGCACACCTTCCCATCCTGAGACACAATGGGCTCTCTTACAGGGGCAACTTCTCCTGTCCATATGCCCATTTCATGCATCAGATAAAAGATTCCATCTACCAGCTGTTCACAGTACTTTCTTGTAATTCTCATTCCTACTCCCATTTCCACTACCAAAGTAGGAACATTTCTGGAATTCATGGTATAGGCAAGGGTAGATTCTAATACAGTACTGGCTGCATGAACCCAGATATAATCCACATTCAGCTTCTTTGCCAAAGGAACCAGCTCTTTTGCGTGAAGCTCATTAATTCGAATCTGTGGAATTTCTTCCAAATAAATATTGCTGGCATGAATATCAACACATACATCCGAACCATCCAAATCCTTCACAATTTTGGAAGCCAGATATTCCGTCATATCACCTTCTTCATTTCCTGGAAACAGACGGTTCATATCCAAATCAAAGGCTGGAATTCCTCGGGTAATAGAATCAATCCCCAGAGGGTTCATTCCCGGATACACATCTACGGTTCCTTTTAAATGTTCTATATTCTGCTGGATTCTCTCCTGTAGGGCAAATGCCACATACTGTCCTTCCAATTCATCTCCATGAATTCCTGTGACAATACTAATCCTTTTTCCACAATCCTCGCCCAATGGTTTCATACGATTTTTCCTGATATACAATGTTTCGTCTACCGGCAATTCCACCTTAGCTATGGTCTCTATCATATATTTTATCCTCTCTTATTTTCTATTTTTTTACTTCCAATTTAACTTTTACCTGCTGGGCTTGCACCCCGCCCCCAAAGAAAATTCCCCGATTAATTCTACAGTCTTTATAGTTTCTCCCATGGGAGATTATCACATTACCATCCTGTACCATCACATTGTTTGTTGGGTCCAGACCGTACCACCCCTTATGTTCTCCCAATGACTCATAAATCTCTACCCAGGCGTGGGACTCCCCTTCTCCCTCCAACATACCTACCACATATCTTGCTGGAATCCCTGCCATTCTACAAAGACTAATCAAAATCTGACTATAATCCTGGCATACCCCGCAGCCTTGATTCACCGCCTCCTCTGCTGTGGTCCGCACATTGGTACTGGCAGAAAGGTAAGTGAATTCCTTCCACAATCCCTCCATCATGTGAATCGCTGTCTCCAGATTTGTTTCCTTTTTCTCATAAAGTCTGTCAAACATAGAAAGAAGACCTGCCCCAGGCTTTGTATACTCATCCTGAATGGTATACAGAGCAAGCAGATCCTCCTCACCGGTTACAAAAGAACTTAATCCTGTACGAGCTTTTCCTGTAACCGTTACTTCAAATTTATTATGTAATGTATTTATATTGCCGAAGATATACCAGTTTCCAAAAGAATCTCTACCTGTCTCATAATCTACCTCAGGATAAAGCTTAAGTTCTAAATCCTGAATCTCCTGCCGTTCATCTGAATGTGGAAGGCATTTTAATGTAAAGCTGTGATTTCTAGCCATTTCAGAAAATGTGATTTGCATATAATATTCAAAATATAGTTCAGACATGTTTCCCCATCCCTTACTTGTAGTATAATATATGAACAACTCTTCAAAACCACCTCCACCAAGGAGCTAGGTTCTGAAAAGTTACTTCTATATGTATTATACCACTATTATGGCTTCAATCAACTCCACAACTTTTCGATAATCTACCGGTCCGCTCTCAACCATCTCTTCTAATTCTTTTAACTTTTCTTCATCATATTTCATTCCTGATTTTTTTACCCGAAACGTCATACGGTGAACCTCCCGTTTCAAATCCTCTAACGGAAAACTAAGCCTTCCGTACAAGTCAATTCTCTCAACCCGCTTTCCGGTTTTCAATATATCTCTTATCCTCTCTGATGCAATCAAGTCATCTGCCGTACCCCAGAATGCCATAATATGATCCACCATATTCTGCAATTCTATCATAGGTGCATTTCCTTCACTGGATTTTTTAATGTCATAGATACATAACTGCACATAAGATAAAGCTTCGCTTCCAATTTCATGCCTTAAAACAACAGCATTGTCATAGGCTCTTAGAAGATTACTGTACAATGAATTCATATCATTCTCATCGTAAGGATATTTCTGCAAAAATACCTCCTTAGAACCATAGACATCCGGAATATCTATCTTTTTACAAAAATTTTTATAATCATAATGTTCTTCATCGATTAAATGGTCATAACTGTCCGCATATAACTTTACCGTTGTGTAAACTCTTTCTAGGTAACGTCCCAACCAATATAATCTGTCTGTCATTTCTAATGTGATAATACCCATGTGTCTTTAAAACCTCCGCCTTGTGATGAATTTACAATAAATGAATCTGGATTTCTGGAAAAACGCGTCAAACCGCTTTTCCATACCACGGTATCTTCGCCAGATAATACGAATGCCCGCAAATCTGCCTTTCTAGGCACCACTCCTCCCGGTTCGAAGATATCAATATCCTGAAAGTCTATGACTTCCTGAGCAATAAAACGTCTTGGCTCTTTTTTCAGCATAGCAATAAACTTTTCTTTTTCTTCCTTAGTCATAGAACTTCCAAATACTACACCATAACCACCTGCTTCCGCCACATCTTTTAAGACTAACTTGTCAAAGTTATCAAGAACATATTTCATATCCTCTTCATAAAACGGAAGATAAGTGGGCGCATTCTGAAGAATCGGTTCCTCTCCCAAATAATATTTCACCATTTTAGGTACAAAATAATAGATACCTTTATCATCCGCTACACCGTTGCCGGGAGCATTTAAAATAGCTACATTGCCTTTACGATACACATCAAAAATGTGAGGTACACCAATCAGTGAGTCTTCCACAAAGTTCATAGGATCAAGATAATCATCTGAGATGCGTCTATACACTGCTCCGATACGCTCTTTCTTTCCTGAATAGGTTTTATAGTACAGCTTATCATTCTCTACAAATAAATCCTGACCGGTTACTAAATGGGCTCCTGTTTTTTCTGCCAGATACGAATGCTCAAAGTAGGCTGCATTGTATCTTCCCGGGGTAAGAATTACTGTATGTCCTTCCACATTTACATAATCCATGGTTTTTCTCAAAAGACAAGCATAATCTCTGTTATCCTCCAAATGATTCTGCTCAAAGGTTTTGGGACTGCTCTTTCTGCATAATGCTCTAGCAATCATAGGATAAGAAGCCCCAGAAGGAACCCTTAGATTATCCTCCAGCACGTACCATTGGTTGTCTTTTCCCTTTACCAAATCGATTCCTGAGATATGAGAATACACAGATTTTGGAGGAATAATCCCTTCACACTCTACCATATATCCACTGGATGCATAAATAAAATCCTCTGGTACAACTCCATCCTTTACAATCTTTTTGTCCGTGTAAATGTCTTTGATAAATAAATTCAAGGCCCTCACTCTCTGACTAAGACCTTTCTCTAAATAATCAAACTCCGATGCCTCAATAATTCTTGGTATGGGGTCAAAGGGGAACAACTGCTCTTTAAACTCTCCATTTTTGTACAAGCTGAACTTCACTCCATACCTTGCCAATAAATTGTTAATCGTGTCTGTGTGTGAAAACAAATCGAAATCCTTATAGTTTATCATCTGCATCAACCTCCTGTAATTTCTGCAATTCTGTTACTGTCCACGAGGGCTGATTTCGGGTAGTTTTAATATGAAAACAAAGACAAACAATAAAAAAACAGAGTTCACCTAGATGTTACTCCATTGTAAACTCTGTTTGTCCTTCTTTAAAACTACGCATTGAAGTCTCGCCAATGAGACCTGATACTCACATCAAAGAAACAATGTGATTCAGCACAAAAGGACGCACATATAAAATATGTACGCCCTCGTAACTTATGGTGTTATTATGGCACAATGTGAAAAAATTGTCAATACTTTTCTTCTATTGGAAAATCTTTACTTTTCTATTACATTCTACCTGAAAATCTTCTCTGAGAGTAATGGTATAATTATCTAATATGCTTTTTGTCTCATCTATCAATTCCTTAATTTCTCTATCGGAATAGCCCAGTTCTCCCATAATCATATACAGCTCAATTTCTGCCATTTTATCAATTTCCTCTGGTCTTTTATGGAAATAAGCCATTCGGACCACTTCCCTTTCGATTCCATAATCCATATGCATCAAAATATGAAAATCACTTTCATCCATCTTAATTCTTCTTCCGTTGATCTTTGAAAAGAAATCCCGTTCTGATAAAATTAAGTTCTCACGAAAATTACTCTCATTTTGTATTTCCATTAAAAATCTTGTGAGTTTTTCGTATTGAAACAGACGATAATAGCAATAGATATTTAATGCAATAGAACGCTCCGGTTCATCTTTCGCATGAGTCTCTATCATCTCTTCTATTGCTTTGTGATAATTATCAACCCAACGCTCCCAAACCAAAAATCCCAGTTGTTTTTTATTTTTAAAATGATAAATCAACAGCGCCCGGTTTAACCCTGTTGCTTTTGCAATATCATCGTACGTTGTTGCCACAAACCCTTTATCAAAAAATAACTTAACTGCAGCCTGAAATATCTTTTCCTTCGTTCTGTCTCCAGCAGGATATTTTACCGTTGCCATCAAATCTCTCCTCTTTTTCCCTTATCTTTTTTGAATTATATACCATCACAATTATGCTAAATATACCAAAGACTACACTAATAATCAAGAGGTTTCTAAGGCCATATGCCTCCATGAAAACACCTGCAAGATAATATCCAACACCTGCACCGATACCTGAATTAATCATCGCCACAAAAGATACCCCCTTCACTACATCTGCCTGAGGAAGTATTTCCATGACAAAATACAAATTTGCTGCGTAAAATAACCCGAATCCAAACATTTCAAATGCTTGAAATCCAACCACCAGCCAGACACTCCCCCAAAGTAGAATTCCAAATGCTTTTAACGTATTTGAAACTGCAAAAATAATAAACATAGTGTCCAGTTTCCACATCTTACGCAGTTTTGAAAATAAAATCGCTGTGGGAAGTTCACTGATGGCAAGAACAAATTCTGCAATACCATAATGAGTTTGAGTCCCCCCACTCATCTCAATTGCGTTAATCATAAAACAACCACTTAAGTTAAAACAAACGGTAGCTAAAAATACTCCTACCACATAAATCGTATAGTTGGGATAAGTTTTAAGTATCCAAAAAACAGAGTGGACTTCCTCTTCTTTTGATACTTCTTGTACTTCTTTATCCTCTTGTGTCATAATACTCTCAGTGGGTACTTTTTCCATTAGTAAAATAACTGCAATCAGAAATAGTATAAAAAATGCCTGAACTAACAACAGATTATTTTCCCCATATATGGTACAGAACGTGCCTAATGCCAAACTTGCAATTGCCCATGTTACCGAACCACAGGCCCTGGCTACCGTAAAACTGATTTTCCTGCCATGATTCATGAATAGAGCTGATAAGGAATCGATTAACGGAGAAGTACAGGTAATCCCAATGCCAAACAACACAAAAATAATTAATGTCACATATAGTCCAGGCGTAACAAAATAAAAAATAATGGAAGTAAGAAAACCAATGCCCAACAAAACGGCAATAATATATTTTAACTGTATTTTTTTTGCATATTTATCTGCAAAATTGGCAATGAGGATTTGAAACACACAGGTAGCAACACATTTTACAGCAGTAATTACGCCTATTTCGTACTCTGAAAATCCCTTACTGATAAGCAGTGGAGTGATAAATGCTCCAAGCACTACTGCTACCAACCAGTATCCACCTTCTGCAAAACAATAAGCAACCTGTAATTTCAAATCTCTCTTTTGCATCTTAACAGCACCTCCCATTTTGATATTGACAAGGTTTAGCAACCATTTTGATTAACAAAGATAGGGTTCATCCCAAAGATTCAGCTTGGTCCCAATTCCCTTTTCCATCGCACTTTCATAAATATCCTTTCCAAGACCTACATCTTCAATAGGCATTCCACAAGCACCAATCACAACTATCTGGTCTTCTGAAGTTCTTCCCTTTGCCACACCGCGAACCAAATCACCAATCAATGGCACACTGGACTTCTCAAGCTTTCCTTTTCGAACCAGATTTAAGAAGTTGGTACCGCACACACCAATTTTTCTTTCCTTTCCAGCTTCCTTTTGACGTTTCAGTTCAGCTTCCAGCCAATCCTCATACATTCTCCAATTATCAATCACCAGAGCGGCACGATTAGCAATAAAATCATCATCGAACACTAGATTCATAGAAGAGAGAATCACTGCTCCCGGCTTTAACCATTCTTCCTTTAAATATGGATGCTCATTCACATCCTTTGTGGATACCGCTTCACAGATAATATCAGCATCTTTCACTGCTTCCTCCAGTGTAGAACAAATTTCAATATTCTCTACCTGAGGATAGTGCTCCTGAATATAATCTTTCAGTTTCTTAGCCGATGGAGAAGAAACACTGCCCGCTTTTATCTTAATGGTCTTAATGGAAGGGTATTCTGCCATGGCACAGATGGTGCTGGCAGTGCCAATTACCCCTGCCCCGATGATGGAAAGAACACTGGAATCTTTCCTTGCATAATATCTTGCGGCAACAAAAGGAACGGCTCCTGTTCTCATTGCACTGATTAAATTTCCTGACATATATGCTAAGGGGGCTCCTGTATCCACTTCATTTAAAGTGACCATAAGAATGGATCTTGGCAATCCCTTTGCGGTATTTTCCTTATTAGAACCATACCACTTCTGTCCCGCCATATGAAATCGTCCGCCAAGATATGCCGGCATAGCCATATATCTTCTATCCGGACCATCCTTTGGCATATCTTCAATCTCTGATTCCTTTGGAAACTGCATCATAATACCATGAGAGTTTGCATTGTCACCGCCCAGACGATAGTCACCTTTGCTAAGCAGTGCCATAACCTCGCTCATACAATCCACACATTTTTTTCCGTCCAAGACACCTGCTTCAATTACATCTTTTTCACTCAAATACAATAAATCAATCTTTGTTTCACTCATAGGAAAACCTCCTTTTAAGTTAATTTCCTGCACCAATCACTGCTGTCATCTCTATCTCTGTTAGCTGAGTCGGTCTGTTTAATGCCGCAATCGTTACTGCTGTGTATAATGGTTTTACCGGTTTTAATACTTTTCCATAATAACTTTCTACGTCCTGTTTTTCATATTTTTTATGATCCGGGGCAAGATAAGCTTTCACCTTAATCACATCTTCCGGTTTTGCTCCTGCCTGTTCGATAAGTTTTATTTCTTTTTCAAATATGTAATTTTCCTGTGCTTTTGCATCTTCCACACCTTCCACGCTTCCATCTGGCTGTACAGAAGTAGTTCCACCCACAAACACAAATGGACCTGATTTTACCATTCTACTGTAACCATAGCTTTCCTCTAATGGTGCTCCAGAAGAATAATTCGTTCTGGTAAAATCTATCTTTCCCCACTCTGGTAGTTTTTTCTCTCCGCCACAGCCTACAATTGCCATCATCTCAATTTCCGTTACCTGAGAAGCTCTGTTTAAACCGGCAATGGTAACACCTGTACAAAGAGGCTTTACACTTTTTAAAACCTTAGCATAATAACTTTCTGTTTCGCTTTTTAAAAATGTCTTGTATTCCGGTGTATTGTACATCTTTACCTTCACCACATCTTCTGCCGTAGCGCCAGCCTGCTCTAACAGCTTTATCTGCTTTTCCAAAACATAATTTTCCTGTGCCATGGAGTCTTCCTCACCGTATACAGAGCCATCCGGCTGTACGGAAGTAGTTCCTCCCACATAGACAAAAGGTCCTATTTTTACCATTCTGCTATATCCGGCAATCTCTTCTAAAGGTGCTCCAGAAGAATAGTTGGTTCTTTCAAGAGAAATTCCATTCCATTCTTTACCTTTACTGCACCCTGCTACCGCATTCATCTCCACCTCAACCAACTGTGTGGGACGATTCAATGCTGCAATCTTAACCACAGTAAATAAGGGTTTGACATCCTTAAATAATTCCGTGTAAGCTTTTGCACCTTCCTTGCCGTCATAATCTTTTGTCACATAACACTTCACTGCATAGACATCTTCCTTACACCCTCCGGCTTTTTCCACAAACCTAAGTTGTTTTTCCAATATATATTTCATCTGTGCATAAGAATCATTTTCTCCATATACGGTTCCATCAGACTGAACAGATGTGGTTCCTCCCACATAAATAAATGGACCAGACTTTACTGCCCTACTATATCCTGCAACTTCCTCTAATGGAGCTCCAGAAGAATAATTTGTACGTTTCATCTCCATAATACATTCTCCTCCTAAATCCACTACATATAATAACAATTACAGCAATTTTTTGATTTCTTCATCTGATGCATCTTTCAATCTCACACAAGGTTTCCAGGTCACTCCTTCTGAACACAGTGCCTGCAAAACCTCCACTGTCTTTCCCGGTTCACTTCCACCGGAAGTACAGAACGGAATGATTGTTTTTCCAGATAAATCATAACTTTCCACAAAAGTATTGATAATCGTTGGAGCCACATACCACCAAATTGGAAATCCTAGATAAATCATTTCATATTCTTCCATATTCTCTACCTTTGCTGCAATTTCCGGTCTGGAAGAAGGGTCATTCATTTCCAAAGTGCTTCTGGAATTTTTATCTTCCCAATCCAAATCAGCCTCTGTATATGGTATTTTAGCTTTAATTTCAAATAAATCAGCATTTAAAGTACCTGCCAGAGCTTCCGCTACACTTTTGGTAACTCCGCTACACGAAAAATATGCTACTAAACTCTTTTTTTCCATTTTTTCATACCTCCTGTTTTATCTGTCACTCTTAAATCTATCATATCGAAGCGGTGTAATGTCGCAAATCAAAGGTTCATCTAACACCATCTGAGATAACATCAAACCAACTGCAGGACCCGTTCCAAATCCATGTCCACTCATTCCACAGGCAAGAATCAGCCCTGGAACCTCAGACACCTTGCTGATTACCGGAACATGGTCATGAGTGATATCCATCCAGCCACCCCAACTGCGCACAATCTTTGCATCCTTTAACATTGGCACATATTTCATAATAGCACGACAGTTTGCAGATACATCCAACGCAGAAATTCTAAGATCATCTAGCTTTGGCTCCAAGGTAGCCTCCAGTCCGGTGCCACTGCCAAATACAAAGGAACCATGGTCACACTGATGTCCGTAAATTTCTGCTGTGGCAACCCCCAACATAATGTCAAACATAGGTGGCTGCATTTCCGTCACAAGACAGGCCTCAAAAAACGGAGTCATGGGAATATCTATTCCCACGGTCTGTGCAATTTTTCGGCTCTCATAACCTGCTGCCAGAATTACCGTCTCACCCTCGTATGTGTTTCCATTTTCAGTCATCACCTTGCGAATTTTTCCTTTATGCTTTTTTAACTCTACTACTTTCTCGCCAGAGATAAACGTTACCCCCAGCTCTCTTGCACGTTTGTAGAATGCCAACGTAGTTTTCATTGGATTTGCATGTCCATCCGTGGGACACCAGCTTGCCCCCACAATGCGGTCTGAAAGATAAGGACAAATCTCCTGTACTTCCTTGGCATCTACCATTTTTACATCCAGTCCAAGAGACGTAGCCCTTTCTACCTGCCCTCTCAAGATATCTAAATGACTTTCTTCCAATCCAAGCCTTAAGTTTCCTCCCTGATGATATTCCACATCTACTCCTAACTCTTCTGACAGAGTAGGCCATAAGTTCTTGATTCCATAAATAGCATAAGGTAATTCTCTCACATCACGTCCGGACTGTCTTACACCACCACCATTTCGACTGGAACCCCCATGCCCAATACTGTCATCTGCCTCCAATACCAGGACATCCACTCCTTTTTTTGCCAGATAATATGCTGCTGCATTTCCTACAACACCACCGCCTACAATGATTACTTCCGCTGTTGTTTTCATTACACATTACCTCCATCCTTTGCATAGATTTCCATTTCAATTGGACGCATTGGTGCTCTGGAAGTCTCTGGTTCCAGTTCCAGTGGGGATATTTTTAATTCCTTTGCCATAATATTTTTTACCAGCTTTCCACAGGTCTGCCCCTGACAAAGGCCCATTCCGTTTCTTAGGTATCTTCTCATTTCTTCCATAGTAAAAATTCCATCATGGACTGCTCTGCGAATTTCTCCTTTGGTGATTTCCTCACACCTGCAGATTAAAATGTCATCGTCCTTTGCGGGAATAAATTCACCGATATCTCTCATTCTATCATTTACCTTAACCATAGCCTGATTCTCCTTTCCGGATAATAAAATTTAATTTTTAAAAAATCGTGCTTTCATTGACATTTCTACTGGTACCTTAATGGTGAGTAAATTTGTGTGATCAAATACCGGAGCCTTGCGGACATCAATAACCTCAGCCTCGCAAACCTTGGCACCACTTCTATCCAATGCCACACCCTTGTCTCCTACCTTAGGCAATGGAAGAAATTCATAAGGCATGGTGATGCTTGCATATCCTTCTTCAAATTCTTCATCCACAAGAAAAATGGACTGTCCTGAACAGGAAGCAACGCACATTCCACAGCCAATACACTGTTTTTCTGTATCTACCACCGGAAGAGAGGTAATATTTTTTCCTACCATAATACAGCCCTTCGGGCAAGAGTCCTGACATGGATTACAAGGAATATTCTGTGTACATTCAATTACCGGATGAACACTTTTTTGTTTTGTCACACCAGGATACTTCTCTACTTCCTCTTCTAATAGATATCCCTTCTTCAACAGATTCATTGAGATATCTACACCTTCCTCGGTTTTTTCCAATAATTTTCCTCTGTTCTTAGGTGCAAACATTCCTTGGCGTAGTGCATCCAGTGCACTTTCATTCACCTTTATCTTTTCTTCTAACTCTTCTTTTGTAATATAACCTAAATACTCAGAAGCTGCTGCTCCGGCAATTCTTCCCTCAATCATAGCCGAACTAGCTTCCTCAATACCAGAGACATCACCTGCCGCATACACACCTGGAATGGAGGTCTGTCCCAACTCATCAATCTCTGGAACCACACCGCCCTTCTTCGGGTCCTCGACAATTTTGCAACCTGCAGATTTCAATAGCTGGGACATTGGAGATAAACCAACTGCCATACAAATGGTGTCAACATCAAAATGTTTTTCCGAACCTGGGATGATATTCCAGTTGGCATCCACCTCACCGATAACAACTCCTGTCACATGATCTTTACCTTCCGCTTCTATAATAGTGTGGGAAAGATAGAAGGGAACTCCTGTCCTGGCAACCTTGGCAGCATGAACGCCATAGCCGCCTACTCTAGGCGCCGCATCCACCAGGGCAACCACCTCACATCCTGCCTGAAGTAGCTGATAACTTACCACAAGACCAACATTTCCTGTACCAAGCATCAACACTTTATCCCCTGGTCTTACTTTATTTAAATTCATCATCGTCTGAGCTGCACCTGCTCCAATGACACCTGGCAATGTCCATCCCCGGAAAGTTACCATGTTTTCTGCTGCGCCGGTAGCAATAATCACCGTATCTCCTTTTACGTGAATTACTTCCTGATCCACTTTAATGGTAAGTTCTTTCTCTGGATGCAGACCTAATACAATGGCATTCAGTACCACTTCCACACCTAGTTTATCTGCTTGCTCCAATAATTCCTCACCGATTTTAAAGCCACGAATCTTTGCCTTATGTTCCTTTGAGCCAAAAAACTTATGT
The DNA here is from genome assembly GCA_045119215.1 of Lachnospiraceae bacterium. Lineage (GTDB taxonomy): Bacteria > Bacillota > Clostridia > Lachnospirales > Lachnospiraceae > RUG11237. Next base: position 17,361 of record JBGVDD010000237.1, on the reverse strand, counting down.
ATCTGTTTAAAAAGCTGACCCCCTGGCTTTGAATTTTCATCATATACAACTACGTTTAAACCATTTTTTGCTGCTTCTATGGCTGCGGACAAACCTGCTGGTCCTGCACCCACAATTACCAAGTCATATCTCTTCATCGCCATCTCTCCAATCTCTTAATTTGTTTTTGCAGTAACTCCATACTGTGTCTGAATCTGCATCCCCTCTTTTAATGGGGTAATACAGGTCCGGATATTTGGTTTTCCATCCACAATCATGACACAGTCTGTACATCTTCCAATGGCACAGAAAATTCCTCTAGGTTCATCTCTTTTCTTTGTATGTCTGTGAACCATAACCCCTGCTGCTCTCAAAGCAGAGGCAATGGGCTCTCCTTCATAGCCTGTCATATCCTTTCCATCATATAGAAAATGAACTATTCTTTTTTCCTCTGTGACACCCAAAATTGGATGCTCCAGAATTCTTCTGCTCTCGTCCATGTTGCTTCCTCCCTTTAGAAAAATCGTTGATAACATTCTCAATTTATGCCATAAATGGACTGTCCCATATCTTTAGCTTGGTTCCAATTCCTTGTCTCAATGCACTTTGATAACACTCATATCCCCATCCTACATCTTCCACTGGCATACCACCTAAACAGGCTAGAATCACTTCTTCTTCACTGCTTCTTCCCTTGGCAATACCTCGAATAATATCCCCTAAATGCTGAACCTCTTCCTTAGCTATTTTTTTGTCTTTTATCATGTTTACAAACCACATTCCAGGACAACCGCCTGGAATACATTTCCCAGTCTCTTTGTCATATTCCTGAAAAATCTTTATGTATTCCTCATACATATGAATATTGTCCACAACCTTGGTGCATTTTTTCTCTACATATTCCAAATCCATCATCATAGACCCAGATGAGATAATCAAAGCTCCCGGTTTAATGCAATCCTTATTAAAAACCGGCCACTCATTCTTCATACAGGATAAGGCTTCACTGATAATATCCGCATCCATAAGTGCCTCATCTAGGCTATCACAAATCACTATATTTTTGACTTGTGGATATTTTTCTTCAATAAATTCCTTCATTTCTTTTGCCGTTTTGGAATTTGGAGAACTTCCCTTGATTTTTACAGTATCAATGGTTGAAAATTCTGCCAAATATGCCATAATACACGTTTTATTTACTACTCCCGGACCTATCAGAGAAACCACTTTCGGATTGGGATTTGCTAAATATCTTGCAGCAAGTCCTGGCATAGCCCCTGTTCTCATAGCGCTTAGCAAGTTTGCAGACATATATGCTAATGGCTGTCCTGTGTCCACATCATTTAATGTAACCATCAAAATAGAGCGTGGAAGTCCTTTCTGTGCATTCTTCCCGTTGGAACCATACCATTTTTGTCCAACCATGTGGAATCTTCCACCAAGATACGCCGGCATTGCCATAAATCTCCTGTCTCTGGAATCATTGATTGGGAATCCCTCTATTTCCGATTCCTCCGGAAATCCCAACATAATTCCATGCTCATTCTTGCTTTTGCCGCCCATAAGATAATCCTTCGAGCTCAACAATGTCATGACATCTGCCATGGTGTCCACACACTTTTTTGCATCCAGTACACCTGCTTTTATCATATCTTCTTCATTTAAAAATAATAATTCTACTTTTGTATCGCTCATTTTCAGTGCCTTCTTTCTCTTTTTCCATAGATTAAGCCATTCCAGGCTTTGAATCCTTTTCTTTTTCTCGTTCTATTTCCTCTTCTAACTTCTTCTTTCTACTAGCTTCAATTATTATACCTGCAAGCTTATAACTTCCAATGATAACTAAAAAACAGATTAAAATAACCGTAGATAACGCGTTAATTTCCGGTCTGATTCCTCTTTTTAACTGAGAGTACACTTTCATAGGAAGAGTTACGCTGGTGGCATTAGCCAGAAAACTTACAATGACCAAATCACCGAAAGCCAGGGTAAATGCCATAAACCCACCGGAAACAACGCCTGGCATAATATTAGGAAGTGTCACATGTAAAAATGTATACAATCTATTGGCTCCCAAATCCAAGGATGCTTCTTCAATGGAGGTATCCATACCCGCCAGTCTGGATTTTACTGTAATAAATACATAGGGAAGAATCAGCGTCACATTGCCAAGGGTCATAGCCAACATTCCTAATCCCATACCAGCCTTTTTGATTACCAAAAGTGTAGCCACTGCCAACACAATTTCTGGAATAATGATTGGTACATATAATAGGGTAGAAATAATTTTCTTCCCTGGGAACTTTACACGGGACATACCTACTGCCCCTACCGTTCCCAGCACCACAGCAACAACGGTAGAAAAAACTGCAATCAAAACCGTGGTTCCTAATACTTCCCAAATCTCTCCATCTCTCATCAGTTTCCCATACCATTCTGTGGTAAACCCTTTCCAAACTGTGTTGTTGACACTGTCATTAAATGAAAATGCCACCATAACAATTACCGGAATATAAAGGAATGCATAAACCAAAATACCGTACAGATTAAATATTGTATTTGCAAATTTTTTCTTTACTTTTCTGCTCATATCCTCTCCTCCTTTATGCTCCTAAATCATCCAAATCGCCACCAAATTTTGTATAAACATACATCAGAATCAAAATTACTGCTGCCAGGATACATGACAATGCTGCACCAAACGGCCAGTCTCTTGCGGACGTAAACTGATTATAAATTACATTACCAATCAGCATGGTAGTACCACCGCCTAACATATCTGTAATCATGTAATATCCAATACATGGGATAAATGTTAAGATGACTGCTGCAAAGATTCCTGGCTTTGTCAAAGGAAGCGTGACCTGCAAAAATGTTCTCACCGGTCCGGCACCTAAATCCTTGGAAGCCTCAATTAAACTTTTATCCATTTTTTCTATGGATGAATACATGGGCATGACCGCAAATGGCAACAACTCATACACCATACCTACTGCCACCGAAAAGTTGTTGTACAGTAAACTGATGGGCTCATGGATAATTCCAAGCTTCATCAAAAATGTATTCACAAGGCCACTGTTACTAAACATTATCACAAAACTGTAAATGGTAACTAACGCACATGTCCAAAAGGGAAGCATCATCATTAACATCAAAGTTCCGGACATTTTTTTCTTGCTTGCAATAAAATATGCCATGGGATATCCCACCAAAACACATGCCAATGTAGATATGGCTGCAATAAATACGGATTTCTTTACTACATTGAAATATTCCGGTTCCAGGATTCTAATATAACTTTCTACCGAAAAGATATATTTTACAGTGCCCATTGGTCCCTTTGTCATAAAACTCATAAATAATAAATATAACAATGGGAGAAGAATCAATGCCACAACCCATACTGTAAGTGGTGCACACATAAACACCTGACTAAGCCTTGACTTCTTTTTACGTTTTACATAATCAGCATTAGCAATAATTTTCATACGCCACACCTCCTGACTAGCCAATCTTTACGTTCTTTAATGCCTGTAATTCAGCCGCCGTTTCTGTTGGAATTGGAATACCGTCCTTTAAACTCCAATATACGTTGATCACATCTCCTACCTGTGGAAGCTTTCCTGTATGTAGTCTGGTAAATTTAATCTCATCCCCATTGCTTAAAGTAGCAATCATTTTGGTGATGTTTCCAATGTAAATAAATTCTTTTACCACTGCCTTGATATTAAATCCTTCCACCGGTTCTGTATCAAATCTCATATCCTCCGGTCTTACGGATACATAAATATTATCTCCTAAACTTACATCATCCGGAAGAATAGAGCCTCTGCCACACTCCATACCTACCACCGCACAGTCTTCTTTTACTTCATTGACTGCTGCTTCGAAGATATTAGATTCTCCAATAAATGTGGCTACAAACTTTGTCTTTGGATGTTCGTAAATATTCTTTGGCGAATCTAACTGTTCAATGATTCCTCCATTCATAACTGCGATACGGTCACTCATGGTAAGTGCCTCTTCCTGGTCATGAGTTACATATACAAAGGTAATATTTAACTTTTTCTGCAATCTCTTAAGTTCCAGCTGCATCTGCTTTCTAAGCTTTAAATCCAAGGCTCCCAAAGGTTCATCCAGCAACAAAACTTTTGGTGCATTAATCAAGGCCCTAGCGATAGCCACACGCTGTTTCTGCCCACCTGACATCTGGTCGATTCTTCTCTTCTCAAACCCTTTTAACTGCACTAATTCCAACATTTCTTCTACCCTGGTTTTAATCTCATCTTTCGGAACTTTTTTTACCTTTAAGCCATAAGCAATGTTGTCAAATACTGTCATATTTGGAAACAACGCATAACTCTGAAAGACCGTATTTACGTCCCTCTGATATGGTTCTTTCATTTCTACACTCTCATTCTCAATTTTTATGACACCAGCACTGGGTTCCTCGAAACCTGAAATCATTCTTAATGTAGTGGTCTTGCCACAACCGGAAGGTCCTAACAATGTCAGGAACTCTCCCCTTTTTATCTTCATGCTCATATTTTTTACTACATTATTGCTTCCATACCACTTTTCCACATTTAACAGTGAAACAATCACTTCATCAGATACCTTTTCGTTTACATCACTCATAGAACCAACCTTCTTTCTTATACTTCATCACGCTACAATGCTTTGTTTCCTCTTTCATTGGTACGAATTCTCATGGCTTCCTGAACATCATAGACAAACACTTTACCATCACCAGCTTTTCCTGTTCCAATAGCATTGGCAATATCTGCAAGAAGATTATCAATTTCATCATCTTCAACAACGGTAAACACCATAACTTTCGGAAGCAGGTTAATGTCTGAACCCACAATATTCATTTCAGGAATGTAACCTTTCTGACGTCCACAGCCCATAACTGAGCTGACTGTCATTCCCTGGCAATTGTGAACTACCAATAACTCCTTTAATCCATTTAGCTTTTCCTGTCTTGTAATAATCTCAATTTTTTTCATAATTTCTTCCCCTTTCGAAACTTTTTTTATAAACAAAGTGCCCCCCAGATTTTCCTGGAGGACACTTCTTTGTGCCATTGATTCTATTACTATCTTTTTTAGTTACTCATAAATTTTGTTAAATACTTATCCATCAATTCAACCTGCTCATCCGATACAGGTACCATCCAGCTATCCTCTGTATAAGATGGATCAAGATTTAATGCAGGATTGTTGACAATATCTTCACTTACCAGTGCTTTTACTCCGTCTGTTGACATTACCTGTGGATAAAATTCTACTCTTGCTGCATACTGTTCATCGCTCAACATAAAATCCATCAAAAGTTCTGCTTCCTTTTTATGTGCCGCTCCCGCTGGGATTGCCCATGTACTTGAATAAGCTTCATATCCTGTATCGATATCAGCCACTGCATATTTATCCCAGTTATCCTTTGTCATCATTAACTGTGCATAATCAAAACATAAAGCTACGGAGCACTGACCATTTTCTAAGGTCTGATAACAGGAAGAACCAGTAAATACGCTGACATTTTTCTTGATTTCTGTCCACAAATCTGCCGCCTCTACATATTCGGATTCTGTTGTGGAATCCGGCTCATAACCAAGTGCTACCAATGCCTCACCAAATAATGAAATGGTTGAGTTTACAGAACAAATCTGACCTTTTAATGCTGGATCTGCCAAGTCTTTAAAACTCTTTATTTCAATTGGACAGGTCTCTTTATTGTAAACAATCAATGTATAATAGTGACTACCTGTAGGACAAGTATACGTATTATTCTCATCACCAACCACACCCCAGACATCATCATAGAGTGCCTCTGAATTTGGAATGTTGTTAAAATCAATTTCCTCTAATAGGTTATTGTCAACAAAAGGCTTAACATAAGCTGATTCCAAATCAATAAAATCGTAATCTGACTTTCCATCACTTGCAATAAGTTTGGCGAGTATTTCGTCCGTATTGGTGATATAACTTATGTTTACATGAATTCCATATTCCTCTTCAAAATCTTCAAAAATAGTTTCCGGATAAAAGCCTTCCCATACCATGATATTTATCTCGTCCGCATAACCATCTTCTGATGTTGTCTGCTTACCACATCCGGTAAATAAACCAACTGTCATTGTCAGAGTCATTCCAATTGCCATTAGTTTCTTCATCCACTTCATAGTAACTACCTCCTGTTCTACAATGAATCCTTGAATTCATCATTCGTCTGATGTTGTTTTGGGATAAAACCAAAAGAGGTCAATGAAGAATTTTTATGTCCTCATTGACCTCTTTTATAAGCTGATATGTTTTAGAATTTATCTGTAGCTAAATTCTATATTTGAGAATTTAGCACAGTTTATATGTATTGTCAACACATTTTTACATTTTTATTTTTAAAATTTAAAAGCAACGGTTGAAGATTTCAATCACATCTTCTTTATGCAGTGGAACAAAACAGCTTTCGGTTCCTGCTGCCACCGCCTGCTCTGCCATCACCTCAAATTTAGATTTATCCTCAATACCTATGGAGCGAAGGGTCATGGTCAGCCCCATAGCCTCAAACACTTCTCTTGTCTTTTGAATGGCCTGTCTGGCAGCCTCATACTTTTCCAGTTCTGAGGATAGTCCAAAAACTCCCTGTCCATAATTTACAAACATATCCACTGTCTTTTCATTTAAAGTATATTCCATCCAAACGGGAGTGAGGATTGCCAGTCCATGACCATGGGTGACATCATAATACGCACTAAGCTGATGCTCCATGGCATGACATGGCCAGGGGCCTGCTTTTCCACAAGAAATAAATCCATTAATCGCCCAGCTTGCCGTCCACATAAGATTGGCTCTTGCATCGTAATCTTTTGGTGTTTCACAGGCGATAGGACCATAATGAACACAGGTTTTCAAAAGACCTTCCATGATTCGATCCTGCATATAAGTTCCTTCCACACCATTAAAGTACACTTCCATAATATGATTCATAATATCTGCTGTGCCGGAAGCCGTCTGATATTTGGGAACAGAATAGGTGTATTCCGGATCTAAAATAGAATATTTCGGATATAATACATAGCCATCCAACCCCATTTTTTCGTTTGTCTCCATATTGGAAATCACAGAGAACACATCCATTTCCGAACCTGTCGCCGCCAACGTCAGTATGGTGATTAACGGTAATGCCTTGGTCATCAAAGAATTGTCCTTTACCATATCCCAAATGTCTCCGTCATAAAATGCACCTGCCGCAATTGCCTTAGCACAGTCAATGGTACTACCTCCACCAATAGGCAATACCACTTCAATCCCTTCCTCTTTACATATTTTCGCACCTTTATTCGCCGTTGTCACCCGAGGGTTGGGTTCTACCCCTGATAACTCTGTATGGTAAATTCCATTATCATCCAAAAGCTTTATCACGGTATCATAAAGCCCGGTCCGCTTAATACTTCCTCCACCATATACAATCAACACACGGGTTCCAAATTCTTTGACAAATTCCGGAAGTTTCTTCACTGCACCTTTGCCAAATTCAACTTTTGTGGGAATAGAATAGAAAAAATTCTGCATATTGTGCCTCCTTTACCAACTTTGCCTGTTTACGAGTTTATACTGTTATAACACTACAATCAGGTCATTGTCAACAAAAATTTATCTACAGATAATTTTATTTTCATCTTTCTATTGATATTTTTTATTATCGGGTGTATAACAAAATTATGTAGCTCTATCATACATTTTAAGAAAAGTGAGGAATTGTCCATGGAAGATAGAATGACCTCAGGACCTATTACCAAAAGAATACTTATGTTTGCAATGCCCATCTTAGCAGGTCAGATATTACAACAACTGTACAATCTGGTAGACTCCATTATTGTAGGCCGCTTTGTAGGTGTTTCAGGACTTGCGGCAGTAGGTGCAACCTGGTCATTGACATATATTGTGTGTTATTTCTGCATTGGCACATGTACCGGCATGAGTATTCCGCTTTCGCAAGCATACGGTGCAGGAAATCTGTCTGGAATGCGCTGTTATTTTATAAATGGCGTATATATTTCCATAATTCTGGCATTTCTTATGACTACTGTCACTTCACTTTCCAGTATGCTGCTACTAAAATGGCTTCAGACCCCTGATGACATTATCCAGGACGCTCATATCTATTTATTGACTATGTTTTTGGGGCTTCCCTTCACCATTCTGTATAATTTCTGTTTTGGTGTACTCATGGCATTTGGAGACAGCAAAAAATCATCTATCTTTATGTTTCTGTCTACTATTTTAAACTTATTTTTTGACTTATTCACAATCATAGTTTTACACTGGGGTGTGTTTGGCGCTGCCATTTCTACCATAGTTTCACAGGCAATTGCTGGCTTTTGCAGCCTTTTTTATATCTTAAAAAAACATAAGGATTTGATTCCCAAAAAACAGGAATGGAACTTTCAACCAGATTATGTATCTAATATTATACACATAAGTGTGCCTATGGGCTTACAATACTCTATTACCGCCATCGGTGCTATTCTCTTACAATGCAGCGTAAATCAGCTTGGTTCTGATGCAGTAGCCGGCTTTAGTGCCGGTTCCAAAGTAAAGAGCTTTTGTCTTTGTCCGCTAAATGCTTTGGGAACAGCTCTTTCTTCTTTTACCGGACAGAATTTCGGCGCAGGAAAAATCAGGCGCATCCAAAAAGGTCTAAAGAGTACCATATGTATAGGACTGATTTATTCTATTGTTATCATTATCTTGATGCTGTTTGTGTCAGACAAACTGGCAATGATTTTTGTGTCTTCTGAACAGACACAGGTAATTTCTTATGTAAGAGAATTTATTATTTACATCAGCTTTTTTCAGCTGGAACTTGCCATACTTTTTGCCGTACGTTATTGTGTACAAGGTATGGGATACGGAAAATATTCTATTTATTCCGGACTGGCAGAAATGGCAGGACGTTCTCTGATTGCCATTTTCCTGGTTCCTATTTTTGGATTCCATGCCGTGTGTTGGAATGAAGGAGTTACATTCCTTGCCGGAATTTTAGTAATCGTTCCAGTGTATTTTATATTGATGAAGCAATTAAAGAGAAATACATCTGCTTAACTGTTTTTTATCCACCTTCCCACTGTCTGTTTTTGGAAGTTGTGCCATGGTAATCCAGTATCGTGGGATTTCATAAGTTTTCAACACTTTCTGTAATTGCTCCCTTATTTGCTTTGGAGGGCGGGACTTTTCAAACGTCTTAGTGTCATAAATTTCTTTATACTTTTCATCAAAAACTACAAAAGCAGTGAGAACCTGCTCCTCTCCCTGGAGAAGAGCTGCCACTGCTACTTCCTGGATGCCTTCTATAGAAGCGGCCACAGCATTTTCTATTTTTAACGCTGATACCTTCCGTCCACGGATATTGATGATGTCATCTTTTCTTCCAAGAAAATAAAAATTTCCCTCCTGATCCTGATATCCGCTGTCTTTCAAAGAAAATGGAACTTCAATCCCCTCCACATGATAAGGTGTATTCACATACATTTCTTCCTCTTTTATATAAACCTCAACCCCTGGAAATGGTTTTCCTATAAGATTTCGCTGTGTTCCCATCTGATCATCTGTCACATAGGTAATATAATTTAACTCACTTGCACCATAATAAAGCACAATTTTTGTATTTGGAAAAATCTTCTTTAATTTTCCTACATCTTCTTGCCCCAGACTTTGTGAGCCTGCCAAAATTGTATGAACTTTAAAATTAGGCTCATGATAAATACCGGGCAATAACATTAACTTAGAAGGTATGAGATAAATAAGATTGACACCCTGTGCGTTTATCACCTGCTCCCATTTGTGGGGATAAAAGCCATTTTCTGCAACCAGTGTTGCCCCCACCGAGAGAACATCCATATAAAGGTTTAAATTTCCTGTAAATGCCAGACTTCCCTGAACAAACATTCTTGTATCTTCATTTATATGAAATATTTCATTTTGGATTGAAAAGAAGTCATACCAGCTATTTAAGTTTCGATACAAAATTTTGGGGGTTCCGGAAGAACCCGAAGTACATACTGCCATAATACTGTTGTCAGGAACTGCGGAATCTACATTTTTAAATTCCTCCACTTCATGGTCATATGGTACAATCAACGGAATATAATTTGTTCCCTGACACGCTAGAAATAATAAAAGCTGACTCAAAATATTGTCCTCATGTATCAAATACAATTGTTTTTTTTCACTGTGTCCAGGTAAAAACTGTTCCTGTCTTATTTTCTCTACCCTATTACTTAATTCCTCATAAGTGTAAGATATACCGTCCACAATCAATGCCTGCTTTTTAGGAAAGGTCTGCGCCTGTATCTTTATCATCTCAAAATAGTTTTTTATTTTTTCATTCTTAAAATTTTTCATAGGACTTCCTCAACTTATTATTGCAAAACCGTATCTGTTCAGAACCACATATTTTCTACTAAAATAGCTGTACCCACTCCCCCTGCTGCAGCCACGCTAAAAATACCATAAGTTCCTCCTGTATTTTTTAACGCTGTCAAACCATGAAGTGTAATAATTCCCCCTGATGCACCATAAGGATGGCCATAGGCAAGTGCGCCTCCGTAGATATTGTATCTGTTCATTAACTCTTTCCCAAATCTGCGGCAGAACAGCTCATCAATCACTGCAAACGCTTCATTACACTCATAAATGTCTATTTGTTCCGGACTTAGATGATGTTTATGAAGCATTTTCTCCACGGCAAGAATGGCTGTCTGGGGACTCATGGAAGGGTCACCTCCAACTTCTACAACATCCAAAAATTTTCCCATGGGTTTCAGATGATGAGCTTTTACATACTCCTTGCTGGCAAGCATAACAAAAGCCGCCCCATCATTGGTCAGGCACGTGTTTGCGACGGTCAACACCTGACCTTCTGGCAAAATCAAAGGTAGGCGATTCAATAGTTTCTCACTCATTTGATGTCTGATACCCTCATCTTTGTTACAGCCTTTCAACACCTCCACCAAAACATCATCCAGGATACCTTCTTGCTCTGCTTTGATAGCAGCTGCATGAGAACCCAATACCCATGGATTTAACTGCTCCCTTGTAATTTCATACCAAAGAGCCGTCTTCTCAGCACCCTCTAACATGGTCTTTTCACGGTGCTCCCCAGGAGCAAATTTTGCCACAGGATACCAGCCATCTTTGTATATCTTCTCATATTTTTCAAAGTCGGGGTGGTTTCTGTGATATCCACGTCTTGGAGCAGTAGAACTACTCTCAAACCCTCCCGCCAGCACCACCTGTGCCTGACCGGATTTGATTTTTGCTGCTCCGATTGCAATACTCTCTAATCCTGATCCACATTGTAAATCTACAGAAAAAGCAGGAATAGATTCCGGCAGCTTTGCAGTGAGTGTCATAAGACGCGCTATATTACCTCCTGCACCTACACCGTTTCCGGCAATGACAAGATCAATATCCTCCACACCAAATGTATCCCCCATTTTTTCTATTACCTTGCCAACTACGAAAGCACCCAACTGTTCCGCCGGCACATGTCGATACATCCCCTGCTCTACTCCAATATAGCTTCTGGCACCTGTAATTATGTAAACCTCATTCATGTTTCTATCTCATTCTTTCTTTTTTCTCCATCTATCATTGTAAGTTTTCCATTAAAATAAACCTTATCATTTATCCCTTCAAATTCCCACTCTTTTCCATATTTCGTCCCGGTTGTATCCTTCCACCGGATTTCAACCTTTCTGCCTGCAAACAATGGATGTTTAAAATATATTTCTAAATGTACCTCTTGTGTCACTTGTACTTCCTGTGTATCTATTTTTGATAAAACATATTCCAAAATTTCCAACCCTGGAACGATGGGATGAGAGGTGCGGTGAATTGCATTGTCATCCTTCACATCCGTGACAAAGTCCTGAATTTCTCCTATGGAAAAAAATTTTCCCTCTCCTTCTTTACAGAATTTTTCTGCCCCCCTATGTACCGCATCTTCCACCAGCATTTCTCTGTCTGGCTTCATCAATGTGATTGTTACTGATTCTTCCATATTTTCTTTTATCCAGGAGGATTGCAAGATTGCAGAGCGACTACGTTGTTTCACAAGAATGCATCCCTGTCCGATACCAGCACAGGAAATCTTACTTCGTTGATACACCGCCTTTGCAATTACCCATCCTTGAAATCCTTTATAATTTGAAAACTGCTTTATTCCATTTCTATAATCCACTTTTTTATCCTTTATATTTCATATTAAAATATTTCTCGTATCTGTTCCGTAGCCCTGAACAGATACTTAAAAATTCACTTTTAGTATATAGTATGAGTAATATAATGTCAACGATTTGTTAACCTGTTCGAATTTCTAAGTTGACAATTCTGTTTTTTTATGATTATAATTAAAACTACCCAAGAGTGAGTGAACTCTGTTCGCTATCTCTCACTGAATAATTACAAAATATTAAGAAAGGAAGATGCTTTTTTAGGCATCAAAAACTATTATGAAAACATCACAAAAATTTACAACCCGTTCTCTTGTTATGAACGCATTATTTGCGGCACTGTTATGTGTATCTGCTTATATCAGTATTCCGTTGCCCAATGGCTCGCACATAACCTTTTTAAATTTCATCGTTATGATTATTAGTTTAACTTTCGCAGTTGCTGATTCTGCCTCCATTTTAGTTGTATGGATGCTGTTAGGTGCGGTGGGAGTTCCGGTATTTATTGGTGGAAGCGCTGGATTTGGCTATTTATTCGGACTATATGGTGGCTATAGCTTTGCATTTTTAGTTGTGGCAATACTTATTCCTCTCATTCGTCCAAAAAAATACAATCGAATTGTATATACCTTGCTTTCTCTGTTAGGGGCCGTTCTGGTAGATGTGATTGGAGCGGTTTGGTGGATGGTTCTTGGCCATTTAGATTTAAAGACCGCCATTGTTGCTGGTATCCTTTCCTTTTTGCCTCTTGACTGTGTCAAGGCTGTGGTAGCAGCACAGATTGTACCTGCTTTTCGTAAAATCGTAATTCCACAGTCAGAAATAACCAAAAGTGAAGCAGCGTAAACTAAGGGATGCGACCCCAGGTGTATCACGGGGGGCGCATCCCTATTTTTGTGATGTACAAAGAATGGTTGTCTTTGTGGCATCTATATATTCCGACTCCATCAAAAGCTCCCCGATTTCATCTGCAACAATCTTTCCTGACACAGGATTCTTAACTCCCTCGATTCGTCCTCTCACAGTTGCATTTACTTCACTTCTCTCAAAAGATAAATCAGTATCTTCCATGGTACAATCTTCCAATACCAATCCCTTACAATAACAAAGTGGCTGAGTTCCCACAATGTGACAACGAACAAGCTTTAAATTCTCGGCATACCATCCCAAATATTCTCCCTTGACTACACTGTCAACTACAGTCACGTTTTTACTGTGCCAGAAAGCATCTTTCGTATCCAGGTTAGAATTGGTTATGGTCATATTTTCTACATACTGAAAAGAATATTTTCCCTTCATGCTAAGGCCGTCAATATTCACATCCCTACATTCAAAGAAAGGATACTCGGATTCTAACTTGGAATTTTTCACAGTTACATCCTTACATCTCCACAAAAATTCCGGGGAAATAACATCTGAATTAGATAATGTAATATTTTTACCCTCCCTCAATGCCTTGATTCCATACATTTTGCTGTCTGTGATTGTGATATCCTCATCATACCAAAGAGCTGCACGACACAACTGGGTCATTTCACATCCGGAAATCTTTCCATGCTTCACATGCCAAAACGGATACCTGAGATTAAAAAAACTATCCTCTACCTGGATATTTTCACATTCCTTTAGGGCTGACTCCCCATCTGCCGGTCCGTCAAATCTGCAGTTTCTGACTACAGCATTTTTCATCCCATATAGGGCTCGTTCTTCATCAAACTGTTTATTTTCGTAATTTTTCATTTCTCTTACCTCAAATTGTTTCTCTTATTATAGTATACTCATATCGATTTCCTACAGGTCTGAACATTTACTGCTGAAACCGTGAGTAAATGTAAATTTTATAAAAATCGGGCATCTTTCGTTTGTCGACATTGCCCGATTTTCGTATCTGTTTTCCTTACCACTGTTCCTGACCAAAATCCCCTGCAATCTCCTGCATCATATTGTCGGCCTGAGCCATCAAATCTGCACATTTTTTTAATTTTTTCTGAGCCTCTCTTGGAAATTCCTTATTTTTTTTGTATCGAAGCTGATGTTCTGTACTTGCCCAGAAATCCATGGCTATGGTTCGTATCTGTATCTCTACCGGGATGTTATGTGAAGTCTCTGCAAACTCCACATTCACTGTGATAATCAAATGTAGACTTCGATAACCGTTTTCCTTAGGTTCACGGATATAATCTTTGACTTCTATCACTTCGATATCCTTCTGTTTCACCAGCATACGGGCAACAGAATACACATCTTCAATAAACGGACAAACCACCCTGACACCTGCGATGTCCCGCACATTATGTATGAGGGTACTCCCGGTCATAGGAAGCCCCTTTTTATGAATCTTATATACAATACTTTCCTTTGACTTTACCCGGCTGGATATACTGGATATGGGGTTTCTATCATTGCTAAACTGAAATTCGCCCTTCAAAATATTTAATTTTGAAACAATCTCCTGAATAGCAGCCTCATAGATATACATAAGTTTCCTGTATTCACGCTCCATATCAAGATTGTCTACAATTTGTGGAAGAAACGTAATATTCTCCACGTAGCCTATGTCTTCTATATTTTCGGTTTCTTCTATTTTTACCTTTTTTTCCATTTTGCGTTCCTGCCTTATTTCTTACAAATTCCATCCTGTTTTTGATAAGAATAATACTACCATAATATGTCATTCTTGTGAACACAGAAATAAAAAAACCAAGGAGTTACCCTTGGTTTTTACAACTTTTTTATATCTGCTCATGTTAAATCAATTTCAAAAATTCCCCAGGATTCACCGCAGGAATCTCTGAATTTATAAAATCCTTTATATTACAGGTTATGATATAATCAGCCCCAGCTTCTTTCGCACATTTATCCTGCAGACAATCTTCAAAATCAAAAAATGAATCCTTATCAATGGCATCTAAAATCTCTTTTTGTGATGCAGATGCCACGTTGAATATTTCACATATATCCCGCAAATTATCTCTTCTTTCTTTATCACTTCTCTTGCGAAGTACATACCATAATGTAGAAAGTGTATGAAACGCAATATATCCAATACATTCCCCTTTTGCACACATCTCCACAATCTTAATGGATTGTTCCAGATAATCATCCTCCCGGTTTGTAAGATAATTGAGAAGAATATTGGTGTCAATCAATACTACCATATTTTGCATTCATTGCTTCCTCCCTCTCCTTTTCGTAGTCAATGGATTCTATGGATTTTTTTCTTGAAGCTTCAAGCCTTTTAAATGCCTCCATCTTTTTATCATTGGTAGTATCCTTTTGGGTCACTGGTGCAGATATGATAAATGGAATACTTCTTTCTCTTAATGCTGTCCTTGTAAATGTCTCATAGAAAGTCTGTTTCGTCTGCCCCATTGCATCCAGCATTTCCCCTAGTTCTTCGTAAATGGAATCTTCTAATCTGATGCTAATTGTTTTCATATCAACCAACCCCTTTTCCATATTCAGTAACTATTGTTTCTAATCATATTAATTATATTCAAAATTGACGCAAATAGCAAGCAATAGTATTCATTTTATATCTATTATTTTTAATATTCCTTTTTCTCCATAATTTTTCTACTACATGCTATGGATATTACCGTAATTAATATAGTGACTGCGATTCCTATCACAACAAGCGCTATGTCTGGTATCTGATCCAGGGTTTTCACCAATCCCTCTATGGAAATATTCAAGCCTGTCAAAACTTTTGCTCCCACAAATCCAATTAACGCAATGATTCCCCACAATACCAACAGCACAATTCTGCTCTTCTCTCCACCGTATTTTAGTTGAATAGGAATCATGATACACAACATAATGATATATACTGGAATAAACACTACTGCCATCATCATATCTTCAGGTAAATTGATGGAATCACCCTTTACCACAGCTGTTACAAATAAGAAGATAACAGAAAGAATCCATGCTATAAATCCGCCTCCAATACAAAAAGCATATTTTTCTGCCACATAAGTCTTACAGTCAATGGGCAATGTCATCAGAAATGTATACCCATTATCAAACTCATCATAGCTGATGGTGCTTGCCGTAAAAATTGCACACAGAACGGTTAAGTATGCTATAACGAAGCTACCATCTGTAGTAAATCCCAATAAAAAGGAAATTGCCAGAAACATAATTATAATCTCTTTCCTTTTTAATAATAACCTGATATCTTTTTCCACTAATCCTGCCATAACTACTTACCTCCTGTCATCATAAGGATCAAATCATCTATATTTCCATTTTCCACAACAAGACCCGGATAATTGTCTATGTAGAATTGTTTTTCACTGGTAAAACATTCGTAGCCATAGTCCGTCTTCTTTGTCTTTATAATATTGCTCTTATCCAATCTGGCATACATTGCTTCATCCATTTTAAGAAGCCCATACTGTCCCATGATTTTATCCGTTTCTTCATGAAGAATCATCTTTCCTTCATGTATCATATAAATATCATCGCACAATCCTTCTAAGTCAGAAGATATATGTGAAGTAATTAAAATAGAGCATCTTTCGTTTTCTTCCAGATAATCACGCATAATATCAAGAATCTCATTACGCGCCTCAATATCAAGTCCTGAAGTAGGCTCATCCATAATCAGCAAATCCGCTTTATGACTTAACGCCACCAATACTTTTACCTTTGCCTTCATACCTGTAGAAAAATTCTTTAAATCCTTGTCAAAAGGAAGCCCTTGGGATTTACACAAAGTGCGAAACTCTGACTCATTAAAATCCTCATACATTTTACATAAAATTTTCGTCACATCTTCCAAGGTGAGATAATTGCTGAATCCGGAATCCGAAAGTGCCACTCCAATCTTTTCCTTCTCTTTTGGACTTAACTTTCCTGCTTCTTTTCCAAATACACAAACACTGCCGGAATCCGGTTTTACTAAACCCAGGATAGATTTAATTACAGTACTTTTTCCTGCACCATTTTTTCCAATCAGACCTGTCACCATACCATCTGGAATCTCCAGTGAAACCTCAAGACAAAAATCTCCATATCGTTTTACAAGATTTTTTACTGAAACCATACTTATTCCTCCAATATTATTTCTATCATTTCCCGAATCTCCTCACAGGTCAATCCTATGGCTTTCGCCTTTTCAATTGCCTGGGAAAATTCAT
>JBGVDD010000236.1:0-3015 GCA_045119215.1 Lachnospiraceae bacterium | reverse complement strand
TGTGATCGCTAAGGATAATACCCACTATGTTTGTCAGGCCTATGATGATCAGCTGCGTTCAGAGTTCCTGGAAAGCTTTGGAACCACAAGCAATAGGAAGTATTTCATTATCATGCGCACGCCCCTGCAGAACATGCAGGAGAATATTTCGCTGGCAAATCAGTTTTATCTGATGACAGCGGTCGTTGCACTTGTATTGGGAACGATCATTGCTTATTTCTTGGCGGGCAGAATGAGCCAGCCCATCACTGAGCTTTCCGGTATTGCCAAACGAATGGCAAAACTGGATTTTTCTGTCCGCTATCGCGGCGGCGAGAAGGATGAGATCGGTGAATTGGGGAATAATATGAATCATCTTGCCGGGCAGTTAGAGGAAACCATCGCTGAATTAAAGGCGGCCAATCTGGAACTTCAGCGTGACATAGAAAAGAAGGAAGCCCGGGAGAATATGCGTCAGGAATTTCTGGCAGGGGTTTCCCATGAGTTGAAGACCCCGATCGCACTGATCCAGGGATATGCGGAAGGTCTGAAGGACAACATTACAGAAGATCAGGAAAGCCGTGAATTTTACTGTGATGTTATCATAGATGAATCGGCAAAAATGAACCGGATGGTAAAAAAACTGCTGACACTCAATCAGATTGAATTCGGAAATGATCAGGTGCAGATGGAATATTTTGACCTGACAGCATTGATTCAGGGGATTTTGCAGTCCTCCAATATTCTGATCCAGCAGAAAGGGGCAGAGATTCTTTTTGAACAGGAAACACCTGTGTATGCATGGGGCGATGAGTTCAAAGTGGAAGAGGTGATTACCAATTATCTGACCAATGCGCTGAATCATGTGAAATACGATAAGAAGATAGAAATTCGCATTCAGGAAGAAAACGGAATTGTGCGAACATCCGTGTTTAACACGGGAGATCCCATTCCACAGGAAGATCTGGATAAGATCTGGATAAAATTTTATAAGGTAGACAAAGCGCGGACCAGAGAATACGGCGGCAGCGGTATAGGCTTATCCATCGTAAAAGCGACCATGGAATCCATGAACCAGCAGTGCGGTGTGAAGAACTACGATAACGGTGTAGAATTCTGGTTTACCCTGGAGTCGAAATAATGAAAGTTTGGCACTGTTTTACGGTGCCAAACTGTTTTTTTGGAGTTTGTTTTCTCTTTAAATATACACTACTTACATCTTGGAAACCATGGGATACATCTATTTACTTTCTTACAATATTCCAAATACTCCTGACCATATAGCTTTATAAGCCATTTTTCTTCTGTTACCATCAAAAAAACTGTCATATATATCCAACAAATAATTGGTATCACAAACAATATGATATTATTTACAACACAAACAGCACCCGTACACATTAGTAATACTGCACTATAAACGGGATTTCTGACAATACTATACACACCTGTTGTAATTAGCTTATTCTCTGTAACCATATCAAATAACTTAGACTTTCGTTTGGCACTGTAATTCAGATATAGACCGAACACTATCAATAAAATGCCTAAAATCTTCAGCGGTATATTTAATTCTTCGATTCTTCCTAATTTCAAATGCCCATTAAGAAATGTAACGATTCCTATTACCGTAATAATAATTTGACCTGCAACAATAACTGGGCCTACACCAAGCAAAGGTAAGTGTTCTTTTTTATTCATAATTCCTCCATCAACTTCAAATCTTTAAGCACTTTCAGACTCAACAGAAGCCTGAAATTTGAGCGTGTATTGTCAAGTTAGAATCATATTGTCTTTATCGTTTTTTGTTCCCACCAAAAGCATTATAAAGGAAATAACAAACATAATTATAAGCATTATGTCAAATATTGAGTTCATATTTACAAACAGAGTTGAATTGTTCCATTCAATATAGTCCGTCAAATTAGCAAATACATCATATATGAGATGCAAAACCATAGGAAGTACTATATTTCTAGATTTTAAATACATAACTGCAAATGCAAAGCCAATTACTCCTGTCTGCAAAAACCTATATGTACTCCATCCATCCACAACATGCACAGCACCAAAAAGCAAAAAGCTTATAAAACTATACATCAATTTATACTTAATATTTTGAGTACCATAAAAATAACCTTCCAATATTAGAAAACGATAATTAAGTTCTTCATAAAAGCCAGTCGCAATCTGTTGTAGAATAACTCTTGAAATTAGTATCCCAATTGTTAGCCCTGTTATCGATTTTATACCCGAACACCAAACTATTAAATAATATAAGAAAAAGATTAAAAAACCACTTCCAGCAATTAATGCCTTTTTACTTCCTTTAATACTCAGAACTTTTTTGATTGGTGCATCATATAATTTCGTTATAATAAACAAAATGAAAAATCCAAAAACAAATCTTAATATACTACTAAAAACGAACCATGATGTCCCACTAAGAAACTGTCTCTCCAAAAGTGAGATTGTCACAAATACGCTTGCAACAACTATCGCCCAAAGTATTCCAGAATATTTTTTATTATATAATATTTTTTTCATTGCCAATATTCATCCTCTTCGTAAACTTCAAATTTTACTTTTTATTTTATCACGCATATCTCTTATAGTCTACTCACAATTTTCTGGATTTTATAAAAGGCGGACTCACAATTCTTAGCAATCCGCCTATAGAATTACCACAATCCCAAACTGTCCTCTGTATCAATGCTGTTATGGTAAATGTTGTAATCTGCATATATGATGTTCATTCAATCACTCCTCTTTTCTGTAAAATTAAAAAAGTGTTCCAGTCAGTTCTCATAGGCTATTCATATTGTGTTATGTGATTTTGCTTCCCTTACTTTTGCCCTTATGAGGGGGTTCGTGAAGCCTTGTGAAACGATAATATGTTTGCACAATTGAAATTTGCACAGGGGATGACTTATAATTAAACTATAGCTGAGTGAAAAGAAAAAGAGCGGAGGAATAAAAGGTGGTATTTTTAAAAAAAGAAGAGGTAAAAACAGAAAGACCGGAATTGCTGCAGAA
>JBGVDD010000235.1:0-2781 GCA_045119215.1 Lachnospiraceae bacterium | reverse complement strand
AAATTGTTAAGGAAACAATCGGAGTTGGTGTAAACGAAAAAGCAGTCTTGCGGTTTTATAAAACTGCCCTTTCGTTTACATCAATTTCGATTTTTCCTTGGTGAACAAAGTCGCGTCCCTTTCGCCACTATCTATGGGGATTCAATCTTTGCTCTCTTCCATAAGTTTATCATATCCCGTGTTTTATTAACAGATGGTTTTTGCCAAAAGAATTATTTTTAGGCATGACAAACAGACTCCCTTTACGGAAGTTTTTCGGAATATTCAGTTGTATATTTTAACATCTCATATGCGCAAAAACAGATGGTGTATGCTTATCTGGAAGATGTGGAACCATTTTCCCGCCACAGGAAGAACATTTGCATACATCTATGTTATATAGCAGCTTTATCATTTCAGCGGCATTTCGATTTTTCAATGCAGAAATATATTTTTTACATCCAAGCAGATTTCTACAGTGAGTCATCTTTTTGCTCTTGTTTCGGCAGGACAGCAAACCATAGTGCCGGATTCTGACAAAACGTTTTTGGGGAACATGCATTAAAAATCGACGGATGAATTCCTCGCCCGGAACTGTTTTCTCTTTCCACTGACCTTTGTTTTTATAGTCTTTTACAGCATATGTAACAGTTGCTTCCGTCATGGACTTGATCCGATGATTACTGATTGCTATCCTGTGAGTATATTTTCCAAGATAATTTATGACTGACTGTGCTCCATTAAAAGTCTCCTTACAATAAGCAACCCAGTCTTTTTTATAGCACTCATCGAGAAGTTCTCTGAAGCAATAGTGGTTTTGATATTTCTCCGCTGTACCATGAAACTCAAGCTTTGAATCATTCCACAGGCTTTTTAATTCGCACAAATATTTCCCACGGAACACTTTTGCAATGACCCCATACGGGAGAAAAAACTTCCCACCGGTATCTTTCCATTTGTTGTCCTTATCAAGTCCACCACCAAGAACAATGGTATGGATATGAGGATGATAATTCATTGCAGAACCCCATGTATGAAGAATACAGATATATCCGATGTCAGCTCCCAAATACTTTGAATCTTTCGCCAGTTCGTTCAGAGTGGATGATGCAGCATGATACAGTGCATCATACAGAAGTTTCTGATTGCTATAAATGATAGGATTCAATTCCTCAGGGACTGTGAATACCACATGATAATAGGGTGCATCCAGTACATTCTCCTTTTGGGCATCAATCCATTTTTCTTTCGGAAACTCCTGACACATAGGGCAACACCTGCTTCTACAAGAGTTATTGTGAATGCTGATACATCCACAGTCCTCACAGACACTTATGTTCACACCAAAAGCCCCAGTTTTACAGTTCATGATGTGAAAAGCTGCTTTTCTGTGGTGAGCAGGAAGCTCATGTGTTTTTTCATAAACAGGATAAAACCGTTCAAAGACATCCTGTATCGTACATGATTTTTCCACGATTACTCACCACCCATCTCATCAAATGGGCTTTTAATACCGAGCAGAGTCTTATTGCTTACATGAAGATAAATCTCTGTTGATCTTGGATCACGGTGTCCCAAAAGAGCCTGAATATATTTCACGTCACACCCTGCTTCAAACAGATGGCTTGCGAAACTATGGCGCAAACAGTGTGTAGAAACACGTTTCTGAATTCCAGCCCTTTTTGCGCTTTCGCGGAAGAACTGAATGACGCTGTCCTTCACAAGATAATCGCCAGTCCATGAACTTGGAAACAGAATCCCTGTTGGTCTGCCACATTTAAACCAGTATTCTGTAAGTATCTCGAGTGTACGGTCAGCAAGCAAGGTATAACGGTCAAAGCGGCTTTTGCCATCACGGATGTGTATTGTTTTATTGGTGCGTGAAATATCATCATAGTGAAGGTGCGTGACTTCCGATACACGGAGACCTCCTGAATACATCGTAGCAATCATGGCCTTATGTTTCAGGTTTGGCGTTGCATCAAGAATCGCTGATATCTCTGATTTCGTAAGCACGGTTGGCAGGTTCCTGTCTCTTTTCATACGTGGGATATCATCGTCATCCCAATTCATCTTTAACACTTTTTTATAAAAGAAACGAATACCGGAATGATAGTGGTTGTATGTCTCTGGTGAAATCCCGGAAAGTCTTTTTTCGGTCAGAAATGTATCAACATCATCTGTTGTCAGAGCATCTATTGGCTTATCTGTATATTTTAAAAAGTGAGCAACACTTGTACAGTATGCATGAATAGTAGAATCTCTTAGATTCCGTTTGTTTGCAGCATTTGTAATCTGGCTAAATATTTCATCGTACATAATAAAATCCTCCATGTAAAATCAGTAGTTAATGAGAAACCCTGCTTACATGGAGGTGCATTAGCATAATAAAACCGCTTGTCAGAAAAGCGGTCAAATGGTATTCTTTTCATAGGCAGTGGTGTCTTTCTGTATTGAATTGTTTTGTGTGGTAACTTTACAATATCAAATATCAGCAAGAAATGCCATTGCCTATTTTATTATTGAGAAAAAAAGCTGCACCACAGCCTTGGCAGGCCATCGCGCAGCGATTTTGTTCACTCAAAAGTTGTAGTTACACATAAAGCAATAAGAACAATCCGCTGCAACGTAGAATAAACAGGAGGAATGCAAGATGGCAAATTTTGAATTTTTAAAGGGAAAAAAAGAATATGTATTATTTGCAGAAGCTGCGATAGAAGCAGAAAAAGTTTTTGCAACCTCTCCGGCAATGTCAGCTGTTGGAAGCAGAAAGGCACTGGAATTAGCCGTAAAATGGGTATA
>JBGVDD010000234.1:0-3015 GCA_045119215.1 Lachnospiraceae bacterium | reverse complement strand
CTCTTGCTACAAATTCATTCCTTTCAGCAGCATCATTCCAGGAGACAACGAAAGTTCTTACTGATGCAGCTATAAAAGGTAAGATAGATCCACTTGTTGGTCTTAAAGAAAACGTAATACTTGGTAAACTTATTCCTGCTGGTACCGGTATGAAGAGATATCGTTCAGTTAAACTTGACTGTGATGAAGCTGCAGAGAAGTTTATAGCAGAAAAACGCAGACAGGAAATTAAAGATGTTGAAGAAGAAAAGCCAGCATATGTAGAGAAAAAAGAAGAAGCAGTAGATTCTGTTGAAGAAGAGTTAGTATTCTCAACATCAGTTGAACTTGATGAAGAATAATTAACAGTATTGAAATGAAAATTTAAGCATATTAAAGGGAATGTGAAAAATATCATTTTTTCACATTCCCTTTTTAACTAAAATTACCAAGAATTCCCCCACTTCTATAAGTGGTGGGATGAATTGGTATTTTTTTGTTGTAAAGTTCTTGAAAATGATGTATAATATATTCAGTAGTAATTATATGAAAGGCATTATATAAATGGAATTAGAAAGTAATAATCATTCAGTGTTCTGTATGAATTATCATCTTATTCTTGTTGTGAAATATAGAAGACGAGTGATAAATGATGAAATATCAAATCGACTAAAAGAAATATTCGAAAAAATATCTCCAAATTATAATATTTCAGTTACAGAATGGAATCATGATATTGATCATGTTCATATTTTGTTCAAGGCTCAACCAAACAGCGAGTTATCAAAATTCATAAATGCTTATAAATCTGCAAGCAGCAGGCTTATAAAGAAAGAATATCCTCAAATCAAGAATAAACTTTGGAAAGAATATTTTTGGTCAAGGTCATTCTGCTTAATTACAACAGGTGGAGCAACAATAGAAACTATTAAAAAGTACATTCAGTCACAGGGAGAAAAATAAGATTATGGCAAACAGAGCAATTAAGTACAGGATATATCCTACAACTGAACAGGCTGTATTTTTTGCCAAGACCTTTGGATGCTGCCGAAAGGTCTATAATCTTATGCTCTCTGATAAAATTGAAAGTTACAATACTACTGGTAAATTTGTTTCAGTGACACCTGCCAGGTATAAGAAAGATTATCCGTTTCTAAAAGAAGTTGACAGTCTGGCTCTTGCCAATGTGCAGATGAATTTACAGACAGCATTTGCTAACTGCTTTGATAAGACACGAAAATTAAAAAATGGTTTTCCAAAATATAAATCATCAAAGCATAGCAGAAAATCATATACAACTAATTGTCAATATCCAAAATCATCAAATAAATTAAAACGCCCTACTATCAGATTAGAGGACGATAAAATAATTCTACCTAAAGCTGGTGCTGTAAAAGTAAAATTACACCGACAGCCTGAAAGTAACTGGATACTCAAATCTGTTACCATATCTCAGGATAGTGATGGAAAATTTTATGCTTCTGTATTGTTTGAATATGACATGGATGTTATACTTGTATCTAAAACAGGTACGAAAGCTGTTGGTTTGGATTATAAGTCGGATGGATTGTATATGGATAGCAATGGAATTAAGGCAGATATGCCTAAATACTATCGTAAAAACAGTAAAAAACTTGTAAAAGAACAAAGAAGATTGTCACGAAAAACTGGTTCAAAAAAGAATGAAACAAAGTCAAATAATTACTTAAAACAATTAAAGAAAGTCAATAAAATTCATAGACATACAGCAAATCAGAGACTTGATTTTCTACATAAAAAATCTACTGAGATAGCCAATCAGTACGATGTAGTGTGTGTTGAGACTCTTAATATGAAAGCTGTAGCCAATAAAGGATTTGGTAATGGAAAGGCAACACTTGATAACGGATATGGATTATTCTTGCAAATGCTGGAATATAAACTTCATGAAAGAGGTAAATACCTTGTAAAAGTGGATAAATGGTATCCATCAAGTCAGTTGTGCAGTAATTGTGGTTCTAGAAAGAAACTTTCTTTAGGCGAACGAACTTATCAGTGCACTTGTGGAATGCATATAGACCGTGATTATAATGCAGCCATTAATATAAAAAGGGAGGGCTTGCGTATGTTGTATACCGAAGTATAAGCATTATCGACAGCAGGTAACCCTATACAGTAGGCTGGGAACCAGCCGAACTCAACGCTTGTGGACATTGTGTAAGACTTAGTAATACAACTGTTGTATTGCTAAGCAGTAGTGGTTGAAGCAAGAAGCCCCCACTTCTGTAAGTGGGGGTAGTTCACAGGATGTGCTAATCTGAAAACACTTGTTGTAAATTCGGACAAGATAACATCAGTTGGCAAAAATGCATTCAAAGGAGTTAAGACAAATGTTACTGTAAAGACATCAAAGAAGAGTCTTAAGAAATATTCAAAGATGTTTGTTTCTAAGGGCAAGATGCCTAAAAAGGCTTCATT
Source organism: Lachnospiraceae bacterium (assembly GCA_045119215.1). GTDB lineage: Bacteria > Bacillota > Clostridia > Lachnospirales > Lachnospiraceae > RUG11237. Next base: position 579 of record JBGVDD010000234.1, on the reverse strand, counting down.
TGTCGCTACTGTAAAGTAAAAATAAAATAACAAATTATATAAAAACACAGGGGTCAGATATTTGGCCCTTGTGTTTTTCTGTACAATAAATGATTATGACTTGCGGTTGACACAGCTATATGCTAACATTATATGCATTGGCTTGGGGATGGAGGTTTATCATGGAAGGATTTGATATGTATACTGGATTTGCGTATGTTTATGATGAATTCATGGACAATATACCATATGATGAATGGCATGAATATCTGCATGATATTTTGAAATCTAATGGTGTTACAGAAGGTCTTGTTGCAGAACTTGCATGTGGAACTGGTATTATGACTGAGAAGCTTGCAAAAGATGGATATGATATGATAGGTATTGACTTGTCTTATGATATGCTTGAAGTAGCAAGGGAGAGATGTCCGGAAAACGTACTTTTGCTTGAGCAGGATATGAGAGAAGTTGACTTGTATGGCTCGGTTGCAGCATTTGTGTGTGTCTGTGATGGTATGAATTATCTTATAGAAGATGGAGATTTATATCAGACGTTTAAAAAAGTTAAAACATTTCTTGATTATGGAGGTGTCTTTGTAT
>JBGVDD010000233.1:0-15522 GCA_045119215.1 Lachnospiraceae bacterium | reverse complement strand
TTCCTGGAGAAAAGGTGCTGACAGTTACATATCGCCTTGGAGAAAATAGTTATAGTCAAGATATTGTGATTTTTGTGGAGCAGGGAGAAGAGGTTCTTACACCCACACCTGTTCCCACAGATAAGTTAGTACCCACAAATACGGCTACGGCAGCGCCTACCAGTACCGCAGCACCTACCAGTACCGTAGCGCCTACCAGTACGGTAGCACCTACCAGTACGGTAGCACCCACAAGCACGGTAGTGCCAACCAATACGTTTGCACCTACACCAAGTTTGGCTGTGGGTACGGTGACACCGAAGGTTACTGCGACTAAGGCACCTACAGCCACCCCGAAAGTTCAGGAGAATGTGTATAGTGTTACCTTAAAACCAACTTCGGCAGTTACACCTACGTCGGCCCCTCAGGTGACCATTGCCCCATCTACTGAAAAAATTACAATACATTTTTATAATCAAAAGAAGAAGGTTTATTTATTTTACTTTAATTTAAATCATGGGATAAACACTCCGGTAAGCTGGCCTGGAATCAATATGGTGACAGAGGATGATTTGTGGTGTAAGTATACCATTGACAGTGCCGACGTTACCAATGCAGTGTTTGTCACAGAAACAGGACAGACACAGGAAGTACAGATTTCCAAGGGTGAGTGGTGGTTTGCCAACGGAAATATGTACGATAAAAGACCGGTGATTACCAAGAAACCGACACCAACTCCTGTAAAGTGGGTTGCTGCTACCAGAGCACCGGGAAAGTGTAAGGTAACATTCAATAAAAACGGTGGAAGCAGTGTGAGTAAGACTACGGTAGAGGTTACCAAAAACAAAGCCGTAGGCAGTCTGCCAACCACCAAAAGAAGTGGATATGTATTCCTTGGCTGGTATACAAAGAAAACTGGCGGAAGTAAGGTGACAAAAAATACAAAGGTAAGCGGTAATAAAACCTATTATGCACACTGGCTGCAGATTCCTAAAAAACCGGGAATTACCGCAAAATACAGTTCCGTTGGAGAGGTGAAGCTTACTTGGAAAAAGGCAAAAGGTGCAAAGGGGTATGTAATTTACCGTTCCACAAAGAAAAACAGTGGATTCAAGAAAATAAAGACCATTACATCTTCCAAGACACTTTCCTGTGTGGATAGTGGACTGAAGAATGGAAAGACCTATTATTACTATGTGAAAGCTTATGCAAAGTCCAGTGGCAAAACTGTTTATTCATCTAAGTCCAATGTGGCAAAGAAAAAGGTAGTGACAGCCTTGGATATACCGAAATTGAATAAAGTTACCGGTACCATTTACAATATAGATGTATCTTGGGCAAAGGTGAAGAATGCAACAGAATATTGGGTGTACATGCAGATAGGAAATGGCACACCAAAGCTTGTGAAGAAGGTAAAGGGTACCAGTGTTGTAATTACCGGGGAAGATTATGATTATGCAAAGACCAAATGTGCTGTCAGTGTTAGGGCAGTATACAAAAAAGATGGTGTAATGGTAAAAAGTAAAACGGACCCCCAAACATTTGGACGTTAAAAATAATGGTGTATGGAGCAATGACTCCAGGAAAGGAAAAGAAAATAAAGCTTAATGAAGAGCACAGCAAAAATCTATGGATTTGCTGTGCTTTTTTTGTGAAATTTTCACAAATCATTATTATTCACTATTCAGGCAATATCTTGACAAAGAATAAGGGGCTGTAGTAGAATAGGCATTATATTGGATTTTTATGCCAAGAAACAAGGAAGCAGTAGGTATAGGAGGAATAAAAGTGGCTGATTACAGTAAGGAAATAGGACGGCGAAGAACCTTTGCAATTATTTCACATCCCGATGCAGGAAAAACCACATTGACAGAAAAGTTTTTGTTATACGGTGGAGCAATTAATCTGGCAGGTTCTGTAAAGGGAAAGGCAACAGCAAGACATGCAGTTTCTGACTGGATGGAAATAGAAAAGGAAAGAGGTATTTCGGTTACTTCTTCTGTATTACAGTTTGAGTATGATGGATGTTGCATTAATATCCTGGATACCCCGGGACATCAGGACTTCTCCGAAGATACCTATCGTACCTTGATGGCAGCGGATTCCGCAGTGATGGTGATTGATGCATCAAAGGGTGTGGAAGCACAGACTAGAAAGTTGTTTAAAGTTTGTGTGATGAGACACATACCTATTTTTACTTTTATCAACAAAATGGATAGAGATGCCAATGACACCTTTGAGTTATTAGATGAAATCGAAAAAGAACTTGGTATTGCCACCTGCCCTATTAACTGGCCCATTGGTTCTGGAAAAGGGTTTAAAGGGGTGTACGACAGAAATGAAAAAAAGGTTCTTTTGTTTTCGGATACAGAAAAGGGAACCAAAGAGGGTGAAGAGGTTGCTGTGGATTTGGACAGTGAACAATTGGAAGGTTACATTGGAGCAGACGCAGCGGCTACACTTCGAGAAGAAATAGAGTTACTAGATGGGGCAAGTGCTGAATTTGACCAGGAGTTGGTGTCGAAAGGAGAGTTATCTCCGGTATTCTTTGGATCGGCTTTAACCAACTTTGGTGTGGAGACTTTCCTAAAACACTTTTTGAATATGACCTATGCTCCATTGCCACGAGTGGCAGGTGGGGAAAAAATTGACCCAATGAAGGAAGATTTTTCAGCTTTTGTATTCAAGATTCAGGCCAATATGAATAAGGCTCATAGAGATAGAATCGCATTTATGAGGATATGTTCAGGCAAATTTGAGGCTGACAAAGAAGTGTATCATGTACAGGGGCAGCGTAAGCTTCGTCTTTCCCAGCCGCAGCAGTTGATGGCCCAGGAAAGAAAGGTGATAGAAGAAGCTTATGCAGGGGATGTGATTGGTGTATTTGATCCGGGAATTTTCTCCATTGGAGACACGGTATGTATGCCAGGAAAAAAGATTGAGTATGAAGGGATTCCAACCTTTGCACCAGAGCATTTTGCCAGGGTTCGACAGGTGGACACTATGAAGCGTAAGCAGTTTGTAAAGGGGATAAATCAGATTGCTCAAGAAGGTGCTATTCAGATTTTCCAGGAGCATAATACAGGTATGGAAGAAATCATTGTGGGAGTGGTTGGTGTTCTTCAGTTTGATGTTTTAAAATATCGTTTGGAGAATGAATATAATGTGGAGATTCGTTTGGAAAATCTTCCTTATGAACATATTCGTTGGATTGAAAACGAAGAAATAGATTTAAACAAGATAAACGGTACTTCAGATATGAAGAAAATTACCGATTTAAAGGGTAGACCTTTATTGCTGTTTGTAAACAGCTGGAGTATTGGTATGACATTAGACAGAAATGAAGGTTTAGTGTTATCAGAATTTGGACGGAGCTAATATTATGAAAAAAAAGGTGGGAGTAGTAATCGTTCTTCTGGTCATCCTGGTAGGAATGTTTGTGGCGGGAAGATATGATGTACTCATACAATATGTAAAATCAAATATCGGTACAGCGGCAAATGATGGAAGTATGGTGATTTCAGATGTGGTAGTTACCAATGCCAACAATAAAGATGAAATAAAGGAAGTCCCAGAATACGTAAAAACAGTAGAAACCTCTTATGAGGATAGTTATTGTTACCAGTTATTAGACCAGGAAGAGAAAGAAATTTATGGCACTATTTACACAGCATTGAAAACCATGACACAGACGATAGATATTAAGACGGATGATTCTCAGAAAGTGGTAACAGCCCATGAGTATGTTATGCTGGATAATCCGGAGCTTTTCTGGGTGAAAGGATATAAGATGATTCCTTATGAAATGGGAGATGCTGTCGTTAAAGTGGAATATTCGCCTATTTATACCATGACTGCCGGCGAAAAGGCAAATTATGAGATTGCCATCGAGCAGAAGGTGAATCGTTGGTTAGCACAGATTGCCGGATGTGAGGATGATTATTCTAAAGTAAAAAAGGCATATGATTTGATTATTCAAAATACAACCTATGATTCAGACTCCAAGGAGAATCAAAATATTGTCAGTGTATTTGTGAATGGTTCGTCAGTATGTCAAGGATATGCGGAGGCTTTTCAGTATCTATGTAAACATGCAGGAATTGACAATATTCTTGTTACTGGTACTGCACAGAGTAAAGGGACAATGCAGCCCCATGCCTGGAATTTGGTAAAGATGGATGGAAATTATTATCAGTTTGATATTACCTGGGGTGAGCCAAACTATACAGTAGATGAAAATAGAAAGAACCAGGTAAAGTGGGAAGTCTCATATAAGTATTTTGGTGTAACGGACAAGGAAATGAAGAAAAACCACAAGGTGGATTTGGACTTTCCGTTGCCGGAATGTACAAAGTGTGATGATAATTATTTTATAAAAGAAGGTAATTATTATACAACTTTGGACAAGGCACAGTTAAAGATGCAGTTTATAAAAGCAGAGCAAAACGGGGAATCGGTTGTTCATCTAAAGTGTGACAATAACCTGTTATATGAAAGCTTTGTAGACTATTTATTTACGAAAGAAAATGTATTTAAGATTTTGAAAAATCAAAGTGAAATCCAGTATTCCCAGGATGAGGATTTACAGTGTATCAGTATATTCTGGGATGATAAATCTTGAAAACTAAGTTGGCAAATTTAAATATATCTGATATACTATGTGTAATGTGTTTTGGATATAATTATTTAGGAAGAGTTACGTTTGAACAATGAAAATGAATGGAGGTAGCAGCATGGCAGAGGATAGGAATGTTTATACAATTCACCAGGATAGTCAAAAAGGAATGGTTACCATTGCAGATGAGGTGGTAGCCATTATTGCAGGTCTGGCGGCAACAGAAGTGAAGGGTGTTGCATCTATGGCAGGTAATGTCACTAATGAATTGGTAAGCAGATTAGGAATGAAGAACTTGTCAAAAGGGGTAAGGGTTGCTGTAAACAATAATAAGGTGAAGGTAGATTTGGCCTTAAATCTTTCTTACGGATATAGCATTCCTAAAACAAGTCAGATTGTACAGGACAAGGTAAAGGGTGCAATAGAAAATATGACAGGTTTGGAAGTTGTCAGTGTAAATATTCGTATTGCGGGTATTGATATGGCTCAGGAAAAATAGTGTTACTGTGTAGATGGGAAACCGCAGTAACAGAAAAATAATATAAGGGATTGACTCATAAAGGGTTAATCCCTTTCGTGGATTTATCACATGAACAAGAAAAATACAGGAGGATACAAGAATTAAAATGAAGAGAAGCGAATTAAGAGAAAATATATTTAAATTATTGTTCCGTGTGGAGTTTAATAAGGAAGAAGATATGGTGGAACAGGTGAATCTGTACTTCGATGATATTCCGTTGGAGGGAGCTGCGGTAATCAGTGGGAAAAGTCAGGATTTTATACAGGAGAAATATAAACAAATTGTCAATGTGCTTCCTGAAATAGACAGTAAAATAGAGGAAGTAGCAGAGGGATGGACCATACAGAGAATGGGGAAAGTGGAGTTGACGATTTTGCGTCTTGCTCTTTTTGAAATCATGTATGACGATGATGTGCCAACACCAGTAGCAATCAATGAGGCAGTGGAGTTGGCAAAGAAGTTTGGTGGGGACGATTCACCAGCATTTATTAATGGTATCTTAGGAAAAATTGTAAATAAATAAATTTTATTCTCGGTAGTTGTTCAGGTGAAATTATGGCAAACACATATTCGGTAGAACAAGTAAATCAATATATAAAAAGAATGTTTGAACAGGACTTTTTCCTGGGAAAAATTATGGTAAAGGGAGAAGTCTCCAATTGTAAATATCACTCGTCGGGACATATTTATTTTACCTTGAAAGACAGTACTGCAGCATTAGCAGTGGTTATGTTTGCATCAAAAAGAACAGGGTTGAAATTTAAATTGCAGGAAGGTCAGAAGGTTGTGGTAACAGGCTCCATTGAATCCTATGTCAGGGATGGCAGGTACCAGCTTTATGCCAATCAGATTGTATTAGATGGAGAGGGAGAATTGTTCCTTCGTTTTGAGGCATTAAAGAGGGAATTATCAGAGATGGGTATGTTTGAGGACGAGTACAAGCAGCCCATACCGGAATTTGTCAAGACAGTAGGGATTGTTACAGCCCCCACAGGAGCTGCTATAAGGGATATTATACAGATTGCAAGCAGAAGAAATCCCTATGTGCAGTTGATTTTATATCCTGCCCTGGTACAAGGGGAAGATGCTCCTGACAGTATAGTGGAGGGAATTGAGGCCCTGGATCAGTATGGGGTAGATGTTATGATTGTAGGCCGGGGAGGCGGCTCGATAGAGGATTTGTGGGCTTTTAATGAAGAAAAGGTAGCAAGGGCAATCTTTCACTGTAATACTCCAATCATCTCAGCAGTGGGACATGAGACAGATATTACTATTGCAGATTTTGTGGCAGATTTAAGGGCACCAACTCCTTCGGCTGCGGCGGAATTGGCAATCTTTGATATTGGATTAGCAGAAGAGAGAATGGAAGGCTTGAAGAGAAGATTAAAGGCTGGCTTGGATTTTCAGATAGATTATAAACGACATCTTTACGATAGTTTTGTGAATAGATTTCGCTTGTTAAGTCCCCAAAATCAAATTCGGGAAAAGCAAATGCTTTTGTTGTCTTTTGAACAAAAAATTTCTGGAATGATGCAGCGTGTTTTAGAAAGAAACAGATACCAACTGGCAGTTTATATAGAGAAATTTAATGGACTCTCTCCCACTACAAAGTTGAATCAGGGATATTCTTATGTAGCAAAAGAAAATACTAAGGTGTCTAGTATTGGTCAGGTATCAAAAGGAGACAATCTTGAGATTTATGTGACAGATGGAAAAATTCAGGCAGAAGTGATTTTAACTGAAAAAATGGTTCACAAAAAATCATAGAGAATCATAGAACAGATAGTTACTGTGCACACAGGGTGTGTACAGTAACAACAGATATGAAAGAGATATAGAGAAGATGGCAGGAAAAGAGAAGACAATTGAATCCATATTTGAGGAATTGGAAGAAAAAGTTTCAAAATTAGAAGACAAAGATATATCCTTGGAAGAAGCTTTTAAGGTTTATTCAGAGGGGATGAAATTATTGAAAGTCTGCAATGACAAACTAGATAAAGTAGAGAAGAAGGTTATGCAGCTGAATCGGGAAGGAGAACTGGATGAATTTTAAGCAGGAACTGGAAGAAAGAATATCTTATATAGAAACTGTATTAAAAAATTATCTCCCAGAAAAAAAAGGATTTCAGGAGAAAATTATGGAAGCTATGGAATACAGTGTTATGGGAGGCGGAAAAAGAGTACGTCCTATGCTGATGCTAGAAAGCTATCGAATGTTTGGGGGAGAAGGGAAGGTGATAGAACCCTTTATGGCGGCGATGGAAATGATACACACCTATTCCCTGGTTCATGATGACTTGCCTGCAATGGATGACGATGAATACCGCAGAGGAAGAAAGACTACTCATATTGTGTATGGACATGCTATGGGAGTTTTGGCAGGAGATGCTTTGCTAAATTATGCTTTTGAAACCGCTCTATCAAGCTTTGACTTGGAGAATCACCCAGGAATACCGAAAGCATTGCAGGTGTTGGCAAATAAAGCGGGAATTTATGGCATGATTGGCGGTCAGGTAGTGGATGTGGAATCAGAGGGAATGGAAATTCCCATGGAGAAACTCAAAGCTATCCATAAAATGAAAACAGGTGCGTTAATTCAGGCATCGGTAATGATTGGAGCTATTTTGGCAGGAGCATCTTCAAAAGATATTCAGATGATGGAACAGGTAGGGGCGGACATTGGACTTGCTTTCCAAATTCAGGATGATATTTTGGATGTGACCAGTACCACTAAGGAGTTGGGAAAACCTGTATTTAGTGATGAAAAGAATCATAAGACCACTTATGTTACACTTAAGGGCTTAGAAAGTGCCAAGGCAGATGTAGAGGAAATATCAAAGCGGGCTATGAAAGCTATCGATGGATTTTCAGGGGAGAAAGAATTTTTCCTTGAATTGGTAAAGGCTTTAATTACCAGGAAGAAGTAGGAAGAAGGTGGTTTTATGTTCTTGGAACGTATACAGAAACCAAATGATATTAAAGAACTAAAAAAAGAAGAGCTGAAAGAGTTATCTGGTGAAATTCGAAAATTTTTAATAGAAAAAATCAGTACCTCCGGGGGACATCTGGCCTCTAATCTAGGTGTGGTGGAATTGACTATGGCTTTACATCTGGTGCTGGATTTGCCAAAAGATAAAATTGTGTGGGATGTGGGACATCAGGCCTATACCCACAAGATTCTTACCGGTCGTAGGGAAGGTTTTGACGTATTGAGAAAGTACGGTGGAATGAGTGGATTTCCCAAAAGGAAAGAAAGCGAGTGTGACTGTTTCGATACAGGACACAGCTCCACTTCCATCTCAGCCGCATTAGGTTATGTGGAAGCCAGGGAGATTCAAAAAGAAGACTATTACGTGGCAGCAGTTATCGGAGATGGAGCCCTTACAGGCGGGATGGCTTATGAGGCGCTAAATAATGCCTCCAGACTAAAAAGTAATTTCTTGATAATATTAAATGATAATAATATGTCTATTTCAGAAAATGTTGGCGGTATGAACGCCTATCTGGGGAACCTTCGCACAGCAGAAGCTTATAATGGATTTAAGGAAAGTGTGGCAAATACACTGATTAAAAGATCTTCAAGAGGAGACAAGGTAATCAAGAATTTGAATAAAATTAAGAGCGGTATCAAGCAGTTGGTGGTGCCGGGAATGTTCTTTGAAGATATGGGAATAAAATACTTAGGCCCCGTGGATGGTCATAATCTGGAAAAATTAGTAAGGGTGTTGAGGGAGGCCAAGAAAGTAAAGGGACCGGTTCTGGTGCATGTATTGACTCACAAAGGTCACGGATATGAACCGGCGGAAAGACATCCTTCCCGATTTCATGGTACGGAACCCTTTGATATTAATACCGGGCTTCCAATTGTCAGAAAGAAAAAGCCAGGATATACACATGTGTTTTCTACTGTTATGGTAAAATTAGGAGCCAGAAATGAGAAAGTGGTGGCCATTACCGCTGCCATGCCGGATGGGACAGGACTAAAGCGATTCCGCAATACCTATCCGGAACGTTTTTTTGATGTGGGTATTGCAGAGGAACATGCAGTAACATTTGCAGCCGGATTGGCTGCAGCCGGGATGAAGCCTATTGTTGCCTTGTATTCCTCCTTTTTGCAAAGGGCATATGATCAGGTGATACACGACGTGTGTATTCAGAACCTGCCTGTGGTATTTGCAATTGACAGAGCGGGTCTGGTGGGAAGCGACGGAGAGACTCATCAAGGTATCTTTGACATTTCGTTTCTCATGGGGGTTCCTAACATGCACATAATGGCACCAAAGAACAAATGGGAATTGTCGGATATGATGAAGTTTGCGGTGGAGTTTGATGGACCTATTGCCATTCGTTATCCTAGAGGAGAGGCCTACGATGGATTTAAGGAATATAGAACACCAATAAGGCTTGGAAAAAGTGAGACCCTCTACGATGAAGATGAGATTGCATTGGTTGCCTTTGGAAGTATGGTTCAGACAGCAAAAATGGTGCGTGAAAGATTAAAGGATATTGGTTATAACTGTACTCTTGTGAATGCCAGATTTGCAAAGCCTTTTGACAAGGAAAAGATTGTAGAATTGGCGAAAGAACATAAATTGATTGTCACAATGGAGGAAGGAATACAACAAGGTGGTTTTGGAGAGCAGGTTGCAGTCTTTGTCTTGGAAAAACAGTTGGATGTAAAAGTAGAGATTGTGGCGTTGCCGGATGATTATGTGGAGCATGGAAATGTAGATTTGTTGAAAAAAGAAGTAGGTATTGATACAGAGGCAATTACGGGAAGAATTGTTTCGGCATTTATAGGTTTATAGGATTAAGATGAAAGAAAGATTAGATGTATTATTGGTAAAAAGAAACTTAGCAGAATCAAGGGAAAAGGCTAAGGCCATTATTATGGCAGGGAATGTATTTGTCAATGGACAAAGAGAAGACAAGGCAGGAACCACCTTTGATCCGGAAAAAAATACAGTGAATATTGAAATTAAGGGTAGTACATTAAAATACGTAAGCCGTGGCGGGTTAAAACTTGAGAAGGCAGTGGATGTTTTTGATGTGGCATTAGAAGGAAAAGTTTGTATGGATATCGGTTCATCTACTGGAGGTTTTACGGACTGCATGCTGCAAAATGGTGCGGTGAAGGTATATGCAGTGGATGTAGGACATGGACAGCTTGCATGGAAGCTTCGTCAGGATGAACGGGTTATTTGTATGGAAAAGACAAATATCAAATATGTAACTCCGGAGGATATTGGGGAAGAAATCGGTTTCGCTTCGGTAGATGTTTCATTCATATCTCTTACCAAGGTGTTACTTCCTGCCTATCAATTGCTTGCAGACAAGGCACAGATGGTCTGTCTGATTAAACCCCAATTCGAAGCAGGCAGAGACAAAGTAGGAAAAAAAGGCGTAGTCCGGGAAAAATCAGTGCATCAGGAAGTAATTGAGATGGTGATTTCCTTTGTGCTTGATAATGGATTTCGGGTTTTAAATCTGGACTACTCCCCGGTGAAAGGACCGGAAGGCAATATTGAGTATCTGCTACATATTCAAAAAGATGAAGCTTTGGAGTTTGATTTTGGAAAAATCAAGCTGGTAGTGGATGCTGCCCATGCAGACTTGGATTAATATCATTCAGGGGCACAAGGAGAAAAGAATGGATAAGTTTTATATCTTAGCAAATCTGCAGAAAGATGAAAAAATGCAGGTGACAGAGGAAATAGAAAAATATTTAAAAGAAGCGGGAGCCACTGTGGTAACAGATACCTCCAATCATATTTCCAGTGAGAAGATACCTAAGGATACTCAATGTATTCTTGTAATCGGTGGAGATGGAACCTTTATCCGGGCAGCTCATGGAGTATTGAAGACAGATGTTCCCATGTTGGGGGTGAATCTGGGAACTTTGGGATATCTTACGGAAGTAGAAACTTCCCAGATTTATCCTGCGTTGGACAAATTAATGTCAGATGAATACATGATTGAAGAACGAATGATGTTAGAGGGGACTACACTGCTACAAGGAAAATCAGAGAGGAAAGCGGTAGCTTTAAATGATGTGGTCATTACAAGAGAAGGAAAACTGCGTACGGTGGAGTATCGGATTTTCGTCAATGGGGAATATCTTCATTCCTATCAGGCAGATGGTGTGATTGTGGCTACACCAACTGGTTCCACAGGATATAATTTATCAGCAGGAGGTCCCATTGTAAAACCCTGTGCCAGTTCCATTGTGATTACACCTATCTGCCCCCACACTTTGAATACCAGAAGCATTGTGTTAGACGGTAATGATGATATCTGTGTGGAGATTGGACCGGGAAGAAAGGAAGAATCAGAAACCGCAGAGGTAGTTTTTGACGGGGATTCCACCTTTCATTTAAAGTCGGGGGAAGCTGTGTGTATTGCGAGGGCAGAGAGTACAGTGAAAATGTTGAAATTAAGCCAGATTAGTTTCTTGGAAACATTGCGCCGAAAGTTAGGAGAGTAAGTATGAAGAGCAGTAGACAGGCAAAGATTGTTGAGCTGATTGCCAGCTATGATATAGAGACTCAGGAAGAATTGGCAGAAAAATTAAAGGAAGCTGGATTTAAGGTAACTCAGGCAACAGTTTCAAGGGATATTAGGGAATTGAATCTAACGAAGATAGCCTCTGGAAAAAAAGGCTCAAAATATGCTCTGTTTCAGAACCAGGATGCTACTTCAGAAAAGTATATGCGAGTGTTAAAGGATGGATTTCTTTCTATGGATATGGCTCAGAATATTTTAGTGATTAAGACTGTGGCAGGAATGGCTATGGCAGTGGCGGCGGCAATTGATGCATTAAAGTGGCATCAGGTGGTAGGTTGTATTGCAGGAGATGATACTATCATGTGCGCCATTCGCAGTGTGGATGACACCAAAATTGTTATGGAAAAAATACGCAGAATTGTAGCAAAATAGGGGGGGGAGAATATAAAATATGTTATTGGACTTAAATGTAAAAAATTTAGGACTTATTGATTCGGCAGAGATTACCTTTAAGGAGGGGTTAAATATTCTAACAGGAGAAACGGGAGCAGGAAAATCTATGCTTCTGGGTTCTTTAAATCTGGCATTTGGAGGGAAATTAGAACCATCCATTATTAAGGATAAGGAGAAACCCTTGTATGTAGAGGCGGTCTTTTCTATTTCCAAGGAACATCAGAGAGAAAAATTAAGAGAAATGGGTTTTTTTATGGAAGAAGACGAGATGATTCTTTCTAGAAAATATCAGAACGGACGTTGGAGTAACCGGATTAACGGTGAAACAGTAACCATCAAGGCATTACAGCAGGTATCAGAGATTCTGATTGATATTTATGGACAGCATGAACAGCAGTTATTATTAAATCAGAATAAGCATCTGGATATTTTGGATGAATACGCTGGAGAGCAGGTTTGGAAAATAAAAAAAGAGTTAGCACAATGTTTTCAAAATTACCAGAAAATAAAAAAAGAGTATGAAGATGCCTCTGAAAATAAAGAAAAACGTATCAGAGAAATCTCCTTTATGGAATTTGAAGTAAAGGAAATTGAGAAAGCCAACCTAAGAGTGGGAGAAGATGAAGAATTAGAATCACAGTTTCATCTCATGAACAATAGTCGAAGGATTGTTGAGGTGTTAGGACAGATTCATCATATTACAGGGTATGGAAATAGGGAAAGTGCTGGGGAATTACTGGGAAACTGTGTAAAACTTATGGAGTCTCTGCCACAGGATGTGGAGAGACTACAGGAACAAAAAGGCCAGTTAGTGGAAATTGATGGTTTACTCAACGATTTTAACAGGGATATTGCCCAATATTTAGAAGAATTGGAATTTAGTGAGGAACAGTTTCATTACACGGAGGAAAGGTTAAATCTTATCAATACTTTAAAATCAAAATATGGAAAAACCATTGCAGAAATTCTGGCGTATCGGGAAGAAAAATGTAAACAATTGGAAGCATGTATAGATTACGATGCCTATTTGGAACATCTGTCTCGAAATTATGCAGAAGCGAGGAAAGAGCTGGAAAAAATTTCAGAAGAGTTAAGTAAGCTTCGGAGAATTTTTGGAAAAAAATTATGTGAAGAAGTAAAAGTGCACTTATCGGATTTAAATTTCTTGAATACAGAACTGACTTTTGATTTTCAACGATTGGCGGATTTTACCAAGAATGGTACAGATGCAGCACAGTTTATGATTGCCACCAATGTAGGAGAGCCGCTGCGACCTTTACAAAGCACAGCGTCAGGAGGAGAACTTTCCAGAATTATGTTAGCCATAAAGACAGTGATGGCAGACCATGATGAGATTGATACTTTAATTTTTGATGAAATCGACACGGGAATTAGTGGGCGTACGGCTCAAAAGGTCTCAGAGAAAATGGCAGTGATTTCGAAAAATCATCAGTTGCTCTGCATTACACATTTACCTCAGATTGCCGCTATGGCAGACAACCATTTTATCATCGAAAAAACGGTAAAACGGGATAAAACCATTACCTCTGTAAGGGAACTTTCAAAGGAGGCACAAATAGAAGAAATTGCAAGAATGCTAGGGGGAGTTTCCATTACGGAAACTACACTGCAAAATGCAAGAGAAATGAAAGAATTAGCAAAAAATGTATGATTTGTTTTTTGCAGATTTCACATACTAAAAGAAACAAAAAGTATACCAAAAGGTATACTTTTTATTATGTACAAAATATGGAGGTATGGTTGTGAAAGCGTATAGAAAATTTCTAAAAGGTTTACTTGTATTTAGCATTATATTTACCATGGGTTATGGTTTTTATTTGATAAAATCAGCCATACCGGATGAATTGCGTTTTAATAGCAATAGTACAGAACATGTAAAGTTGGAACTTTCGGTGCCGGTGCTGGCCACCATTGGGAGCCAGCCCTTGAGTCTTAATGACCAGGTTACAATTCATACCGGAAATACTGGAAGCTATGAAATGAAGTGTTCTCTTTTTGGAGTGATTCCAGTAAAAAATGTGGCGGTACATGTAGTTAGTGAAAATAAAGTGAAGGCGTTGGGGATTCCTGTGGGAATTTATTTAGAGACGGATGGAGTAATGGTATTGGGGAGTGGACAGGTGAGTAGTGGAAATGGAGAGTTACTGGAACCGGCGAGAGAGAAGGTGATTTCAGGGGATTATATTGAAAAAGTCAATGGGGTATCTATCAATACAAAGGAGGAATTGATAGAGCAGATTCACAAAAGCGAAGAACAGGCGGTGCTGACTGTTCGAAGACAGGGAGAACTGGTGGAGTTAACCGTTCCCATTGTGGAGTCGGAAAATCAGGAGAAAAAGATTGGTGTGTGGGTGCGGGATGATGCCCAGGGGATAGGAACTCTTACTTATATGACGAAAACCGGAGCTTTTGGTGGTCTGGGACATGGGGTAAATGATGTGGATACAGGAACATTGATGGATTTATCTATGGGAGAATTATATGAAACCCAGATATTTGACATTCATTCCGGAAAGGCAGGAAAACCTGGTGCATTGGAAGGAATGATTTACTATAATCAAACTACAAAATTGGGAAATATTGAAAAAAACAGCACTTGTGGTATTTTTGGTCATGTGGACGAAAAATTAAAAAATGAGGCTGAGGGAGAATGGCGAAAGGTAGGATATTCCTGGGAGGTAAAAAAAGGACCTGCCTTGATACAGTGTAAATTACAAGATGAGCTGAAACAGTATCAGGTGGAGATTGAACAGATACAATACGGGGATAGTGAAAAAAAACAAATGGTAATAAAAGTCACGGATTCAGAGCTGATTTCCAAAACAGGGGGGATTGTGCAGGGGATGTTCACGAGTTATAATGGGAACAACACAAGGAAATCCAGTAAAATCAAGGGTTTGCGGTGTTCTAGTCCTATTTCATTGACCAAGAAAAGGCTAGTATTTTGCGCAAGATACAACTGAATTGGCACAAAAGATAAAATGTGCTGGAAAGGAGATGTAACTCTTTTCATTATACAAGGTGGGACTAGATTAGTAAAGAATTTTATGCCCTTTATTAGGGTGCGATTGCTAATTTGGTTCCACCTTATTTGTTACTGTTAATAAGCAGGACTAAGTTAGCTTGAATGTAGCTTCTTGGTCCTGCCTTTTTGTAGGAGGAGCGAACATGAAAGCTGACTTGGTCAATATAAGAAAAAAGATACCGGAACAAACAGTACCGGTGACGAAAGAAGGTGCAATGAATGGTTAAGATATTGATTGCACTAGGAATAATCATAATAGTATTCTTTTACCTTTGTTTCATCCGCTCTGTTGGCAGATTAAATCAAAAATATGATGAGTTGGTTTATGAGAAATTTTTTAGAGAGGATGTGCAGGAAGGTGAAGGATACACAAAAGATCTTGTTAAGGGAGTTTCGTAATGCACA
>JBGVDD010000232.1:0-4052 GCA_045119215.1 Lachnospiraceae bacterium | reverse complement strand
GATTGATGTGGTTATCACAAAATCAATTTCCAGATTCTCCAGAAATCTTGTGGATACACTGACTTACACACGAATGCTCAAGCAGAAGGGGGTGACGGTGATTTTTGAAAAGGAAAACATCGACACTTCCACAATGGAGAGTGAGATGCAGCTTTCTCTCTTATCGGCACTGGCACAGAATGAAGTGGAGTCATTATCGCAGAATGTGAAGATGGGTGTGCAATACAAGATGGCAAGAGGGGAGCTGATGGGATTTAACGGCTGTCTCGGATATGACTACAATCCGGAAGATAAAAGTATTTCGGTTAATCCGGCAGAGGCAGAAACGGTTCGGCTGATATTTGATCTGTATATTCAGGGATATGGAGCAAATACCATTGCAAAAAGACTTACCGAGCTTGGAAAGGTAAACAAAAAGGGCATTGTCAAGTGGACAGACAGTGGTGTCAGAGGAATTATCAAGAACGAGAAGTACAAGGGTGATTTGCTGATGGGAAAGACCTATACGGTTGACCCGATATCCAAGCGGAGGCTGGAAAATCGTGGAGAGGAAAACCAGTACTATACGAAGAACCACCACGAAGCTATTGTATCGGAGGAGGTCTGGAATGCGGCACAGGAGATTTGCAAAAACCGTTACCGTTCCAATTCAAATGTGGAATCCGGAATCCGGACAAAATATGCCCGGAAATTTGCGTTCAGCAGTATGTGTGAATGCGGTTTCTGTGGTACGAATATAAAATGTCAAGGATTAATGTACAAAAAATATGATATAAAAATGTACAATTAATCGGTTGGTTTAATATGATCTTTTAGTCTGTAGGACCTTCCAGATATTGTTATCACATGTGAATGATGTAAAACTCTATCCATTATGGCATTGGCAACAACTGCATCATAAAATATCCCATCCCATTCGTTAAAGTTCATATTTGTTGTAAGTATTGTACTTTTCTTTTCATATCTCATATCTATAAGTTGAAAGAAAAGATTTGAATCTTCTTTATCAATTGGCAAATATCCGATTTCATCCACCACTAATAGCTTATATTTAGAGAAGTGTTTTAACCTGGCATCCAAGCGATTTTCAAGTTTAGCACGTTTTAATTGTGCAAGAAGATCATTACACTTAATAAAATATGTACTTACACGTCTTTTAGCTGCGGCTATACCTATGGCAGTAGCAAGATGCGTTTTTCCAACACCACTAGGCCCAAGAAAAACTATATTTTCATGTTTTTCCAGGAAACCTAAGGTTGCCAGTTCTTTTAATTCCTGCTCATTAACTGTTGGTTGAAAAGAGAAGTCATAATCTTTTAGTTCCTTTACAAATGGAAATGCTGCAGCTTTAATCATTGATTTAGATGCATTTTTTTCTTTGAAATCGACTTCGTAGTTACTTAATTTTTGCAATCCTTCTGTAAATGATAAATTGTTTGAGGTAACAAAATCTGTTATCTCATCAAGATGTATCAGCATTTGAGATAATTTTAATTGTTCTAAGTTTGAACAAAGCTGATTGTATGTTGTATTATTCATAACCATATATCCTTCCTATTGTTTCTAGATTTTCTTTAGCCCTATCAGATATATTTTCTTCTTTGAAAGCATGAGATTTTCTTGCTATTTCAACATAATGTTCTTCAAGATAATTAAGTTTATTTTTACTTAGTTGATGTATAGTTATGAGATTTGTGTTATTATAAACATGTATGTAGCCATCGTATATCTGTAAAGAAACATTTTTGTCAACGTATTCTGGTGGTACAGAATACTGATTTCCATTGTGCTGGAACATGCTTGAATGATTTACTTTTACTGTATGCATTGGTGTTTGATAAGGCTTTCTGATGGTATTTGTGGGTAAAGTACCTAAGAAAGCCTTTTCTTTTTGAAAATACATAAGCGGAATTCGTCCTGTTCCTTGATTAACCTGACTATTGACACGATTATTAATCCTAGTAATTAAATCGTTGAGCTGCTTATAATTGAGTTTTCCATTATAAGCGCGTATTTCATCAAGTATCTTCATGGGTGCTTCAACTTTTGCCTTTGTGCGTGGTCTTCCTGCTATACAAGGCTGAACTTTAAATCCATAATCATCAGCGAATTGTTTAAAGCGTGGGTTTATCTTGCCTTCAAAATATTCTGTTCTTGCCTCATCCATAACAGTTTTCATGTTATCTGTAACGATTTCCTTTGGCACACCTCCAAATGTTTCAAACGCATCATCCAGAAAAGAAAACAAAACATCCTGTGTTTTAGATATGGACAAACGATATTTTCTAAATCTGGAATACGACAAAAGTAATACAAATACATTTATTTCTATAGTTTCACCTGTATCAAGTATAAATGGGATTGACTCCTTCCAATCCAGCTGAGCTTGTTTTCCCATGTCAGTTTCATATCTAATAGTTACGCCAGTTTTGTTAGACGATTTATTTTTTCTGAAATATGAATCGAATTCGGGATAAGTTCTTAAATAAGTAGCAAAGTTGCAATAAACACCTGTATAGTTGTGATTATCAACAAGGTACTGCCAGAGAACTTTTCTGTAATAAAAAACTTGCTGGTTATTATCAGAAAGCAATTCAGCAATAATATCGTAATAAGGTTCTATGCAGTTGCTTGAGTTCCTAGTAGAAGGTTTTTCGTATCCATTTATATATTTATCCACGGTACGTCTATCAACATCCAGTTCTCGAGCAATCTGGCTTTTATTAATCTTCAATGATGTGTCCTCCATAAACGGTTTTAGTTTATATAGATCCTTGACACTTTTAATTTCTAAGTCTGTTATGATTTCGTTTTTTATTATCATTATGAGTTCCTCCTGCACTCATAAATCATAACATTTGTACATTCTTATTTAATATTTTTTGTACATATTTAATTATAACTTTATATACGAATCTGACAAGACGTTCCCACCATCAGGATACACAGCACAAGAAACCGGTGTGGAAATGCAGGGTGGCAACCAATAAGGGCAATGAGAACTGTCCTAACAGCAAGGCGATTGATGAGAGCATTATCGAAAATGCCTTTTTGGAGATGTTCGGACTGCTTGCAGATAACTTTGATGATGTGCTGGAATCGGTACTTTCTTCCGTGGAAGAAACAGTATCCAGGGATGAAAGCTCCGGCAGATTGAAGCAGGTGGAAAAGGACATTGCTTCTCTTGAAAAGAAGCGAAACAAATTGACTGATATGATGCTGGATGATAAAATTTCAAAAGAAGCATACGATGAGAAGTACGAAGAATTGAATCGGAAGCTGAAAAAAGCCAATGATGAAAAGGATATATTATCGCAGAATGTATTATCCCAGAAAAACATTCAAAACCGTATGCGGGAGCTTCGGGCAAAGCTTGCAGGTGCAGATGTGCTTGATAAGTTTGACAGAGTTGTATTTGAAAGCATTGTACAGAAGGTAATTGTGGGTGAAGTGGCAGAGGATGGCACGGTAGATCCATATAAGCTGACCTTTGTGTTAAAGGGGATGGACAATGAGTTTATTCCTGACGCAAAGAACAGATATAAAAATCTTCACAAGCAGGCAATATAGAGCCTGCCTGTGTGAGAACTCAACAAGGAGGTGAGCTTGAATGAACGTTCACGAAGACTTGTTGAATAACGGAGAAAATAATTGTTCTTTTACCGAAGACGAGGTAGACATTATGTGTTCCAAGGACGGAGACGATGCATGTGGAGAGTTGTGTGTTGCTATGTCGAGCCGATGCTTAGAAATCCTTGATTTGCTGGTGCTGACCAATGACTTACATCAGCTCGTATTCATTTTTCATGCAGATGCAGTTGTGTGGATGGACGATTATCACCATGCCATCGGATACTTTCTGACCGTTGTATGGCTGCTACTTTGTGTCGTGATAGCTCTTGTTACCATGTTGTTCAAATGCCGTATTCCACATAGCTGTAAGCCGGACAGATTGACTTGATTGACCGGATGCTGGCACAGTATGATATGGAGACGGATGCTAACAAACGCAACAGGCTTCTTGGTGGGGCTGCAGTTGTGGGCGCCTATAT
>JBGVDD010000231.1:0-6895 GCA_045119215.1 Lachnospiraceae bacterium | reverse complement strand
TCCTTACCCTTAAGGAAGGCTCCACATCTCTCTCCAAGCCTCTCCCTTCTCAGAAGGGAAAGGATGTGCCAACCGCCCTACTCGGAGCTCAAACCGCTACGCTATATGGTTGGCGGACCATCAGAGGTCTACGCCAGCAGCAGAGCTGCGGTTTTTTGTGCGGGGATAAACCCGCCTTCACTCAAGGATTTGCTAAGGGGTTGTTTGCTCGTTGCTTTTTTCGAAAACCCACCAGTCCTTCCTTAACCTTAAGTCTTTTCTAAAATCAACTCGTCCTTCTTTACCATTAAAGAAGGCTCCACCGCTTTCCCCAAGCCCCTTTTCTCATGGAGAAGGTTGGCTGCACTCGGCAATATGAAAGCGAACTTTCATTGCGCTCATTTGCACAACCTTTCCCCTCAGGGGACAGGGGATGTACCAACCGCCCTTTCAATAGTCTTTACGACCCCTTCGGTTCCCCTTATAGGGGACAGAAACGGTGCTCAAACCGCTTCGCTATATGGTTGGCGGACCATCAGAGGTCTACGCCAGCAGCGGAGCTGCGGTTTTTTGTGCGGGGATGAACCCGCCTTGCTGATACACTAATAGTATAACACCGAGACTGAGTCTGCACTATAATACAAGCTGTGATACCTATCAGTTTTTTGGGGAAAAAGTTATTTTGGTTTCCAAAAGCGTATAGCTCTGCACTTGTCAAAGCTCGAATGAGGAAAACTATAACTTCATTGATTTAAAATATTTAACTGAACTTTCGCATATCAGGAAGTTAAAGAAGTTAAGGAGTTAAGACGTATGTCTTGCTGCTTAAAAAACTACGCCAAAAAGACTGTTGTCTTAACTCCTTTAACTTCTTTAACTCCTTTAACTTCTGAGCTTGCGAAACTTGAATCAGTAATATATAGAAAAAGTTGTTTTCCTGCATTTTTCTGATTCAATACAAGAAATTTGCTTCAAGAATATTAATTATCCCTCAAATATTTGCTTAACAGAATACTTTTCATTACTTTTGCAGTTGTCATTCTGCGGATTGTCGGCGATGAGACGCTGGCGTGAATCCAAGGCTTGGCCTATTTTAAGAGAAAGGCGTTCATAACGTTTTCTTCTGATTCTTCGAAAATTAGGGACTTTCGAAAACAATATTCAGAGGGAGATGGCAAATGGACGTCTACCCATAACGTGTATTTACACGGCACAAGTGCGCCCTTTCGTAAGGAAGGGTGTACTTTGTGCTATATGTATATATACTCATTTGGCGTAGGCTTCTGTTGCTTCTTATCCTTGATATTGTAGGTTCCCTAATACCTCGGAGAACAAGGATAGCGGAAGTGATATGATTCCTACGCCGTTTCTTTGAGGGTAGTAAAGGTTATGTAAGAATGATTGTCTCTAGTTATAAGGAATCGGCTTGGGATACTTTATAATAAAATGTTGATGGACACCTTTAATATAAGCAATCGCCGTTATTTGGGTAATAAATATAAATTGTCTGGTTGGATCAGGGAAGTTGTCGAAAAGAATTGTAATGAGGTAAATTCTTTCTTCGATGTGTTCGCTGGTACAGGAAGTGTGGCATCTGCATTTTTGGACAAGCGGCTAGTAGTTTGTGATATGATGTTTTGTAATTATTTAGCTGCATTGTGTTGGTTTTCGCCACAAAATGTTGATAGAGCAAAAGTTTCTGAATTGTTGGATTACTATAATGCTTATGATGCTTCTGCTGAATCCAATTACATGTCGCAGAATTTTGCAAACACTTATTTTGATACCTATAATTCACAAAAGATTGGATTTATCCGTGAAGATATTGAAAGTAAGTTTCTTGCGCATAAAGTGAACGACAGAGAACGAGCGATGGTTGTAACCTCTTTGATATACGCAATGGATAGAATTAGCCATACTTGTGGACATTATGATTCCTTTATTCGAGATGGAAAGTACGAAGGAGAGCTAATATTACGTATGCCTGATAATGGCTATGAGTTGAATGTAAACAATCATGTCTATTGTGCAGATTCAAACATGATTGCATCGGATGAGTCGGTAGATGTTGCCTACCTTGACCCTCCTTATAATAGTCGCCAATATTGTGATGCTTACCATTTACTGGAGAATGTGGCTCGTTGGGAGAAACCTCAAGTCTTTGGCATAGCTAAAAAGATGGATAGGACTCAAATGAAAAGTAACTATTGTAAAAGTGTAGAGGCCGCTAAGGCTCTGCGAGATTTGGTACTAAAGTTAAATTCAAGGTATATCTTGTTGTCATATAATAATAATGGCAAGAAACTTCAATGTCGCTCAAACGCAAAGATGACAGATGAGGAAATCATTGAGATTCTTTCTCTTCGAGGGGATGTAAAGGTGTTTACCATGGGTTATCGCGGATTTGATGCAGGTAAGAGTGAATTTAATAAAGACAATCAAGAACGAATCTTTTTATGCAGCGTAAACAAATAAAAAATTTCATAGCTTCACCATTAAACTATCAAGGCGGTAAAGCTCGCATATTAGATCAGCTATTGCCTTACTTTCCTACAGCTATTGACATATTTGTAGATTTATTTTGTGGCGGTTGTAATGTTGGGATGAATGTTGTGGCAGAGAAAATTGTTTATAATGACAGTTCTAAGCAACTTATTGGATTGTTGAAAGCATTCAAACGGATGCGCCCTGAAACCATTATTGGAGGCATCAACAAGTTGATAGAGGAATTTGGGTTCAGCCAAACTCGTTATCATAACTTTGCTTATTATGGCGGTGGAGCTAATCTTGGTGTGTCTAAGTATAATCGTGCAAAGTACTTGTCGTTACGAGAAAGATTCAATAATTATCCGAAGGTTGACAATCAGTATTACATACTGCTTTATACATTGATATTGTTTGGTTTTAATAATCAGATGCGTTTCAATGACAAGGGACATTTTAATTTACCTGTCGGAAAAAGAGATTTTAATTTGGTAATAGAGACAAAACTAGTTCGTTTTTTAGAAGCTTTGCGAAGTCAAAATAATGAATTAAGGCAAGGTGATTTCCGTACCTTTGATTTCCAAATGTTGACGGATAAGAGTGTTGTTTATTGTGATCCTCCTTATCTGATAACCACTGCTACATATAATGAAAAAGCAGGATGGACAGATAAGGACGAGATAGACTTATTGAAGCTTTTGGATAGCTTAAACGAACGGAATATAAAATTTGCTTTGTCAAATGTATTAACGCATGAAGGCAAGGAAAATGCTCTTTTGGGAAGATGGCTAGAGCAAAATGATTATAATGTACATCATCTGTTTATGGACTATCATTATAGCAATTATCAGAAAAAGTCTAAAAAGGCTGATTCTGAAGAAGTCTTGATTACTAACTTTTAGTTTGGGAGGAATGATTATGGAATACGAAAAAATACCTTATTCATCTTTTATGTGGAAGTTGGGAACGACTTCCTTTAGAACAAAGGAGTTTAATTTCAAGACCGAGATGCAACTTGCCTTGTTAGATGATTTTTGGAAAATCCCAGAAAATGCCAATCAAGGTTGGGAGAAGAAATATATGGCTCCTGGTCAAAAAGATATCTATGAAATCAAAGTGAGGTATTACGATTACTTGGTAGAAAATGGCTTTATGGAAGGTGGAGAGCCTTGGGACAGAAAATATAAAACTGCTCGTGAGAAAACAAGTGGGCTCTATGATATGGGGTTGGTCAACGAGAACCATCGTTTAACCGAAGCAGGTCAGTATCTCTTGGAAATATCAAGGACTCGTTCTTATAATGAGAAAACAGAACTTGGTATTTCTTATGATAGCATTTTGTACTTAGGACAATTGCTGAAGACAAGTTTAAAGATTGGCAAAAATATCGTTCGTCCTTTAATAGTGGTCTTGTATTTGATAACAAAACTGGATTATCTGTCATATGATGAATTCCGATACTTGGTACCATTGTGCACTGATGATTTTTCGACTTCTTACATATCAGAACTGATACAACAACTACGTGCTGGCAAAGGAAATATCGATGATACGATCAAAGATTTTCTTTTGTCAAAACAAAATTATAAAGCTGGCTTAGAGAGATTTGTCAATAACGAATACTCTCCAGAACTTTTGCTGTCTGTAGGCATGAATAGAAAAAGTGCCAATTATGACAAACCTTATGTTGCACTTTATGAAGATTTATATAAGGTGTATATGGAGCAGGATTATTCTAAAGTGGAGGCATTGCTCGTTGATTTGAGTTCATTCCAATCTTCTATTTCAAAAAAGTGGAAAAAAATCTTATTCAAATCAGCCATGAAAGCTACAATAAAAAAACAGGGAGAAGCAGTTTTAAAAGCGTTACCTGTTGGCGTGTTAGATTCTGAAGAATCCTTTAGACGTTTTTTCTATTTGACAATGCATTTGTTTAAGGCGAAGGCTACTTTGGAAGATTATTTGGATCTGAATAGGCGATATTTAGGGTTGACAAACTGCTTTGTCTTTACAGATGAACACGTGACATTGGATGTTGTGCCAAAGCAGTTCTTTGCCAAGGCCATAGATGTGTTATATAAAGATGCCTATGAGCCATGTCCTCGATTGGAAGAAAATTGTTCTTTAGTAGATATTTGTCCTGCATTGGTATTTGATAAGCAAAGTATAATCGATGGCATTAATAAAGAATTGGGTACTTCGATTAGCACTATAGATGAAGCTTTTGACGAAGTGGATAAGGTACGTTACCAACGTTTAAACAAGATGATAGATACTAAGTTTACGGATGTAACCTTGCAAAGGTTGTTGGATGATTTTGAGAATCGTAATGATGATGAAATAAATCAGCTTGTAACGGACAATGCTGATATTCCAACAATCTTTGAGTATGTCTTGGGAATCGTATGGTATAAGGTAAGTGGCAGGAAGGGAAAATTGTTACATTACTTAAAATTATCACTTGATGCCAACCTGTTGCCTGTCACACATGCGGCTGGTGGTGAAGCTGACATCGTGTATGAGTATCAGGGCTGTAGTTCGTATCCAAATCATGGTTTGCTGCTGGAAGCTACCTTGGCTGATGGAACAAATCAAAGACGTATGGAGATGGAACCTGTTTCTAGGCATTTGGGTAGATATTTGCTACGCACACAAAACAAAAATAGCTATTGTGTCTTTGCTACCAGTTATTTGGACATCAATGTGATAAATGATTTTATGTGCCGAAAGTATATGGGGTATTATGATACATCCGACTCTAATAATTATGTGGAAAGTTTGAAGATAATACCTCTTTGTACCAAAGACTTGAAATTGATATTGAAATACAAACTGACTTACGATGAGTTGTACGATTTTTTTGAGCGGGCATACGAAGTAAATGAGCGACATCCTCAAAAATGGTATGATAAGTATGTTAGTATAGAATCTGTTTATACTTCAAGGCTATGTGCAGATGGCGAACTTCCTATGGTCGCCGACCCAATAATGCATTCGTAATGGTGTAGTATTCATCAAAAACGGGGATTTAGTTCCATATTCTTCGCCTAACAACCGAGTGATATTTGAATGAGGGTGTGTCATAAGTCAATGGTGATGGCATATTGCACACCCTCATATAACTTAAAACCTATTATTTTACAGCAATTTTCATTTTTCTTTGTTCTTTTACGATATAGATTCCTGCTATAGAAAGTTAGTATGAATGCAGTATCGGGACCTATTTTCGTCAGTATTGTGATACTTTCCAGAAGCAGTCTCCTTGAACTCCATATTCTATCTCTTTGAACCTGATCAGACGTCTTCTTTCACTTACGGAGTCGTATTCTTCAGCTTGCTCAGCCGTCTCAATTTATCCTCTGTTGATTCGTTCCACCAATTCATCGGGTGTAAGTATTTCCATCTTTGAGAAACCGAACCACTTTTTGCCCAAATCCTTGATAGATGCTCCTATATGATATACGTCATCGTCAATACATAGGAAACGGTCATGTGACAAGCGGAATGTTTCAACATCAATCGGTGAATATTGAGCGTTATGACGGTCTATGTCGAGTTGGAACTGACGGCTTATCTGTTGAGTATAGATAATAGCCGATACGCCTTCTTTTCTTTTATCGAGCAATGTCAGTACTGTTTCGTCTACATAGTTATCGATAAGGATAATACGTTTCTCTGCACTTTTAACCAAATCGGCAACAAAAGTATAGGCGTCATAAATTTGCCCATTGTAGAACACACCTTGCTTAGGTTTCGCATTGCCTTCATCCAATCTGCGGAACACTTCGTCAATGCGTTTGTCTGTTTCTTGCTGATGTTGCTGCATTTCCAATTGATGGTATTCCATTATTGAAAGACGTTGGAAAACTTCTGCATTTGTAGTCATAAAATGTCTCATTGCAACAAATGCATCCATAATACGTATGCTTACTTGAATAGCCGTTTCACTTCTGAGAATGGTAGAGAGCATTGCTACTCCCTGTTCTGTAAAAGCATATGAGTGAACTGTTGAATGCTTCAAACTATTGAACCGGTCGCAATTTGCGACCAGTTCAGCCATTTCCTCTTTAGTTAGTTGAAAACGGAAACGCTCAGGGAAACGTTCTATATTACGCTTTACTGCCTCGTTTAATCTTTTAGTTTCTACTCCATAAAGTTCCGCCAAGTCTCTATCTATCATAATTTGTTTTCCACGAATAGACATTATTCGACTTTCTACAGGAGTGGTAACTACGACCTCATTATTTTGTAACTGGTCACAATTTGTGACCAGTTCTCCTTTATTTTGATGTTCTATATTATTTGCCATATTTATATCTTTATTTTTGAGGTCACAAATTGTGACTTTAAACGAGCTGTTATTGTAAAGGTAGTGCTTTTAGCCCTTAAACAACTATCTAAAGTATTTTCCCACTACCGGCAGACTCTTCAA
>JBGVDD010000230.1:0-3821 GCA_045119215.1 Lachnospiraceae bacterium | reverse complement strand
ATGCCAGAAGTGTGTCAATACCCTTAATCGGGTTTCTTCCATTTCTACGGTACCCCTGGAAACCCGCTGGTAGTAAGGGTTTCGGGACCTGTTTTTGCAGATAATTGTCTGACAATTTAAAAATCAGCCATTTTTCACCTGCTTTTTTGTCTGAAATGGAATTTCTCATGTTTTTTCATCACTAAGTACAGTTTACTACACCCACTTTTATTCCGCAAGTGCTATTTTTCTCTATTTTTCTACCACAAAAAGACATGATATCAACCATGTCTAAATGCAGATTCTCCCTGCTTCTATCCACTTCAGCAAAACAGCTTTTCTTTGACACAATATCATTCTCCAAAGAAATTTTATTGATTCTTATCTCCAGATGCCAACATCTGCAAATAACAACCTTTTTGCCCAATATAGTTTATGTCACAAAACCATTGCCTTGGACGCTGCTATACTGTTCAACCTCATTTCAGTCTCCTTATGATACTGGCGCTGTTCTCCTGTGTTCTTATGGTTATCATAGCATGTTCTTAACCATACGGCAACCCACTACTTTATTTTTTCTCCTGATGCTCCTTTTTCCAGTTTTTCCATCGTTTTATAGACAATCTACACGGAAAATCTTCTATGTATAGTTCATCCGTATCTTCTACCACCATTGATCTTTACGGATTTTATGAAAAATTTTTTACCTTTAAACGGGTTTCTTCCTTTTCTACTTCCAGCATTAACCTCAATGGTTCTCCAGGCTGCCCAGTTGTGTCAATACCCTTAATCGGGTTTCTTCCATTTCTACTCCTGCGCTAACTGACGACAATACACCAGAGGATGAGTGTCAATACCCTTAATCGGGTTTCTTTCATTTCTACAGAAGAGCCGTTAGAAACTTCTATGAATCTGCGAAAGGGTGTCAATACCCTTAATCGGGTTTCTTCCATTTCTACCCCTCGAAGAAGGGGGCATTGTGCTCTACGTTGTAAATGACGTGTCAATACCCTCAATCGGGTTTCTTCCATTTCTACGGTACCCTCTGGAAACCCGCCAGCAACAAGGGTTTCAGGACCCGTTTTTGCAGGTAATTGTCTGACAATTTAAAACTCAACCATTTTTCACCTGTTTTTTTGTCTGAAATGGAATTTCTCATGTTTTTTCATCACTAAGTACAGTTTACTACACCCACTTTTATTCCGCAAGTGCTATTTTTTCTCTATTTTCCAACCAAAAGCAGACATGATACCAACCATGTCTAAATGCAGATTCTTCCTGCTTCTATCCATATCAGCAAAACAGCTTTTCTTTGACACAATATCATTCTTGATTGATAATTAAACAGTAACAAGATCTGTCTTTGTGCATATACTATTATAAGAGTGCCATCTCCCGGATTTATTTGCACGTATTTATTATATACGCATTGATTGCATACGCATAATATGGTATTATAATAGTGCAAGGAGGAAAGCGGTAT
This sequence comes from Lachnospiraceae bacterium, assembly GCA_045119215.1. GTDB lineage: Bacteria > Bacillota > Clostridia > Lachnospirales > Lachnospiraceae > RUG11237. The sequence goes on along the minus strand of JBGVDD010000230.1, from coordinate 2,359 downwards.
GCCAATGAAACCAAGAGAGATGGAAAAACTAATCCTTGCTGATGGGTGGCTGTTCAAAGAGCAAAATGGCTCACACAGACAGTACATACACCCTACAAAACCTGGCAAGGTCACAATTCCCTTTCACAAGGGTAAGGACCTAAATAAAAGGACCGAGGATTCCATCCGCAAACAGGCGGGGCTTACATAAGCCCTTGCCATTTCTTTACTATTTACAGGAGGTGTAAACTATGTTGTCTATGTATCCAGCTTGTTTCTACAAGGAGGAGGATGGGTACTCTGTTATCTTTCCTGACCTGAACTACCTTGCAACACAGGGGGATTCTTTGGAGGATGCAATGGAAATGGCTGTTGAATGTTTGGCTGGTTATCTCCATTCATGCAAAGCAGAGGGAGAAACAGCTCCTGCTCCTTCCGCCCTTACAGATATAGACCCTGTTGCTGTTTCAAAGGAGGTTTCTCCTAATGAGCCAGTAGGAGAAACATTTGTTAATATTGTTTCTGTTGATGTTGAAACCTACGCAAAGGCACATTTCGATAAATCAGTTCGAAAAACACTCACAATACCTGCCTGGCTCAATGCCGTTGCTCTAGAGCAAGGAATAAACTTCTCGCAGACCTTGCAAGAGGCTTTACTTGCCAAAGTAAAAACACGATAAAATACTCAATTCATGGTGTCAACGTATCTGTTCAGAGCTACTGAACAGATACGTTAATGAATAGCTTCACTTTTCTTCACTTGACTTCTTCATACTTAAGCTTTCTTTTCTTCTATATCTTCCATATGTCTTAATATCTTTTCTTTTAGTTCTATCAATTTTTTCTTTAAATCCTCGGTATGCATTGGTCTTGCATTCATCCCAAAGTGATTGATGTCATTTCTAATATCCTTTAACTCTCCAACATTATCAAGAAAGTCAAAAGCCACATTATCTATGAACAATTTTGCAATCTCTTGACGTTGCTCTGCTTCTCCACTATTTTCCTGCATCCATTGAGAATAAAATTGATTTCTCACCTCTGCTGTATCCTGAGTTTCCATCTTCCACTTCTTCATGCTATTGACCAGATTTCCTATAAATCCATCTCTAATATCCTCTTCCCCTTCATCAAGCTTATAATGATGACAAAGGAAGGTTTTTACCGTCTCTTCCAATGCAGTATACCCTTGCTGTGTCATATTATGCTCAATACACCATTGCACCACTGCCATTCCAATTTTATAGTTTTCCTCCACCTGGAACGGTTCCATTTTTTCATCCACCTTTTCCACCAGGGGTACTAATAATTCCATTTCCTTTTGTACTTCCAATGCCTTGTCATTACTGTTTTTCCTGATGACATCCACTGCACTCTTAATGCTTCGCCCATCCTTGTTACTTAACTTCCACCCATCTACATTTTGCCCCCTGCAGGTAGCAATGGCACCCGTAAACACTTCATAAGAATTAATCTTTCTCTCCAAGGCTGCAAATCGTCCCTTTTCTTTATTCTCTAATCGGTTCTTTTCCATTTTCACCAGTTCATTCATAGGACCTGCATTTCCATACTTGATAAACACATCCGCTGCACTTGTCCACTCAAGGATGTCATTTAGATAGGTAATATCCACAACATCTGCTATTTTTTTGCCTGGCTCATAGGCTCCATAATACACTCCCCCGATGACACATTTTTTCAAAACCTTGGCATAATTTAATACTGAAATCGCAATCATGGGAATGGAACGAAAACTATGGGTAACATCAAATATCAGCTTTTCATCTTCCCCAATACAGTCATATATTATTTTAAATATCCCTTTGATTTCCTCTCCTGATTTACCGTCGGGAATTTCTACCATTTCAATCTGTTCCGCATCCTCACCAAACAACTCATGTATCTGGGTTTTCAAACCCGTTTTCATAAGATGTTCTATATTTTTTTCTTTTGATATCCACTTGGGTGGATTATCGATTTCCCTTCCTGTATACTTTCTATCCTCCCAATTACTGCTTTTTGAACCTTTGGTTACAAAAATGGTAGCTCTTGCCCCATTTTTTAATTCTTCCCTCATCCCTTCCAAAAATGCAAGCTGTACAAATTCATGCTCCCTTTTCTCCAGAATCTTTGCTTCATCTTCCCCTTTTTCCCAAGGCATCCGGTAAATCACCGGTTCGTATAAGCTTGTCCCCAAAACTGCCATAAAATGTTTTTTCATTTCCCTTCACTCACTTTCTTTTCATTATTATAATCCGCCTTTCTGCGAAAGGCACCAATGCGTCATGAAACATGTTGGCTGACTTTCGCTTTTTCTATTTTCTATTTTAGTTTCCTTCTGATATATTATTTCTTATAAGACTGACACACTACAGAACAC
>JBGVDD010000229.1:0-99584 GCA_045119215.1 Lachnospiraceae bacterium | reverse complement strand
ATGCTTAATTTCTTCAAGACGTTGTTTCCATAATAAGAACTTTTCGCTTTCCATATGTTACCTCCTGGATAAATTTAATCCAGGAAATTATATCAGGTATGAGTAGAAGATTGAAGAACGCTGTTTTTTGGAGCACTTACGATAATGTGGAATGAAATACGCAATATCTGCTTATTTTTTATGTAGAGAATGGAATAATATTGGTAGGAGGAATGGCGATGAGTAATGAAGTATGGGAAAAAGTTGCAGACTTTTTACAGGAGTTGAGATGTTCAGATATGCAGAGGACTGGATTGGTACATCTGGATAATTGCATTGTAGAGAAAGAAAAAATGAAATTATCGAAGGCGCAATATGTTAAGTGCTTAGATAATATTTCAGCACAGGAGCAGGAAATAATAGAAGAGTATGTGATGCGGCTTCAGCAGGTGGCGTTTGAAGAACAGCAGGAAGCATATTGCCAAGGGATTGTAGATACATTGCAAATTATGTCAGGTTTGCAGTTGATACCAATGAATGAAAACATACAAAAGTTAATTAAAAAGTTGCAATAAGAAGCTGGCTCATTTCTTTGCGGATATGAGCTAGCTTTTGAAATTCATTCTATAAATGGCAATAGAAAAACTATAAAAAGACTAGAAAAAAATTAGATTAGACTATTTTTTAGATACAGAAACACTATATATTTTCTGTATCCTTTTTAATAGGAGCATTCATGATAAGAGCCCTGCCAGTTGCTAAAAGAACGGAACGCTGATATGTATCACATTGATTAAAGATTTGTATCATTTCCTGATAATCAGGATCACTCTGGTCGTTATTGGGTGTGATGTAAGAATCAGCGGACATATTTAATGCACGCATAATTTTACAAAAAAGTGGAATGCTTGGATTCCCTTTACCATTTTCGAGGTTTTTGTAATATTGCGGGTGGCAGTCTATGAGTTCAGCAACCTGTTCCTGTGTGAGCTGGAGTCTGTTACGGTGTTCTTTCATAAGCTCACCCAAGGTTTTAGTAGTATTAGCCATTCTATTCACCTCCGATACTTCTTCGTAAGTAGTGTATCGCGATACCTTAAAAATGTGAAAAGTGTTAGAAGTTAAAAATAAGTAGTGTAATAGACTACTAATGATATGAGTCCCCTGTGGATTGTAAAAAAAATGCAATCTGCAAGGGATTTTTTTGAGTGTCTTATTTTCTCTGCGGATTGTGTGGAGATTATTCATGCGACAAATAGAGATTACGAGGTACAAAACGATAGAGTTGTTAAAAAAATAGCGTTTTACAGTAATATCAAATGCACCCTTGCGGGTAGTGTAAAAGATTACACAAAGGTAAGTTCATATTATTCTGATGAAGAACGTCCGGCAGGCACATTGTCTGTATGGGCGTTTTTTATATATAAATTTTTTTTGAAAAAGTTTTCGTGGTTTCGACGAAGCCGGAATTTCCATTCGTGCTACGGAGTGAAAGGGAGATGTTTCACTCTGTTCCAGTGAGTACGGAAGGAGGTGAACTCTTATGGAGCAATCTTCTTCCGAAAAGCAGTCGAGGATAAGAAAGCAGTTTGACAGCTTTTGCAAGACCTTACTGAAGAATGAAATGATTGATTATGAACGGGAGAGAAGTTATCGGCTGAAGCATGAGGTTTCTTTCTCGGAATTAACACAGGAGGAGTTGAGTCGAATGACAAATACGGATGAGTACATAGTGGAGTCAGAGGTGTTTCGTGTTCTTGATTATGATGTTGAAGTCAAGGACGAGCTGATTGGCGAAGCGTTAAAGTATTTGCCGGAAAAGAAACGCAATGTAATATTGCTATCATTTTTCTTGGATATGACAGATACGGAAATTGCCAAGCACATGAACCTTGTCAGAAGCACTATTCATCATCATCGGGTCAGCTCACTTCAAGCATTAAAAAAGATTATGGAGGGTATCAGGAATGGCGAAAACAAGTAAATATTCAAAATTGCTGCCTTACCATATCATTGAGGCAGCGGCTTCCGGCGATGTGGAAGCAATCAATATGGTTTTAAAGCATTATGAAGGGTATATTGCAGCTCTGGCTACAAGAAAACTCTATGATGAGTACGGTAATCCGCACTATTGCGTTGACGAAACCTTGCGTCGCAGATTAGAAACAAAGTTGATTACGAAGATATTGGCTTTTAAAGTGGCTTAGTATAGGTCGGTGGTGTCCCTTTCCACATATTTATTGGAACTAGGCTGTTGTACCTTGACAACTGAATAATATATCCTGCAAGACATGTGGAGCAGTTGAGCTGTCCGGCAAGTACGCCATGACTACCTGCTGATATTATTTCAGTGGTAATAGCGAATAATACTGATGTCGAAAATGGAATAGGGGTATTCCATAGCGATGATGCTGCTTTTAATAATGATACTTCCGTAATGTGGTCTATATGTAGATGGTGCAATTCCAATGTGAGCTATTACCCAATGGCTACTTGCAGGATATTTTTCTATTAATCAAGGGGCATTTATAAAAGTGTGTCTTGATTAGTAGAAAATTTTGTATATGAAAGGAAAAGAACTTATGACAGAAGATAATTCATATAAAAAAAGAAATGTTTTATCCGTTCCAATATGGGAAAAGTATATGCTGACTGTTGATGAAGCAGTTCAATATTTTGGAATTGGAGAGAAGAAAATAAGAAATCTAATTGCTGAAAATAATGGAACAGATTTGTGTTTTACCGTTCAAATAGGAAATAAGTCACTGATAAACAGACGGAAGTTTGAAGAATTTCTCAATCAAACTACAGCGTTATAAGCTGATTTTATAAGTAACTTACAATACAACAGGTTAACATAAATCGTTTCGGTTGTAGTGGAAAAAAAGCTCTAGTTATGGTATGATTAATGTATCGTGCTAGGGCTTCTTCGGACGAAAGGAGCAAGAAATTGAGTAAAAGACGAGACAAGAAAGGTCGCATTTTACGAAACGGAGAAAGCCAAAGAGCAGACGGTAGATATGCGTATGTATATACAGACAGTCGAGGAAAGCAAAGGTTCATTTACAGTTGGAAGTTAGAACCCACAGATCCGCTTCCGGCAGGAAGAAGAAAGTGTATCTCTTTAAGAGAGAAAGAAAAAGAACTAATGCGAGATTTAGAGGATGGCATCACACCTTATGGTGGTGATTTGACAGTTCTTGAATTGGTTCAAATGTATATTCTTCAGAAAATGGGGGTCAGACATAGTACAAAAGACGGATACAAAACGGTTGTCAATCTTTTAAAGAAAGATGATTTTGGAGCAAGAAGGATTGACAAGGTAAAACTGTCTGACGCAAAAAGATGGCTGATAAGGCTTCAGGAGAATGGACGAGGTTACAGTTCCATTCATTCCATTCGTGGAGTGTTAAGACCTGCTTTTCAAATGGCAGTGGATGACGATTTATTACGCAAGAATCCGTTTGAATTTCAATTATGTACAGTAGTTGTCAATGATAGTGTTACAAGAGAAGCAATCACAAAAAAGCAAGAGAGAATGTTGTTGGAGTTCATAAAGAACGATCAGCATTTTTGCAAGTATTATGATGGAATATACATTCTGTTTAAAACAGGACTTCGTATTTCTGAATTTGTTGGACTGACCACGAAAGACCTTGATTTTGAGGAAAGAACCATTAACGTGAATCATCAGTTACAACGTGGAAGTGATATGGTGTATATCATTGAAGATACGAAAACAACCAATGGAACAAGAGTACTTCCAATGACAGAAGATGTATATGAGTGCTTTCAACGTATCATCAGTCAGAGAAAAAGACCAAAGAAAGAGCCGAAAGTGGATGGAGTGAGTGGTTTTCTGTATCTGGATAAGAATGATATGCCAATGGTAGCATTGCATTGGGAAAAATATTTTCAACATATTATAACTAAATACAACAGCATCTATAAAGAAGAATTGCCCAAAGTAACACCTCATGTTTGTAGGCATACCTATTGCAGTAATATGGCGAAAGCAGGAATGAACCCTAAAACGTTGCAATATCTTATGGGACATGCAGATATAGGAGTAACTTTGAATACTTATACTCATATTGGATTGGATGATGCAAAGGAAGAACTTGAAAGAGTTGAAAAACTAAAGCAAGCCAAGAGTGAAGTAGAACAGGCAATATCCTAGACTAAATGCGTTTTAGTAAAATGAATTCATTTTACTAAAATTTTACTAAATTTGAATGACAAAATATGCTATTTTATGCCACGATATGCCACAAAACGGAAGAAATAATTCTATCGAAAAATGTCGTGAAAATGGCGTAAAATCAAGGAAAATTAGAATTTTCAAGGAGTTTTGAATATATGATAAAAGTGTTATTCGTTTGCCACGGCAACACCAGTACTTCACCTTACAAACAGTACAAACTAATAGAATAAGCGTGGCGCTAGGAATATGGAATATAAGAAAGTTAGAGAATGAAAGGAGATAACAGAATGATAAGAGTAGCGTTTTGCTGTCATGGGAATATTTGCAGATCAACACTCTCAGAGAGCGTATTTACCTACAAGGTAAACTCTCTAGGCTTAGGAGATCAGTTTACTATAGACAGCTTTGCAACCAGTACAGAAGAAATAGGAAACCCTCCACACAGAGGTACCGTAAATAAACTAAGAGAGGTCGGAATCCCTTTAGTACCTCATAGAGCGAAGCAGATTTCATTCAGTGATTATGATAAATTTGATTATATTATAGGCATGGATACTGCCAACATGAGAAACCTTAACCGAATGCTTAAGGGAGATCCAGAGGGTAAGGTATATAAGTTACTTACTTTTGTAGGTTCAGGAAGAGATATCGCAGACCCCTGGTACACTGGCAATTTTGATGAAACTTATGAGGATGTATTGGAGGGATGCGATGGATTTTTAAGATATCTCAAAGAACAGGGAGAAATATAAGGCTCATGAATTGACCCAGAAGCGCTCATGGGATTTATGCAAAATGCTGATATTATTTCGAAAATACGAAAAAAGATTGTGCATTGTTTGTTTCTGTACTATTATAAAAATATAATATTTTATCAGAATGACGAAAAACAGATGTGGGGGGACAAACAGGGATGATAACTATGAAACAGATTCAGAAAGGAGTACCTATGAGCACAAAAAGAAAAAAACTATCTGCAACCATGTTATGTCTGGTATTCATGATTACCTCAATTATTACATCCTCAGTAACCACGTATGGGTCAGTGGATAGTGTAACATCTATCACATTGAACGTGAAATCAAAGATAACTATGTATACTGGCAGTAACCAAACATTAAAAGTGAAAGCCGTAAAGCCCAAAGGAAGTTCGGCAAACGTGGTTTATGAAAGCAGTGCACCTGAGGTAGTCAAGGTGTCACGAAAAGGTAAAATAACAGCACAAAAAGCCGGGAAAGCCACCATTACTGTAACATCCTCTGTAAATGAAAAAATAAGGAAAGAGGTACAGGTTACAGTAAAAGACGTGGTAAAGAATACTGCACAGAATAAAGTAGTCATTCCCCTTGATAAGAAAAAAACACTAAAATTTTCCTGTGCAGTAAAAGCTTCAAACCTAAGCTTTATCTCTAGCAAAAAAAGTGTGGCAACGGTGGACAAAAAAGGTGTAATAAAAGCAAAAAAAGCAGGAACAGCAAAGATTACAGTAAAAGGATTAAAAGGCGAAGCAAAAGGTGCAAAACAGATAATTACCGTATATGTGGCAAAAAAATCTGTCAAAAATGTAACTTTGAACGAGACCAAAAAAACTTTGCAGATTGGTCAGACATTTTCTTTAAAACCAACAGTAAATCCGGCAACAGCTGCAAATGTGGTGACCTTTAAATCCAGTAAATCCAGTGTGGCAAGTGTAAACAAGAACGGAAAAATTACCGCCATACGCAAAGGAACGGCAAAGATTACAGTAAGTACAATAGATGGCAAGAAAAAGGTTGTATGTACCGTAATTGTCACAGAACCTGCTGAAACAGTCAAACCGACTGAAACAGTTAGACCTACGAAAAATGTAGAACCTACAGAAACATTGGTACCTACAAAATCCATAAAACCTACGGAAACAGTGATACCAACGAAATCTGTAAAACCTACAGAAACAGTGATTCCTACAAAATCCGTAAAGCCTACAGATGCGGTGATTCCTACAAACACCGTGAAACCTACAGCAACAGCAAGACCAACAATACCTCCATCAGAAGATACCGAAATAACAGCAGCAGTACCTGTGAAATTGTCAGACTTGGAAGCTAAGTTTCCAGCGGAACCGGAATATCCGGCGTTACGTTTAAGTGCTGGGGATATGGAAGTAAATTTGAAAGATGACTTGTTGACATTAGATGTTTCCGCAGGAACGAAAGTAAGAACCAAAGGTTATTATGAAATAAATGATGGTGGCCAGGCATGTTATGAAATCATGACCTATGATGACTGGTGGAATCAGTTGCCCGTAGAACTAAAGATGGTTACCTATCATAATGACAGAATTGGTGTAAATCAGGTATTTTATCAGAACCCGGCAGACAATTACGGCAACCACAGATTAAATAATGGCATGGTGGCCAAGCTTCTTCCCAATGAAGACGGATATATAAGGGTAGAACAGTGGGGATTGTTTCCCGGCAGAGATGATAACAATAGAGCACTGATTCATATTTTTGCAAATAATCACCAAAACAGTAAAATATTATTTGGAAAGAACGCAGAATATGTGCTTTACTATGATACGAAAAATCAGGCGTACCAGAATAAAAACGGTATCATTGCATCTGTACCCTGGTGGCTTTCAGAAAACAGCATAGGTAATAACGGAAATGAATATGCAGTTATGCTGCACTGTCGCCAGACAGCAAAACCAGTGATTGGCGATGCCAAAAATGTAGAGTTATGTGGAAATGGAGCTACCATTACCATTCCTGAGAATGAATTCTGCAAAGGATCAACAGCGGATTTTGCAATGATTGAAACCGGGGGATATGTGGACGGTTTAACCATTCATGGATTTCAGTTTGATAGTAATGGTTTACAGCAGTACCAGTATTACGATGAAGCCAAAAAAGAATATGCTGCAATGAGAACAACAAACCATACCATTTCTTATTTCAGTTCTGCCTTCAATGTTGGCTTAGGCGAGAAAGAGGCAACAACAGCGGTAACAGACGGAAATGGCAAACAGGTTATGGGGGACACCACATGGGCGGAAGTAAAAAATTACAACAACCGTGAAAAAATGTGCTTTAACAATGTAGAGATTTATGGAAATACATTTTTGGCAAATGGAACATCGGTGGATATCCCGGATGGCGGCGGTGATGACCTCCTGATTATCAACCCGGAAGAATCAGAAAATGTCAATATACATAATAATAAAATGTATAACTGGGGACGCTGGGTATTGGCAGTTGACCTTGGAGGTAACGGTGAAAGATTTTATAATTATACCTTCAAACAAAACATATGTATTCAGGATGAAACCAACAGCACCTATCGGGTGGACGGAACCACAGCCACACCCACAAACAGGATGAGAGGACTTGGATGGATTGATTTTGAAGCAAGAAAGTGCTTTACAAATCTAGATGTATCCGAAAACTTTGTATATGGTGCAAATGGATGGGCATTTAACGGAAATGGTAAGATATCAGAAGATATTAAAATTAATGCCAACAATATCACCAGACCAGGGTTCTCATGGAAGAGTATTTATCCATATGCCTTTGAATTCTATCATGTGTATGCAAAGGATATTAAAGTAATTAATAACAAATTTCAGAATGGTGGAAGTATCCGCTGGGGAAATCTATCTTATAACATGCTACTAGAGAACAATGATTTTGGTAATGCATCTTTTGGAATCACAAGACCGCTTGGCAATATAATTGTTCGAAACAATTTTGGTACAGGAATTAGAAATCAGACCTACAATATTTCAGCGCCTGCAGACCTTCCCTGGATAGAGGATACGGATAGTCCGTATTATCTGCCGCCGGAAGAGAGAACCGCAGACATTCTGTTTGAGGGGAACAGTACCGGTGGAATCGTAACGAATATTGTGGTTACTGACTCGGAAAATGATTACAGAAAAAATATGACTTTAACCTTTAAAGACAATAAATTTGCAAAGTTTGTTGTAAATGCAATAGGAATCAAGGACTTTTATTTTACTCCGGATCAGCTGACCACATCGGAGATGGCATGGTCAGCAAGGGGATGTAAATATAGTTCGCCGGTAATCTGTCGTTCGGTAGACAATCCGGTACCGGGAGGACTGTATTACAAAGAAGGGGATTTGGTAACCGAATCTCTGGATAAGGTAACAAGGCTATTTGGTCCTAAATACTATAGTGAAATATTTACAGACTTAAGAAATGCAAATGGAAGCATTAAAAAGGAACAGGATATGTACTGTACCAAAGAAGGGGTTTTCCCAGTAAATGGTGAATTCTTAAATTGTGATGCAGATGCTTATTTTACAGCAAATACAGAATACAAGGTAGGAACCTTTATTTACACAGAAGATAACCTTTATTATGTAAGCAAAGAAGGAACATCAGGGGAAACCGTACCAACCCATGTGAGTGGCACACAACCTAATGGTACAGCAGAATTATTCTGGGTAGCACCAATTGCTAGATATGAAATGAGAGATAAAAAAGCAAAGTAACTTGAGCAAGCAGGAGGGAAAATCATTTTATTTTTCCTCCTGTTGGATTATTAAAAAAGGATGGATAAGTTGTAACCATTAACCTGCAACGAATTCAGAAAGGAGTACATATGAACAAAAAAGCAAGAAAACTATTTACAGCCACGTTATGCCTGATGGTAATGTTTACATCCATCATCACATCATCCGTTATCACTTCTGCAGCAACTGATTCTGTAACATCCATCACATTGAATGTGAATTCAAAGCTTACCATGTATGTTGGCAGCACCAAAACGGTGAAAGTGACAGCGGTAAAACCCAAAGGCAGTTTGACAGACCTGCTTTATGAGAGCAGTGCACCGGATGTGGTCAGGGTATCCTCCAAAGGAATACTGAAAGCAAAGAAATCCGGAAAAGCTACCATTACTGTAACATCATCTGCCAATAAAAATGTAAGCAAAAAAATAGAAGTTACGGTAAAAGATGTGGTAAAAAATACCACACAGAACAAAGCAGTCATTTCTCTTGATACGAAAAAAAACCTGAAATTTTCTTGTGCAGTAAAGACTTCAAATTTAAGTTTCCAATCTAACAAAAAAAGCGTTGCAACTGTGGATACCAAAGGAGTTGTGAAAGCGAAGAAAAAAGGTACTGTAAAAATAACCGTAAAAGGGGCAAAAGGACAGGCAAAAGGGGCAAAGCAGGTAATTACTGTGTATGTAGTCCAAAAATCGGTTAAGACGGTATCTTTAAACACAGCGAAAAAGACGTTGCAGGCAGGAGATACGTATCAGCTGAAAACATCTGTAAAACCGGCAACAGCAGCTAATGTAGTGACCTATAAATCAAGTGAATCCAGTGTGGCAAGTGTAAGTACGAACGGAAAAATTACTGCCAAAAAGAAAGGTATTGCCAAGATTACAGCAACCACAGTAGATGGCAGAAAAAAAGCGGTATGTACTGTACTTGTCACGGATGCCGCAAAACCTACGAAGGCGGTGACTGCAAAACCTACGACAACAGCAAAACCTACAGAAACAGCACAGCCAACCAAAACAGAGTCACCGGCAGAACCGGTAGAAGTGGAAACAATTTCTTTGAATCATACATCTGCTACCCTAAACTACGGTGAAGCCTTAGTGTTAAAAGCTGATATTTCACCGAAAACAGCAACAGATACAACACTCACCTGGACAACCAGCAATAAACGGCTGGCAACAGTGACGGAAACCGGTTTAGTAATTGCAAACGGAGAAGGAATCGTAACCATTACAGCTACCTCAACAAATGGAAAAGCAGCTACCTGTACGGTAACGGTAATAGAGCCAGATTTAGATTCTTTATTTGTAGTGCCATATGTGTCTACGTACTATTTTAATCCAAAACCATCGGTAAATGAGGAAATCAGGATTCCAATTTATATGACGGACAGCAATCAGTCAGAATATTTAAATAATGATACCACCGCAAAGCTTGACTTGATTTATGGAATTGACGGCGTAGAAAACGTAATCGCTGATTTACCTTTAGGAGATTATACCGTAAATTTGGGAAAATTAAGCGAAGGAAAGCATACCTTTACATTACAAACCTTAGATAAACGCACGGGAATGAAATCCCATAAACTGTACAATGATTTGTGGGTAATCAATCCGGAAACATATGAGATTACAGAAAGCCAGACTTACTATATGACAGACGAGGATTTAATAAGCTATAAGATTCATAATGACAACAGTACCGATGAAACCGATCTGATTACTACAAGAGATGGACTGACCCAATTGTTTTCGGATTTGCAAAAAGAAGGATACCGAAAGTGTGTGCTTTTGCCAGGAACCTATCGCATCAATGGAAAAAAGGCAAGAGCCAACTGTATCTCGATTCCTTCGAATTTTACAGTTGATATGAACCAGAGTACATTTAAACTAGACACCATAACAGACGACAGCGAAGGCTGTATTGTGAGAATGTATGAAACATACGATGCACACTTGACCAATGGAACCTTAGAGGGAGACCGGTGGGAAAGAAAAGAACTTGGACTGGAGAAGGGATATCAGGGAGAACCTGTCAATACCTTACTGATGTCCGGTGGAAAGTATTCTTCTATCAGCAATCTGACCATTAAAAACACAACAGGCCACACCGTAGGTACCGGATACGTCTGGGGTCCCAACCTTGTCATGACAGAATTTACACAGACTGTCATTATTGATGGTGTGGAAGTGGAAAGAGAAGGCTGCAGTACCAGTGCTATGATGGATTTAAGTAAAATCATTGCCTGGGATCCTGAGGAGAATTACATGTATGTGGGACATGGTGAGGGCTATCGTGGAATCAAGGGAAATTCAGCGGTTGTATATGTCCATTTTTATGACGAAAATCAAACCTTTTTAGAGACAGTTACAGGGTATCAGTTTAGAAAGATGCAAATCCCGGACGGCGCCAGATATGCTCGTGTGACATTGCTGGGGAATTTTCCACTATCCTATGCTTCCGATAGCATCTCCATTTTTGCAAAGCACCTAGGGGATTATTATGAAATAAAGGATATTGATTTTGTGGATACCAGAACCACAGCCATGGCACCTTCTGCCTGTAACAATCTATTAATTGAAGGATGTACCTATACCAGAGCCGGAAACAGTATTACCCCTTGTGCTGTAGATTTCGAAGATGGATGGGAAGAATGCCAGGATGTATATTACAGAAATAATAAAGTATTGGTAAAATCCGGAACAGCCACAGTAATAGACGATGCCGGTTTTAATCATGTTTACGAAAATCTGGCGGGACATCATACCATAGTGCGAGACCGGGTATTAGGGGCAGTGATTCGAAATGTAAATGACACAAGCTCTACCATCCATTGGACCTTCGGAACAAAACGGCTGACAGCTTTCGCAAGAATCTATGACAATGTTTGCGGAAATATAAATTTTGCATTAAGTGACCGTACCTTTACGGTTCCAGCAAAGTACAAAGTAAAAAATTGCAACATCAGTGCATCTTATTTAACTTCGGTGCCAAACAGAGTGGTATATGAAAATTGTACTTTCCCATCATTTAACGGTTCCGCAGGCACATTTAAAAACTGTGTGATTCAGCCCACATCTTATCTTGGAGATGAACTGTATTTCTACGGCTGCACATTTAAAAATTTGGCTGGGGATGATGATACTGTAAACTTTCGTTTTAACGTGCCCTCTAATGCTGACAGGGTATTTGAAAACTGTACCTTTGAAGGAAAAACAGCTTTTTTGAACAATAACAGCTTTCACTCCGGGACCTTTAGAAATTGCAAGTTTGAGGACCTTAGCATGATAGTTGGTGTAGATGCTGCGACTTCTTCCATCCTTTTTGAAAGATGTAACATTCATTCTACCGCAGATAATTTTATTTATATGGGACCGTTTGCGTATAGTGTCAATTATATCAATCTGATGTTTCAAGATTGTGACATTACCCATACAGGAAAGAACCTGATTTATTTGTATGCGAAAACAAACAAGAATAGTCAAATACTTTTTGAAAACAGTAAAATCATTAAAACAGAGGGTACCTTATTGACAGGATATGGATTAAAAGGAATGTCACCGGAAACTTCACTGGATATAATTTTCAAAAATTCCACAATCAGCAAGGAATTAATCATAGATGAAAACTTAAATCCAGAGCTTGTCAGAATCCAAAATATAAATTAAAATTCCTGATATCTCTCTTGACATTCAAAAATATTGTGTTAAAATAGCCATTGAATAAAGAGATAGAATAAAAGGCTGTGAAGGTGCACAGTAGGGTATTACTTTTATTTCAGAGAGGGAAAGTCATTGGCTGAAAACTTTCTCATGGCAGAGATGCTTAGAAGTGATATTTGAATTTCACACCGGAGCTGTGACTTTGAACCAAGAGTAGGAGTCAACGTGACTGCACGTTACGCAGATGAGAGTCTGAGAATTAGGAATTAGAAATCAGAAATCAGGGTGGTACCGCGGAAACTTAGCTTCGTCCCTTTTAGGGGCGGAGCTTTTTTTGATTCGATAGTGTTTTTTGTCAGCAAGCTGGCTCGAATGCAACGCCAAGACTCGCAAGCGAGTCTTGAATCTGTGGTTTGCCTTAAGATAAAAAGAAGGAGAAAGAATCGAAATGAAAGAAAAATTAAGAGCAATTCGCGAAGACGCATTAAAGCAGATTGAAAATTCGGATGCGCTAGAAAAGCTAAACGAAGTAAGAGTAAACTTCCTTGGAAAAAAGGGAGAGCTTACCAGTGTACTAAAAAGTATGAAAGATGTAGCACCGGAAGACAGACCAATGGTGGGACAATTGGTAAATGAAACCAGAGAAGCTATTGAAAAAATTTTAGATGAAACGAAGAAAAAATTGGAGGCTGTTGCAAGAGAAGCCCAGTTAAAAAGTGAGGTCATCGATGTAACCTTGCCTGCAAAGAAGAATAATGTAGGTCATCGTCATCCAAATACCATTGCCCAGGAAGAGGTAGAGAGAATCTTCATTGGTATGGGATATGAAGTTATGGAAGGACCAGAAGTGGAATATGACCTTTATAACTTTGAAAAGTTAAATATTCCAGCAAACCATCCGGCAAAGGATGAACAGGACACTTTTTACATCAACAAAGAAATCGTGCTTCGTACCCAGACTTCACCGGTACAGGCACGTGTCATGGAGCAGGGAAAACTGCCTATCCGTATGATTGCACCAGGTAGAGTATTCCGTGCTGATGAAGTGGATGCAACCCATTCTCCTTCCTTCCATCAGATAGAAGGACTTGTCATCGACAAGAACGTTACTTTTGCTGACTTAAAAGGTACTTTGGAGGTATTTGTAAAAGAATTATTTGGAGAAGACACCAAAATTAAATTCCGTCCACATCATTTCCCATTTACAGAGCCAAGTGCGGAAGTAGATGTGAGCTGCTTTAAGTGTGGCGGCAAGGGATGCCGTTTCTGTAAGGGAGAAGGATGGATTGAAATCTTAGGATGTGGTATGGTTCATCCTCACGTATTGGAAATGTGTGGAATCGATCCGGAAGAATATTCAGGATTTGCTTTTGGAGTAGGCTTAGAGCGTATTGCATTATTAAAGTATGAAATCGATGATATGAGACTACTTTACGAAAATGATATTAGATTCTTAAAACAGTTCTAAAAATACGGAACAGATACTGAAATAGAGTGAAAGAAAAGAGGAAAATAGAATGAATACTTCATTGTCTTGGATAAAAGCATACGTACCAGGGTTGGATAAAGACGCACAGGAATACATGGATGCCATGACTTTATCAGGCTCTAAGGGGGAAGGCTTTGTCAGATTAGATGCAGATTTGGAAAATATTGTGATTGGACAGATTAAGAAAATTGAAAAGCATCCGGATGCAGATAAATTACAGATTTGTCAGATTGATGTGGGAACAGGAGAACTTGTTCAGATTGTTACCGGAGCACAGAATGTAGCAGAAGGCCAGAAAATTCCAGTAGTGTTAGACGGGGGACGTGTAGCAGGTGGACATGATGGTAAGAAAACACCAGGTGGTGTTAAAATCAAGAAAGGAAAACTTCGCGGTGTAGAGAGTAATGGTATGCTCTGTTCCATTGAAGAGTTAGGCTCCAGCAGAGATTTTTATCCGGAAGCGCCAGAAGATGGAATCTATATTTTTGAAGATGATGCTGTAGTGGGAGAAAGCGCCATCCATGCGTTAGGCTTAGATGATGCTGTAGTAGAATATGAGATTACCTCCAACAGAGTAGATTGTTTCAGTGTTCTTGGTATCGCAAGAGAAGCTGCCGCTACCTTTGATTTAGAATTTGTACCACCTGTCATCAAAGAAACTGGGAATTCAGAAGATGTAAATGATTACATTAAGGTTAAGGTGGAAGACACTGAATTGTGCAAAAGATATACCGCAAGAGTGGTAAAAAACATCAAAATCGGACCATCCCCAAAGTGGATGCAGAGACGTTTATCTGCCCATGGTATTCGTCCAATCAATAACATCGTAGATATCACTAACTACGTAATGGAAGAATACGGTCAGCCAATGCACGCTTACGATTTAGATACCATTGCCAAGAAAGAAATTGTTGTAAAACGTGCCGCAAAGGATGAAAAGTTCACTACTCTGGATGGACAGGAAAGAGTAATGGACGAAGATGTTCTCATGATTTGTGATGGTGAAAAGCCAGTGGGGATTGCTGGTATTATGGGGGGAGAAAACTCCATGATTACAGACGATGTAAAAACAATGCTCTTTGAAGCTGCTTGCTTTGATGGAACAAACATCCGTTTATCAAGTAAACGTGTAGGGTTAAGAACAGATGCATCCTCTAAATTTGAAAAAGGATTAGACCCAAATACTGCTGAGCTTGCCATGAACAGAGCCTGTCAGTTAATCGAAGAACTTGGTGCTGGTGAAGTGGTAGGCGGAATGGTTGACGTATACCCGGTAAAGAGAGAGGGAAACCGTGTAGCCTTTGACCCGGCATACATCAATGGATTGCTTGGAACAAACCTTGATGAAGAGACCATGCTTTCTTACTTTAAGAAAATTGAATTAGGTTACGATGAAGCTACCAGAGAAATCATTGTGCCATCCTGGAGACAGGATTTAGTCTGGAAAGCTGATATTGCGGAAGAAGTGGCAAGATTCTATGGATATGACAATATTCCAACTACTCTGCCAAAGGGAGAAGCTACCACAGGTAAGCTTCCATTTGACAAGAGAATTATGTCTACAGCCAGAGATATTGCTGAATTTTGTGGTTTCAGCCAGGGATACAGTTATTCTTTTGAAAGTCCAAAGGTGTTTGATAAATTATTGTTGCCTGAGGATGCCATGGAGAGAAATGCCATTGTGATTTCTAACCCATTAGGAGAAGATTTCAGTATTATGCGTACCATTTCTTTAAATGGAATGCTCACCTCCCTTGCTACAAACTACAATAGAAGAAATAAAAATGTACGTTTGTATGAACTGGGAAATATATATCTTCCAAAGACATTACCTTTGACAGAACTTCCAGATGAAAGAATGCAGTTTACTCTGGGATTCTATGGGGATGGCGACTTCTTCACCATGAAGGGTGTGGTAGAAGAATTCTTTGAAAAGATTGGATTGTGCGAAAAGACACAGTATGATCCAAAAGCAGGAAAGACCTTCCTTCATCCGGGACGCCAGGCAAACATTATCTACAAGAATACAGTAGTGGGCTATTTAGGAGAAATCCACCCGGAAGTGGCAGATATCTATGGAATTGGCGAAAAAGCGTATGTGGCAGTGATTGACATGCCATCCATCTTAGAATATGCCACTTACGATAGAAAGTATGAGGGGGTTGCCAAATTCCCGGCAGTTACCAGAGATATCAGTATGACAGTACCGAAAGAAATCCTTGCTGGTCAGATTGAAACTGTGATTGCACAGCGCGGTGGAAAGATTTTGGAAAGCTATGAATTGTTTGACATTTATGAGGGAGCACAGATCAAAGACGGATTCAAGTCTGTTGCCTACTCTATCACTTTTAGAGCAAAGGACAGAACCTTAGAAGAATCGGATATTACTGCTGCCATGAAGAAGATATTAAATGGCTTAGAAGGCATGGGCATCGAGTTAAGACAGTAATTGTATTTTACAGAAAAATCCGTTATACTAATGTAAGCCATTGGTATAACGGATTTTTTGATTTCGTATCTGTTCAAACCGCGAACAGATACGTTAAATCGGGCAATGCTTACGCATGCAAAATTGCCCGATTTTTGTAAAATACACATTGTCATACGGTCTCAGCAGTAAATGCTGAGACCTGTACTGAATAGTTATTTGATTTCAATAAATACATGAAGATAACGAAAATATAAAATAGAGTAGGAGAAAAGACATGAATGTAAAAGATTTTGATTTTTATTTACCGGAAGAACAGATTGCCCAGGACCCATTAGAGAACCGTTCTGATTCCCGGCTTATGGTGCTGCATCGGGAAAACGGAGAAATAGAACACAAGATTTTTCGGGATATTACAGGATATTTAAAAAAAGGGGACTGCCTGGTCATTAACAATACAAAAGTTTTACCAGCAAGATTGATTGGTGTGAAAGAAGAAACTGGTGCAAAAATTGAACTTCTATTATTGAAGCGTCGGGAAAACGACGTTTGGGAAACTTTGGTAAAACCTGGAAGAAAGGCAAAAAAAGGTGCAAAAATAAGTTTTGGCGACGGACTGTTAAAAGGAGAAATCATCGATGAAGTGGAGGAGGGAAATCGTCTGGTACAGTTTTCCTATGAAGGGATTTTTGAAGAGATTCTGGATAAACTTGGACAAATGCCTTTGCCCCCATACATTACCCATCAGTTAAAAGATAAAAACAGATATCAGACAGTATATGCCAAAGAAGAAGGCTCTGCCGCTGCACCAACCGCAGGACTTCACTTTACCAAGGAATTGTTACAGCAGATAGAGGACATGGGGGTAACCATCGCTCATGTTACACTTCATGTGGGACTTGGAACCTTCCGTCCGGTAAAAGTGGAAAATGTGCTGGAGCATCATATGCATTCTGAATTTTATCATATTGAGGAAGAAGAGGCCAAAAAGATTAATGATACCAAAAGAAATGGCGGAAGAGTCATCGCAGTGGGAACTACCAGTACACGTACCTTAGAGTCTGCCACAGATGACAATGGAATTTTGCAGCCAAAAAGTGGGGATACAGACATATTTATTTATCCGGGGTATAAATTTAAGATGATTGATGGACTGATTACCAATTTTCACTTACCCCAGTCTACTCTTTTAATGCTGGTGTCTGCATTTGCAGGGAGAGAACATGTGCTGGCTGCCTATGAAGCAGCAGTAAAAGAAGGATATCGGTTCTTTAGTTTTGGAGATGCTATGTTTCTAATTTGAAACAACCGCCTATGGTTTAAGCCACCATGCCAGAAAGGAATAGAATACCCCAGAGCTGCATCTCTGGGGTACTTGTTTTCTTTTAGTTTATTTTATCCCTATATTCTTTTGCAACAGCAAAGTGATTGCACAAGCCCTCCACATTCTCAGCTGCTAAATTTTCTCTTGCCTGCTGCATAATAGCTATGTAGGAATCCAGCATTTCAAGCACAGCAGCTTTATTGGAAAAGCAGATATTTTGCCACATATGAGGGTTTGAGGATGCAATCCGGGTGATATCTTTAAATCCACCCGCTGCCATTTCATTTAAAAATTTCTTTTCGTCTTTGGATGCCACCAAATCTACAAGCCCGGAGGCCACCAGATGGGGTACGTGACTGATGGCTGCCACAGCCCGGTCGTGTTCCCTATAATCAAGTACCATGGGAATGGCATCTAGGGAGCAAATCAACTCTTTATATTTTTCCAGTGCAGCCTCTGAACTCTCCTTGGCAGGGGTCAGCAGGAATCTGGTCTGGTTCATCATCTCAGGAAAGGAATTTTTGTATCCTGCTTTCTCAGTTCCCGCCATGGGATGACCTCCAATAAAATGGCTGTTTAGCCCATATTCTTCAATTTCTTTATGTACCCTCGCCTTTACACTTCCCACATCAGTTAAAATAGTATCCTCCCTTAGCACCTTTTTCAATAGTGGAAGATATACATGAAAACTTTCCACCGGAGTACAAAGAAAAATGAAATCACAATCCCAAAATGCATCACAAATTGTAAAATCATCAATATTGGTAAGTGCCTTGGAAATCACCTTCTCCTCAAGAGCTGCCGAAAGTGAGTTATGGTTGGTATCGTATGCTGTAATCACAGCATCTTTATGATGTAAACGAATGGATTTGGCCAAAGAACCACCAATAAGCCCTAAGCCAATCATACCGACTTTTAACATAATTTCCTCCTGTTTGTAACTTGCTACCCACAATTCTAACTTTATCTAGTGAATATGTCAATAAATAAGTAACAGTTTAGTCTATGGCTGAACTGTTGCATAAATAAATAATAAGAACAGCTTGAATAAAACAGGCATTTGAATTATACTATTTTTTGTTAAAGACACTTATATCATAATCGGGAGGTAGTAGAATGAAAAAAGGAAAATTTTATTTGATTGGAGTAATATTATTGCTCCTTATTGCAGGAATTGGTTACTATGTAACACTGCCTGCAATCAATCTCCATTCCGAGGGAATGTGGGGATTTATTTTTACTTTGTGCCTTGTAGCTATTTTTGTTTATGTATGTGCAAAGTGCAAACACATCAACAGCTTTAGGGAAATGACTCCATTCTTTAAAAAGTCTGTTCCTTTAAAAATTATGCTGGCTGTATTTTTGGTAGTTTTAATCGTCTATGCGGGAGGAAGTATTTTATCTTCTCCACTGGTAAATGCATCAAAATATCAGAAATTATTGCAGGTAAAAGAAAAAGAATTCACAGAAGATATCAAGGAAGTAAACTATAATCAGATACCATTGTTAGATAAAGAATCTGCAGCACTTTTGGGAAATCGAAAGATGGGAAGCATGGTGGATTACGTTTCCCAGTTTGAGGTAAGTCCAAGATATACTCAGATAAATTTAAACGATGAGCCTGTGAGAGTGACACCTCTGACTTATGCAAGCTTTATCAAATGGCTTACCAATCAGTCCTCAGGAATTCCAGCTTATATCAAAATTGACATGGCAACCCAGGATACAGAGTGTATTAAATTAGACAAACCCATTAAATATTCGGAAGCAGAATACTTTAACAGAAATATTTACAGACACTTAAGATTTCGCTATCCAACTTTTATCTTTGATGACATCAGCTTTGAGATAGATGAAGAAGGAACCCCTTACTGGGTTTGTCCGGTAAAGAAATTTAATATCGGTCTGTTTGGCGGTGTAACCATAGGAAAAGTGGTATTATGTAACGCTCAGACCGGCGAGACAGAAGTATATAAAGTGGAAGATGTACCACAGTGGGTAGACAGAGTATACTCGGCAGACTTACTGGTTGGACTATATAACTATAATGGAACCCTAAAACACGGTTTTCTCAACAGCGTACTTGGTCAAAAGGATTGCCTCCAGTCTACCAGTGGATATAACTATATTGCCTTAGATGACGATGTGTGGGTGTATACAGGTATTACATCCCTAAATTCAGACCAGTCCATTGTAGGTTTTGTATTAATGAACCAAAGAACCATGGAAACCAGATTTTACTCCGTGGAGGGTGCCATTGAATATTCTGCAATGGACTCGGCGGAAGGACAGGTACAGAACTTAGGATACTGCTCTACTTTCCCGTTGTTGTTAAATATTGCAGACGAACCCACTTATTTTATGGCACTGAAAGATGATGCAGGTTTAGTTAAAAAATATGCCATGGTGAATGTGCAAAAGTATCAGTGGGTAGCCATAGGAGATACGGTAGCCCAGGCAGAAAAGGCCTACATGGCACTTTTAAACACAAATGGCATTACCAGTTCCGAAAGCAACAGTTTAGAGGTAGTAAAGGGAATCATTGATTCCATTGCTCCAGTAGTTATTGATGGAAATACTCATTACTATTTATATATTAAGGGATTGGAAACTGCTTTTGGAGCCAATATGACAGATGAAAACTTAATTTCTGTTATCAAATATAAAGAGGGAGATACCATCAATTTCCAGTATGTCAGTGGTTCGCCTGTCAATGAAATCACAAAGATTCTGGAATAGCTTCTTACAAGCAAAAAAAAGTTGACAAAAATTTAACGTATGATAAACTGTAATTGTTTGGAAGTACGGTGATTTCACAAAAATTCCTGCATTTTAGTTGTATCAGTGAATTTTTTGAGATTACAATATAATTATATAAAATAAAAGGAATAAAAATAGATACGGAGGAAATACAAATGGCAATACCTTATAATCATAGGGAAATAGAACAGAAGTGGCGTAAGCACTGGAAGGAACATCCTGTAAATGTGAACGATGGAAAGAAACCAAAATATTACTGTCTTGATATGTTTCCATATCCATCAGGAAATGGGCTCCATGTAGGACACTGGAGAGGGTATGTTATCAGTGATGTCTGGAGCAGATACAAGATGTTACACGGACATTATGTAATTCATCCAATGGGATGGGATGCTTTTGGTCTGCCTGCGGAAAACTACGCAATCAAAACGGGTAAACATCCAAGCGAAACCACCGCAAGCAACATTGCCAACATCAAGCGTCAGATCAATGAAATCTCAGCAATCTATGACTGGGATATGGAAGTAAACACCACAGACCCACAGTTCTATAAATGGACACAATGGATTTTTGTAAAAATGTTTAAAGAAGGTCTTGCTTACGAGAAGGAATTTCCAATTAACTGGTGTCCTTCCTGTAAAACAGGTCTTGCCAATGAAGAGGTGGTAAACGGATGCTGTGAACGTTGTCACACACCAGTTACCAAGAAAAATCTTCGTCAGTGGATGTTAAAAATCACAAAATATGCAGATCGTCTGTTAGATGATTTGGACAAATTGGACTGGCCTGAAAAGGTAAAGAAAATGCAGGCAGACTGGATTGGAAAAAGCTACGGAGCAGAAGTAAACTTTAATGTAGCAGGTACAGAGAAAGAAATCACAGTTTATACCACCAGACCGGATACCCTTCACGGTGCAACCTTTATGGTGCTTGCACCGGAACATGAGATGGCAAAAGAGCTTGCCACCGATGAGACAAGACAGGCAGTGGAAGATTATATCTATCAGTCCTCCATGCGCTCCTCTGTGGACAGAATGGCAGACAAGGAAAAGACAGGTGTGTTTACCGGAAGCTATGCCATCAATCCAATCAATGGAAAGCAAATTCCAATCTGGCTGTCTGACTATGTACTGGCAGACTACGGTACCGGTGCCATTATGTGTGTACCTGCACACGATGACAGAGACTTTGCTTTTGCAAAGAAGTTTGACATTCCAATTGTTCAGGTAATTGCAAAAGATGGTAAGATTATCGAAAATATGGAAGAAGCTTACACAGATGCAGTTGGTACCATGGTAAATTCCGGTGATTGGGATGGAATGGAATCTGCTGTATTAAAGAAAGAAGCCCCTATGATGATTGAAAAAATGGGTGTGGGCAAGAAGACCACCAACTACAAGTTGCGTGACTGGGTATTCTCAAGACAGCGTTATTGGGGAGAACCAATTCCAATTATCCATTGTCCGGACTGTGGAAATGTACCAGTTCCAGAAGACCAGTTGCCATTGTTGTTGCCGGATGTAGAATCCTACCAGCCAACAGGTACAGGAGAATCCCCGTTGGCAGATATCGAGGAATGGGTAAACACAACCTGTCCATGCTGCGGAAAGCCTGCAAAGCGTGAGACAAATACCATGCCACAGTGGGCCGGTTCCTCCTGGTATTTCCTGAGATATGTTGACAGCAAGAACAACGAGGAGTTGGTATCAAAAGAAAAGGCTGATAAGTATTTACCAGTAGATATGTATATCGGTGGAGTAGAGCATGCAGTTCTTCATTTATTGTATTCAAGATTCTACACAAAGTTCTTATATGATATCGGAGTGGTAGATTTTGATGAGCCATTCCAGAAATTATTTAATCAGGGTATGGTTTGCGGACGTGACAAAGAAACTGGTGCAGCTACCAAGATGAGTAAATCATTAGGTAACATTGTATCACCGGATGATATGGTAAGAGATTACGGCTGTGACTGCTTAAGATTATACGAATTATTTATTGGACCACCAGAATTAGATTCTATCTGGGATGACAGAGGAATGGAAGGTATCTACCGTTTCATCAATCGTTTCTGGAATCTGGTGTTGGACAATAAGGATGCAAACGTAGAGCCAAGCAAGGAAATGATTCGCATCCGTCATAAGATGGTATATGACATTACTCAGAGATTAGAAAGCTTTAGCTTAAATACTGTTGTCAGTGGATTCATGGAATATACCAACAAAATGATTGAGATGTCAAAGAAGGGTGGAATCGACAAGGAAACACTGGAAACAGCGGTCATTCTTATGGCTCCATTTGCACCACATTTAGCAGAAGAATTATGGCAGGCTTGTGGTCATGAGACAAGTGTGTTTGACAACCGTTGGCCAGAAGCTGATGAAAGTCAGATGCAGGAAGACGAAATTGAAATTGCTGTACAGATTAACGGAAAAACCAAGGCTGTGGTTTCTCTTCCAGTAGACGTAGATAAAGATAGCGCAATCAAAGCTGGCAAAGAAGCTTTGGGTGATAAATTAACAGGAAAGATCGTAAAAGAGATTTACGTTCCAGGACGTATTATCAATATTGTGGCAAAGTAACCATAATGTAAAAAAAGGGATTGCGAAAGCAATCCTTTTTTATTATGCTACTTTTTATTCATCTGTTGAAATAAATGTAGCATCCTTTTAATCTTTTCCTTTTCCTCTAATGGGGCATTTTGTTCTAAAAGTTCAATGATTAATGCTGTATCTGAATCGGAAAATTTTAATCCCTTTTCCCTTGCTGATGTCAGTGCTGCTAATAACAGCGGCATTGCTTGAGTAGGACTCTTTCCCTTCATATTCTCAGATAATTTTTCCAATAAAGCAAGTTTTTCCGGAGAAATATGCTGCAGGAGTGGATCCTTTTTCCAGTCACTCATAAAGAACTTCCTTTCTAGATTATAAAATATAATTATAAATATTGGATTTTAATTTTTCAAAATAATCCTTTGTACATTTCAAACATTTGTTGTTGCTGTGGGGTAAGCATGGCTGAGAGGATATCCTGTGGTGAAACTTTACCATCCGGCTCCGGCTGTATATCCTGATAAGTCTGATACAGCTTAAATGCCTGCATGATGTTCTGTAAAATATCAATCATCTGAGCCTCTTCCTTAGTACATACTTTTTTCAAGTCTGTTAGAAGTGTATTAAAATTTTTCTGATTTTTTTCTGTTGCCTGTATTTTCAGCTGGGAGACCTGCCCG
This sequence comes from Lachnospiraceae bacterium, assembly GCA_045119215.1. GTDB lineage: Bacteria > Bacillota > Clostridia > Lachnospirales > Lachnospiraceae > RUG11237. The sequence continues at coordinate 75,987 of JBGVDD010000229.1, read as the reverse complement.
CTATCTTGAAACAAAAAAAATGTATTGGCAAACTCCCGAAATTTTATGTAAATGGATAAAAACTTTTGTTCTTCTATATCAACATAAGGTAAGGCTGTCTTTAACAGCTGCATCTGGTGAGTGGTAACCATTTGCTCTAGTATATTTTCCTCTTCCATAGTTGGTTCCCCCTTTGCTATCTATTACGAATTCCCTGACATGGACTCGCTCACTAAACACTATATGCAAATTTGGAACCAATCAGAACAATTACAGTAAAATAATAGTAAAAGAAACAAAAAGTAGAAGTATCAGGTATGGTCAAAGGAAGGCAGATATTTTTGAAAAAAAAGAATCAAATTTTGGTGCAGGAAGAGGACACCATATATGAAGTGGATGAAGAGTGCACCATGCAGAAGAATACAAAGGAAGAAGAAACTGGAAAAAGAAACTAAAAAAATGAAAAGGCTGCCAGAACGGCAGCCTCCAGAGTGATTGATACTCAAGAAAATAGTCACAAATCATGTGAATGGAAAACACTAGATGCCGCAGCCACAGCCGCCATTTCCACAACCGCCACAGCATGCTAACAGGAGGATAATCCAGATAATGGAATTATCATTTCCGCAGCCGCAGCCGCCTCCACTAAATCCTCCTCCATTGCCACAACAGCACAGTAAGAGAAGAATAATCCAAATACATGAGTTGTTTCCTCCTTCGCATCCACCACATCCACAATTTGTTGCTGCTAAGTCACTCATAGGTAACCTCCAATTATTTTCTACAGTTTATCATATGCTGTATGGCTTGTATTAGTTTCCGGATATTTTTAAATTTTTCTAGGAGGGATTAAAATTGAAAGAGGTTAGAAAAATAATTCATTGTAATGAGGTGCACCAGCATGGGTTTCTAGGAAACAACATAGGGGTGGCAATTCTCGATACCGGATGTAGCAATCATATTGACTTGCAACATTGTATCATTGCCCGAAAGTCCTTCACACAGAATGAACAAAAGGTGAGAAATATAATTTCTGTGAAAAATCATATTCAAACGGAAGCATACGATAACAACGGTCATGGAACCCATGTGGCTGGAATTATTGCAGGAAGTGGGAAAGCCTCCAAGGGAAAATACATGGGAATTGCTCCTATGGCAAAGCTTGTGATTTGTCAGGTATTGTATGAAAATGGAGGAGGAAGTATCCACAATTTCATCAGGGCACTGGAATGGATAAAAAATGTCAGGGGGCAATACAATATTCGTATTATCAATATATCTGTTGGTGGACAGGTAGGGAGCAGTCAAAGGGAAGATGAACTCATTTCTAGTGTAGAAAATCTATGGCACGAAGGAATGGCTGTAGTTGTGGCTGCTGGAAATAACGGACCCACCCCCGGGACCATTACCATGCCAGGAAGCAGCAAAAAGGTGATTACCGTTGGCAGTTACGAAGAACGGCTGCACCGAATTGAGCCATATTCTGGCAGAGGGCCTACAAAGCAGTGTATCATGAAGCCGGAAATCCTAGCACCAGGAAAGAACATTATCAGTTGTAGCAAAGAGCGTTCTTACAAAACTCTTAGTGGAACTTCCATGGCAGCTCCTGTGGTCTCTGGGGCACTGGCACTATATCTTGATAAGTATCCCAAAGCTACGCCAAAGGAGATGAAATATGCATTGTACAGAAGTGCCAAAGACTTGGGGTATCCCAAAAAAGTTCAAGGATGGGGGATGATTGATTTGGTGAAGCTAATGGAAACAAAGCCATAAATAGGAATTTTGGGGGTCTCGGCAGGAATGTTGAGACCTGCGTTGGATAGATGTGATTATGTATAAAAAACAAAACATGCGATACGTAGTGTACTGCAATAGTTACAAAATTGTATAGATTGTATTGCATAAAAGTCAAAAAAATGTTATACTCACGTTAATTTTTTTAGAAGGGAAGTATAACATGAAAGAAAAAAGAAAATATTTAACCCTAATTCCGCTATGTCTTTTTATGATATTTGGAATTTACACAGTGCAGTATGCGGGAACATCAACTAAAATGCACATTTACTTTATTGATAAAGATGGAAATGTGTTAGAAAGAGGAGTGATGGATCCGCTTGCTGTAGTAAAAACCACCAGTGGTTCAATGAATGCCATTACGTACAATTCTCAAAAATTAACAATCAATAATCTCCAGGCAGACACTTTACGGTTGTATACCGAAAAAATTCAATTGCAAGGAAAAAGTAATGTTACAAATTTAATTGTAAATGAGCCTGTACAGGAAGTCAGTGCAGCCACAGGAACTGAGTTTAATTATACAAATATTTCAGGGGATGAAAAAGATAGTTTTATTAATAGTCTCCCTAAGGATTTGACAGTAGGTAATGGTAGTATCTCAAAAGGTAAAGTCACCTTAGACAAAACAACTGCCAGTATTTATGAAAAAGGAATTGGAAACACTGTTACATTGAAAGCCACTGTGGATGGGACTGGTACAGTAAAATGGGCTAGTAGCAATCCGAAAGTAGCTACAGTAAAAGATGGAATTGTCACCGGCGTAGGAAAAGGCAGTACAAAAATCACAGCAACACTCTATAATAATGATACCAAAGTTATGGAGACTAGTTGTAATATAACTGTCAAAGAAGCCACGTTAACATTAGATAAAACATCAGCTAATATTTACGCCAAGGGAATAGGTAACACAACAACAATTAATGCCACTGTAAATGGAACTAAAGTTACAGGAAATGCAGTTGTATGGAAGTCGTCCAATACATCAATTGCTAAAGTAGATAAGAATGGGATAGTTACAGGGGTAAAAGAGGGCACTATAATCATTAGCGCCACTGTAAATGGAATCAGTAAAAATGTCAGTGTGACGGTAAAGGAGCCCACACTATCATTGAGTAAAACCAGTGCCACAATTTATACCAAAGGCACCAAAGACGATAAGACAATCACACTGACAGCCAAAGTGAATGGAACAGCTGTTTCTGGCTCCAACGTAACCTGGAGTACTTCGGATAAATCGGTAGCAACTGTTACAAATGGAAAAGTAGAAGCTGTTAGTAAAGGCAAAGTAACCATCACAGCTAAAGCGAATGGAGTGAGTAAGACTTGTACTATTACTGTGAAAAATCCCAGTATAACAGTTAAACCTGTAAAAGAGCCAATAAAAAAAGGAAAAACAAAAGCTCTTGAAGTCACCGTTTATCCAAAAAGTGGAACACCTACATATACATCTAGCAAAAAATCCATAGCCACTGTTTCAAAGGATGGAATTGTAACAGGAGTTAGTGCAGGGGATGCGACAATTACCGTAAAATGTAACGGGGCTAGTGCTACAGTAAAAGTAACAGTAGAATAGAAGGGATAGATAAAAATGAAAAAAAAGTGGATAATAATACTACTGGCAACCATAATGTTGTGCGAAAATAGTACAGTATATGCACTGGAACATAGTGAGATAACGAATTCTGTTCCAGTGGAGTATGAAGCAGACATCACAGAGGTAAGGGTACATACAACAACGATTGATGGTACAGATATATATTGGAGTATCAGTGGAGATATGCTCACACTTGCAACAAGTGGAGAAAGTGCTATGATTCCGGATTTTCCAGATGGGAATCACGTACCATGGGTTAGGGATAAGAGTAACATTCGGAAAATTGTGATTCAGACAGGTATTACTTCTATAGGAAATTATGCTTTTAGCAGTATGGATAAATTAGAGGAGGTAGAAATCCAGTCCAAGACATTATCAAAAATTGGAGCTCACGCTTTTCAGAACTGTGAATTACTAAAAAAAATCAACTTGCCAGACACCGTGAATGATATGGGAATCTATGCTTTTGCCGAATGCAAACGTTTAAAAGAAACTTCAAGCAAAGGGTTCATCATTCCAGAAAATTTACACAGTATACCAGAATATGCTTTTGCCGACTGCGATGAAATTGAAAATGTAACCATATCAAAAAACGTTGAAAAAATTTCCATGTGTGCTTTTTATAGTTGTGGAAGCATGAAAAATGTAGATTTTGCCGGAAATAAACTTGCATGTATAGAAGAATATGCTTTTGCCGATTCAGGATTAGAGACAATCACGTTTCCAGCATCGGTTCGAGATATATATGCATATGCCTTTTCAGGCTGTCATTCTTTAAAAAAAGTGGGCTTTCTTACATCAATCAACGATTCTCTTAATGTAGAAAATGATGTATTTAATAATTGTGGGATACTTACATTCTATACCCTTGGTCTTGGCCCAGCATATGATTATGTAAGCGCTAATTATCCAGAAAATCACCAGACTTACATTTCTTTCAGTAATGCAAACAATTTTGAGATAAAGATATTGGGAGACACTACTTATAATGGTTCACAAATAAAACCAAAAGTAAAAATTCAATATTTATTGAATAATGGCTCTGTACTAGTAGAAAATGAAGATTATACTTTATCATATGAGAACAACGTAAAAGTTGGAAAAAAAGCTGTGCTTATTATAAAAGGGAAAAATGGATATCAAGGAAATAGGAGACTAAGTTTCACCATACAGCCAGCCAATCTTCAAAAACAGGCATCAGTAAAAAGCATCCCAGCCCAGTCCTATACAGGGAAACAGATTACACCTACTGTTGAGGTAAAAGTAAATGGTTCTGTATTAAAAAAAGATGTTGATTACAAGGTAAGATATAATAATAATATAAACGTTGGCAATAATGCCTCTATTATCATTGATGGAATAGGAAATTATACCGGAAGAATAACAAAACAATTTTCAATTAATTCAGATATTTCTGAAAATCAAGCAAACAGTGCATCAAAAACAAAGATAACGATAAAACCCCAAAGTTACACAGGTAAAAAATTAACGCCAAAGGTAACGGTAGTTATAGGTAAGAAAACGTTAAGAGAGGGAACAGATTATAAAGTATCTTATTCTAATAATAAAAAAATAGGCAAAAAAGCTAAAGTTACTATTAACGGCATAGGAAACTATAAGGGAAAAATCACCAAATATTTCACCATTGTTCCGCCTAAAGCAAAAGTTAAAGTAAATGGGAATAAGCTAAGAATATCCAATTATGCATCAGGTGCAGATGTATATCTTACATTTACTGTAGAAGGAAGTAATAAAAAAACTACACTTCTATGGCAGGCAAAAAAATATAAGGCAAAAAAATGTGTTGATTTGACACAGTTGAAAAATAAGTATAAGGGTAAAATGTTGAAAATAAAAGTATACATGAAGGTAGATTCTTTGGAAGGGGCATATTCGAAGAGTGTAACTTTAAAATAAGAATAATGCCGTAGTATGAATAGAGGTTACTGTTTACTAGGATTGTGTCAGTAACTATATATGCGAGGGGGAGAAAAATGTTTATTGTTGTATTTGGAAACGATCAATATCACCAATACAATATTCGTGAAATATTGTCAGAATCATTTAATAGTATCGTAAGTGAAGAACATGCATTCCAGGGGATTCGATATTGTTTTCCAGTTGTTACGGAGGAAGATAAGTACTATTTTGACCCTAAAGATTCAGAATGGACGTTTCACATTAATGAAGAGCAAGTGCAAGGAAAGACGCTTTTAAAATCCGGGGACTATATTAACATATCATACCAAGATATATCTCTCGGTATACTGGTAATTGAATATAAAAAATGTTCAATTTCCTCAACTATATATGAGCTTGGCAGAAAATCCAGTTATTTAGTTGGGCGAAGTGAAAATTCCGCTATTGTGCTGAATGTATCTGAAAGCGTTTCAAGAAAGCATGCAATCATTACGACTGATGAAGATGGAAATGGTTTTGTAGAGGATATTTCTAATAAAGCAGGTGTCTATATAAATGGAACTAAAAGAATAAATCATCGACTGACAAATGGAGATCACATTTTTATTATGGGTACGACGATGGTTTTCTATAAAGGTATATTGATTATTCCATCAAATATACACGTTAATGGCCTTCCATTAAAAAATGTACCGGACAAATGTTTACCAAATGAGAATAATAATATGCTGTATGTTCAAACCCCAAGAATAAAAAAACATTGGATATGGGTACCATTGAGATTGATTATCCTACTCCACTACAAAAACAAGTAGAAGTTCCCTTCATATTGACAGCTGGTCCATCAATTACAATGGCATTTGCTATGTTAGCAAGTTTAGGTGTTACTATTTCCAGAGTACTGGACTCAGAACACAAAGATTATACTTCTATTATTCCTAGTGCTATAATGGTTATGAGCATGTTTTTGGGTGCAGTATTTTGGCCGAAACTTTCAAGAAATTACAATAGAAAGCAAATGGTAAGAAATGAACAACACAGACAAGAAAGATATAGAGAATACTTAAGCGAAAAGGAGCACGAAATACTTCATTCGTACGAGAGAAATACCCGGATATGGAATGAATCCTTATATCCTAATTGTTTAGAACTTATCTCAAATATATCAAATCAAAATAGACATCTTTGGGAAAGAACCAAGATGGATGACGATTTTCTCAGCATTCGGCTTGGAATTGGAGAAAAACCTTTCGAGGTGCAGGTTGCTATCAAAAAAAGAGGATTTGAACTATACGATGACTGCTTAAAAAATGAGGCATATGAACTGGCAGGCAAATACCACAAGTTGAAAAACGTTCCTATCATTTTATCACTTATGACCAATAAAGTGATTGGAGTCATTGGTGATTATAATTTAATTATCAGAAATATTATCACAAATTTGGTATCATTATACTCACCCGAGGAACTGAAAATAGTCATGGTTTATAACCGTTACCAAATAAAGGAATATGGGATATTCAATGACCTTCCTCATTTGTGGTCCTCAGACAAAACAAGGAGATTTATCGCTGCTTCAAAATCAGAGGCATATAGCTTATTCAGTGATTTAGATGAAAAAATTCGTACTAGAGAGGAAACTTTAGATAAGGATGATATAAGAAACCCATATTATGTAGTTTTTGTATTTGAACAATCAATCATTGATAATATTCCATTTAAAAAAGTTCTGGTTGATGGAAGAAATAGGGTAGGTGTTTCATCCATTTTTATAGGAGAACGATTTAATCAAATTCCCAAAGAATGTGAAGCTATCATTCAGCACAATGAAGAAATTTGTGGAGTATATATAAAAAACGAAAATGATAACAAATTTATTACGTTTCAACCAGATTTATTAACCGACAAAGACATGCATAACTTAGTAAGAGGATTGTCTAAAGTAGAGATTCCGAAGGGAAAATCTACAGCTAATGTTCCTGAAAAAGCATCTTTTCTTGATATATATAAAGTTGGGAATGTTGATGCGTTAAATATTGCCAGCCATTGGAACCTGAATAATTCACATAATTCATTAGCTGTTCCTATTGGTGTTATGGCAGGTGGTGATATATTTTGTCTGGATATTCATGAAAAGTATCATGGATGCCACGGCCTGGTTGCTGGGACCACCGGTTCCGGAAAAAGCGAGTTTTTACAAGCGTATATATTGTCTATGATGGTTAATTACAGCCCGGATGAAGTTGCATTTGTCTTAGTTGACTTTAAAGGTGGTGATATGGCCAGACCATTCTTAAATAGCCCTCATTTGTCAGCTACCATTTCAAATCTATCGGGAAATACACTATATAGAGCATTAGTTTCCTTAGAAGCGGAAGTTAAAAACCGACAAAAGATTTTTAACGAATCCGCATCGATGCTTGGAATAGATAAAATAGACATTAATTCTTATCATAGATATTATAAGGAGCATAGATTAATAGAACCATTGCCACATTTAATTATTGTGATTGATGAATTTGCCCAGTTGAAAACACAGCACCCAGAGTTTATGGCGAAGTTGGTAGATATAGCACAGGTTGGGCGAAGTTTAGGAATTCATTTGATATTGGCTACCCAGAAACCCAGCGGAGTGGTCGACCCCCAGATTTGGAGCAATTCCCGGTTCAGAGTCTGCTTAAAAGTAATGGATAAACAGGATAGTTCAGATATGATAAATAAACCTATCGCAGCTATGATAAAAAATCCTGGTAGAGCTTACATTCAGATTGGATATGATGAAATCTTTGAATTAGTACAATCTGGGTATAGTGGGGCGGATTATGTTCCACAAGATTCCTTTATAGATGAAGATAATATCACAGTCAGCATGGTGAACTGGCCAGGAGAGAGACTCAGAGAAGCAAAAGCTACCGCAAAAATGGAGAAGACAGAACTTACCCAACTTGAAGCAATAATGAACACTATAGTCAGCCTCGGCGAAGATTTACACATTAAGACGAAGAAATTATGGCTTGCCCCATTGCCAGAGCAGTTAAGAATGGACTCATTGATTATGGAAACCGAGAATAGTTTCTTTGGAACAGTGGTATGCGGTCTATTGGACTTGCCACAAGTTCAAAGTCAAATAAACTATGAGATAAATTTTGTAAAAGGCGGGCACCTAGCAATTTATGGTTCTTCTGGAACAGGAAAAAGCACGTTAATCCAGTCCATTTTTTATGCTATGGCACAAAAGAATGATCCATCGGCTTTTAACTCGTTCATTTTAGATTTTAATGGAGGAAGTTTAATAGCTTTATCCAAAATGCCTCATTGTGCTGGGTATGTAACAGCTGAAGATGAATCAAAGGTAAGTCAATTGTTAAGTACCATCGGTCAAATCATTATAGATAGAAGGGTAAAATTTGCAGAGGCGAATTGTGCCAATTATGAATCTTATCTTGAGACTGGTGGAATGGACATGCCTATTATACTCACCGTCATAGACAACTATGCATCATTCCGTGAAAAAATGTATAGATGCGAGGATTTATTAGTTCAGCATATTGCAGCAGCAAGAGCTTGCGGCATTTACTTTATCATTACCGGAAATAGTAAGGGGGCAATTTATTACAAAGTTACAGATCATATTAGCAATAAGGTAGTATTTAATATGAATGATACGGGAAGCTATAGAGATATTCTCAACATTTCCATCCCTGTATTTCCTGAAAATGTAAAAGGAAGAGCCATTGTTTTAAATAATAAAACTGCTGTTGAAATGCAGGTTGCAGTTCCTTTTGATGCTGAATCAGAATCTAATAGGATGCAGAAGATTAACACATATTATGCTTTATTATCTGAAAAATATGGGGTATTGACACCATATACGATTTCTGAATCAGACACACTACCTTTTTACGATGAGGAATCAAATGAACCAATATATCAAAAACAGGAAATGAAGAAATACTATGGTTCAAATGATACAAATTCAATTATACTTGGGATAGATATTTCCAGTGGAGAAAAAATTGGTTTTTCTCTTAATACTCAGAAAATGGCTTTTGTGGCTAATCGGGATAACAATCCTGAACTCGTGTCAGAAATGTGCCTTCAGGTAATTCATTTGGGAAAGGAATTAAAAGTTTATTCTAAGAGAGGCGAATTCCTCAATATTCCGGAAAATATGCTTATTCATGACATTGATGCCTATGTGGAAGAGTTTGAATCTTGCAGTGATATCTTAGTAATTGATGGTTTTACAGATTTATTCGATGAAATATCCGATGAAGCATTGGAACAATTAGAGTGTATCTTAAGAACAAATTCGGAAAAAATGATAATAACATTTGATTCCATGAATAGAATTTACGATTATAATTGTACTGAATTATTCCTACGATTAGTGAAAACTGAATTCGGTATGATAATAGGCGGAGAGGCTGATAATAATTTTGCTTACCTTTTAAATGATGATTTCTATAAGATTCCGGAAGAATATAGAAATCTGAAACTTGAAGAGAATCAAGCCATCGTATATGATAAAGATACTGCGACATATATTGAAATCGGAGGTATATAAATGAGTGAAAGGGTGTCTATTAATATTGAAGTATTAGGCCTCAATATAACACATAATTACATAGTTCCCAATGACATGCATGTTTTGCTGATAACTAACTTGATACTAAAAACACTAACAGATGAATATCCCGATGCAGAGTGTAATAAAGATAGTAATCATTGCCTTGTCCAAGCAAATACAGGAAAAGTGTTGTCTCAAGATTGCAATCTACGCCAATTGGGAATAGTCAGTGGCGAAAGATTGATATTAATGTAAAGGGGGTGATATCTTGGCAGGCTTTCGAATTAATATTGGACAGGTAATGGGACAAGCAGAAAAAATCGACAATTTGTCCAGTGATTTGGGTGGTGAGATTCAAAAATTAGAGAATATCCTGACTTCCATTGGGTCGAATTGGAAAGGTCCTGCATCTACAGCTTATCAAAAACATCTTTCTCTGCTGATTTCAGATTTGAGAAAGACAAAACGTTCCATGTCTGATGTGGCATCAACAATCCATGATGTTGCCACAAAAATTCAGCGGGAAGACGAACGTCAAGCAGAGCTTGCAGCACAATTAGCAGGAGCAAATAATGGAAAAAAAGAAAACATGTTTTAACTTGAAAGGAGATTAACCATGGGAAGTAAATGGGCAGTAACAACAGAAAGATTAGAGTCTTCAGCAGCAGTAATTGAAGAAAAAACAGCAAATTATAACACAGAATGGGCTAAGCTATATACAGAACTTCAAAATCTGAGGTCAGCTCAGTGGCAAGGCATCGCAAGCGAGACATTTAATTCAAAACTTGAAGGTTACAGAAATGATTTTGAGGAGATGTCTAAAGTACTACTTAGTTATGCAGAATTTTTGAAAACAGCAGCAGCAAATTATAAAGCAACGGAAGAAGCATTAAAAGATGCCGCAGGCAACTTATATACAGGGAACTAGGAGGTAACTTAAAATGGCTACAATTAAAGTAAATTCAGCAGTAATGAGAGAAAAAGCGAACGGATTTAAAACAGTTTCAAAATCCATAAAGACTTTTACAGATGAAATGAAGAATGAAATAGATGGTTTAAAATCAACATGGGAAGGTGAGTCTGCCGAAACACTGATAAATAAATTTAAGGGGTTGTCTGATGATTTTGAAGAAATCTACAAGACAATTAATCAGTATGCCGATTTCTTAACTCAGGCAGCTGATGACTATGATAAGGTAGAGTCTTCAGTTACCCAGGGAGCCGAAGGACAGAAAAGCTAATATTACCATACCGAAAGAGAGGTGATTTTAATTGCCTACAATAAAAGTAGATACATCTCTGTTAGGTGATTATGAATTGGATTTACAAGGAATTCTTGGCAGAGTTGATTCGATTGTGGAACAATTCGATTCCGTTTCCCGAAATCTTGATTGGGATATTAAGGCAGAGTCGGGTATTGACTCTATATTATTAGGAATAAGCAGAGAATTATCTGATTATTCTCGAGGTCTTGATGAGATGAAAAAGTATCTTGGGAATGCTAGAAGACAGTATGATTCAGTTGAAAATACTAATTCAGAGAAAGAGTTGAAAAATGAAGTCTCTGGGTATAAAATCAATTGGATGAAGGGCTTATTTCAAGTTGTTGGAAAAATTGGTAACGTTGGTTCCATTGTCAAATCCATATACACTCTAGGCAACGCTATATCAAATAAAGAAAAAGCTACTGTTTGTAAGAGCATAATTAATGTATCAAAAGATTGTGTTACTAGATTTGGCACCTTAGCTGAAAATGCATATAAAGATAATAGTAATGTAAGAGAAACACTTTTTGGTGACTGGACAAAAGGTGGAGCAGTTACTAAGTTGTTTACTACTGCTGAAGAAGCTACAACGGCAACAAGAGGAACTATATTTAAAGCTGCACTTCTAAAGGAAATTGATAATTATGGTTTTAAAACTGCTCCAACTACCTCAACTATCAGAACTGTAGGGAGCAAGATAAAAGTTGGTACAAAATGGTCTTGGGCTGGGTTATCAGCAGTAACCAATTTTGTCAGCAATAAAGAAGAACAAAATAAAAATCCAGAAATGTCGAATGCACGAGTTGTATCAGAAACTGTTGTTGAAACAGCAATAGACATAGGGGTAGGAGCACTAGCGACAGCTGGAGCCACGGCCTTAATAGGTGCGTCAGCACCTGCGGTAGCTGTTGGAGCAGTAGCTGTTGGAGCGGTTTGGGCAGTTAATACGGGGGTTGAAGCAGTCACAGCACATTTATGGGGCGAAGATAATAAGAAGAATCTTACAGAACTAGCATCGGATGCTATAATTGACAGTGCGATTTACATAGGGAATAAAGCTGGAAGTACTACAAAAAGTAGCATTAATGTAGTGACAAAGTGGGGGAAAACCTTTTGGGAGGATAGAATATGATAATGATTTATGCACTATCCATAGTTTCATTTGATATTATGGTTCTTTTATTTTGTTTTTTGTTCAACGCATTTCCTGGGAAATGGTATAGATGGCATACAGTTGAATTACAGTTTTTCTTATCAATGGTCTCTTTGTTTACAGGGATATGTGGGTGGTGTTTGTCAAAGAAAAATGAAGCCATGTTGATTGAAAAAAATTCGCTGTTTACAGCTTCTTTTCAGAGTATTTCAATGGTGATATATTTAGTTGTGTTTGTAGCTTCAGTATATCGTTTTTTTGGTTTTAGAAAAACAGGAACTAAGTTACCTAACAAATATTTTAGGATAGACAAAAAAGATTATAAAATTGTGAATGAACTGAATTATACATTAGGTAATCTGATTTTTATTCCTAATACAACAGCATATGCTATTTTTGGAGCATCAACAATTATTTTTTCGGGAGCACATCCTAGTAAAGAAATTGATGCTGGTTTTATTTGTAAAAAGATAGGAAATAATGTGTATGAGTGTATATCATACATAGACTTCGAAAAGCAAGACTTTATTAAACGAGCGCTAAAAGGATTGGTAAACACATTAGTAATTGTAGTTTTTCTTTGTGTCCCTATACTTGTAGCATATACGGATTACGTTTTTATACTTGAGCACAATGTGGATGACTTATATAGTTTATATGAGTTTGTAGTTTTGTTTTTGCTTGGATCACTAGGTCATAATTTATTTGCAAACACAAAAGGATTAGGCAAAATATTATATTGGTTCTTTTTTATCATGAGATTGTTTTCAATTTTTTATTTATTTATTTTTTTAGATAGGAGATGAAAGTAAGATGAAAATAAAAGATTTATTACCAATTGGTAGTGTTATTTGGTTAAAAGATGCTGAACGACCATTAATGATATTTGGAGTAAAGCAAGAGAATGCTAATACCCACGAAGAATATGATTATATTGGTGTTGTTTATCCCGAGGGAAACATGGGAGTAGAAACCCAGTTCCTCTTTATGCACGAAGACATTGAAAAAGTAGTGTTTAGAGGATATGAAGATACTAGTAGAGAAGAATTTATTAAGAGACTAGATAACTTTTATAAAACACAGAATTAGATAGTTGATATATGTCGAGAATATAGCTTTCACATATAAATAAACCTCAAAAAATCATGAATATAGCTAATTGTAGAGGGAGACAGAAACTGTCTTCCTTGCAAATAAGCGTTATGCCACAGCAAAGACAATAGAATATAAGGGATAACATTATCCTGATTACTATAAAATATTAAGGAGCCATTACTATGATAGGAGAAAAAATTTTAGGATACACAGTAGATGAGAAGATTGGTTCCGGTAGATTTGGCACTGTTTATAAGGTTTCCAAGACAAATGCCTCTGGGACATATATCAGAGCCTTGAAACATATTATAATTCCTAGCCGGAAGCAATATTCGGATGTATTAAATTCGATGGGAGGAGATTATGATAAAACGGATGAGTATTTTGCTGAAGTCTTCAAAGAAATTGTTAATGAGATTCAGATTATCAGTGCACTATCAGAAGCTGGTGCACAAAATATAGTTCGTTACTATGAAAATGACATTGTAGAATCTAATTCCCCTAAAAGATATGACATATATATCTTAATGGAATATTTAACCCCATTTACAGATTATGTATTCCAAAATGAAATAACAGTAAAAGACATAATAAAACTGGGAAAAGATATACTTACTGCTCTTATATCTTGTCATAGTCACGATATAATACATCGAGATATAAAAGATGACAACATTTTTGTATCCGCAGATGGCTCATATAAATTAGGTGATTTTGGAGTTTCTAAAATGCTTAAGGATCATACTATAGCAGAGTCTTTGAAAGGTACCCCTAATTTCATAGCCCCGGAGGTATATTTAGGCAAAGAACAATATGATGACACTGTAGATGTGTATTCTTTAGGTATTGTTTTATACAAATTGCTTAATAGATCTAGAAGCCCATTTCTTCCTTTCTATCCTCAATCCTATAGCAGTACGGATGAGAATAGGGCATTTTCCAAAAGGATGAAAGGTGAGGTCCCCCCCCTTCCTATAGATGCACAAAATGAACTAGGGCAGGTTATTCTCAAGGCAATTGCAAAAAAAGAGGAACGCTTTGAATCTGCAAAGGAGTTTCTAAAACAGTTAGAAGAAGTAGAAAGCAGGATTTCAAAAATAGAAACGGAAAGAGTTGTTCATAAGGCTATATTTCCTCGTACACCAGCTCAAGACAAGGACAGAACGATTAGTACAAGTATTGGAACTGAAAACTTCACAATACAAACAGATATGGAAAGAGATAATACGTTGTTCCTTACCATAAGCGATTTCAAGTCTGAGGTCCAAAAGAGTTTAAAGGATTTCCAAACGCAAAAAGAAGATTCCATCAAGGAAGAAAAGAGACCAAAGTCTGCATTGAAAAAAAAGATTGGAATTGGAATAGGAGTGTTAATTCTAGTAATCTCTATACCATTCTTTGTTATATCAAACTGGAATAATATAAAAAGGAATCGGGAAGAGAAAAATAAAATTACCATTTCTCCAAAGCCAACGATAACCCAAAAAATATTAAGCACTCCAACAGCCACATCTATTGTAACGCCTACCCCAACAATAGTAACCCCCACGTGCACATTAACACCAACTCCTACGCCTATCAAAGAAAGAAAAAAAACACAAGAAAATATAAATAGCATCCCTCAGGATAATCCGGTGGTTCCAGAAAATATTGTTGCTCCACAATCCCAAAATAATTATCAACCACCAGCAGAATCACAAAATCAGCAACCGCAAGAACAAGAAAATAATCCCTATGAGGGATTAGACGATTTTATTATTGTAGAGTAACTGAAAAATCCCTATTGAAGAACGAATTACTTTTTGTGTGCGTAATATAAATTAATAATTTTGTAAAATTTCATTGTCAAATCCAAAATAATACGTTACAATAATTACATCTTTTTTTATAAATAGGAAATTACAAACAACAGGAGGACAAAGTTATGGCTAAAATTAAGATGACAACACCACTCGTTGAAATGGATGGAGACGAAATGACAAGAATTCTTTGGAAGATGATCAAAGATGAATTGTTACATCCTTTTATTGAATTAAACACAGAGTATTATGATTTTGGTTTAGAATATCGTAATGAGACGAATGATCAGGTAACGGTAGATTCTGCAGAAGCTACCAAAAAATATGGAGTTGCGGTTAAGTGTGCCACAATCACACCAAACGCTGCACGTATGACAGAATACAACTTAAAAGAAATGTGGAAGAGTCCGAACGGAACCATCCGTGCTATCTTAGATGGTACTGTATTCCGTGCACCAATCGTGGTAAAAGGAATTGAACCAACTGTACGCACATGGAAGAAACCAATTACAATTGCAAGACACGCATATGGTGATGTATACAAAGGTTCTGAAATGAAGATTCCGGCAGCAGGTAAGGCTGAAATTGTTTACACAGCAGAGGACGGAACAGAGACAAGAGAATTAATCCATAACTTTGCAGGACCTGGTATTGTACAGGGTATGCATAATTTAGATGCATCCATTGAAAGCTTTGCAAGAAGCTGCTTTAACTATGCATTGGACACAAAACAGGATCTTTGGTTTGCTACCAAGGATACTATCTCAAAGAAGTATGACCATACCTTCAAGGATATCTTCCAGGAAATCTATGACAAAGAGTATGATGAAAAATTCAAGGCAGCTGGCATTGAATATTTCTATACATTAATTGACGATGCAGTAGCCCGTGTTATCCGTTCTGAAGGTGGATATATCTGGGCATGTAAGAACTACGATGGAGACGTTATGTCTGACATGGTAGCAACTGCATTTGGTTCTCTTGCCATGATGACTTCCGTATTGGTTTCCCCACAGGGATACTATGAATATGAAGCAGCACATGGAACTGTTCAGCGCCATTACTACAAGCACTTAAAGGGAGAAGAAACATCCACAAACTCTGTTGCAACAATCTTTGCCTGGACAGGAGCTCTTAGAAAACGTGGTGAATTAGATGGAAACAAAGAACTTATGGAATTTGCAGATAAATTAGAGAAAGCTACCATCGACACCATCGAAAGCGGTAAGATGACAAAGGATCTTGCATTAATCACAACTTTAGAAAATGTAACTGTATTAAACAGCGAAAACTTTATCAAGGCAATTCGTGAAACCTTAGAGAAGATGATGTAATGCCTGAATAACGTATGAACAATTAACACTCCCCCTGGTTTTGGTGCTTTGCCAGCCAGGGGGATTATTTGAAAGTCATAGGAGGTGTAGTGTTGGACAGCTTAAATGCTTTTGGTCCAGAACCAAAATATCTTTTGTTGAATAAAGATGAGGTAATAGCAAGTTTTCATGTGGATGGACTAACAGACAATATTGTAATTGATAAAGAGTATGTAAAGTTACCATTTTGGATAAATAATCTAGAGGAATTCATTGCAAATAGAAGAGCCCCAAAAAATAGGGAAAATATAGAGATGCTTTTAAAGGAGAGCGGATGTGATACCATTCAGGGATATCTGGATATCACCCATGCTTTGTCTTTGATAGATACTTTTTGGGTGAAGCCAACAGATAGCAAATTAGAATGGTCTAAGGTTTCTTTGTATACACATCCATTTAATGAAACCATTGCAAAAACAGCGTTTGAAGGCGGATTACATGGACGACATTTAGCCGATACGTCACCTGAATATGGCACAGATGGCTCCTTTGCTAAATGTTGGATAAGAGAGAATGATACCATTAAATTGTTAAAACGTGGAAGTTCTGGTGCAAGAAATGCCGGATTAGAACCTTACTCTGAATATTATGCAGGGCAACTAATTCAGACTTTTACAGACGATTATGTCCCCTACGATTTACGAACAAGAAGTAATAGAATTTGCTCCGCATGTAATATTTTCACTTCAGAGGAGTTTGGTTTTCTTCCTTATGCTGCTGTAGATCCCTTAAGTACAAAAGTGCCAGCAGTATTGAAAAAAATGGAAGAATTTGGTTTAAGGAAAAAGGCAGAATTAATGTTTGTCATAGATGCAGTTATCATAAATGAAGACAGGCATAAAAATAATTTTGGTTTCATAGTTGATAACAAAAGACAAGAGATTGTTGCAATGGCTCCTTTATTTGACCATAATATTTCACTGCTTCCCTATGCAGAAGAAGAAGATTTTGAAAACCTGGAACCTTATCTGGCTATGAAAGGTCCCAGGCTATCAGATAAATGGAATGGTGTTGCTGCAAGCCTTCTAGACCAAAAAATGAAGAAGGTTCTCATAAATCTCAGTGATTTTAGATTTAAGAAGCATCCAAGGTATAATTTGCCAGACTGGCGTCTGGAGGCTTTGGAGAACCTAATTCATAAGAACATACAGGAAATTCTTAGTTTAGCTAAGCAGGCGGGAAGAATATAAGAGATAAAAAGGAAATCGGGAAAAATTGCGAACATTCAAAAAAACAGTTGACAAATTCTACTAATAGGTTTAGTATCGTATTTAGAAATTGAATTGATAAACCGATGAACAAGAGTAAGTAGGTTATGGATGACCTTTCAGAGAGTCGCAGATGGTGGGATTGCGATAGGAAAGAAATAATTGAATGGACTTGTGAGGGCAGCTTGAAATCCTAGTTGAGAGTAGATGCTGACGGGAATCCAGCCCGTTACCAAGTGGATACATATGGTAGTATGTAGAGTGAGCGGATGTTTGACATCAATCAGGGTGGTACCGCAGGAGAATGAATTTTTAGCTCTTGTCCCTATGCACAGTGTAAGTGCATGGAGACGAGGGCTTTTTTGATGTGTAGGAGGTTTTTCTATGTTTCCAAGTTATGAAGAAATCAAGCAATTAGAGGGAGATTACAATTTAATCCCCATAGCAACAGAAATTTATGCAGACATTATCACACCTATTACCCTGCTTCGAAAACTGGCAAAGATTGATAAAAATTTTTACCTGTTAGAAAGTGTGGAAGATGGTGTAAGACAGGGAAGATATTCCTTTTTAGGATTTAATCCACTGCTTCGTGCAGTATGCAAAGATTACACTGTCACCATCAAAAGTGGTGGAATCAAAAAAGAAATCAAAGGAGAGCCCATGGATGCAATCCGAGAGATTTTAGGAGAATACAAAACTCCAAAAATCAAAGGAATGCCACCTTTTACCGGGGGACTGGTAGGATATTTCTCCTATGAAATGTTTCATTATGCAGAACCAAAACTTAAGATGAAAAGCAGTGATTTTTATGATTTCGACTTGATGCTTTTTGACAAAGTGATTGCCTATGACAATCTGAAACAGAAAATCATCATTGTGGTGAACATGAAGGCAGAAGACGGAGAACAGGGCTACAATGCAGCCTGTTTGGAAATCGAGAAAATCAAAAATATGATTTACGATGCCACACCTTTAGAAGAAATCAATGTACAGGAAGATGTTGAATTCACCTGCAATACCACGAAAGAAGAATACTTTGAGATGGTAGAGAAAACAAAACATTACATTCGGGAAGGGGATATCTTCCAAGGGGTAATCTCCAGAAGATTTGAGGCAGAGTATAACAGTTCCCTCATCAATGCCTACCGTGTGTTACGTACTACAAATCCATCCCCCTATATGTATTACATCCAGAGTGGGGATGTACAAATCTGCGGAGCTTCACCGGAAACTATGGTAAAATTACAACACGGCAAGCTGACCACCTTCCCGGTAGCAGGAACCAGACCAAGAGGTACCACCGATGCCCAGGACGAAGCTTTAGAAAAAGAGTTGCTGGCAGATGAGAAGGAACGTTCGGAACACAATATGCTGGTAGACTTGGCAAGAAATGATATTGGAAGAATTGCTGAGTACGGAAGTGTTTACGTAGAGGACTATATGAAAATACACAGATTTTCAAAGGTGATGCACATTGCATCCACGGTATGCGGAACCATAGCCGAAGGAAAAGACGGTTGTGATACGGTGGCAGCCCTTTTACCGGCAGGAACCCTTTCCGGTGCACCAAAGTTCAGAGCCTGTGAGATTATTGATGAATTAGAGAAGGCTCCTAGAGGTGTTTATGGGGGAGCCATTGGATATATGGACTTCTCTGGTAACTTAGATGTATGTATTGCCATCCGCACCGCAGTTAAGAAAGGCAATAAAGTATATGTGCAGGCTGGAGCAGGAATTGTGGCAGATTCCGTTCCACAAAAAGAGTACGAAGAATGTGCCCACAAGGCTGGGGCAGTGATTAATGCAATACAAAGAGCAAGTGAGGTGAATGGAAAATGATTTTATTGATTGATAACTATGACAGCTTTTCTTATAATCTGGTACAACTCATTGGCGGCCTGTGTAAAGAGAATGGCGGGGAAGAGATTAAGGTAATTCGAAATGATGAACTTACAGTAAAAGAGATTGAAGCTTTGCATCCCAGCCGAATTATTTTATCCCCAGGACCAGGCAGACCCTGTGATGCTGGCGTATGTGAGGATGTAGTAAAACAATTAAAGGGCAAGGTAAAAATACTTGGAGTATGTCTTGGACATCAGGGAATCTGCGAAAGCTTTGGAGCAACTGTAACCTATGCGAAACAGTTAATGCACGGAAAACAAAGCGAGGCAATTCTTGATACCAGTGCTGAAATTTTCAAAGGGTTACCTAAGAAAGTCATGGTAGCCAGATATCATTCACTGGCAGCGGATAAGAGTACACTTCCTGCAGAATTAAAGGTGATTGCCCAGACGGAGGATGGGGAAGTCATGGCTGTAAAGCACACAGAATACGAAATCTATGGATTACAGTTTCATCCAGAATCTGTTCTTACACCGGATGGAGCAGTGATGATGAAGAATTTTTTATTTTCATAATAATAGGATAGGAGAGGTGAAAGTTTATGATTAAAGAAGCAATTTACAAAGTAGTAAATAAAGAAGACTTGACATACGAAATGGCAGAAGAAGTGATGGATGAGATTATGAGTGGAAAAGCCACCGAAATTCAGATGGCCTCATTTTTAACTGCCCTTCGTATGAAAGGGGAAACCATTGAAGAAATTACAGCTTGTGCTGCTGGTATGAGAAAACATGCAGTACGTCTGCTTCATGATATGGATGTATTAGAAATTGTAGGAACCGGTGGTGATGAGGCAAATACCTTTAACATTTCTACAACCTCAGCCTTTGTGGTATCTGCTGCCGGTATTCCTGTGGCAAAGCACGGAAATAGAAGTGTATCCAGCAAATGTGGAGCTGCAGACTGCCTGGAAGCGCTGGGAGTAAATATTACAATTTCAGCAGAAGACAGTGCGAAGATTTTAGACAAAATAGGTATGTGCTTTATGTTTGCCCAGACTTACCATTCTTCTATGAAGTATGTAGCACCAGTAAGAAAGGGCTTGGGAATACGTACCATTTTTAATATTTTAGGACCTTTGACAAACCCTGCTGGAGCAAACATGCAGCTTTTAGGTGTATATGATGAGGCTTTGGTAGAGCCTTTAGCTAAAGTATTATTGAACCTGGGTGTAAAACGAGGTATCGTAGCTTACGGACAGGATGGTCTGGATGAAATCTCACTGAGTGCACCAACCACCTGCTGTGAAATTCGGGATGGAAAACTGAAACGTTTTGTTTTGAATCCAGAAGATTACGGGTTCAAACTTTGTAAAAAAGAGGACTTGGTTGGCGGAGATCCAAAGGAAAATGCTGAAATTACCAGAGCTATTTTAAGTGGAGAAAAAGGACCAAAGAGAGATGCTGTGGTTTTGAACTCAGCAGCCTGCATCTATATGGCAACAGACAACATGACCTTTGAAGAGGCAATTCATGCAGCAGAGGATATCATTGACAGTGGAAAGGCCAAAGAGCAGTTAGAAAGCTTTATCGAGATTTCAAATCAGTTTTAGACAAACGAAAGGATGAGCAGATGATTTTACAGGAAATTGCAGAGGCTACCAAAATTCGTGTAGCAAAGGAAAAACAGCAGATTTCTCCGGATGAAATGAAAAGAAAAGCATTGGCCCTCCCAAAGAAGGATTTTTCTTTTGAAAAAAAAATTGGAAGTGGCGGAATACGCTTTATCTGTGAAGTAAAAAAAGCATCCCCTTCAAAAGGAATTATTGCAAAAGACTTTCCCTATGTGGAAATTGCAAAGGAATATGAAAAGGCTGGTGCTGACTGTATCTCTGTGCTGACAGAACCGGATTATTTCATGGGAAGTATTGATTTCCTAAAAGAAATCAAAGAACAGGTAAAAACAGTTCCTGTGATTCGTAAAGACTTTATTATTGATGAATACATGATTTACCAGGCAAGAGTGGCAGATGCAGACTGTGTACTTTTAATTTGTTCTTTACTTGACACGGAAACCTTAAAGAAATATATTGGTATCTGTGATGAATTGGGATTGTCTGCTTTGGTAGAAGCCCACGATGAAAGGGAAATAGAAAGTGCTATTACCGCAGGTGCCAGAATGATAGGTGTAAATAACCGGGATTTAAAAACCTTTACAGTAGATATCCACAATAGCGAAAGACTTCGCAAACTGGTACCGGAACATATTTACTTTGTGGCGGAAAGTGGAATCAAGACTCATGATGATATCAAGGTTTTGGAAGATGCCAAGGTAAATGGAGTATTAATCGGAGAAACACTAATGCGAAGCGAAAATAAAAAACAAATGTTAGATGAATTAAAAGGATTAAAGTAGCAATACTGATGAAAGTAAATTGGAGGTAAAAAAATGAGCAAAGGAAGATTTGGAAAATACGGCGGACAGTATATTCCTGAAACATTGATGAACGCAGTAATTGAATTAGAGGAAGCTTATAACAAGTACAAAGATGACCCAGATTTCAAAAAGGAACTGGCAGACTTATTGAAAGAATATGTGGGAAGACCTTCACTGCTGTACTATGCGGAAAAAATGACAAAAGATTTGGGTGGAGCGAAAATCTATTTAAAGCGAGAAGATTTAAACCACACTGGTTCTCATAAAATCAACAATGCATTAGGACAGTGTCTTCTTGCCAAAAAAATGGGAAAGACTCGTGTAATTGCAGAAACCGGTGCAGGACAACACGGTGTGGCAACTGCTACCGCTGCCGCTCTTCTTGGATTAGAATGTGAAGTGTTTATGGGAAAAGAAGACACAGAACGTCAGGCTCTAAATGTATTTCGTATGGAACTTCTAGGTGCTAAGGTTCATGCAGTTACTTCCGGCACACAGACCTTAAAGGATGCAGTAAACGAAACCATGAGAGAATGGACAAAGCGTATTGCCGATACCCATTATGTACTGGGCTCTGTTATGGGACCGTATCCATTCCCAACCATGGTCCGGGATTTTCAGAAAATTATCAGCGAAGAAATTCGCTCACAGATGTTAGAGGCGGAAGGAAAACTTCCGGATGCAGTGATTGCCTGTGTTGGAGGGGGAAGCAACGCCATTGGAGCATTCTATGACTTTATTGAGGATGAATCCGTAGAATTAATCGGTTGCGAAGCTGCAGGCCTTGGTGTGGACAATCCAAAGAATGCCGCAACTATTGCAAATGGTACCGAAGGAGTGTTCCACGGAATGAAATCCCTTTTCTGTCAGGATGAATATGGACAGATTGCGCCGGTATATTCTATCTCTGCTGGTTTGGATTATCCTGGAATCGGACCGGAACACGCTATGTTAAATGATATGAAACGTGCCAGATATGTGCCTGTAACAGACGATGAGGCAGTAGAGGCATTTGAATATTTATCAAGAACAGAGGGAATTATTCCAGCCATCGAGAGTGCCCATGCAGTTTCTTATGCCATGAAGTATGCCAAGGAATTGCCAAAAGATAAGATTGTAGTTGTTAATATTTCAGGTCGTGGTGACAAGGATGTTGCCGCCATTGCAAGATACAGAGGAGTGGAAATTTATGAGTAAGATTCAGAACGCATTTAAAGACGGTAAAGCATTTATTTCATTTTTGACCGGTGGTGACCCGGATTTGGACACAACAGAAAAACTAATTTATGCTATGGAAAAAGCCGGTGCTGATTTAATTGAAATTGGTGTACCGTTTTCAGACCCAATTGCCGAAGGACCGGTGATTCAGGAAGCAAATGAGCGTGCCCTGGCAGCAGGTTGTACTACAGATAAATTGTTTGACATGGTGGCAAAGGTGCGCAAAAACACAGATATTCCATTGGTATATCTCACTTACATTAATCCAATTTTTACCTATGGAAAGGAAAAATTCATGAAACGCTGTCAGGAATGTGGCATCGATGGTCTCATTGTACCTGACCTTCCATATGAAGAAAAGGATGAAATCTCTGAGGTATGTAAGGAATACGGCGTTGATTTAATTACCATGATTGCCCCAACCTCCCACGACAGAATCAGTAAACTGGCTGAAGGTGCCAAAGGATTTGTCTACTGTGTGTCTTCTCTTGGTGTTACCGGTGTTCGTACAGAAATCAAAACAGATATTTCAGAGATGATTTCCCTGGTGAAAACGGCAACCGACACACCTTGTGCAGTTGGATTTGGTATTGCAACCCCGGAACAGGCAAAGAAAATGGCTGCCTTGTCTGATGGAGCCATTGTGGGAAGTGCCATTGTGAAAATTATTGCAGAACATGGAAGAAATAGTGAAAGCTATGTATACGATTATGTAAAGAACATGAAAGACGCTGTACGTGAAGCATAGTTTTCAATAATGATTCTTAATTAAATCATAAATATTCCTACCTTTTTCTTGACATTATGTAAAATTACTGTAATATATTAAATGTTAGCGTAACTGTTCAGTAATTCTGAACAGTTACCTGTTATTTGTATTTTTATCAGATTAAAGGAGTTTTCAATTATGAGAAGCAGATGGTCAATATATTTAAGTATGTTGATGCTCTTTGTCTTGCTTGGCAGTAATTTAACAGGCTGTGGAGATAACAAAAAAGAAACCAAACCAGAAGTGTCACAGTTGACTGCTACCCCCACACCTAAGGTGGACAAGGAAGTTACCAAAGAATTGCCTACAGCTACAGCAGCGGTTCAGAAAGAAGCCCGCATAAAAACTGCTGTATATAATCTTAAAAGCAATTCCTTTATATTGATTACCGATGGCATTATTCCCCTGGAAGAGGAGTATAAGGTAAAGGTACTGGACGAAAACGGTGACGAACTTACCGTAAACAACAGAGTGAAAGCTGCCGCACGATACACACTAAAAGTAGCGGAAACTGTAGATACCCAAAAAACATATGTTGTCTCATATAAAGATGACCTAATTACTGTCACTATGCCATTACTTTATTCAACCCCCGAATTTGAGGATGCTTTTACATATCAAGGGGATGACTTAGGTGTGACTTACACACCAGAGGAAACCATGGTGAAGGTCTGGGCCCCAACAGCACAAAAGGTTATGATTAACTTTTATAAGTCAGGTGATCCAAGTCAGAACGATATTATATGTACAGACGATATGTCTTTGTTGGAACAAGGGGTTTGGATGGTAAAAAAGGTAGGTGATTGGAAAGATACCTATTACACTTTCAGTGTTATCACAGAAGGAAAGTCTAGCGAAACATCTGATCCTTATGGAAAGTCAGCAGGAATCAATGGAAAACGCTCCATGGTGCTGGATATGTCCACCACTAATCCGGAAGGCTGGGAAAAGGATACCAATCCAAATAAAGGGAATGCCCTTACTGATGATATTATCTATGAACTTCATGTAAGGGATTACACCATAGATGCAGATTCCGGTGTAAAAAATAAAGGCAAGTATTTAGGCTTGACTGAAACCTATACCACCAATTCTAATGGTGATTATACCGGATTAACCTATATAAAAAATCTGGGGGTAAACTATGTACATCTCATGCCTATTTATGATTTTGGTTCCGTAGATGAAACAAAAGAGGGGGACTACAACTGGGGTTACGACCCGGTAAATTATAATACTCCTGAAGGATCTTACTCTTCAAATCCTGCAGATGGTGCTGCAAGAGTAAAAGAAGTGAAGCAGATGGTGAAAACATTCCATGATAACGGAATAAGTGTAGTAATGGATGTAGTATATAACCATGTTTACGATGTGGATAATTTTTGTTACAATGTTTTGGTGCCAAAATATTTTTCCAGAACTAATGACTATGGAGATTACATTAACGGTAGCGGTTGCGGTAACGATACTGCCACAGAGCGAAGTATGGTAAAAAAATATATCGTAGATTCTGTCAATTACTGGGTAGACGAATACCACATGGATGGTTTCCGGTTTGATTTAGGTGGTTTAATTGATACAGTAACAATGAATGAAATCATTAATACAGTACGTGCCAAACATCCAGACGTGATTTTTTATGGAGAAGGCTGGGATATGACCACAACTTTATCTACTACCATGACAAAATCCGGTTATACTCTTACTACTCAGGATAATTTATCCAGTGTGCCAGGATTGGCCATGTATAATGACTTTTTCAGGGACAACATCCGTGGAAAAAACGGTACATCCTCAGACGGCGGATATGTGTCTGGAAATTCTTTAAAGTCGGATAAATTAAGGAAAATTATAACTGGTAAAACAAACTGGGCCTCTACGCCACTACAGTTAATCAATTATAATTCCTGTCATGATAATAATACATTGTTCGATAAATTGGCCATGGCTGGTGGGGATAAAAATACCACTGTGATAGCACAGAAGAATAAACTTGCCGCAGCGATTTTATTTACCTCCCAGGGGGCTGTGCTTTTTCCAGAAGGAGAGGAAATACTTCGCAGTAAGGAAAAACCGGAAGGTGACAAAGAAAATTTAGCTCAATGCTTTGACAGCAACAGCTATAAATCCGGTGATGAAATCAATGCAGTAAAATGGAGTAATTTGGCTGATCCCTTGTACAAAAATATGTATGAATACTATCAGGGGTTAATTGCTTTTCGTAAAGCCCATGCCTCACTGCGGATGACATCTACAGATAACATAGAAAAGTACATTACATTTACAGAAGGCTTGCCAAATGGAATTACTGCATTCTCTATCGACGGCTCTTACCCAAAAGAGACAGCATCTCAGATTTATGTTATGTATAATAACACAGCAGTTGAGACTGAAATTGATATTCCCGCGGGAGACTGGAAAATATATGTAAATCACCAGTATGCAGGAACCGAAAGTCTTGGAGGTGCCAGAGATAAGGTGACCATACAGCCTTATTCCGCCATGGTGATTGCCAAAGATGGAGTAGCAAAAAAATCACAAAAAGTAAATAAAAGAAAGAAGTAGAACATATAAATACGGATAGATTAAGGAGGATATTACTATGCAGTTAGAAACATTACAAAAAGATATGGTTGCAGCAATGAAAGCAAGAGATAAAGCGAGAAAAGAAGCTATTTCCACTCTGGTATCGGCAGTTAAGAAGGTAGCAATTGACGAAGGCTGTCGTGATGACATCAAGGAAGAACTAGTGGACAGAGTTATTCTCAAAGAAATCAAAACCATTAAGGAACAGATTGATTCCTGCCCAGAGGATCGTGCTGAATTAAAGGCAGAATATCAGGCAAGATACGATGTGTTTTCTGAGTACGCTCCAAAATTGATGTCAGAGGAGGAAGTTAAGACATTTATCACTGAAAAATTTGCCGATGTTGTGGCTACCAAAAACAAAGGGCAGATTATGAAAGCTGTTATGGTTGAATTAAAAGGAAAAGCAGACGGAAAGGTAATCAATCAAGTAGTTGCTGAATTATGTAAATAAGTTTAAAGCCGGTGTAAGGATACACCGGCTATGTTTCAGCCTTTATTGACAATAATTTAACATTCCGATATAATAAAAACAGAATATATTATAAGGAGGCATTACAGTGGGTGAAAAAGGAATCTCAAAGGCTGTGATTAAAAGACTTCCACGATATTACAGATATTTAGGTGAACTAAAAGACAGTGGTGTAGAAAGAATTTCATCGGGAGAGTTAAGTGAAAGAATGCAGGTGACTGCGTCTCAGATTCGTCAGGATTTAAATAATTTTGGTGGGTTTGGACAGCAAGGATATGGATATAATGTAAATTTTCTTTATGACGAAATTGGTAAAATTTTAGGGTTGGACAAACGCCATAATATGATTATCATTGGTGCCGGTAATTTAGGACAGGCAATTGCAAATTATGGAAATTTTGAATCCCGAGGATTTATTACTAAGGCCATGTTTGATAAAAAGAAAGAGCTAAAAGGTACAACCGTAAGAGGTATTCCAGTTTATGACATTTCCCAACTGGAAAGTTTTTTAAAAGAAAATGATATTCAAATCGCAGCTATGGCAATTCCAAAAACCGGAGCTGTTCAAGTTGCTCGGATATTAGTTAGCTGCGGTGTAAAAGCAATCTGGAATTTTGCACATACAGATTTAAATTTACCCAAGGATGTAATGGTTGAAAACGTGCATTTATCTGAAAGTTTAATGAGACTGTCATACAAGATTAATAGTAATAGACAAAGATAAAAGGGGATAAGCTAATGACTGGAGAAGAAAAAGATAGGTATTTAGCATATATAAAAGAAAAAAAAATTGCACCACTTCCATTAGAACATAAATGGCACAAATTATTTTCCATAGGGGATAAACCCGCAAATATTGTTGAATTGGAGGCGGCTGTAAATGATTGTATCAAGCGTGAGGGGAGTTTACGCACAGATATCAAAGACTTAAAGAAGCTGAAAAAGAAACTAATGGACGGTATAGTGAACAATATGCATGAGACCTCCAATACTTCCAGTAAAAAAATGAGTGAAAGCGAACGATTGATTCGTGAAATAAATGAGAAAATTGAAGATTATGAAAATCAACTTCTGGATTTACCCAAGGAACTAAAACAGGTGAATACCGCACTGATGTTAGAAACCATGGCATATTGCCATCAAAAAATGCATGAAAATGCAGATGAAATAGAAAGAATTTCCAAATGGATTGCACAGATTCGAGTGGAATTAAAGAAGAATGTTTTACGCAAGCAGGACAAGGAAACTCGAAACAAGATGATGTATTCCTATATGCATGATATTTTTGGACCAGAAGTAATAGAAATCTTTGATTTAGAAGAAGAACAGAAATAGGAAGCGTGTAGGTATGCACGCTTCTTTTGTATGCTATTCAAGCAAGATAGAGAGGTGTATTTATGAGGTATATTTTGAAAAGTCATACCATGGGAGAATGTGACAGATACTCCATAGAAACATTAGGGATTCCCTCCATGGTTTTAATGGAACGGGCGGCTTTAGCTGTAGTGGACCAGATACGAAATGATTACCAGCACAAGGATTTAAAAAGTTTAAAAGTGGCCTGTGTTGCAGGAATTGGCAATAATGGGGGAGACTGTGTGGCCATAGCACGATTACTGGCAGAGCTTGAAGTATGTGTAGATTTGTATGTTGTTGGACCTGAAGAGAAATTTTCCCTTGGCATGAAAGAACAACTTGATATAGTGAAGCAGCAGGATGAAGTCACACCATCAAAGAAAAAAAGGATGAAAATACTTCACAAATTTCAGAAAACCCCATACAATATTGTTGTAGACGGTATCTTTGGAATTGGCGTAAAAAGAGAAGTGGGCGGGGAATATGCTCTGGCAATAAATCAAATAAATGAATATGGAAAACAGGCCAAAGTGTATGCCATAGATATACCAAGCGGTATAGACACAGACAGTGGCAAAGTCCTTGGAACAGCAGTAAAGGCAGATAAAACAATTACTTTCCAATACGAAAAACCAGGGCTGCATTTAAGAGAAGGAAGGGATTATTCTGGAGAAGTAATTTCAAAAAATATCGGTATATCCGCCATTCCTTTTTTAAACAAACACCTGGTACCGGATTATTTTACCTATGACAGAGAAGATATTTGTAGAATTCCAAGGAGAAAAAACAACGGAAATAAAGGTACCTTTGGACGAGTGCTTTGTATTGCCGGGAGCCAAAATATGGCGGGGGCAGCTTATCTTAGTGGGGGTGCAGCCTATGCAACCGGATGTGGCCTGGTAGAATTGTTCTCAGAAGAATGTAACCGTCAGATTTTGCAACAACTGTTATTTCAAGCTGTATTAACCACATATACCGAACAGGATTCAGAGGATGCTTTAAAA
The DNA here is from genome assembly GCA_045119215.1 of Lachnospiraceae bacterium. Lineage (GTDB taxonomy): Bacteria > Bacillota > Clostridia > Lachnospirales > Lachnospiraceae > RUG11237. Next base: position 46,548 of record JBGVDD010000229.1, on the reverse strand, counting down.
GAAAAGCTTAAATTAAGCTTAAGTAAAGCTAGCGTAGTTGTCCTTGGTCCAGGACTTGGTCAGGGAAAGCAGGCTGAGATGATTGTAGAATATGTATTAACCCACTGTTACAAACCCTGTATCATCGATGCTGATGCTATTAATTTAATCAGCAAACATCCACAGTGGTTGTCACAAAAATCTCACAAAAAACAATGGATTTTTACCCCCCACCTTAAGGAGCTTGCAAGACTAACCCATCAGGATATGTCAGTTATCTTGGATTCTTACGAAAAAATAACCCAGGATTTTGCAAGAGAACATCACTGTGTTTTGGTAGCCAAAAATCACAGAACCCTGGTAGGTGCATCCCCAGAACTAAGCTTTGATATTCATTGCAAGTCTCTTCCGCCTTATATCAATCTATCCGGATGTAATGGTATGGCTTGTGGAGGCAGTGGCGATGTGCTTACTGGTATGATTGCCGGTTTGATTAGTCAGGGTATGACTTTATATGAGGGTGCCTGTATGGGCGTATTTTTACATGGATTATCCGGTGAAAAGGCATCAGAAGAATATGGGAACTACTCTATGAATGCTGTGCATATAATGAATAAAATATATACAGTTTTAAGGGAAAACCAAGGAGGAAATCAAAATGGAGCAATATAAAAGAGTATGTGCGAAAATAGATTTAGACGCAGTAAAAGAGAATATAGCATCAATAGAAAAAAGAATTGATGCCAAAAGTCAAATTGTAGCAGTAATAAAAACAGATGGTTATGGTCACGGTGCAATTCCTTTGGCACATCTATATGAAAAGGATGACAGAATCTGGGGCTATGCGGTAGCTACTGCAGAGGAAGCAGATATTCTTAGAAAAGCAGGGATGAAGAAACAAATACTAATTCTTGGAGGTGTATTCCCGTATTCATTTCCTATGCTGATAGAAGACCAGGTTCGCATGGCAGTCTTTTCTTATGACATGGCAAAGGAACTATCCGATAAGGCAGTGGAAATGAACCGGACTGCCTACATCCATTTAAAATTAGATACCGGTATGGGGCGCATTGGTTTTCTTCCGTCTGAAGAATCCCTTGAGGATATACAACGTATCTATGCACTTCCAAATATTGTTATAGAAGGAGCCTTTACCCATTTTGCCAAGGCAGATGAATCAGATAAAACCAGTGCCCAGAGACAGTATGAATTATTTTGTAAATTTACCAAGGACATTGAAGATACAGGCATTGTTCTGAAATTAAAACATTGTTCTAACAGTGCAGGGATTACAGATTTACCTGGTGTACAGATGGATATGGTTCGGGCAGGTATTATCTTATATGGACTCCTTCCTTCAGATGAGATTAACAAATCCACAGTACCATTAAAACCAGTAATGTCCATAGAAAGTCATGTGGTTCACATCAAAAAGATTCCAAAAGATACCGGGATTAGTTATGGTCATACCTATATTTCAAAAGAAGAACGTGTAATAGCAACCATTCCCGTGGGATATGGAGATGGTTACCCTAGAAGTCTATCCAATATTGGATACGTTTTGATTCATGGACAATATGCAAAAATTTGCGGGCGTGTCTGCATGGATCAGATGATGATAGATGTAACCGATATTAAGGATATCAAAGTGGGCGATAAAGTTGTCCTACTTGGAAAAGACGGGGAGCATACCATAACAGCCGAAGAATTAGGTGAGTTGTCCCACCGATTTAACTACGAGTTGGTTTGTGATATTGGTAAAAGAGTTCCAAGAGAATTTATTGAAAATGGAAAAACTGTTGCAACCAAAGATTACTATTCAGATACTCAAATTCACTGGCTAAAAAAATAGTTATGTGGTTCTGAACAAATACGTTGTAATATTTTGTCAATATAATTTTGAATACACTTAAAGAATATTGTGAAAAATAAGAATATAAAAATCTTAAAAATTATTCGGAGAGTGATATTTCATGATACGTCGAGGAGATATATATTATGCAGATTTAAGACCTGTAATAGGTTCAGAACAAGGAGGTATTAGACCTGTACTTATTATTCAGAATGACATGGGCAACCGCCATAGTCCTACTGTAATTTGTGCAGCAATTACTTCTAAATTAAACAAGGCAAAACTGCCGACTCACGTGGAGTTAAGCGCAAACCAGTATCACATGGTAAAAGATTCCGTGATTCTACTGGAACAGCTAAGAACTATTGATAAAACCAGATTAAGAGATAAGATTTGTCATTTAGATGCCGATATATTGAATCAGGTAAATAATGCATTAAATGTTAGTTTGGAGTTGTATACATAAAAAGTATACGGAGAGGAGATTTTATGAGCATATACCCCTATATTATCACTGGAGTGATATGTTTTGCGGGAGGCTTTTTGATACCTTCAGAAAAAATAATAAGATCTGTGATTCATTCAATCAACAACACGTTTGGCACAGGGCTTAAATACAATGAGGAAGACGTTACGGAAGAGGAAATTCTTTCTATGGTGAATGAAGGCCATGAACAAGGAGTTCTGGAAGCAAATGAAGCAGAGATGATTAGCAATATTTTTGAACTTGGGGATAAAGAGGCCCAGAACGTAATGCAGCACAGGATCAATGTTATTGCCCTTGACGGTGCATTACCATTAGATGAGGCATTAGATTTTATGTTGCAGAATAATAAATCCCGTTATCCTGTGTATCTGGATGATTCAGACAATATTTTAGGCATTATTCATGTAAGAGATGCCTTTTTTATACATAAATTAGGAAAGTACGGTCATATTCCTTTAAAGGATATTGATGAACTGGTTCGCCCATGTATTTTTGTACCGGAAACCAAGAACATACATAGTCTTCTTCGAAAGATGCAAAACGAAAAACAACAGATGTCCATCGTTATCGATGAATACGGCCAGATGTCTGGAATCGTAACATTAGAGGATATTTTAGAGGAAATCGTTGGTGAAATCATGGATGAGAATGATGACGAGGAGATAGATATCACTAAAATATCTGAGGATTCCTTTGTGATGGATGGGATGACAACACTTTCTGATGTGGAGGAAGCTTTAAATATCGAAATTTCAGAAGAATTTGATACCCTAAATGGATTATTAATTTCAAAACTGGAACATATTCCAAAGGAATCAGAAAGCAGTACCGTAATCTATCAGGGATATGAATTCAGCGTGTTATCTATGGACAATAAGAAAATTGGAAGCATCCGGGTTCGTAAATTACCGGAGGAAGAAGTAGAAGAAACACTTGCAGTACAAACTCAAGCTTGATTCAAAACTGTTACTTAACTTTCTACTTGCCAAGTGAACCAACACATGATAAAATCAAAATTGCATTTTGTATAAAACAAGTTAAATCAAAAGACAATATAAAAGATATGAAAGGATGAATGAAATGTCAGGACATTCAAAATTTGCAAATATTAAGCATAAAAAAGAAAAAAATGATGCAGCAAAGGGAAAAATCTTCACTATTATCGGTAGAGAAATTGCAGTTGCTGTAAAAGAGGGTGGACCAGACCCGGCAAACAACAGCAAGCTTCGTGATATTATTGCTAAAGCTAAAGCAAATAACATGCCTAATGACACCATTGATCGTGGAATTAAAAAGGCTGCTGGAGATGCAAACAGCGTAAACTATGAAGTGGTTACATATGAAGGATACGGTCCAAACGGAACAGCTATTATTGTAGATGCACTTACAGACAATAAAAATCGTACTGCTGCCAACGTCCGTAACGCATTTACCAAAGGTCACGGTAATGTTGGAACCCAGGGATGTGTGTCTTACATGTTTGACAAAAAAGGTCAGATCATTATCGCAAAAGAAGACTATGAAGCTGATGCTGATGAATTGATGATGACTGCATTAGATGCAGGGGCAGAGGATTTCTCTGAAGAAGAGGACAGTTATGAAATCATCACTGCACCAGAAGATTTCAGTGCAGTACGACAGGCGTTAGAAGATGCTGGTATTCCAATGGCAGAAGCCGAAGTGACAATGATTCCACAGAATTATGTAGAATTAACAGATGAACAGGATATCAAAAACATCCAGCGTACCTTGGATTTATTAGATGAAGATGACGATGTTCAGATGGTTTATCATAACTGGGATGAATAAAAATAAATAGAATAGTAAAAGCTATTCCTTCCCGGTGTTTATTATAATACCGGGATTTTTTTGTAAAATTCCGTCAACTGTTAACAAAATATTCATAATTTGTTCTTATTTGTAATAAAACAGATAAAATTTATTTGCATTTTTTTTATCCTGTGATATAATGTGTTCAGTTTAAACGCAAAAGAAGGATACAGAAAGGTGGTTTTATGATATTTACAGAAGGAGTATGTCCTACTTGTAGGAGCAGGTTAGTCCTATCTACAGATAAAGAGCAGACAACCTGTTATGGTTGTGGTAGCATAGTAAATATTACAGAAGTTATGAAAGTAATCGAAGAGGAAACCATTGTGAAAATTATGAATAAAGAAGAGTACTGTGAGGAATTAAACGAAGTGCTGGAGAACTTCCCATCTATGCTGTGTGTGGCAGATGGAGTTGCATCTTTCCAAAAGGATACTTATGAATCTGCTTTCCAGACTTACTACAATAAAAATTATAAAAATTATCTTGCCATTGACAGACTGTATGCGGCAAGTGAGGATAAAGAAAATTTCTTAAAACGTATGGTGTGCCAGTTAATTGAAACAGAAAAAAGGATTTTACAAAAACAGGAAAAATCTGAAAAAGAACAGCGTGTGATTCAGGATAACCTGTTGCTGAGTGTATATATGCTGCCAGCCATGCTACACTATAAGGGCCAGGCAATGACACAGCTTACATCGGCTATTGTAGAACGTTGGAGAGAGGCATTTCCAAAATGCAAACTCAGTGCCAATACCTATGAAAAAATCACATCAGGCTTTCGTAAGAAACTTTGCTACATTACCACTGCAGTCTGTGAGACCCTTGGCAAAGATGATGACTGCTATGAATTAACCATTCTTCGGGACTATCGAGATAATTATCTTCGCTCCACAAAGGAGGGTGAAGCATTAGTAAATGCCTATTATAACATTGCACCCTCTATTGTAAAGCGTATAAATAAAACAGAAAACAGCCATGAAGTTTATCATGGTATTTATGAGAAATATTTAAAGCCATGCATACAACTCTTAGAAAGTAAGCAACAGGAAGAATGTAAAGAATTATATAAAGAGATGGTCTATGGACTGGAAAAAACTTTTTTAATACAACAAGCATAAAGGAGAATACTATGAGTCAGACAAATTTTAGTTTGGAAACCAAATGTATACAGGAAGGTTATAAGCCATCTAATGGAGAGGCCAGAGTACTTCCTATCTATCAAAGTACAACATTTAAATACGATTCCAGTGCACAGATGGGAAGGCTCTTTGACTTGGAAGAAGACGGATACTTTTACACCCGACTTCAGAATCCTACAAATGATGCTGTAGCAGCAAAGATTTGTAGTTTGGAAGGTGGCGTAGGGGCTATGCTTACTTCCTCTGGACAAGCGGCAAATTTCTATGCTGTATTCAATATTTGTGAAGCAGGCAGTCATATTGTATGTTCATCCGCTCTTTATGGCGGTACCTTCAACTTATTTGGCACAACTTTAAAAAAGCTTGGAATCGAAGCCACATTTGTTGATCCAGATGCACCATTAGAAGAATTACAAAAATCAATCCAGGACAACACCCGATGTGTCTTTGCTGAAACTATTGCAAATCCGGCTCTCACAATCTTAGACATTGAAAAGTTTGCCAAATTGGCTCATGATAATGGAGTTCCTCTCATTGTAGATAATACATTTGCAACGCCAATTAATTGTCGTCCTTTTGAATGGGGTGCCGATATTGTTACCCATTCTACCACAAAATATATGGACGGACATGCCACAAGTGTAGGTGGATGTATTGTTGACAGCGGAAACTTTGACTGGGAAGCTCATCATGATAAATTTAAAGGATTAACAGAACCTGACGAATCTTATCATGGAGTCGTTTACACCCAGAAGTTCGGAAAGCTGGGATATATTACAAAAGCAACTTCACAGTTAATGCGAGATTTAGGGTCTATTCCATCTCCTCACAATTCATTTCTGTTGAATTTGGGATTGGAAACATTGCATTTAAGGGTTCCAAGACATTGTGAAAACGCATTGGCCGTTGCAAAGTATTTGGAAAATAATCCTAAGGTTGCCTGGGTAAATTATGCAGGGCTGGAAGGGAACAAGTATTATGAACTGGCTCAAAAGTACATGCCAAATGGCACCTGTGGAGTTATCTCTTTCGGTTTAAAAGGTGACAGAGCCACCGCTGAGAGATTTATGGATAGATTAAAACTGGCAGCGATAGTTACCCATGTAGCAGATGCAAGAACTTGTGTACTGCATCCCGCTAGCCATACCCACAGACAAATGACTGAAGAACAACTCATAGAAGCAGGAGTACAGCCAGATTTAATTCGTTTGTCCGTTGGTATTGAAAATGTGAATGATATCATTGCAGACTTAGAACAGGCAATGGAGTAAATACTTTATATACAAAGCATATAATATGAAAAAAATGGAACACTAAGGTATGACTTTAGTGTTCTTTTTTATTAAAAAATTTGAAATATATGGGAGGTTAAATCAATGGATGTAAATTCGGACTTTGGTCAGTGGCAATTAAAAGAAAATCTCATGTTGATGACAATCATAGGAGAAATAGAAGGTCATCAAGCATTACCAGGAAATACCAAAAGTACAAAATACGAACACCTGCTACCTGCTCTGGCAAAAATAAATTTTGATGATGATATCAAAGGAGTTTTATTCCTTATCAATACAGTGGGTGGAGATGTTTCTGCGGGACTGGCGTTAGCAGAAATGATTGCATCCATAAAAAAACCCACAGTTTCCCTCGTCATTGGAGATAGCCATTCTATCGGGGTTCCTCTGACAGTTGCAACAGATTATTCCTTTATTGTTCCCACAGGTACCATGATTTTACATCCTGTACGAATGAGTGGAACAATTATAGGTGCACCACAAACCTACGAATACTTTAAAATGATACAAGATAGAATCATAGATTTTATTCAAAACCACAGCTTGGCGCAAGGAGAAGATATAGAACGAATGATGTTGCATACCGGCATTCTCACAAAGGATTTGGGTACCATATTAGTGGGTAAACAAGCTGTGGAGGCAGGAATTGTGAATGACGTAGGAGGAGTTTGCCAGGCAGTAGCAAAATTAGAAGAATTATGTTTCCAAAAACATTCTGTGTAAATCTATGTAAATAGGAAGAAAGAACTGTTTGACATTTTATATCATATTAGCTAAAATAATCCTATGTATTTATCTGACCGGAGATTTTGGACAGACATGTTAAAAAATTAACAATTATAAAATAAAAGGCGGGGTTTGACGTGGCAACCACAGAAACACAAAAAAAATCTGGGACGACCAACAAAAATAGTGGTACCAGAAAATCATCTTCTTCCAGCACCAGGAATAATTCAAATTCCAAAAATAAAACAACAAAACCTAAAACTCCTGCAAAAGCAGTAGAACCAGAAGTTTTAACAGAGCCAGAAAGCTTTATTACTGGAGAAATTTTGGTTTTATTACTTTTGGGGATTTCTATCCTATTGGTGCTGGCCACTTTTGGTGTTGGTGGGGTAGTAGGAAGGTTTTTTAATAATGTATTATTTGGAATGTTTGGAATTATGTGTTATATATTTCCATTTTTATTATTTTTTGGCACTGCATTTTATGTATCTAATCGCGGAAACCGCAGGGCAATGATGAAGCTTTCTGCTACAATACTTTCTTTTGCAGTTCTAAGCACCTTTTTTGAACTGGTACTGGTTCCTAATTTAAAGCTTATGAAAATAATTGAGACATATACATACTCTATGTCAGAAAATACAGGTGGGGGATTGCTGGGTGGATTATTTGCCAAATTTTTCATCACTCTTTTTGGCACTATTGGATCATTTGTAATTGTAATCATCCTGGGAATCATATGTGCCGTATTAATTACCCAACGCTCCTTTATCGGCGGTGTAAAAAAAGGCAGCAAAAAGGTATATCGAAGTGCCAAGGTAAGCGCAGACCGTCACTTGGAAAAAAACAGAGAACGACAAGCTCAGCGCAAGCAACGCCGTGTGGACAAAAAAGTATCTGGTGTGGCTACGATTTCCTTTGCCAATGAAAAAAAAGCAATGGAAAATGAGCAAAACAATCCAGAATTAATGCATGAAATCACTATTGATGGTGCCCCCATAGCTGAACAGACCTTAGAGGGAAATTATGTGGATATGTTTGAAACTGTTTCCATTATGAAGCCTGTAGAGCGTGTGATTGTCCCACCACCGAAGCCAATTGTAAAACCTGACATCAGCACAAATGAGGCACTACAAAAGAATCCAGATGATATGCCAGAACCGATTTGGAATATTATGCAACCATTACCAGTGATGCAGCTGGAAATGCCAGAATCGAAAGAACGAAGAAATTCTTCCAAAGATATATTAAAAGAATCTGTACACTCAGAACAAATACCAGAAGAAAATATTTTGGACGAGGAAGATGTATCCACTCCTTCCATTGCCACAGAAACCCAAACTGAAGATTTTGATTTCAGTGGTCCTATTGTAGAAGAGACTTTAGAACGGCTTGGAATGCCTGGAATAGAAGAGGTGAACTCACAGGAGGATTCAGATTCCCCATATAAATCTACAATAGAAGTAGCTGACGAATGGGAATCCAAACAAGCACCTGAACCAAAAGAGTCTGAGTATATATTTCCACCTTTAGACATATTAAAAGCAGGGGACAAAAAACAAAAAGGACAATCAAAAGATTTTTTAGAATCTACTGCCCAAAAATTACAACAGACTTTACAGACCTTTGGTGTTAATGTTAAAATAACAAACGTAAGTTGTGGTCCGGCAGTGACCAGATTTGAAATACAGCCGGAAATGGGTGTAAAGGTAAGTAAAATAGTAAATTTACAAGATGACCTGAAATTAAATCTTGCCGTATCAGATATGCGAATGGAAGCACCAATTCCTGGAAAGGCAGCCATTGGAATAGAAATCCCCAACAAAGAGAGCACTGCCGTAATGTTAAGGGATTTATTGGAGGATTCCACATTTCAGGAGCACAAGTCTAAATTGGCTTTTGCTGCTGGTAAGGATATTGCAGGAAAGAGCATTGTTGCGGATATTGGAAAGATGCCCCACTTATTAATTGCAGGTGCAACAGGTTCCGGTAAATCTGTTTGTATTAATACAATTATCATGAGTATTTTATACAAATCACGGCCAGATGAAGTCCAGTTTATTATGGTGGACCCCAAAGTGGTAGAACTTAGTGTCTACAATGGTATACCTCATCTGATGCTACCTGTGGTAACAGATCCTAAAAAGGCCTCTGCCGCATTACAGTGGGCTTGTGAAGAAATGGATCGACGTTATGAATTATTTGCCCAGGTGGGTGCCCGGGAAATCAACGCTTACAATGATAAAATCTCAGCATTGCCAGATGACATAAAAGGAGAAAAGCCAGAAAAATTCCGCAGGCTTGTGATTATCATTGACGAGTTAGCCGATTTGATGATGGTGGCTCCTGGAGATGTAGAAAACAGCATTGTACGTTTGACGCAGAAAGCTCGAGCGGCCGGAATCCATTTGGTGATTGCGACACAAAGACCTAGTGTCAATGTTATCACTGGCTTAATTAAGGCTAATGTGCCATCAAGAATTGCTTTTGCTGTTTCCAGTGGTGTGGATTCCAGAACAATTCTGGATATGAATGGTGCCGAACAATTATTGGGAAAGGGCGATATGTTATTTTTCCCACAAGGTTATAAAAAGCCTGTACGCGTACAGTGTGCTTTTGTTTCAGACAACGAAGTTATTGATACAGTAGAATTTATCAAAGAAAACAACAATCACATGATGACAATGTCAGGAGCCCAGGAGATAGAAGAAAAAATTGCCAAAGCTGCAATGGCGGCTTCTGATTCTGCTAACGGTACTGGAAGTGATTCTAATTATGATGAATTATTTGAAAGAGCCGGCAGATGTATTATTGAAAAAAACAAAGCTAGTATCAGTGTATTGCAGCGTGTGCTAAAAGTAGGATACAATAGAGCTGCTAGAATTATGGAACAGCTTTATGATGCAGGTGTTGTTGGTGAAGAAGAAGGTACAAAACCGAGAAAGGTATTAATGTCAGACGAACAGTTTGATCAATACATAGAAGAATACTTGTAACTGATACGAATATTTTTAATTACAAAAATGGAGGTAGAGAAATGAAGACAGATATTCAGATTGCACAGGAAGCAGAAATGTTACCAATTACAGAGGTTGTAAAGTCTTTTGATATTGAGGCTGACGATCTTGAACTCTATGGAAAGTATAAAGCTAAATTATCCGATGAGCTTTGGACAAAAGTAAAGGATAAGAAAGATGGTAAACTTGTATTGGTTACTGCCATCAATCCTACTCCAGCCGGCGAAGGAAAAACAACCATTACCGTTGGTCTGGGACAGGCGTTGAATAAACTTGACAAAAAGACGGTAATTGCGTTGAGAGAGCCTTCCTTAGGACCTTGTTTCGGAATCAAAGGTGGTGCTGCAGGTGGTGGATATTCACAGGTAGTGCCTATGGAAGATCTTAATCTTCATTTCACAGGAGATTTTCATGCCATTACTTCTGCCAACAATCTTTTAGCAGCTTTGATGGATAATCATATTCAGCAGGGAAATGAGCTTGGTATTGATACTAGACAGATTGTGTGGAAGAGATGTCTTGACATGAACGACCGTGTCCTTCGAAACACAGTGGTAGGACTTGGTGGAAAATTAGACGGTGTAGTCCGTGATGACCACTTTGTAATCACTGTAGCTTCTGAAATCATGGCTATTTTATGTCTGGCTAATGACATGAAAGACTTAAAGGAAAGATTAGGAAAAATAATTGTAGCCTACACTAGAGAAGGAAAGCCAGTTACAGCCAGTGATTTACACGCAGTAGGTGCTATGGCAGCCCTATTAAAGGATGCTTTAAAGCCAAACGTAATTCAGACCTTAGAGCACACACCGGCCATCGTACATGGTGGACCTTTTGCAAATATTGCACATGGATGTAACAGTGTACGTGCAACAAAGACCGCATTAAAATTAGCTGATATCGTAGTAACCGAAGCTGGATTTGGTGCTGACTTAGGTGCTGAGAAATTCTTTGATATCAAGTGCCGCAAATCTAATTTAAAACCGGATGCTGTAGTGTTGGTTGCAACAGTTCGTGCCCTAAAATACAACGGTGGAGTTGCAAAGGCTGATTTAAATACTGAAAATTTAGATGCTTTAAAGAAGGGTATTGTAAACCTTGAAAAGCACATTGAAAACCTCCAGAAATATAACGTACCTGTTGTTGTAACTTTAAATTCATTTATTACAGACACCAAGGCAGAAACTGATTTCATCAAGAATTTCTGCGAAGAAAGAGGATGCGAATTTGCTTTAGCCCAGGTTTGGGAAAAAGGTGGAGAAGGTGGAATCGAGTTAGCAAAAAAAGTAATTGAAACCTTAGAAACAAAAGAAAGCAAGTTTGCTCCACTTTATGAGGATTCTCTATCTCTTAAGGAAAAAGTAGCAAAAATTGCTACTGAAATCTATGGTGCCAAGGATGTAAGTTTTGCACCAGCAGCTGCCAAAGCATTAAAGAATATCGAAGATTTAGGATTCGGTTCTCTTCCTGTATGTATGGCTAAAACACAGTATTCCCTATCTGATGACCAGACAAAACTTGGCCGTCCAGAAGGATTTTCCCTAAATGTACGTGAGGTATATGTAAATGCAGGTGCAGGATTTGTGGTTGTAATTACCGGCTCTATTATGACAATGCCTGGACTTCCAAAGGTACCTGCTGCAAACAATATCGATGTAGATGAAAATGGAGTAATCACAGGATTATTCTAAACGGAATCACAGCAAATAATATATTAACAGACTTAATGGACTTAATAGAAAGGATGAGATACTATGGCTCAATTAATTGACGGAAAGAAAATTTCAAAAGAAATCAAAGATGAATTAAAAGAAAAGGTTGCTACATACAAAGCTCAGGGAAAGACAGCTGCATTGGCTGTTATTCAGGTAGGAGAAGACCCGGCTTCCAGCGTGTATGTAAACAACAAGAAGAAGGCTTGTGAGTATATTGGAATTGAGTCTTTAGAATTGCATCTGCCTGAGACAATTACAGAAGAGGAATTATTATCTCAGATTGAAAAATTGAATCAGGATGAAAAAGTAAACGGAATCCTTGTTCAGTTACCTTTACCAAAGCACATTAATGAAGAGAAAGTAATTCAGACGATTTCACCTGGAAAAGATGTAGATGGATTTCACCCTCAAAGTGTAGGAGCACTGACTATTGGTCAGAAAGGATTCGTTTCCTGTACTCCTGCGGGAATTATAGAATTATTAAAACGTTCTGGAATCGAAATCGCCGGAAAAGAATGTGTAGTGATTGGAAGAAGCAATATTGTTGGTAAGCCAATGGCTTTGTTATTACTGCGTGAAAACGGAACCGTCACCATTGCCCATTCCAAAACTGCTGATTTACGTCAAGTGACAAAACGTGCGGATATCCTTGTGGTTGCGGTAGGAAAACCTAAGATGATTGATGCATCCTACGTAAAAGAAGGTGCTGTTGTCATTGATGTAGGTATTCATAGAAATGCAGATAACAAGCTGTGTGGAGACGTAGATTTTGATGATGTAGTGGACCATGTAAGTGCCATCACACCAGTTCCAGGTGGAGTTGGTCCTATGACTATTGCAATGTTAATGAACAACTGCGTATCTACCATGGAATAGACATAATTTTAAAATATAACGTAACTTTTTGAAAAGAGGGGCAATAAATGCAGTGTGAGAAATGTGGTGCTGAAATAGCAGAGGGAAAACTGTATTGTGAAAAATGTGGCCACGGAGTTCAAATAGTTCCGGATTATAACCCTGAACTGGAAGAACGAATTGCCATGACCTTAGAAAAAATTGTACGGGAGGAATTTGGAAACTACCGTGAAAATGATTTAGAAGACCAAAAGAAGTTTCATATTGCTAAGAACAAGGCTGTGGCATTTTGTGCTATGACTGGATTTCTCATACTGATTCTGGGGTTTCTTATAGGAAATCATATGAAGCACCTGAACTCTTATGAATACCAATTTACAAAAGCCTTGGAATATGCGCATAAAGGGATTAATGACGAAGCACTCATATATTACGAAAAGGCATTAACATTGGATAATAATCGAACGGATATCTGTATCTCTATGGCAGATATTTTTATCCAGCAAAAGGAGTATACCGTGGCTGAAAACTGTTATTTAACAGCAATTAAACGTGAACAGGCAAATGTTGATAACTACCGTTACTTAATTAACCTTTATGAGAAACAAGGTAAATTACAAGAGATTAAAGCATTACTGGAACAATGTCCCAATGATGATATTTTAAATGCATTTACGGAATACTTGGCTATTACCCCTGCTGTAAATTTATCTGGAGGGGAGTATGTGAATGGATTAACTTTAGTACTAAAAGTACCTAAAAAAGAAACCATCCATTTCACCCTTGATGGTAGCGAGCCCACTTTAAACAGTCCTACTTATATAAAGCCGGTTACACTGGAAGAGGGAGACTTTCATTTACGTGCTATTGCCGTTAACACCAAAGGGATCATTAGCGATGAGCTGAATGAAAAATATCATATAAAGTTGGAAGTTCCATCCATAGCCTCCGTATTCCCGGACAGTGGAAGTTATCATGAGCCTACAGACATACAGGTGGAATTTGCTGCAAGCAACGTTGCGTATTATACCTTAGATGGCTCGGAACCCACAAAAAAATCAACCAAATATACCCGTCCTATCCCAATGCGTTTAGGCAAATTTACCTTCCGTTGCATTGTAATTGGCAGTAATGGAAAAGCAAGTGATATTATAACCAAAGAATATCAGCTGGATCTTCAAACTGCCTACGAAGCCCCAGAAGCGATTTCGTCTGTACGAAACATGATGTTTACGTCTGGGCAAACCTATGATTTGGAGGGGCATGTATTAGGACGAGACGGCAATTTTGCCTTGAATTGTAATGAAGCAACTATGATAAACGGAAATGTCTATTATTTAGTGAATGTACGCTTTATCAATGCCGACGGAACTATAGAATACATGGATTACAAATATGCTGTAAATGCACAAAATATTGAAGAGATTTCAAAAGCCACATCGTCTTCTGATGGTGTATACAGTTTTACAGCTCCCTATTAGGTATTTACAACATCCCAGTCATAGATTTATAACGGAATTTTGTAAATTACTTAAATAACTTTAAAATACTTGTTGAAAAAAAAACGCCAATAGCTTATGATTGTAATGTTGAATACAGTCGCTAAGGCGACATTAGGAGGATAACTATGTATAAGATTAACGCAAAGGAGAAACTGGCCGATAAGATTTACCTTATGGTGGTGGAAGCACCTATGGTAGCAAGATCTTGCCAACCTGGTCAGTTCGTAATCGTGAAAATGGATGAAAAAGGGGAAAGAATTCCTTTAACTATCTGTGATTATAACAGAAACACTGGAGAAGTTACCATTGTTTTTCAGATTGTAGGTGCATCTACAGAGCGCATGGCTATGTTAGAGGCAGGAGATTATTTTACAGATTTTGTAGGTCCTTTAGGACGAGCTTCCGAATTAGTGGAAGAATCCAAGGATGATTTAAAGAAAAAGAAAATTTTGTTTGTGGCAGGTGGAGTTGGTACAGCTCCTGTATACCCACAGGTGAAATGGTTACATGAAAATGGTATTGATGCGGATGTTATCGTTGGTGCCAAGACAAAGGATATGCTGATTCTTCAGAAAGAAATGGAAGCTGTTGCAGGTAATTTGTACGTAGCAACAGATGATGGTTCCTTTGGCTTCAAGGGTCTTGTAACAGAAGTCATCAAAAACCTTGTAGAAGTAGAGAAAAAAACATACGATGTTTGTATTGCCATTGGTCCAATGATTATGATGAAATTTGTTACACTTTTGACCAAAGAATTAAATATTCCAACAGTTGTCAGCTTAAATCCTATTATGGTTGATGGTACCGGAATGTGTGGTGCTTGTCGTGTGACCGTTGGTGGTGAGGTAAAATTTGCCTGCGTAGATGGACCAGAATTTGATGGACACAAAGTTAATTTTGATGAAGCTATGAAGCGTCAGCAAATGTATAAAACAGAAGAAGGACGGGCAATTTTAAAAGCCCGTGAAGGAGATACTCATCACGGTGGATGTGGAAACTGCGGAGGTGACAAATAATGGACGTTATGAAGAGAATTCCTGTAAGTGAACAGGCAGCAGATGTGCGAAACAAAAATTTCGAGGAAGTATGTCTTGGATATACAAAAGAAGAGGCTATGGAAGAAGCCAGCAGATGTATCAACTGTAAGAATGCACAGTGTGTAAAGGGATGTCCTGTTTCTATCAATATTCCTGGTTTTATTGAACAGGTAAAAGAAGGAAATATGGAAGAGGCTTTTAAGATTATTGGTGAATCTTCTGCACTTCCAGCGGTATGTGGTCGTGTATGTCCACAGGAAAGCCAATGTGAAGGAAAATGTATCCGTGGAATCAAGGGGGATGCGGTTTCTATTGGTAAGTTAGAGCGTTTTGTGGCTGACTATGCAAGAGAAGCTGGCATCAAACCAGAACCAGCAAAGGAAAAACTAGGTAAAAAAGTTGCAGTCATCGGCTCTGGTCCTGCAGGTCTTACCTGTGCAGGAGACTTGGCTAAACTTGGTTATGATGTTACCATCTTCGAAGCCTTACATGAAGCAGGTGGAGTTTTGGTTTATGGTATTCCTGAATTCCGTTTGCCAAAGGAGCAAGTTGTAAAAGCTGAAATTGAAAATGTAAAATCTTTAGGTGTTAAAATTGAAACCAATGTTATCATTGGTAAATCAATTACCATAGATGAACTTATGGAAGAAGAAGGATTTGAAGCTGTATTCATAGGTTCCGGTGCAGGACTTCCTAAGTTTATGGGAATTCCTGGTGAAAATGCAAACGGTGTATTTTCTGCAAATGAATTCCTTACAAGAAACAATTTAATGAAAGCATTTATCGAAGATTATGACACACCGATTTCTAAGGGAAAGAAAGTTGCTGTTATCGGTGGTGGTAATGTTGCTATGGACGCTGCCAGAACAGCCTTAAGACTTGGCGCAGAAACTCATATTGTATACCGCCGTAGCGAAGAAGAACTTCCAGCCCGTGTAGAAGAAGTACATCACGCAAAAGAAGAGGGCGTTATCTTTGATTTGCTTACCAATCCAACAGAAATCATGGTAGATGAAAACGGTTGGGTTAAGGGCATGAAGTGTGTCAAGATGGAACTTGGTGAACCGGATGAATCCGGACGTAGAAGACCACAGGTGATTGAAGGATCCGAATACGAATTAGAATTAGATACTGTAATTATGGCTTTGGGAACCGCTCCAAATCCTTTGATTTCTTCAACCACAAAAGGACTGGATGTGAATAAATGGCAGTGTATCGTTGCAAACGAAGACAACGGTGCAACCACAAAACCAGGTGTATTTGCTGGTGGAGATGCTGTCACAGGTGCTGCAACAGTTATCCTGGCTATGGGAGCTGGTAAAGCTGCTGCTAAAGGTATTCACGAATATCTTTCAAACAAATAATATAAAAAATGTAGCTAATTATTGATTTATCGTAACTATTCAGTACAGGTCTCAGCATTTACTGCTGAGACCGTGGAAAAATGTAAATTTAACAAAAATGGGGCAATTATGCATGCGTAAGCATTGCCCCATTTACGTATCTGTTCAGTGGCTCTGAACAGATACGATTTATCATCGAAACAGGTGTTACCTATATTGTGACACCTGTTTTTCTATAGAACTTGGTGTAAGGAAGGTGTAATATGGCGCTAGAAAATAAGCTTGGACTACAAGATTCCTCAGAACTGGCAAGGCAGGAAGAAAACATAAGTAAATTATGTAAACCAATATGAAAGGATGAAAAATGAACGAATTATTTAAAGCAATTGAAAAAAAAATCAAGGACTCTGGTTATCCCAGAGAAATCTCCGGTGCAGATGTCTACAACGATATCTGTGATCAGATTGATGGCAAAGAAAATGGAACCTACATCCTGTTATCTAAATTCGATGATGATGTAGTGTTTGAATATCATATTACAATCAACGATGAAGACTTTAACTTAGGTATACTTACAATGAAAACCCCTGAGGGAGTATTTACAACAGATTTTGATGCTTAGCCCAGTTCCATAAGTTTACGTAAGAAAGTTATGGAAACTTATGGAACTATTCGGAAAAGTTGTGTTTTGCGAATAGTTAGAAATCATCCCCCCATTTTGAAATTAGCAAATACAGAGCATAACGCTACTGTCAATATTCCTGACACGGCAATAGCAAGTCCGCTCATAGCACCTTCTACCTCTCCAATTTCAAGAGCTTTCGCGGTACCTACCGCATGGGATGATGCACCAAACGCCAATCCTTTAGATATTGGTTCTGTAATCTTGAATAATTTGCAAATTAACTCCCCAAACATATTTCCAAGAACACCTGTAATGATAATAACTGCAACTGTAATGGTAACATATCCACCTAATTCTTCTGAAACACCCATTCCGATGGCTGTAGTAATCGATTTTGGAAGGAGCGTCACATATTCTTCATGTGAAAGCCCACATAATTTGGATAAAACAAACACTGTTGTCAGGCTTGTAATGGTACCTGCCAAAAGCCCCAATATTACTGCCTTATAATTTTGTTTTAGTAAATCCCATTGCTCATATAAGGGAATTGCAAGGCAAACGGTGGCTGGTGTTAGCAGCCAGCTTAAATACTTAGCCCCTTCATTGTAAGTATTATAGTCAATTTTTCCAATCAACAGAACAATAATCGAAATCACTATTGAAACCAATAATGGATTAAAAATAGCAAGTTTCAGTTTCTTTTTTAGCACTGAGCCAAGTAAATAGGATATCAGACTAAGTACAACTCCAGCATACATGGATGTTTGAAAAAATTCATTCATTTCTTATTACCTCTCGATTTTCTTATAATTCCTTGTGATACTCGCCCGGTAGCAACCATAACAGTTATATTAGTAAGAACTGTTATGATACTCACCGGTACAATAATCGCTTTTAAGGTTCCCCAGCTTGTCATCAATCCTACACCAGCTGGAATAAACATTAACGGCATAATTTCAATTAAAAATGTCCCTACTTCTTTTACTGCCTCTAGTTTAATTAATCCTGTCATAAGACCAGTAAAAAGTAATACCATTCCATAAATGCTGGCTGGTATTGGCAATGGCAGAAGATATTTTAATCCTTCTCCTATAAAAGAGATTATCAGAATTATGAAACATTGTTTAATATACTTCATCTTAAACCTCCCAAAAATATTCATATGATATTTCCCGTGCATTAAATAATTGGTGGCACCACTTGGTACTACCAATTATTATAACGAATATTATGTAAATTAATCCATGGCTACATGAATACCGCCACCTCGCTCTGTTGGCTGCACAATAACCGTAACCGGCTGATAACCGCTCCACTCAAAGGAATAAGATTCTCCAGAAGACTGACCGATAAAGGTTTTCCAAGAAACATCCATCTTAATATCCGGATCACAACTACCTCTCTGACCAATCCAGCATACCACAGCATCCGGGTCCACAGAAATGGTAGATTGACTCTGCATGTTACTTAAGACTATAGGGTTACCATCACAGGTAAATGCTACATATGCATTTGGTCCCTGTCCTGTCAGCGTAGATGTTGCCAAACCTTTTTGAGATACTACACCACAGCCCAAAAATCTTACATCATACTTACAATCTGGTGTGAAGGCAAGAATATTTTCTGATTCTACTGAAATAGTTTCACCCTGAGCTAATTTGTATACCACCACATGTTGCCCATAATTGGAATAATAGGTAACAGAATCCCCATTAAACATCCCCTTCATCAGTGGAAGATTTTCTCCTGTGGCACGGCGTACCAAAGACCCCAGCAAAGCCTGTCCCATATTCTGCTGAGGTCCAAGCAATACCTTGTCAAATTTGTAATTTTTAGGTCCATTACATTCCCCCGCTACAAATGCTCCTGCCTTTGTGAATACTTCCTCATATCCACCTTTACATGTTATCTTTAATGTTAATTCATTCACTGTTTCAAATGTTATCATGACTTCCTCCTTAACTAATTATCTTAATCATCTACCTGTACTCCATACAGCTGGCACAGTCCCTCTAAATCTTTTGCTACACCATTACCTACTGCATTAAATTTCCACTGTCCATTATGTAAATAAACTTCTCCAATCATCATGGATATTACATTGGAGTAATATTCTTCCATCACAAAACTGCAATATTCCACACCTGTCTGTCCATCCAAAATCCTTACATAGGCATCTTTCATCATTCCAAAATTCAGTTGTTTTGTTAACGCTTCATTGATAGTCAGAACAAACACAATCTTTTTTACAGATGGATTTAAGGAATTTAATTGAATAGAAACACTCTGTCTATCCTGTTGCCCTTCATTTCGAAAGACCACATTCCCGTCAGGACTGGTATCCTGACCGTAAAATACAAACCAGTCATCTCCTAATACCTTTCCGTTGTCTCCCAGCAAAAATGCAGAGACATCCACGTCACACTGGCTGTTGGTGGTATTCCATCCAAAACACGCCTTTAAGGATGTCAGTGGTGCCTGAGAGATTGCCACCTTCTGACCTTTTTGAACCTGATGATTCATAACCGGCATAGTCATTTGAGGCGTTGCAGGCATGGACTGGGCAGGCTGACTCACCGTCTGTGTCATCACTGGTGTCGGTTGTGTTCCATTAGCCCCCTTTGTCATATGATTTAAATCCAGCACATTTCCTGAATGTATCACTGGAATTTGCTTTCCAATTCCATTTAACTGGGTCACTGTCTGGCTATTATACCCATCCCGGGTATTCATTGGTATGTTAATCATTTCTTCACCCCTTGCTTTTTTCTATTTTCTTAGTGTATCGAATTATTTCTACTAAATCTTATACATAAATTGTCTTTTATTACTTTTTTCCCATTTTATACGAACTATTCTTTCCATATATTCTTAAGTTTAATTGGATTTCCATACCTTAAGGTTCCTCTGCGATATATAAACGCACCAAGCCATCCGGCGCCAATGATAGAGGCCACCAAAATAACCCCCGAAATAATTACCTGAATCATTGAGACACTTCCCATGGCAATTCTTGCAAACATAGCACTGTAAGAACTAAATGGCAAGAAAGATAAAATCTTAATTGGAATTCCATCCACATTACCCAGCTGTGTCAATGAAACAAAGTATACCACCATAATCATCATCATAATACCACTAACAGACTTGCTGATATCCTCTGTTTTGCTCACAAGTGCTCCCATAGCACCAAACAAAAAGGCATAGAACAAAAATCCGCCCAAGCCAAAGAAACAGAAGGTGAGCATCACACTTCCTGGAACATGAAGAACCATATCCAGCAATCCGCCCCAGGCCTGACGATTTGCTGCATAAGAACCAAAAATAGCTAGGAAAACCACCCCTACCTGTGCCACAGCTGCAATTGCTCCTGCAACCACTTTTCCAAATAAGAGACTTACCGGACTGGTGGATGTTACAAGCACCTCAATACTTCGATTGCTTTTTTCGGAAGTCACAGCCACAGCAATCATCTGTCCATACATGACAATCATCATGAAAATAAGTATCTCAAAAATATAACAATACCAGAAATTGCTCTCTGTATCTTTTCCCAGGATATTCTCCTTCACTTGAACGTCAGGCTCTAGTACCTGAGTAAAAGTTTCATAATCCATTTGATTTTCCAGGCAGAAATTCATCTGATATGCTGTAGACAATAATTCCTGCATCATTACCCCATTCATGTCCGTCATAGCTTTATTGATAACAAAATAATCTACATTATTCAAAGAATGAATTACAAAACCTACAGTCTCATCCTCTTCATGTTTTTTTACTGCTTTCTCAACCTTATCCGCTGAAACAAACTGATAAGTTCCTTCTTCGAAAAAGTTGCCCCATAGTTCCCCTGGCACCAGTTTTTTGTCGTCACTTATGTAATACTTGATATGAACTTCTTCTTCCTGTTCTTCTTCATCCTCTACCACTTGTTGTTTTCCTTCATGAGCAGGTACGGGAAGGACATCCGACAAATCTACGATACTAGGTAGGAACAATGCACCAGCTCCAAGAAAAGCAATCAAAAGAGTGACAATCAAAAAAGCCTTGTCTTTTAAATAATTTTTTAGTTCAAATCCTAAAACTACCAAAAACTTTCTCATGACTCATCACCTGCTTTCTCAACAAATATATCATTTAAAGATGGCTCATAATTCCCTACATAGGCAATCTTTTCATGCTTTTCTGTCATGGCCTGAATAAAATCGTTCTTTTCTACATTTTCTTTTAGTCTTAAGACAACCTGAGTTTTGGTAACTGCTGTAATTTCAACATAATCTGAATAATTTTCCTGTAGCGATCTTTGGGTTTCCTCCACAGAACACTCTTCAAAAGCCACCACCAACTGATTTTTACCGAATTCTTTTTTAATATCCTTTAATTGTCCGGACAACACTACATTTCCATGATTAATGATAACAATATTATCACAGAATTCTTCTACATAGTTCATTTGGTGACTGGAAAAAATCACTAACTTACCCTGGGTAATCAGCTCTGTCACTATCTCTTTTAAAACCTGGGAGTTGACCGGGTCTAATCCAGAAAAAGGTTCGTCCAACACCACAATATCCGGATTTGCCACCAAAGTAGTGGCAAGCTGAACCTTCTGCTGGTTTCCTTTGGAAAGGGTTTCTAATTTTCGGTTAGCATATTCTCCAATTCCCATACGATTCAACCATTTTTTACTGCTATCTATAGCATCCTTTTTCTTCATTCCGTGTAATCTTCCAAAGTAAACCATCTGTTCCAGGATTACCCTTTTAGGATACAATCCCCTCTCTTCCGGCATATAGCCAATCCTACATTTTGAAGGTTCAAATTTCTTACCATCAAGTAAAATTTCTCCCTCATTTGCTTTAAACACATCCATCAGAATACGCATGGTGGTAGTTTTTCCTGCTCCGTTTCGCCCTAACAAGCCTAAAGCATTATTACTCTCCACCATAAAACTAATACCATGGAGAACCTCTGTGCCTCCAAAGCTTTTATGGATATTTTTCACTTCTAATTTCATAACACTCACCTCACCATTTTTCTTTTACATTGTATTTTATTCCATAGATGATAGATTTTTCGTAACTGCCAAAGCCACTGCCCCAGGTCCAATATGACATGAAACACTTAAAGAAAGTGGGTCTATTCTCAGCGGAACATTAGGAAATTCCTCTGCTATCTCCTTGGAAAATTCCTCTGCTACCGTTTTATCTTTTGTATATGCAACGGCAAGCCTTACCTTTGACAAGTCTGCACCAAAACGCTGTTCTATGTCCTGTTTGATGGCATTTATCATGGTGGACTTTGCTTGTTTCATAGTTCTTGCTTTTGAAAAAGCATCCAGCTTTTCTCCCTGTATCTGTAAGACAGGCTTTAATTTCAACAGAGTTCCCAACGCCGCCGCTGCAGGTGTAATTCTACCACCCTTTTTCAAATACTTTAAGGTGTCCAAGGTAATATATATACTAGACTCAAACTTAGTAGTCTCCAAAATATCCTGAATCTCTTTTCCTGTTTTACCCTGAGCAAGCAATTCCTTGGCATCCATGACAGACTGTCTCTGGGTCACGGAAATTCTCTGATTATTCACCACATGTACCCGACCATTGTAGTCCTGGGCAAGCATCATAGCTGTCTGG
Source organism: Lachnospiraceae bacterium (assembly GCA_045119215.1). Taxonomy (GTDB): domain Bacteria; phylum Bacillota; class Clostridia; order Lachnospirales; family Lachnospiraceae; genus RUG11237. The sequence continues at coordinate 23,513 of JBGVDD010000229.1, read as the reverse complement.
CAAGAACCACTAAGACCGCTGGACATGGGAATATGCACGACTTCATCATAGTCTTTCAATACCTCATCCCATAACTGAGTTACTGACTCCAAAGAAGGCTGTGAAGTACAAATATCTGCATCCCCTTCTAATCTTTGGTAAAATTCCTCCTGCGTCAGATTAATATCCTCCAGAAACTCCACTTCATTAATCATAAAAGGCATGGGAAGCACAAAAACTCCCAGCTCTTTTGCATCAGACTGTGTAATACCACTATTACTATCTGTAACAATCGCTACCTTACTCACTATAACTCCTCACTTTCTTATTATTGGTTGTGGGTATCTGTGCATATTTATGAAATTACACACAGCATTTTTATTATTTCATATTTTGCGATGTGACGCAAGAAAAAGTTATCAGCTTTACCATAAGCCCTCAACAGTTCAGCCATAAGCTAAACTGTTACGAAATCGGGCAATGCTTACGCATACAAAATTGCCCGATTTTTGTTAAATGCACTTTTTTGCACGGTCAGCGCAGTAAATGCGCAGACCTGCCTGAACTGTTACATAAGCCCTCAACCTTCTTCAAGCCATACATTCAGCATTGCTCCAATGAGCATTATATACATACACATATAAAGCCAAATCATTACCACCACTATGGTTGTCAAACTTCCGTACATCTTTGACATATTACTAAATCTGTCTACATAGATAGAAAAACAAAAAGAAAATAATCCCCAGGCAAGGGCACAAAAAAATGCACCTGGCTCATGTCTTTTGATTTTCTTTCTTATTTTCTTTCCCTGCAGCTTCTTATGATTGGGCATGAAAGCATAAATAAAAGTAAACAGCATAGTCAGTACCACAAAAATTATCACAAAACGCATTTTTAATATGGATACCACAATCACATTAATCATTGGCACATAGGGTGCAAAAAACATCTGTAATTTGTTTCCAAACACAATCAGAACCAACAGTAAAATCACAGAAAAAATCAAAAGCACTGTATACAGTGTACCTGCAATTCGCTGCAGAAAATAATTACGGGTTTCTTTTAAGCCGTAAGCTGAATTTAACCCCTGAATCACCGCAGTTACCCCTTTTCCCGCCGTCCACATGGTGACTACCAGAGAGATTGAGATTACCGTTGTGGAAGATTTTTCATAAATTTCATTGATGATAGAGTTGATAAATGGTTCAATGGTTTCCGGCACTGCCTGGTGGAACAAATGCATCACATCTTCTTGTTGAAATTGTGTAAACTGTAGTAAAGTCATCAACAATATCAAAAAAGGGATGAAAGACAGTATAATAAAGTAAGCAGCCTTTGCGGCAAATGTGCTTATGTTCTTCTCATTAATTTCTTCCAGAAATTTCCTTACGGTATGATATATCTTTAAGATTCTAACTAACATACTTATTCATAGAGCTTTTCCAGAACAATTCCCTGATAAAAAAACTTGAGAATCTCCTCATAGCCCTTTCCTTCCTTTGCCATTGTGTTTGCTCCATTTTGGCTCATGCCAGCGCCGTGGCCATAGCCTCCTCCATACATTTCATACGCCACTACCGTTTTAGAGTCCTCTTCATCCACAACGGGAAGAGCTGTAACATACGCACTTGGTAACAATGATAAACTATTTACACTGCTTTTATCGTTCCTGGTCAGCACGCTGTTTACAGGTGCCAAAAATATTCGGATATTGTACTCTGTGATAACCTTAACAGTATTTTTTGTCCCCTTGATTATCATTTCTGTGGCAATTCCACCCTTCCCACGTTTCGTTATATTGATGGATTTGATAGCTCCAACCGTATCAATAGGAACACTTTTATATTCACCTTCTTCATTTTTTGTGAGAATATTTTGAGGATTTGCCTGATATCTATCCATCATATTCTGGTCTATATTTCTTTTGAGTTGTTTTAAACTTACTCGTGTTCTCCAGCGATACCAGTTTACATCACTGTCATAGGCATTTTGTGATTTATCATGGATAAAGGCTGAAAACCTTTTCTCTGATGTCAAATCCAGATATTCGTTGCTTGCATCCACCGAATGACTAACAATATAAGGTTTCTCCCGGGCACATCCCCAGATATCTGCATCTGTTGTGACTCCACAGGAAGTAGAGTAGTAATAAGCATCAATAACTGCATCCTTATATTTTGCTACCTCTCCACAAGTTTCTTTCACTGCATTGATAGTATCTTCTGTTGGTGAAACATTATGATATACCTGATAGCTTACACTGTCATCTACGTGGGCTCCATACTTGGCATATCCGTTATAAAGAATCTGATTATAGGCATAACTTCTTGCACAAACCGCCTGAACCTTTAGTGCTTCAAAAGCATAAGATGCTGGCATTTCGCTGGGTACCACATCATATAAATATTCCTCTAGTAAGAGTTCATTAATCAGACAAAGCTTTCCGTCCACTTTGTATACTTCAAAAGTCCCACGATATCCAGTCTGCTCACCATCTCTTTTCACCGAGGTAAGCAGAACTCTTCCAGTACTATCCTTTGGTTTCACATATACTCTGTCGTTTAAAAAGCAGGAATCATTGGGTTTAAACTCCACACTATCCCCTGCCTGATATACTTTCTCTACATCAGCATATATTACTGTAGTTTCCGATGTAAACTCCATTGTAATACTATCATGAAATAATTCTGCAAAACCACTGGTTTTAATCAACACGCGGATATTCTGCATATCCGGGGTTTTTCTTACCAACGCTGCAGATATTTTTCCATCCTCCACTGCAAATTCAGCTACATCATATCCCACAACCAAATCCTTTTGATTACCACATTCCAGTTCCCCGTAGGTTTTGTATATTGAAAAATTCTCCTGCATTGGCAAGAGACCATATCCTTGAATTTCTATTCCCCCATCCTGCACTGACATAATTTTTCCATGAATCAAATCATTCTTTACAGTAATTTCCTTTAACTCCCCATCATATACAATAATATCTGCAACATTTTCTGAAATAGAATTCGGATGATTCTCTAAATTCAGTTCACCCAGATTTACCTTCCCTTCTGAAGTCATCAGCACTAGAGAATCTTCAGTTGCCTTCTGGATGTATATATTATGAATACTTGTTTTTTCTTTCTTTTCTGCAATTTGATAAATAATATTTTCTCCAAATAACAGGTATGTACTTTTTCTGAACCTTACCTGGTGTATATCTATATTTTCATAAAACACTGTCCCCTGATCTGTGTACACTTGATTATCAGCACCTTCCAATGTTCCAATAATTGTGTAGTCTGCAGTAGATATGATATCAGACATTTCCTGAGCCTCCACACATTTCATATAGATATCAAACCACTCATCTTTGGTTAGTCTTTTGTTGTCTGCTTTTCCCTTTACCGGAAAAGCCCCAAGGTTTTTGCACAATTTAGCATAGATGCTTCTCCCTTGTGCCACTGTCATGTAATCTCCGGTAAGTTCATCTTCAAAGTTTTGTTCTGAAATATAGTTTAAGAGCATCACTGCATCTGTCACAGATACTTCATCCTCCTGCGTATCTTCTCTGTTCGAAGAAATCATTGCCACAATCATCATTAACATTAGTAAAATGACACAGATACTTCCGGCAAATATTCTCTTACGGATCAATACTTTTTCCATTTTCAGCCTCCTACTTGTTTCATTTTCATTGTCACTGTTCAAATCACAGATTCAAGAACGCCTATGCATCAAATCATTAAAATCACAGAAAAATGGGAAGCAAATCTGCTTCCCATCTAATAACCCAAAATGCCGGTTCCTGCACTTTGACGCCTAGCAGAGCTAGGTGGGTAACCGCAACATCTCTTCCGTCTTCCACTGCATAAATGGTGGCCTGACTTCCAATCCGCAATATAGGAATCCCATAAACGTAAATGTAGGTTCAAAATAGCAAGAGTATCGAACACCTCAGGAATCTCTCTTCCTTAATGATTTGATTATACCTTAATATATGCTTTTTTTCAATATTATATTCAATTTCAAGTTCTTTTTCAGCTATTTTCTATATATCCTACAAAAAACACTTTAAAATCTTTGTATGTTTTCCTCTTGACAACTTCAAAACTATACCTGATTAAACAGCTTCTAAGTCCTTGCTTGCTATTCCCCGGGTATACTCCCTGAGCCATGCTTTCTCCTCTTCGTTCATATATGGAGATAATTTTTCATAAACCTGAGCCTGATATTGATTGAACATACGAATATCCGATTTCTCCATGTACTTAATATCTATTGCTTCCCATTCTAATGGCACAAATGTGAGACATTCAAATCCCAAAAATTGTCCCCATTCATTTTCCTGTTTTTCTACACACAGCAGTTCATTTTCTATTCGAATACCGAATTGCCCTTCAAAATACACTCCCGGCTCGTCTGTAGTAATCATACCTGGCTGCAGCTCTGCATCCTGAATACCTTCTCGATTCTTCCATCGAAAGGCATTAGGTCCTTCATGAACATTTAAAATATGCCCCACTCCATGTCCCGTTCCACAACGATAATCCACTCCATGTTGCCACAATACACCTCTAGACAAAATATCCAGATTTCTGCCTGTGCACCCCTGTAAAAATCTAGCATTCATCAGACGCAACATTCCTACCATGGTAAGGGTATAAAACTTTTTCATATCCTCTGTCAATTCCCCCAAAGCAATGGTTCTTGTAATATCCGTAGTTCCTAAAGTATACTGTCCACCGGAATCCACAAGCAAAAATCCTTCTTTTTTTAGTTTAGAGCAATTTTTTCTAGTAGCACTATAATGCATCATGGCAGCATTCTCTCCATAAGCAGAGATAGTTTCAAAGCTTGTATCGAAACACTCCGCACTTTCCAGTCTTAATTTGTCTAAATATTCTGCCGCTTCATACTCTGTAAGATTTTCTGCATTCTCCTTCACATAATGTATAAATTTTGTAACTGCTACCCCGTCTATAATATGTGCCTTTTTCGTATTTTCTATTTCTATTTGATTTTTGACAGCTTTCATCTTAGTAGATGGATTCATCTCGTCTACAATCCCAGTTTCTTTAGGCAATAAAGTATATAATTGATAATTTACCACCTGTTTATCCAGTAAAATTTTATTTCCCTGTACTCTTTGACAAATATTAGGCAAATCCCTATAAATCTGAGCATAATTTCCAAGCAAAATTTTATTTTCTTCCAAATATGCTTTTACATTTTCATCTATTGCCTCCTCTGCCGCATAGAGATATACTTCGTCCATTGTAATTACTAAATAAGACAAAAATACAGGGTTACAGTCTACATCACTGCCACGAAGATTTAAAATCCAGGCAATGTCATCCAGAGAAGTCACCAAATGAAGTTGACTTTCATTCTCCTGCATCTGCTCCCGAATCCGTTTAATTTTACTCTGTGTACTTTCCCCTATTTTCTGTTCGGAAAGTATAAATATGGAGTTGTGGGATATCTCAGGCCGTAAATTCCATAAATCTCCAGCCAAATCTAAATTTCCAATAATGTTTTCTCTCTTAATCCCTATTTTTTTTTGTAACCCTTCCACAAATGCAATGGATACAGTCCTTCCATCAAAACCAATGGTTTTATGTTTTTTCATATACTCCTGAATATATTCTTCATCAGTAGGAATATGCTTTTCACCACATTTAAATAATATAATCCCACTGCCATCTAATTCTCTTTCTGCCTGTATATGATATCTTCCGTCAGTAAATAATGCTGCCTCCTCTTTTGTTACCACTAAGGTACCTGCAGAACCGGTAAATCCACTTAGATATTGTCTGCATTTAAAATATTCTCCTACATACTCAGATTGATGATAATCATATGTGGGAATATAATATAAATCAATGTGTCTTTTTTTCATTTCTTCCCGAAGCAAATCAATTCTTTCTCTAATCATTCCTTACCTCTCCTTCCTATCTGAAGAACGCGTCTGCGTCAAATCATAATTATTATATAACAAACCAATTCTATATAATATAAAATAATTCTTTTATAGCATTAATGACTATTATTTTTTTTTATTTAGTACTTTTTTATTGAAAACGCACAATAAATGTAGTAAAATTGGTATAGAGTTATGCATGGTTGGGACAAGACCCAGTCAATTGACAAGGAGGCAGAGAACATGACATTAAAAACAATCAAGATTCTAGTGTGCGATGATTCCATTCTAGCCAGAAAAAAGCTAAAAGATTACTTGAAGATCATCGGATGTAATCAGATTATAGAAGCAGCCGATGGAAAAAGTGCAGTTGAACTGTATAAAGCAGAGAAACCGGATATCGTATTTCTTGACATTGTTATGCCAGAGAAAGATGGTATCAGTGCAGTAAAAGACATTATTGCCCAGGATCCTAATGCATATATCGTTATGACATCTTCTGTGGGTACTCAGGACAATCTAAAACAAGCTTTAAAATTAGGAGCCAAGGACTTTGTTCAGAAACCACTTAATAATGATATGATACTAAAGGCCATTGAAAATAAACTTAAGGGGGGAGAATAAATGTTTTCACAATTTTTTGGAAATTATTTATTAAACGAAAATCTGGTTACACCAGAACAACTAGCAGATGGTATTCAGGAAGTCCAACGAATACATAAAAAAATTGGGGAGTTGGCCATTCGTTACGGTTATCTTACGCCAGAACAGGTAGAAAAAATTCATATTATGCAGACACAACAAGATAAACGTTTTGGAGAACTTGCAGTAGAATACAAATTCATGACACAGGAAGATATGGACAAATTATTAGAGCTTCAAAAGAATGACTGTGAAGTTCTTTGTAAAGTCCTGATTGATTCAGAAGTAATCTCCCCTGAGGATTGCCGTCATGCATTAAATCATTTCAGAGAAAAATACCGATTGGAGGATTTGGATAAGCTTAGTCTGCTCCAAACCACCAAAATCAATATCCTGATTAATGATTTCTATGACTTGACAGGGTTAGAGAATGCTGAATTATTTAAGAAATATCTCACGCTATTATTTAATAACATCACACGATTTATCGGAGCAGACTTTACACCATACAAAGAACACATACTGACAGAACCAGAACAACAACTTCTTTTCTCGCAAGGAATTACCGGGCCATTTAAAGTCAAATCAGGTATCTATGCTTCTGAGGAAACTTTAATTGCTATGGCAAATCGTTATGCAGAAGAAAACTTTACAGAATTTGACGAGTATGTGGAAGCTTCCATATGTGATTTCTTGAACTTGCATAATGGTATCTTTACTGTGAATATGTCTAATGAAATGCAAATGGAGTTAATGTTGGAACCACCCACAGAAACCAATTGTGATTTGAATTTTAATAATACTGTTTACTGTATTCCAATCAATTTCCCATTTGGCACCTTATATTTTGTGATGGCAAATGATTCATAAAATACATAACACAATAAAAAATCTCCAGAAAAATTCTGGAGATTTTTTGTTTATCATTTATACACCTAAAAATTTCTTTACAACATCCTTCATTTCATTTACTTCACACACAGTGTCATGAAGAACCTTGGCCGTACGAATTTCTTTGATGGCGTTTGGCTCTGCAACCCCTGAAATCTTTGTCAATTCATCGATTAAATCAAAGTCTTCCATTGTTTCATACTTGCTGTCAATGGCCGACATTACACTTCTTGAAAACTTATATGGACTTGCAGTACTTGCAATCACCGTCTTTGTGTCATCTTTTGTATCTGCCTTATATTTCTTATATACTTTTGCAGCAACCGCAGTATGAGTATCTAAAACATAATCTGCTTTCGTATATACTTCTTTAATCACATCCGCTGTTTCTGCCTCAGTTGCATAATTTCCGTAGAAGTCTTCCAACTGTGCTTTCATCTCACCAGTAATTTCATATTTTCCTTCTGTGGTCAGAGCTTTCATAAATTCTGCATTCTTTTCTGCGTCATTTCCTGTAATCTTATAAATTAATCTTTCAAGGTTACTTGAAATCAAAATATCCATAGATGGAGATGTAGTTAAGATAAATTCACGGTTTCTATCATAGCATCCTGTTTCAAAGAAATCATATAATACCTTATTGTCGTTTGACGCACAAATTAATTTTGCAATTGGAATACCCATATTTTTTGCGTAGAATGCAGCCAAAATATTACCGAAGTTTCCTGTTGGAACTACAACATTGATTTTTTCGCCATCCTGAATTTCTCCCTTAGCCAACAACTGGGCATATGCATATACATAATACACCACCTGTGGTACCAGACGACCAATGTTAATAGAATTTGCCGATGAAAACTGGAATCCTGCCTCATCTAACTGAACAGCTAACTCCTTATCGCCAAAAATTGCCTTCACTCCACTCTGGGCATCATCGAAATTTCCTTTGATACCAACTACAAATGTATTGTCACCCTTCTGGGTAACCATCTGTTTTTCCTGAACTGCACTAACACCATTCTTTGGATAGAATACAATAATCTTTGTTCCCTTCACATCTGCAAAACCTGCCAATGCAGCTTTACCTGTATCTCCAGAAGTTGCTGTAAGAATTACAATATCATTCTTTACATCATTTTTCTTTGCAGCTGTTGTCATCAAATGTGGCAAAATAGAAAGCGCCATATCTTTAAATGCAATTGTTGCACCATGGAATAATTCTAAGTAATAAGCTCCATCAGCTTTCACGATTGGTGCAATCGCACTTGTATCAAATTTCTCATCATAGGCATTATTGATGCAATTCTTCAATTCCTCTTCCGTAAAATCTGTAAGGAACAGCTTCATAACTTCATATGCGGTCTGCTTATAGTCCATCTTTGCCAGCTGTTCTAGCGAAATAGAAAGCTTTGGAAGTGACATAGGAACAAACAAACCTCCATCATCTGCTAAGCCTTTCAAAATAGCTTTGGAAGCTGTTACCGGTTCTGTATTACTTCTTGTACTTTTGTATAACAATTCCATTTTTATCCATCCTCTTCTCTTTTTCTGTTATCTACGTGTCATCTACACTTTCCGTGCTAGTATATCATAATTTTATTTTATAGACAAGGAAAAATTAACCTATCTCACCATTTTCTAATTTTTTTAAGGCAATGTATAAAATTCATGACCACCATATGCAAACAGCCATTTTAAATTATTATCAAACCAACTCATATTGTCAGGGTCTGCTTTTGACCTGGCTGAGAAAAACAATGCATTCTGGGAGAAATCTATTCCGCCTAAGGCTTGATTGACTGCCTCATTCGTCTCCTGACTCACTGTAACACTATAAAATCTCCCATCTATGATAGGTGAAAACTGGTTTTTCTGAAAAACAACTCCGGTGATTGTGTCAGGAAACTTCTCGCATTTCATCCTGTTTATTATCACATTTGCTACCAGGCGTTTTCCCTCCAAACCTTCTCCCGAAGCCTCTGCCTCAACAATCCTTGTCAACACTTCATACTCCTCATCATTTAGACAGAGGGTATTTTCACATATCGTAGAACTGTTATCCGTGGCAGATTCTGTATTTTCCATACAATCCACTTTGGCCTCTTCACACATATCCGTTATGTCAATTTCTTCCTCTTCTTCCTCTTCTGCCGCATTATCCCTTTCTCCCACTTTCTCCGGCTGCGACTTTGTTACTTCTTTCTTTCCTGGTTCTTTTCTTTGGCAGGTGGTTTGGTTTTCTTTCTGGTTTTGAGCATATACACGTATCGCTGGATATTTTACACTACTTCCAAACTGTTGTGCATTAAAAGAAATCAGTGCCACCACTGCTGCGCCTGTGGCGAAGACCATACAATTTTCATATGATTTTTTCCAGACTTCTTTTCCCATGCTCAGTAACCTATTGGGAATCTGCTCCCCATCCTGCATATTTCTACCTCGCATTTCTTTTTTCTATGGATTTCTCCTGATTTTTTTGTCTGAAATGTATTTCCTAAGTCTCGCTAAACACTATAAGCAATCACACCATGATTGTCAACAAACCATAGGATTTTTCGGAGTTTCCATGAAAGAAATTTTTTTATTAGTCTATATTCCTGTTAGTAACTTCCAAAATTTTCTTAGAAATTTTATGAAATCTTACAGTCATATTACTCTTTTGTATACCATGAATAAAAAAAATTTCATTACTTATTTTTGGCATATTTTTGAAATATTATTCACCAAAAGTATAGTAAGTCTCTTTCTATCTTGCATCTTTCATAAATTACGATATACTTATAGATAGATTTTAACGCCAAAACAAAAGGAGAATATTATGCTACCAGGTGTATTTCAAGCTCAAAAAAAAGATGGAACTGTCTATTACCGTTCCTCTTTTACACATAAAAATAAACATATCAGTCTAGGAAGCTATGCCACAGAATGGGAGGCTCACACGGTTTATGCTGAAGCAAACAATATTATGAATTCAAGCTGCTCCATAGAGAACTATCAAACATCCTTTTCTATAAAATTCGAAAAGTACGTAAGTCTAATCAATTTTCGCGATAACGGCATTTACATCAAAACTCCATGTTATCTGAAAAAAACTTACTTTTACTATTATTTTGCACCAGGGGATTATCTGATTTTCGACCAAAATGATTTGTTTTATTATTCCAGCCACAAAATTATGCGAAGAAACGGCCATCTTTTTGTGGCAGATTATGGAATGCAGGTTAATATCCTCTCAAGATACGGTATAAAAAATCATGCCGTGGCAGGAAAAGATTATATATTTAAAAATGAAGACAGCTCTGATTTTAGATATGAAAACATTGAGGTAATCAACCCATATTATGGTGTTTCCAGAACATTCAAAAAAGAGAGTGTCTGCTATCAGGCAAAGATACATCTGCAAAGCGAATACGTCATAGGATATTTTCCCCATGCCACCACTGCTGCCATCGCTTACAATAAGGCGGTGGATACCCTGCTAAAAAACGGATTTACGAAAAACTTTTCCACTAACTATATAGATAATTTTTCTCCGAAAATGTATGCAGAGATTTATTCAGACATCCTGCTTCCCAAAAGCATTACAAATCTAAAGCCCGTAAATTAATACTCTACGGGCTTATATTTTACTCTATATTTATTCTTATATCGATTTTCTGAGATTTTGTTAAATGCACATTTTTACTGATGGATTACTGTTTTCAAATCCTCTATCAGCTGGTTTGTTCTCATTTTTGCTCCCTCTGTGGTCAGATGTAAAAAGGAATTATAAAAGTAACTATAGTCATAAAAATAATCGGTATAGTCAGAAATCACCTGGCAATCCAACTCCTTTTGTAATTTCTCTCGAAAAGTAATAAAATCTTTTTTATCAGGGGTAAATTCCCCATCACCGATGGGATATCCCGCCACTACCATAGTTGCTCCCTTACTTTCCAAATAAGCATTTAACCCATTTAAACGGTTCACACACTCCTCATTTATTTGGGGAAGCTCCTGCTCTTTAAATACAAAATTTCCGTCTTTCCTCTCGTAAGCCACATCTCCATACTCATTAAAAGCATCTCTAGAGTAACAGGCATCCGTCTCAGCATTGTAATTCTTGGCAGCTTCTTTATTCAAAAGGCCCATTCCCCAGAGCACCCCTGCTTTTTTCATATAGGTAGGAAACCCCAAAGCCAAAAGAGGATAATCCTTTCTATCAGCCAGGGGATATAATTCATAATGATTTTCCAAAGTAATCCACGCCAGCTCTATATCATCTATTTTGCCTTCGTCGGCAAAGGTGTGGTGACAGATGACATAAATATCTCCTTTATGCACATTGATGGTTGCCATTTTCTCGTGAAACGCATTTCCCAAACCTCCATGAAGTCCCATATTTACCACCGGCATACCATAGGCTTGTTCAATCAAATCCGATTGAAACCCAAATGATACATTAGAATTTCCAATCAAAACAATCCGCTCACCTGGAAGATTTTTCAGTCGTTCTACCTTATCTAACAAGGAAGCATTATATCCCTGTTCATACTGAGGTGCTATAAAAGTCATAAATCCCCACACTGTGGGAACCATTATTACCACTAATATTCCTAGAAATATCAGTATTTTTTTTATAAATTTTTTCATCTTCTTTTTTACCTGCTTCTTTCCTTTGTTCTGAATAGTATCTAAAACTGGAAGTAAATAAATTCCTGCCCTGAAGTAATTGGTACATTAAATGTGAGAAATATAACAAAAGCTATGTAAATCACCCAGCGCACAACTATTTTTTGTTGTCCTACGGATTTTAAAACATCCTTCTTTAAAGATGCATAATCAAACAACATCAACATAACCAATGAACATACCATACCAAGTAGTGTAACCAAATTCAGACCAAGGCCTGTATACAACGAGCTAAAGCTAAAGTATACTGCCGGCTGACGAATCCCATCAAACATATGGCTCAACACATAGATAGCATCCTGAAAGGTTTCCGCCCGAAAGAAAATCCACGCAAAGGTGGTAAATCCAAATACCAGCAACACTTTTCCAAAGAACAACCACCCCTTTTTCTCATCTTTGATTTTCCTTTTTCCATTTTTTGTTGAAATTGAACATAGAAGCTTTTCCACCACCTGAAGTAGTCCGTGTAGTCCACCCCAGATAACATAAGTCCAGTTGGCACCATGCCACAGTCCGCTTACCATAAAGGTTACCAACAGATTCCAGCAATTTCTTGCTCTGCTAACCCGGTTTCCACCTAATGGGATATACACATAATCCTTAAACCAGGTAGAAAGGGAAATATGCCATCTGCTCCAGAACTCTTTGATTGAGGTTGCAAAGTAGGGGCTATCAAAATTCTTCATTAAATCAATACCAAACAGTTTTGCACATCCAATGGCAATATCCGAGTACCCTGAAAAATCACAATAAATCTGAATAGAGAACATAACAGACACTACTACCAAAGGAAACCCCTGGTACAAAGATAAATTATCATAAACAGTATCCACATAGATTGCAAGGGTGTCCGCTATGACCATTTTCTTAAAGTACCCCCATGCCATCTGCTTTAATCCATAGCTGGCTTTGTCATAGGAAAACCTATGTTTTCCTGTAATCTGTGGCATGAGATTCTTTGTCCTTTCAATGGGTCCTGCTACCAGCTGTGGAAAAAAGGAAATGAATGTGGCATATTTTATAAAATTGTGTTCTGGTACCACATCTTTTCTGTACACATCAATTACATAGCTTAAGGTCTGAAAGGTATAAAATGAAATCCCCACCGGCAGCAATAGATGAAGGGTTATGGGATGCACTTCAATTGCAAATAAATTCAGTATTCCACATAGACTTTCACTTGCAAAATTAAAATACTTAAAAAAGAAAAGGCAACCTAAGCTTGCCACCAGAGTAGAAAAAAGTAAAATCTTTTTCTTCTGTTTCTCTTCTGCCTTTTCCAATGCCAGTGCACATCCATAAGAAATTGCGGTGGTAAACAAAATCAAAAACACGTACTTTACATTCCAACTCATATAAAAATAATAGCTGGCCACAAACAAAATCAAATACCTGTATTTATCCGGAATCGCCCAATATAGTAAAAATACAATGGGCAAAAAAATTGCAAATGACAAGGAATTAAAAAGCATAATTTTTCTCCAATCTATAATTTTAACACTTAATTATACACTAAGGTACTTGGTTATTCAAGTACTTTTTTATTTTGTTTCTTCATTTCATTTTTTAGTTGTACTCCACCACTTTCTATCACACTGCCATCCCGCTTTACAAACACAGCCTCTACCCCATCTATATTCTCAATCAATTCCATTCCTTTTTCAGACCCTAACAGAACACAGGCGGTACTCAAGGCATCTGCCATAGTGGAAGAATCCCCAATAATCGTAACCCCTTCTAAATCACTTTCCGATGGTGCTCCCGTAGTCTTGTCTATAATGTGATGGTATATTTTTCCTTCATACTCAAAATATCTTTCGTAAATTCCAGAAGAAACCACAGTTTTATCCCTTACTTTTACACTTCCAAGCACTTCATTTCTGTCACCAAAAGGCTTTTGTATGCCGATATTCCAGGCACTTCCATCTTTCTTACTGCCAATGACTTTAATATTGCCTCCCAGATTAATCATGGCTGAGGTCACCCCCCGGGATGTGATCAGTTCTCCCAGCTTGTCTGCGATAAAACCCTTTGCAATGCCTCCAAGGTCAATCTGTGCCTTTTTGTCCTTTAATCGGACTTTGTTCCCCTTTATTTGAATTAACTGATAGTCAATATGGCTTTTCTCTTTCTCAATCTTCTCCTGTGACGGCAGCTCGCCATCATTATCTTTCACATGCCACAACTCTGTCAACGGTGCAATGGTAATGTCAAACATTCCGTCTGTCAATTTAGAATACTGGGTGGCTTCACCTAAAACTTCTATAGTATCTTTTGACACTTCCACCCACTCTCCCTGTGCATGGTTTAACTTCCATACATCGCTGCCCTCTATGGTTTTACTGAACATTTTCTCATATTTTTCACAGAGAATAAGGCAGTCCTCCATGACTGCCTTATCTTCTGCGTCATATATATTGATTGTGATTACTGTGTCGAAAAAAAGCTTCTGTTCACTATAATCTTTGTTCATACTGCAACCTGTAAGAAGGTATACCACAATGGAAAGAATGGATACCAATTCAATATATATCTTTTTCATTCTCTGTTTACCTAACTAATGATTTTCTTTGGACACTTTTGGGCACACTTGCCACAGTTTGTACATTTTTCAGGGTCAATGTGAGCAATGTTGTCTTCCACTGTAATGGCGCCCACTTCACACTGCTTTTCACACAATTTACATCCTATACATCCAACAGAACAAGCCTTCATAACATCTGGCCCCCGATCCTTTGAATTACACTGAACCAAATGTTTTGCATCCTTTGGCACCAATTCAATCAAATGCTTTGGACAGGCTGCAATACACTTCTTACAAGCCTTACATTTTTCACTATTCACCCTTGCAATTCCATCTATAACATGAATTGCATCAAAAGGACAGGCCTTCACACAGTTTCCATATCCTAAACATCCATAGTTACAGCTTTTGGGTCCACCGTTAGGAACAAACTCTACCATACTACAGTCTTTTACACCGTAATATTCATAGTCTACTTTCGCTTTTTCACAGTCACCTGCGCACTTTACGAAAGCCACCATAGGTTTTCCCTCTCCAGCAGCCACCCCCATGATAGCACCAATTTTCTTTGCGCATTCTTCTCCGCCTACCGGACAGGCATTTACCTCTGCCGCCCCTTTTGCGATTGCTGCTGCCAATCCATCACAACCAGCATAGCCACAACCACCACAGTTGTTGCCGGGAAGCTCAGCGCGAACGGCAATTTCTTTTTCATCCACTTCTACTTTAAATTTTTCTCCTGCCACACCAAGGAAAAGTCCAAGTACAAGTCCAATGACCGCAACAACTACTGCCGCAATTAAGATTCCTGTAATATTCATATCCTTTTCCTCCCTAAATCAAACCTGAAAAACCAAAGAATGCAATAGCCATAAGACCTGATGTAATCAAGACAATTGGCATTCCCTGGAAGGATTCCGGTACATCATTGTATTCCATACGCTCTCTTAAGCCCGCCAAGATTACAATGGCAATGGTAAATCCAACCGCAGTGGCAAATCCATTTACTACACTTTCCAAAAGATTATATTCTTTCTGTACATTTGTAATTGCTACACCTAACACCGCACAGTTTGTTGTAATCAAAGGCAAGAACACACCCAAAGACTGATACAATGCCGGCATGGATTTCTTCAGGAACATTTCCACAAACTGCACCAATGCTGCGATTACAAGAATAAATACAATGGTTCTTAAATAGGTAAGATTTGTCTTTTCCAAAATAAAGGTATATATCAGACTGGTAATAGCAGAGGATAATGTGATAACAAAGATAATTGCACCACCCATACCTGCTGCTGTGTCAATCTTTTTCGATACACCAAGGAACGGACAAAGACCTAAGAACTGACTTAAAACTACGTTATTTACCAACGCTGCACCTATAGCAATGATAATTAATTCTTTCATTTACTTTGCCTCCTTTTCCTGCTGTTTTCCAAGACAGCTTGTGTTCTGGCATGAACCACAGCCTTCTGAACATCCTGCCACCTTTGGTTTTCCTTTGTTGTTTCGCACTTTATTCTGTAATGCAGTCAGGGCTGCAAGGACAAAGAAGGCTCCCGGAGCCAGGATAAAGATTGTCATTCCCTCATAGGAAGATGGTAATATCTGAATTCCAAAAATTTGTCCTACGCCAAGAATTTCTCTCACCATACCAATACTGGTAAGACCCACGGTAAATCCAAGTCCCATTCCAATACCGTCAAAAGCTGATGATAAAGGTCCATTTTTAGAAGCATAGGACTCTGCACGTCCCAGAATAATACAGTTTACTACAATCAATGGAATATAAATTCCAAGTGCAGAATACAATGCCGGAATGAAACCTTCAAGCAAAAGTTCCACTAAAGTTACGAAGCTGGCAATAATAACAATATACGCCGGAATACGCACTTTATCCGGAATCACTTTTCGTAGCAAAGAAATAATCAAATTTGACATAATCAAAACTACCGTGGTGGTAAGACCCATTCCCAAACCATTCATTGCAGAAGTAGTTACCGCCAGGGTGGGACACATTCCCAACATAAGTACAAAGGTAGGATTCTCTTTCACCAGTCCATTAAATAAACGTTCCATACACTTATTCATTTCCCATTCCTCCTTCTTCTGCAAAATAAGCAAGTCCTGCATTTACACCGTTGGTAACTGCGTTGGTGGTAATGGTAGCACCACTGATTGCATCAATTTCATTGTCCTCCACTGCTCCTGTCTTGGTATATTGAAATTTCTCCACCTTTTTGTTTGCATACTGAGACTTGAAATCTTCTTCCGCCGCCTTCATTCCAAGGCCAGCGGTTTCACTGATAGATAACATTTCAATACCCTGGACAGTTCCGTCACTGGTAATTCCCATAGTAAAGGTAATGTCTCCACCATAACCTTCACTGGTAACAACCGTATATACAAATCCTACCGGTTTTCCTTCCTTGTCAAGTCCCTTGGCCACTCCAGTAATTTCCTGAGCAGTATATCCTGCTTTAGCCGGGATTTTCACTCCTGCATCCCCTTTTATGGCAACCTCTTTAAAACTGTCCGCCTTGGGCAGTACTGTTTTATATGCCTCCTGCTTTGCAAGTTCCTCCTGCCTTGCAATAGGCTCTTTGGTAATTTCATAGACACTTCCCAACAATCCACCGGAAATCAAGGTGATTGCAGTAAGCACCAAGGCATCTTTTACAATCTTGTTCATTATGCCTGCACCTCCTTCTCGTCTGGTCCAAAAGGCTTTGGCATGGTAACTCTCTCAATTAACGGAACCAAAAGATTACAGAAGATAATCGCATAAGACACACCTTCTGCTGAGCCGCCAAACAGACGGAAAATCCCCGTAAGGATTCCTAACATGATTCCATATACAATCTGCCCCTTTGAGGTAATAGGAGAAGTTACATAGTCCGTGGCCATAAAGAATGCCCCTAACATTAAACCACCACCAGAAAGATGGGCTACAATATAATTCACATCAAACCCATGTCCACCGAAAATCACAATAAATACCACAAAAGAAATAATATAACTTGCCGGAATCCGCAAATCTATCACGCCTAAAACCACCAAAACTGCTGCTCCTGCCAGTAATAACATTGCACTGGTTTCTCCAATGGTACCTGCAGTTCTACCAATAACCATATCAAGGATATTCACAGATTCTCCACTCTTTAGCAACGCCAGTGGTGTGGCTGTAGACACACCATCGTATGTAAAATCCGTCATTCTTCCGGTAAAAGCAATCAAAAGGAAACATCGTGCTGCCAATGCCGGATTCATAAAGTTTTGTCCCAAACCACCGAACAACTGTTTCACTACGATAATTGCAAACACACTTCCAATAGCACTCATCCACCAGGTTGCATTAGGTGGCAAATTCAATGCAAGCAAAAGTCCTGTCAGGGCTGCGGAATAATCACTGACTGTTACCTTTTTGTGCATGAGTTTTTCATAAATAAACTCTGCTCCTACAGAAACCCCCACACATACCACAACATTCATCAGTGCACTGATACCGAAATTCCAGATACCGAACAAGGTAGCTGGCATCAACGCAAAAATCACCAACAACATAATATTTGATGTTGTGATTTTACTTCTGATATGCGGTGAGGACGATACATGTTTTAATTCACTCACAAAAATCACCTCTTTATATTTTTCTATCGTTCATGGCTTACTTTTTTCTACTTGCCAAAACCATCTTTCTCATAGACTTAATGGACTGTGTCAAAGGTCTCTTTGCCGGGCAGATAAAGCTGCAGCATCCACATTCACAACATTCCATTCCGTTTGCTTTCTGGAACTTTTCTGTATCATGATGTTCCGCATAATCTGCCACTCTTGATGGTACAATTCTTCCAGGACATACATCCACACATTTACCACAGTTAATACAGTTGGTGGGTTCATATTTTGCCACCTCATCCTTTGTCATACACAAAAGTGCTGAACTTGTCTTTGTGACTGGCAAATCCAGTTCAAAAATGGCAAATCCCATCATTGGTCCGCCTGAAACAATCTTAGCCGGTTCTTTTTTAAATCCTCCGGCCTCTTCTATTAATTCTGCATAATTAGTTCCCACTCTTACAATAAAATTTCTTGGATTTTTTATTGCATTTCCTGTTACAGTAACTATACGATTCATTAAGGGTTTTCCCTCTACTACTGCATGGTACACTGCCACAATAGTATCTACATTATTCACTACACAGCCTGCGTCTGCCGGTAACATCTTTGAGTTGATCTGTCTTCCGGTAGAGGCATAAATCAACTGCCTTTCTGCTCCCTGAGGATACTTTGTCTTCAGAGCCTTTACTGTAATTCGTTCTTCACTTTCTGTAAGCTTTTCCAGAATTTCTATACAGTCCCGTTTGTTATCCTCCACTGCCAGAATACCCTTTGCATTATCAAAGAGTCTTAGGATGATTTTCAAGCCTTCTACCAGCTTTTCCGGTTCCTCTAACATTCTTCGATAATCAGAGGTGAGGTAAGGCTCACACTCTGCACAATTGGCAATCACATAATCAATCTTTTCCGGTTCCTTGGGAGAAAGTTTTACATGAGTGGGAAAACCAGCTCCACCCATTCCAACAATTCCAGCCTCTTGAATAATCTTTCGGATTTCATCCTTAGACAATTTCTCATAGGGTCCATAATCCGGATACTGAATTGTTTCATATAGATTATCATTTTCTACAACAATTGACATAATCTTATTGCCCACTACACCTCTTCTCGGTTCAATAGCCTTTACTGTACCTGAGACTGTCGCATAAATAGGCGCCGATACAAACCCTTGGGCTTCTGCTATTTTCTGTCCCTCTAACACACGCTGTCCCTTCTCCACAATGGGAACCGCCGGTGCCCCGATATGTTGGGATAATGGATAGACCAAATCCCCTTTCGGTAATATTTCTTTGATTGGTTTGTCTTTGGATAAATTTTTTCCATCGTTTGGATGAATACCACCCTTAAACGTTCCTAAGCCCATATTCTAACCTTCTTTCTGTATCTTTACTTCTGCTCTTATTCTGAGCCTCTAGTGTCAATTCGACAAACAAATACACATAAATTTTACTATTATTTTAATAAAAAGTCTATAAAAATGCAAAAAATTTCTATGTTTTTCTGTAGAATTGTTACAGTTTTGACGCAAGTTTTATTTTGTCTTTTTTCTTTTCTTAATTGATGATAAAATATATATAGGGAAATAATTATGTGATTTTTAAAGAAAGGATAACGTTATGAATATATTTAACGATGCACCAGATATTACCATTCCAAAGGTGCTTCTTGACACTTACCAGTTAGAGGATATTTTGTTCTTTGATATTGAGACTACTGGATTCGCTTTTAGAAACTCTCAAATTTATTTGATTGGTTGCCTGTATTTTAAAGATAACATTCCGTTTATTCGACAGTTCTTTGCAAACCATATGGGAGAAGAGACTGAGATTTTAAATGCATTTTTTCAGTTTTCCAAGAATTTTAATACTTTAATTCATTTTAATGGTCATAGCTTTGATATTCCATATCTTTTAGGAAAATGTAAATTTTTTGAAATAAAAGAAGATTT
The DNA here is from genome assembly GCA_045119215.1 of Lachnospiraceae bacterium. Classification (GTDB taxonomy): domain Bacteria; phylum Bacillota; class Clostridia; order Lachnospirales; family Lachnospiraceae; genus RUG11237. Next base: position 3,317 of record JBGVDD010000229.1, on the reverse strand, counting down.
CTCCAGATTCACGGAATGCGACATCTATAAACTAATTGCTCCATACAAAAAATTGTTCAATCTTCCCAACCTAAAGCAGAAAACTATCGAAGAATTCTCTTCAATACATCGAAAAGACAAATACAATGGCGGAGAATTAATCCCTGTTTATCATTCTTACGCAAAAGAGCCGAAACAGGAACTGTTAGATATTCTTCTATTACATAATCATGAAGATTTAGAGGGAATGTTAAAATTGTCAGCATTACTAAGTCTAAAATATTTCCATGCTGAACAAGTACAGTATCAAGATTGGAAAATAAATAATGACAGCGTCTTATTCTCCCTGAAACTTGCCTATCCCCTGCCATTTTCCTTTCATTACCAAGGTGACTTTTTTTCTGTACACAGTGAAGGAGAAGACCTTTTTGTCTCAGTACCCATTTATTCTGGAACTTTAAAATATTTCTATTCTGACTACAAAAACTACTATTATCTCCCCTTTGAAGATATGGCAATCCATAAAAGTGTAGCAGAATATATAGATAAAAACTGTCGTCAAAAAGCAAAAGCAAGCACCTGTTACAGCAAAAAAGAAGGCTGTTTTCTAATGCAACCCTACGAAATCCTTTCTCCTGCCTTTCGCCTGGAATATAAGGATAAGGTCTGCTACTTTAGTCTGGAAGAACTAAAGAATACGAATACCAGCCTTCTATGTACTTACATCTTTTCACTGATACAAATGCGCTAATCCCCTAATCCGCCCTTTGATAAAAGAAAGATTTATAGCGTTCATAGTTCAGTTCTTTATAATTCATAATTTGTTCTGTGCTGCCGATGAACAAGATTCCCTTGCTCTTTAGTGCAGCATTGAACATTTTATAAATATCCTGTTTTGCCTCTTCGGTAAAATAAATCATTACATTTCTGCATACAATCAAATTACAGTCTGACGGATAAGAATCCTTTAATAAATTGTGCTCCTTAAACTCTACCCTTGATTTAACCGCATCTGAAATCTGGTAGGATGCCCCCACCTTTGTGAAATATTTTTCTTTTAAATCCTTAGGAACTGCTGCAATGCTTTTTTCATTGTACAATCCCATTTTTGCCTTTGCAATGACCTGTTTGTCAATATCTGTGGCAATAATTTTGATATTATTCAGTGGCAAATGTCTAGACAAAGCCATAACCAAAGAATACGGCTCATCACCTGTAGAACAAGCAGCACTCCAGATTTTAAGGTTCTTCCCATATCTTTGAATCAATGTAGGAAATACATCTTTATCCAAAATTTCCCACTGTTCCGGATTACGATAAAATTCTGATACATTGATGGTTAAATAATTTACAAAACCTTCAAATAAGTCCTTATCCTTCTGAATTGCTTTCACATAGTCCTCATAACCTGAAATATCATTCTTGGCTATCAAAGTGTCAATTCTTCGTTTCATCTGTTTTTCTTTGTATAGACTCAAGTCTATTTTTGTCAGCTCATATACCTTTTTCTTAAAACCTTCATAATCCATTGCCATATCTGCTACCCCCTTCCAAAAAAAGTAAGGTCAACCACTCCTGGCAGACCCTACTTCATGCGTTTCCACAACTAATTATTCTTCTGTTGCTGTTTCCTCTGCTGCTACTTCTGGTTCAAGAACCTTCATGCTTAGGCTGATTTTCTTGTCAGCTTCATTGAAATCAACAATCTTAGCTTCCACTTCCTGTCCTACCTTTAAGAAATCAGCAGGTTTTTCAACGTGAGCTCTAGAAATCTGAGATACGTGTAATAAAGCGTCCACTCCAGCTTCCAGCTCAACAAAAGCACCGAAATCTGTCATTCTTGCAACTTTTCCCTTAACAACATTTCCAACTGCATACTTTTCAGCAGCATTGTTCCAAGGATTTGCCTCTGGGAATTTCATTGATAATGCGATTTTCTCTCCAGTAATCTCCTTGATTAATACTTTTACAGTATCACCAACCTTGAAAACTTTCTTTGGATTTTCAACTCTTCCCCATGACATTTCTGAAATGTGAAGTAATCCATCTGCGCCACCTAAATCGATAAATGCACCAAAATCGGTAACATTTTTAACGACACCGTCAACGATATCTCCGATATGGATTTTCTCAAATAATGCTTTCTGTTCTTCTGCCTTTTTTGCAACTAAAAGCTGTTTACGGTCACCGATAAATCTTCTTCTCTTCGGATTGTACTCTGTAATTACAAATTCGATTTCCTGATCAGCATATTTGCCAAGGTCTTTTTCATACACATTGGAAACCAGACTTGCGGGAATAAAAATTCTGGCTTCATCAACGACAACACTTAATCCACCATCAAGTACCTGTGCAACTTTTGCTTTTAATACTTCTTTATTTTCAAAAGCATCCTGAATTCTCTTGTATCCTTTTTCAAGCGCAAGTCTCTTATAAGATAAAAGAACCTGTCCCTCTCCATCGTTTACTTTGATAACTTTAACGTCAATTTTGTCATCGACTTTTAAAGCTGTTGTCAGATCAAAATTGGCTTCATTTGTATATTCATTTCTGGTAAGAACACCATCTGATTTATAACCGATATTTAATACAGCAACATCCGGTTTAACATCGATGACAGTACCCTCTATAACCTCTCCGTTTCTGATTGTTTTTAATGATTGTTCCAGCATTTGTTCAAAAGATAATTCTGACATAATTTTGAACCTCCTCAATTATATTGTTTGGGGTGGACGCCCCTGCGGTAATTCCTACCGGACCAACCGGCACGGTCAACTCTGATTGTAAGTCTTTCAGAGTCTGTATAAAAAAAGTGTTCTCACATTCCGCTTTGCAAATTTCATATAATTTACGTGAGTTGGAACTATGAGTACCGCCTATCACTATCATGGTATTGACTTTACGGGCAACCTCTGCTGCCTCGGTTTGTCTCTCTTCCGTTGCGTTACATATCGTTTTTACAACATTTATATCATAACCTTTTTTACAAATAATTTCAACCAATTCTTGAAATTTCTTGTAATTAAATGTCGTTTGCGATACAATGCATATTTTTTGATTTTGAGGTAGCTTAACCAATGCGGCCTGTTCTTTGGATTCAACCACAATGGCCGGTTTCTCGCACCACCCTTTAATTCCCTCTACTTCCGGATGCGAATCATTTCCGATAATGATAATCTGACTGCCTTCTTTGCTTTCTTTTTCTACAATTCTGTGTATCTTTTTTACAAAAGGACAAGTGGCATCCACGATTTCCAATCCCTGTCTTTGAATCAATTCATAAACATCTTTTGATACTCCATGCGAACGGATCACAACGCTTCCTTCAGTTAGCGTTG
>JBGVDD010000228.1:0-19384 GCA_045119215.1 Lachnospiraceae bacterium | reverse complement strand
AATGTATTTAGAACTGTATTCTTTATGCCAAACTTAATTGGTGGTATTGTATTAGGTTATATCTGGCAGTTAATCATCAACGGTGTGCTGTTAAAGTTTGTAGGTCAGGATATCTATTATAATGCAAACTATGGTTTCTGGGGATTGATTGTCTTGATGAACTGGCAACAGATTGGTTATATGATGATTATTTATGTGGCCGGTATTCAAAATGTGCCAGGAGAACTGATTGAAGCGGCCAAGATTGATGGTGCCAGTCCATGGCAGATTTTAAAGAGCGTAACTGTTCCTATGGTAATGTCCTCTGTTACAATTTGTATTTTCTTAACATTGACAAATTCATTTAAATTATTTGACCAGAACTTGGCTTTGACAGCAGGTCTTCCAGCAAGAAAGACAGCAATGCTTGCTTTGGATATTTATAATACATTCTACGGTAGAATTGGCTGGGAAGGTGTAGGTCAGGCAAAGGCTGTAGTATTCTTTATTATCGTGGCAGTGATTTCACTGACGCAGTTAGTTGCAACAAGAAGTAAGGAGGTAGAAAACTAATGGCTAGAAAGAGAAAAGAGAAAAATTTGGACTTAGTAGAATCTCCAGTGGTTTCCAGTGGTCAGGGAATTGTTATAACTATTTTCCTTACATTTTTGTCTATTTTGTTCCTGGTACCTATTTTTGTGGTATTTATTAACTCATTTAAGAGTAAGTTGTACATATCAGACCAGCCGTTTAAATTCCCAAATGCGGATACCTTTGTAGGGTTGCGTAACTATACAGATGGTGCGGTGAAGATTGGTATCTTCCAGTCTATGGGATGGTCCTTATTCATTACCGTAAGTTCTGTTATTGTCATTGTATTTTTGACAGCCATGACAGCCTGGGTTATTACGAGAATTAAATCAAAATTTACAAGTATCTTATACTTTTTATTCTCGTTTTCAATGATTGTACCATTCCAGATGGTAATGTTTACATTAACTTTTATCGCAAATAGATTGCATTTAGACAATCCAGTTGGTATAATATTTATCTATCTGGGATTTGGCTCAGGATTATCTGTATTTATGTTTAGTGGTTTTGTGAAATCCGTACCAATTGCCATGGAAGAGGCAGCTATGATTGATGGATGTACACCAATACAGACTTTCTTTCATATCGTCTTTCCAATGCTGAAGCCAACAGCAATCACAATTGCTATCTTAAATGCAATGTGGATTTGGAATGACTATTTATTACCATACCTGGTATTGGGTACAGAGAGAAAGACAATTCCAATTGCAATTCAGTACTTACGAGGCGGATATGGTTCTGTAGATATGGGTGCCATGATGGCCATGTTAGTATTAGCAATCATACCTATTATTGTATTCTACCTGTCATGTCAGAAGTATATCATTAAGGGTGTAGTGGCAGGAGCTGTAAAGGGATAATCAGAATTTGAATTCTAGAGTGCCTTCCATGGGGGGCACTCTATCCTTGGGTTTAAGACCAGAAAAGAAAAAAGTTATTAAGTGTGAAAGAGGAGAAAAATATGAGAGCAAGTGGTGTGTTATTACCAATTTCAAGTTTACCTTCAGAATATGGGATTGGTACATTTTCAAAAGAAGCTTACAGATTTGTAGAAAAGTTGCAGGAAGCAGGTCAGACTTACTGGCAGATACTTCCTTTAGGACCAACAGGATATGGAGATTCTCCATATCAGTCATTCTCAACCTATGCAGGAAATCCATACTACATAGATTTAGAGGCGTTAATTGGAGAGGGATTACTGACAAGGGAAGAGTGTGAAGCTTGCGATTTTGGTGACAACGCAAATTATATAGATTATGAAAAGATTTATTTTGCACGTTTTGATATACTCAGAAAAGCATATGAGAGAAGTAATATCAGAGAGAACCAGGATTTTATCCAGTTTAAAGAAGAAAATTCCTTCTGGTTAGGTGATTATGCTTTGTATATGGCGGTGAAGAATAAATTTGATGGACGTGCATGGACCGAGTGGGATATGGATATTCGTATGAGAGAGCCAAAGGCCATGAGAGCATATAAGGAAGAATTGGCAGATGAAATCACATTCTATGAATTCCAGCAGTATATATTCAAAAAACAGTGGATGAACTTGAAAAACTATGCAAATGAAAGAGGCATTAAAATCATTGGAGATATTCCTATTTATGTTGCATTTGATGGTGCAGACGCATGGGCAAATCCAAAGTTATTCCAGTTTGATGAAAACTGTCAGCCGGTAGCAGTTGCGGGATGTCCACCAGATGCGTTTTCAGCAACAGGTCAGTTATGGGGAAATCCACTCTATGACTGGGAGTATCACAAAAAGACAGGATATAAATGGTGGGTTCAAAGAGTATCATACTGCTTCCAGCTTTATGATGTAGTTCGTATTGACCACTTTAGAGGATTTGATGAATATTATTCTATTCCATTTGGAGAAGAAACCGCAGTAAACGGAAAGTGGATGCCAGGCCCAGGATATGATTTATTCAAAAAGTTAAATTCTAAACTTGGAGACATGGATATTATTGCAGAGGATTTAGGATTCCTGACAGATACTGTATTAGAATTGTTGGAAAAATGTGGATATCCAGGAATGAAGATTTTACAGTTTGCTTTTGATTCCAGAGAAGACAGTGATTACTTACCGCATAACTATCCAAAGAATTGTATTGTATACACAGGTACTCATGATAATGATACTGTACGTGGATGGTACAATGTAATTCCGGACGCAGATAAAGAATTTGCAGCAGAGTACATGAATAATCATGGAGCAAATAAAGAGCAGATTCATTGGGATTTTATTCGCCTGGCAATGGCTAGTGTGGCTGATACCTGTATTATTCCACTTCAGGATTATTTAGGATTAGGCTCAGAGGCCAGAATCAATATACCTTCTACTTTAGGTTGCAACTGGAAGTGGCGTATGAATAAAGATGATATCACCGATGAAATCGTAGGAAAAATAAAGCAATTAACAAAATTGTATGCAAGAATTCCAGTAGATAAGGAAGAAGAATAATGTAACAGTTCAGCCTATGGCTGAATTGTTACAGAAAAAATATGTATAAGGTGATGGGGGCTCATGGAAACGATAACCATTAAGGATATTGCCAGAATTTGTGGGGTGGGGGTAAGCACTGTGTCCAGGGCTATGAATGATCATCCAGATATTAATGCGGAAACAAAGCAGAAAGTTATGGATGTTATTCGGGAATATAACTATGTACCGAATAATAGTGCAAGAAATTTAAAACGAACGGATTCTAATACCATAGCTTTGCTGGTAAAAGGTGTGGACAACTCATTTTTTGGAAAGATGATTCGTGTCATCGAAGAAGAGATAGAGAAAAAGAAGTATAGTATTTTGGTACGTCATGTGGAACCAGATGAAGATGAAGTTTCCTTTGCAATGGAATTAGAGAAAGAACGGTTACTGAAGGGAATTATATTCCTGGGAGGATTTTATGCACAAAATGCAGGGAGTTTAAAACTTTTGAAGGTTCCGGTGGTGTTAGTTACTAGTGCAAAGCCTCAGTATGAGGAAGAAGAATATTATTCCTCTGTATCTGTGGATGACATAAAAGAAAGTTATCGGATGGTGGATTACCTGTGTGAAAGGGGCCATAGGAAGATTGCTATTTTAACAGCTACAAAATATGATAACAGTGTAGGAAAGCTTCGACTTATGGGGTATGAGAAAGCCTTAAAACAGCATGGGATAGCAGTAAATCCTAAATTAATACGGTATATGGAAGATAGTGAGGATTATTCTATGGAGAATGGTTATCGGCTCATGAGTGAACTTTTGGATGAAAACGAAAGTTTTACTGGTGTGTTTGCAATATCGGACAGCCTTGCCGTAGGTGCTTGTCGTGCCTTACATGATAGAGGGTTTAGGATTCCTGAGGATGTTTCCGTGGCAGGATTTGATGGGATGGATATAGCAACCTACTATACGCCATCGTTGACCACAATAAAGCAGCCTATAGAAAAAATTGCAAAAGAGGCTACTAGAATGTTGTTTCAAGTAATACGAAAGAAGGCAAAGCACACTCATATCTACTTTGATGGCGAATTAATTGTAAGAGAATCAACACAATGAAACATAAAACTCTGCTGACTTTGGTTGGCAGAGTATTACTATTTATCGAGGATGGTGAAAATAATGCGAGAGAGTAATAAAAGGCGTGGTATCGTTATCACTCTTGTGGTAGCTATAATTTTTATAGTGACAGGTACCATTTTTCTTATCGGGAATGACAAAAAGAAAGAAGCGCTTTTAGGTGCAAAGAATTATTTTACATTAAGCGAAGACAGATATTTTGAAGAGTATTTTGCATATAAAACTTTCTACAAGGAATCAGTGAAGAAAGATACTGTGTTACAGGGAAAACTGATGGAAAAGGTAGCAGGTGTTACCATTGAAGCAGATTTTGAAAGTAACATAGATAAAACAAATAAAATGATTGACAATCAGTGGACCATTGGTCTTGGAGGAATGCCTTTTGCCACCATACAGACGATTTCAGATCAGAATAATTTATATTTTGTGTCTGATATGTTTCAGGATAAAGTACCATACATTGAGTATACTGGTGATTTATCAGCATGGGATGGAAAATTGGGCATAGATAAGACTGGGATTAAAATGATACAAAATAGTTACATTGCAGCATATAACCACATGGTGAGCACTAATTCTTATGGCGGCTTGGAAAAGTTGTGGGAGAATAAGGAGCTTTGCTATGACTTTATGCAGATGTATAAAAATCTTACTGTAGAAAAGTCAAAGAATACATATGGTGGACATCATTATACTGTTACTATCTTGCCTCAGGATGTGGAGCGTTTTCTATCTGATTTAAAGAGCCAGTTTCCAGAGTATGAAGTCAAAGGATATACAGAGTTAATTTCCATGTTTGTTAGTAAGGATAAGGGGCTGGTGATAGAAGAAGATACAGATAAAAATGGTAAAGTAGTATCTTTAATGGTAGAAAATAAGGAAAATGGATACTGTGCACTAACCCAAAAAACGGCTCAGGAAAAGGATGGGAAAACAGGATTTCAAGAAAATGTCAGTTTAAGCATTCTTAATAACAAGAAATCTTTCGTGGACGTTCAGTTCAATTTAGACTATAGTACAAAGGATAACAAAGTGTACTTTACGGTTAAGGAAAAAAATACAGGTATTATGATGGATTGTGCAGCTGTGTTGTCTCTTAAAGCAGGAGAGAAAAAGTTTTCTCTGGTATTTGATGATATTAAATTGAAATTTGGAGATGTGAAATTTGATATGACAGGTAATGTACAGATGGCTTTTGGAGATTATCCGGTGAGTGTACCTAAGGGCGATAAGATTGACTTGATAAATGGGACAGACAAAGAAAAGAAAGAGCTGATCTCACAAATCAAAAAAAGTCTCGGTGGAATTGTAAGTGGAGCCCTTTCTTCTGTTTTAGGCTTTTAATATAATTTCCTTTGCCTTCTTTAGCATCAAGGGTTATTTTTGATATGGGCACCTTGGCTCATGGCACTGTTGTGATAGCTGCCATCAAAGGTAACATCCCTGTCAAACCATTGTGGTGGGAGAAAGGATTCGGCTTCCTCAATGGAAGAGAATTCTACTTCCGCCAGATATAAGGGGGCAAAGGGTGGCTCAAATATATCCAATTCTATGGTGTGTTCCTTATCTAAGGGAATGTAATATCTGGTTTTTGATATGATATACCCATCTACTTTTTCTTTCAAATGTTCGTATCCTTCTTTGGAAAGTGGAAGATTGTACTCACATCTTGCCATCATTCCTCCCCCCTTATATGTTAGAATATATTCATCCTCCTGTCTTCGTATTCTTACTACAGGAGATGTGCATAAATATCCCTGTTCTAATTTCTTGTGTGGATAATGTTCTAAATCATTGGGCAGATTCTTAATTAAATATTTTCTTTCGATTTCCAGATTCTTATTATTTTCCATAAAAAATTCCCTTTCTATTTTTATTTTCTGTTGGATTTTCTCTGTATAAGGTATTATAATCATGTATAGTAATTTTAGCAAGGAGGAAGAAGAAATGAATAAAGTAGTAGTATTTTTTGCAGAAGGATTTGAGGAAATCGAAGGTTTGACCGTAGTAGATTTGTTAAGGAGAGCTGGAATACAGGTGGAGATGGTCACCATTAAAGAGGATTCTTTATTTGTGACTGGAGCACATAAAATTCAGATTAAGGCAGATACTTATGCAAAGGATGTTGATTATTCCAATGTGGATATGGTAGTTTTGCCGGGAGGAATGCCAGGAACTTTAAATCTAGGCAGCTGTAAGTTGGTCACAGATACTGTGATGGATTTTTACAAAGCAGGAAAATTTATAGCAGCTATCTGTGCTGCACCAAGTATTTTGGGGGATTTAGGAATCATGGAAGGAAAACACGGAGAGTGTTATCCGGGATTTGAAGACAGACTAAAGGGTGCAACAGTAAAAATGGAAAAGGTAGCAGTAGATGAAAATGTGATTACCAGCCGGGGAATGGGAACTGCAATAGAATTTTCATGTGCCTTGATTGAAAAACTTATGGGAAAAGAAAAGGCAGAGGAAATTGCAACTTCGATTATCTATAAATAAAAAGTAGAGAGCAAAAAAGATGAAAAGATTGTTAGTATATTTGCAAAATTATAAAAAAGAAACAGTGTTAGCGCCTGCATTTAAATTGTTGGAGGCCTCCTTTGAACTGATTGTACCTTTGGTAGTGGCTGCGTTGATTGATATTGGTATTGGAAACCATGATAAGGCGTATATCACAAAAATGTGCGGTGTTATGGTTTCGCTTGGTGTGGTAGGATTGATTTCATCTATCACAGCCCAATATTTTGCGGCAAGAGCAGCTACTGGTTTTGCAAAGGAACTTCGTGATGGTTTATTCGAAAAGATACAAGGGTTTTCTTTTAGTACTTTAGATTCCTTGGGAAGTTCCAGCCTCATTACACGAATGACCAGTGATATCAATCAGTTACAGTCTGGAGTAAATATGGTATTGCGTCTGTTTTTGCGCTCACCATTTATTGTATTTGGAGCCATGATAATGGCATTTACTATCGATATCACTTCGGCTTTGGTGTTTGTAGGTGTGATACTTCTGCTGTCTGTGGTGGTATTTGGGATTATGCTGATTACCATTCCATTATATAAAAAGGTGCAGCAGGCTTTGGATGGAATCTTGGCAATTACCAGGGAAAATCTAAGCGGGATACGCATGATTCGTGCATTTTCAAAAGAGAATTGGGAAGTTCAACGTTTTAATTCAAAAAATCAGGAATATACCAAAGCACAATTATATGTGGGAAAACTCTCTGCTCTTATGAATCCACTTACTTTTGTGACAATAAATATGGGAATTGTCGTTTTGATTTATGTAGGGGCAATCCGGGTAGAACAAGGCGTTTTAACTCAAGGACAGGTAGTGGCACTATATAATTATATGTCTCAGATTTTGGTGGAGTTAATTAAGCTTGCCAATCTGATTATTACCATTACCAAGGCGGTAGCTAGTGGAGACAGAGTGGCAGATATATTGTATGTAAAAGAAGTTAAAAAAATGGAAGGGGGACAGGAGCTGCCTGGAGGGGAATCTTGCAACAAGGAGTACAAAGTAGAATTTCAGCAGGTAGAGTTTACCTATCAGGGGGCAGGGGACAGCTCCTTGAAAGATATCAGTTTTCAAGTAAGACCCGGAGAAACGGTGGGTGTTATAGGAGGCACCGGTTCCGGAAAAAGTAGTCTGGTACATTTGATTTGTGGATTTTATCATGCAAATAAGGGGAAGGTTCTCATTGATGGGAAAGATGTGAGACAGTATGATGAAAAATGTTTAAGAAATCTATGTGGAATTGTACTGCAAAAAAATGTCTTATTTCATGGAACCATAGAAGAAAATCTTCGGTGGGGAAAAGAAGATGCCACGTTGGAAGAACTGGAAAATGCCCTGGAGATTGCTCAGGCAAAGGAAATTGTGGAGAAAAAACCCCAAAAGCTTCAGACCATGTTGTCTCAAGGAGGAAAGAATTTATCTGGTGGTCAAAGACAAAGACTATGTATCGCCAGAGCATTGGTGAAAAATCCGGATATTTTGATTTTGGATGATGCTACTTCCGCCTTAGACTATGCAACGGATGCAAAACTGAGAGCAGGGCTAAAAGACTTGGCAGAAAGTAAGGCAATGACCATATTTATCGTTTCCCAGAGAACAGCTTCTGTTATGCAGGCTGATAAAATTATTGTGCTGGATGAGGGAAAGATGGTAGGTATGGGAACTCATCAGGAATTGATAAGAAGCTGTGAAATCTATCAGGAGATTTATAACTCCCAGTTTAAAAAGGTGGAAGCAAATGAATAGTAGAGAAACAATAAAAAAGATATTTAGATATGTAAAAAAATATGGAATCCTTGTGCTTTTTTCTTTTGTGTTAGCCACAATATCTGCATTATTATCACTGTATATTCCTATACTGATTGGAAATGTGATTGATAATATTGTGGGAGAACATCAAGTGGATTTTCAGAAGATATATAAAATCAGCTTAGGTATTGTGATTCTTATAGGAATTACAGCCTTTTCACAGTGGATTATGAATATTTGCAACAATAAAATCACATACCATGTGGTGAGAGATATTAGAGAGGATGCATTTTCCCATTTACAAAAGTTACCTTTAAGTTATCTGGATCCCAAACCTCAGGGTGAAATAGTAAGCAAGCTGATTGCAGATGTAGAACAGCTTTCGGAAGGCTTGTTATTAGGGTTCACTCAGTTGTTTACCGGTGTAGTAACTATTTTGGGAACTTTGGTGTTTATGGTTAGTTTGAATCTGAAAATTACCTTGGTGGTAGTTTGTATCACCCCTTTGTCTTTGTTTGTGGCTGGGTTTATTGCGCGCAATACCTATCAGCTGTTTCGGGTACAGTCCGAGACCAAGGGAGAGCAGACCAGTCTTATTGATGAAATGATAGGGAATCAAAAGGTGGTGAAAGCATTTTGCAGGGAAGAGAAGGTAATAGAACAATTTCAAGAAATTAATGAACGACTGGCAAAATGTTCCTTAAAAGCCATTTTCTTTTCTTCTCTTACCAATCCGTCTACTCGTTTTATTAATGGTCTGGTTTATACCGGGGTGGGATTGTCAGGAGCTATGGCAGTGCTTAACGGAAATCTAACCATAGGTATGTTATCTTGTTTTTTAAGTTATGCCAATCAATATACAAAGCCTTTTAATGAAATTTCCGGAGTAATTACCGAATTACAGAATGCATTTGCTTGTGCTGGAAGAGTTTTTGAGTTTATGGAGGAAGAGGAACAGACTCCGGAAATTGATACCGTTTTGGAATCCCAGAATGTGAAGGGAATGGTTGAGATGCAGGATGTAAATTTTTCTTATGACAAAGAGAAACCTTTATTAAAGCATTTGAACCTGAAAGTAAAACCAGGACAGAGGGTGGCGATTGTGGGACCTACAGGTTGTGGAAAAACCACACTTATTAATTTACTGATGCGTTTTTATGATGTGGATGAAGGAAAGATTCTGATTGATGGAGTAGATATACAAAAGATTACAAGGAAGAGTTTACGAAACTGTTATGGTATGGTATTGCAGGAAACCAATTTAAGGAATGCTACGATACGGGAAAATCTTTTAGAAGGAAAACCGGACGCAACAGAAGAGGAAATGATTCTGGCAGCAAAAATGGCTTACGCAGATGGATTTATCCGTCGACTGCCACAGGGCTATGATACTGTGGTGAAGGAAGGGGCAGAAGGATTATCGGATGGACAAAAGCAGTTACTTTGCATTGCCAGAATTATGTTAAGCAAACCACCTATGTTAATTTTGGATGAGGCTACGTCATCTATTGATACAAGAACAGAGATGAAAATTCAGTCTGCCTTTGAAAAAATGATGGTAGGCAGAACCAGCTTTATTGTAGCCCATCGCCTTTCTACCATAAAGGAGGCTGATGTGATTCTTGTTATGAAAGATGGAAATATTATAGAACAAGGAAATCATCAGGAATTATTGGAAAAAAGAGGATTTTATTATCATCTTTATGAAAGTCAGTATCAGTAGTAAAACAGTAACAGTTTAGCATGGCTGAACTGTTACGTAAAATAAGAATATGTAACACTGATACAATATGGACAAAAAAAAGAGTGAAATATGGGGAAAACTTATAAATATTACAAAAAATTACGAAATGTAAAAAAAGTACTAGACAGTAGAGGAGTGATATGTTATTATAACTTTGCTGTACAGGAGAAGCAAACTTAGGTCGAAAAAGTTTGTAATCCTAGTAAATTATACCTTTTTATAGTAAATTTATTCCCCCAAGTAAATTTACTACTCCCCCCTCATTATTATATATAGTTTTTGTTTAAAAGAGCACTGTTGCATATAGCGACGGTGCTCTTTTAAGTGATATAAAAAGGTATTAATTTGTTACCTGTTCAATTTCTTCGATATGATTCATGAAAGTTTCTACAATTTCTGGATCAAAGTGGGTTCCACTGCTTTCCCAGATAATGTCTTTGGATTTCTCTTTCGAAAACCCTTCTTTGTAACTTCGTTTGGAGCGTAGGGCATCATAAACATCCGCAATAGCCATAATTCTGGCACAGAGGGGAATATCTTCTCCTTTTAAACCCTTAGGGTAACCATTTCCGTCCCATTTTTCGTGATGGTACAAGGCTACATCCCTTGTGATTTTAACATATGCATCATCTTCTAATCCGGCTAGTGTTTCGTCAATGATTTTCGCACCTACAGCAGGGTGGGTTTTGATAATTTCAAATTCCTCATTGGTCAGTCTGTCCGCCTTTTTTAATACATAGTCAGGAATGGCAATCTTTCCGATATCATGCAAAGGGGCAGCTTGAATGACATAGTCTAAATATTCATCAGTGAGAATATCTTTATATTTTCCTTCTTCCTTTAGAGCTTTTGCAACGATTTTTACATATTCACAAGTGTGTTTGATATGAAGACCTGTGACACCGTCCCTCGCCTCTATCATATTGGCAAAGCTGGCAATGACGGAGTGTTGGATCGATATTACTTTTTTGGTTTTCTCTGCCACATCTTTTTTCAGTCGATCCGTATAATTGTAGGTATCCGTCATATCGTGCAGAATATACATGGTTCCATAAGGAACGTTATTTCGTATAATCTGGCGCTGGGTAATCTCATAGATGCGGTCACCTTTGTGAAGATTTAGGTTACAGTCGGAAAGCTTTTTAAGCTGCATTGTATCATTTTTATAGTCTTTGGACAACAAAGAAGGAAATATCTGCTGGGCGGTGGAGTTGCTGTAAAGCAGTTCTGAGTCATTGTCAAAGACCAGAAGGCCTTCAGAAAAGGTGTCCATGGCATTTTCTTTTGCCAAAGAAATAGTGTCAAATAATCGATATTTTGTTATGGACAATGTTAAAAATACAGTGGCAATCAGATATGCAGGCACTGTGCAGTCATATCCTTTGGTTATCCCGCTAAGGTAAATGATAAATCCAGCAGCGGTGGTAAATATCATAAGTATAAGACAGTTTAATTGTTTCTTATGCATGCTGGAGGTTGTTTTCAAATAGCAATGGATACAGAAACAGGCTAACACGATTAGGTAGAAGGCTAATAGAGCGTAATAAAAAAGATATATCGCACCATGACCTAATACCAGATGAGGAAAGAGACCTTCAGTAGTAAAATCGATAGAGCTGTAAAAAATTGTATGATGTTCACAGGTAAGCACAAGGAAAAATACACTTAGATGCAGTAAAACCATTGCTCCCTTAATCCAGGAAGATATTTTGACTTTACAAAATTTGGCCACGAATAAAAATACGGAAAGAGCAATAAACGGTTTTCCAAGGTAAATGAATTTTACCGCCAGTAAAGCTTCTTCTTTTGTGGTGGCTGTCAGTTCGAAAAGATATCCTACAAAGTTTACCAGAGTGGAGACAGTAGACAGGATTAACAGTCCATGAAGGCTGGTAGGCCGCTGTATTATAATGTATATCAGTTCCAAAATCAGGAAGATAATTCCAATATATTGAGTCGCAAGAAATAAGTCGTACATAAAATTCCCCCTTTTCCTTTGTACATTAATAAATGCAAAATATAGTCATAAGTATAGCTTATTTATTGGGGAAATGCAATCATGTAGTGGTGGAAAACAGATGTTATAGGTAACAGTTTGTTACAGTACACAGGTAGGTATTTTCGGCACCGAAAATACCGTACGAAAGACCTCTGGCTACGGATTTTGGCCATTTGTAATGCGAAGCATGGCCAAAATCGGTTACTGTGCACACAATGTGTGTACAGTAACAACAGTTTAGATGGCTGAACTATTACTGTTATAGAGCCACAGAACTAGGTTCTGTGGCTCTATGGAAAAATTTTGTTTTATTGTTTTAGAATATCTCTAATCACGTCATCTGGAATCGTAAATTCCACCACACCCATATAGCCTGGTGCTACTTCGTATTCATTAAAGGTAATGATTAACTGTCCTTTTTCGTCAAAGTAGAAATTTTGCTCTGGTTTGATTTTGCTAAATAAGTCATCTTCACTTAGTCCTGTGGTGTCCCGTGAGGTTCCCTGATAGAAGTATACCTTGTCAGAGTCTGCTTTTTCATTTTCCTTCATTTGTTCTATAATGTTTTCACTAATTTTGTCAATATAATCACTTCCATCCACAAATAAATCTGACAACACAGCTTCTTTTCCTGTGCTTTTATCAATATGATAGTATTTTACCTGCTCATATCCGCTTGCCTGTACTTCCAGGGCGGTGATTTTTAAGGTCAGCCAATCCGCGTTATCTGTCACCACCTGATAGTCCATGGAAAGTTCCCCATATCCCATATCCTTGGCTGCTAATCTTTCCTTAAAGTCCTGAATAAATCCATCGGCGTAGGCTTCTATACTTTGGTTTAGTGAAGCTGTGGTTTCCTTCTCTATATCTGATGCATTCTCGTCTGTTACCAGTTGTGGCACCTGCACATGGGCCTGTTTTTTCTCGTCTTCATAGTGATATTCACGAAAAGTTACGATTTCAAAATATTTTCCAAGTACAGGAATTTTCTCCATGGCTTGGGCAATATTTCCACTGGTGTTTGGTAAGATAACAGATAGGGCTACCACCGCTGCCGCTGCCCCTAAAACCTGCCATTTCCATTTCATTTCGTGATTTTTATTGTTTTTTTGTTCCTTCTTTTCTGTCTTCATAGGTTTTGCCTCCGCAATAAATTTTTCATCAATTTCTCCAATACATTCAAATAATCTTTCGTTTTTCATAACACAACACCCTCCTGTTCTAAAAATAACTTTAGTTTCTGACGGCTTCGAAAAAGAGAAGTCTTGACATAACTTTCTTTTAATTCATAACCTTGGGCAATCTCTTTTAACGTATCCAGATAAAAATACCTTCTCACAAATATTTTCCGTTCCAGTTCTGGAGCCTGTTCTAGATATGCATTGAGAAGTGTCACGATTTCACGGCTTTCCGTCTGTGACTCTACCGAATCCTTCAGGCTGATACAATCCTTTAATTCCTCTAAAGATACCATCATCCGGTCATCAATTCTTTTTTTTGCATATTTTTTCTTATACATATTTAAAGCCAGATTTCTGGTTATCTTGCCAAGGTAGGCAGACAATACAGTAGGAATCTGAGGAGGAATACTGTTCCAGGCTTTTAGCCAGGTATCATTGAGACATTCCTCGGTATCCTGTCTGTCATTTAAAATACGATTGGCAATGGTGGTACAGTAGCATTGATATTTTTGTGCTGTCTCAGTAATTGCTTGTTGGGAGCGTTTTTGATATAGTCTTATGATTTCCGCATCCTTCATTTGATTCACCTCATTTAGCGTTATTTTATGTCATTGTAGTATAGAGACAATGTTCTCAGTTTAGAAGCTTCTACCTATATAGACAACAAAACTATCCTATGGGTTTCATGTATTCTTATTTTTTTTACCTACGTAAAAAGGGGCCAGTGAACTTGGTTCACTGGCCCTTACCATTCTGACACTTACATCATTATATCCAGTATCTGCTCAGGGGCATGGACAATGCAGTCAGCTCCCTGATCTTTTAGAAAAGCGTCACTGCGAAATCCCCAGGATACTGCGATACAGTCTAATCCGGAATTGATGGCTGTGGCCAGATCCACCTCAGAATCTCCGATATACACAGCCTCATTTTTAGAAAAGTGTAGGGTATCTAAAGTCTCATATACGGCATCCGGGGCAGGTTTTCTTTTATTTCCCATTTTTTCGCCAATAGAGAAATCAAATAAACCTGGAAAATACCTTTGGCACAATTCCTGTACTGCAGTATCTGCTTTGTTGGAAACCACTGCAGTAGCAATCCCTGCTGCTCTTAGTTCCTCTAATAATGAAAGAATACCGTCATAGGGTTTTGTCTTTATGGCGCAGTGTGTCTGATAATAGGGCAGGAAAAGTTCAAAGATTCGCTGGATTTCCTTCTGTGTAGTATGTTCTGGCAATGCCCTTTCTATGAGTTTTCGGATACCGTTTCCAACAAAATTTCTCACCTCATCTATGGTTCTTGTGGGGTAATTTTCTGATAGTAATATGTGATTTAAGCTGTCTGCTAAATCATCTAAGGTGTCTAATATGGTACCATCCATATCGAAGATTGCTAATTTATACTTCATTTTTCTCTCCTGTTCTGTGTTATGTATAATGAAAAGGGTACTTGAAAAATCAAGCACCCCATAGTATAATTTAGTCAGAAAGCAAGTCGGAATTGACTTTTCGATTGCCCTCAGTTAAAAATGTATTGGTAAGAATAGCATCCAAACTTTGGACGGTCTGGGATGCTATTTCTTCTTGTGAGTATCTATAAAAGATAGAGCCGTGAATATTACTAACAACAAGGTCAAGACTTCCATTGTGTTCATGGGGCATCACCCTCTTTCGTAAGACTAGAGGGCATCATCGGAAAGTCGCATCCACTTTCGTTTCAACTATACCAACCGAATTATAGCATACAGAAAACAGATGTTCAACTACAGTAACAAAGTGTTTGCCGGTTTTCTAATAAAAATATTGCATTTATGGAGTAAGTTGGTTATAATATAGCACAGAGTGTGACGAAGGTTGCATGAAGGGGTACACCACCGCGGGTGTAGCTTTCTTCATGTAACCTTTTTTTTCGGGATTATACTCATGTAAAAAAATAAGTAGTGGGCATTCGGTTTATGATGAAAGTCACGAGTGCTTTGCGTCAAATGATAGAAAGTGAGGATATAGAATGGTTCGAATCAATGGAAATGACATAGAACATATGGAGGGAAAAAGTATCGCAGAATATTTGAGGGAAGCGGGTTATGACGTAAAAAGGGTGGCAGTGGAGCGAAATGGAGAGATTGTGCCAAAGAAAAGTTATGAAGAAGTGGTGATTACAGAGGCAGATACCATAGAGGTAGTCAGCTTTGTGGGAGGTGGCTAAAGTGGTGACAAAGGTAGAACTAGAAGAGGCAATGGATAAACGTTTCACAAAAGAGATCTATAAGAAATTTAAAAATGCAAGAGTATGTATTGCGGGATTAGGAGGGTTGGGGTCTAACATCGCCATTATGTTAGCCCGAAGTGGGATTGGCACCTTAAAGCTGATTGATTTTGATGTGGTGGATATTACCAATTTGAATCGACAGGCATACAGAATCTGTCATATTGGAATAGAAAAGACCAAGGCCTTAAAGGAAATGGTTGAGGAGATTAATCCTTATATTAAGGTTGAGGTTTGTCAAGAGAAGGTTACAGAAGATAATATAGAAGAAATTTTCAAAGGAGAAACTTATGTCTGTGAAGCCTTTGACAACCCAGAGTACAAAGCGTTATTAGTAAACTATCTTTTACAACATCAGCCGGAGACTGTGGTGGTTTCTGGCTCTGGCATGGCAGGCATCGGAAATAGCAATGCAATCTGTACCAGAAAGAAAATGAAACGACTGTATGTGTGCGGTGATGGGGAAAGCGATGCTTACGCAGGGATTGGATTGTTAGCTCCAAGGGTAAGTATCTGTGCCGGGCATCAGGCAAACATGCTATTGCAGTTGATTACCCAGGGAGACTGAGTGAGCCCGCGAACCGGGTTCACAGAATCAGGGAAAAAAGTGAAAGGAAGGTATTGGATTAAAATGAATGAAGATAAATTAATTTTAGGTGGACATGAATTTACTTCCAGATTTATTTTAGGTTCTGGAAAGTACAATGTGGAATTGATTGATGCAGCAGTAAAATTTGCCGGTGCCCAGATGATAACTCTGGCACTTCGCCGGGCAAATTCTAATGGAGAAGGCAATATTTTAGACTATATTCCCCAAGGGATAACTTTGTTACCAAACACCTCAGGAGCCAGAAACGCCGAAGAAGCTGTGCGCATTGCGAGACTTGCCAGAGAAATCGGCTGTGGAGATTTTGTGAAAATAGAAGTGATTCGTGACAGCAAATATCTGCTTCCGGATAATCAGGAAACCATAAAGGCAACAGAAATTCTTGCGAAGGAGGGCTTTGTAGTTTTGCCATATATGTATCCGGATTTAAATGTGGCAAGAGATTTAGCAAATGCCGGGGCAGCAGCAATTATGCCTTTGGCATCCCCTATAGGCTCTAACCAGGGACTTGCCACAAAAGAATTTATTCGCATTCTTATTGAAGAAATCAACCTTCCCATTATTGTGGATGCAGGAATCGGAAAACCTTCTCAGGCCTGTGAAGCCATGGAAATGGGAGCAGCGGCAGTGATGGCAAATACAGCCATAGCAACAGCGGGGGATATTGTGGCAATGGCTGGTGCGTTTAAGTCTGCTATAGAAGCAGGGAGAGCAGCGTATCTTGCCGGTATGGGGCGTGTGCTTACAAATGGTGCCTCTGCCTCCTCTCCCCTGACAGGATTTTTGCAGTAACAGTTCAGGCAGGTCTGCGCATTTATTGCGCTGACCGTGCACAAATGTGGATTTAACAAAAATCGGGCAATTTTGCATTTGTCGGCATTGCCAGATTTTGTAACAGTTTAGCCTAAGGCTGAACTGTTACTTTTTGCAAGACTAAAATGGAGGTAACGATTCATGATGGAAAAGACAAATCATATGGAATATATGGAAGGAATGGAGGTCATAGATTCTGATATTATGGAGCAGGTTCTTGCTTCCATGGAACAGTATGAGGATAAGTTGTATTCTAAGGAGGATGTGATTGCCGCTTTAGAAAAGGAACGTTTGACACCAAAGGATTTCGGCGCTTTACTATCTACTGCGGCAGCACCGTTTTTGGAGGAAATGGCAAAGAGGGCAAAGTTTGAAACCGCAAAGCATTTTGGCAATTCTGTCTATTTATTTACACCGTTATATATATCCAATTACTGTGAAAACTATTGTGTTTACTGTGGCTTTAACTGTCACAATCAGATTCGTCGTGCAAAGCTTGACTTGGAAGGCATTGAAAAAGAGATGGCAGCCATTGCAAAAACCGGCTTAGAGGAAATTCTGATTCTCACCGGAGAGAGCCGGAAGATGTCAGATGTGACCTATATTGGAGAAGCCTGTAAAATAGCCAGAAAGTATTTTAAAATGGTGGGACTTGAAGTATATCCTATGAATGTGGATGAATACGCTTATCTTCACCAGTGCGGTGCAGATTTTGTCACGGTATTTCAGGAAACCTATGATTCGGACAAATACGAAACCCTGCATTTATCCGGACATAAAAGAGTCTTTCCTTACCGTATCAATGCACAGGAACGTGCATTGAAGGGAGGAATGCGTGGGGTGGCTTTTGCAGCACTTTTAGGGCTTTCAGATTTCAGGAAGGATGCCTTTGCCACCGGAATCCATGCCTATCTCATTCAGAAAAAGTATCCCCATGCTGAGATTTCCTTTTCCTGTCCAAGATTACGTCCCATTATCAACAATGATAAGATAAGTCCAAAGGATGTACACGAAAGGGAACTGTTACAGGTTATGTGTGCCTATCGTATTTTTATGCCCTATGCAGGTATGACCATATCTACCAGAGAACGGGCAGGATTCAGGGATCATGTGATTGGCCTGGCGGCAACCAAGATATCAGCAGGGGTAAGTACCGGTATCGGAGGACATCAGGGGGAAGGAGAACAGGGAGATGACCAGTTTGAGATAGCAGACACCAGAAATCTAGAAGAAGTAGTATCTGCTATCAAAGAACAGGGCTTACAGCCTGTGATGAATGACTATGTGTTCTTATAAAAGGATAGCCGTAACTGCTTCTAAGCTGGCGCAATTATCCTTGCCGGAACAAATACGAAAAGCGGCAAAGCTTCACAAAATAGATATGCTGATACTTCGGGAGAAGGAGCTGACAGAAGAAGAATATGAAGCCCTGGCGTTAGAGGTACTGAAAGTCTGCAAGGAAGAGGGGATTACCTGTGTTTTACACAGCTTTGTTCGGGTGGCAGAAAAATTAGGTATAAAAAAGATACACCTGCCTCTGGCTCACTTAAAGGAAGAACAGAAAAACTTAAGTTTTTTTGATACCGTAGGAGTTTCTGTTCACAGCAGTGAGGAAGCTAAGGAGGCTTATCATCTTGGTGCTACGTATCTTATCGCAGGCCATGTGTTTGAGACGGATTGCAAAAAAGGTCTGCCGGGCAGAGGACTTGAATTTTTAGAAGAGGTATGTCAGGCAGTGCCCATTCCTGTGTATGGAATCGGGGGTATAGATGATGACAACACAGAGCAGGTAAAGAAAGTTGGGGTAGCGGGAGAGTGTAGAATGTCTTATTATATGAGATAGAGCTCAAAGAGCGGGTTTTATAAATGAAAGTAAGAAGCACACAGGGAGTGTACAGCAACACAACTTTTAGTTACTGTACACACATTGTGTGCACAGTAACCGATTTTGGCCATGCTTCGCATTCTAAATGGTCAAAATCTGTAGCCTGAAGTCTTTCGTACGGTATTTTCGGTGCCGAAAATACCTACCTGTGTACTGTAACAACTTTTACAATTACAGTGAGATTTTAGCTATTAGTTGTTGCGGATGATATATTTTATGTGTTAGAATAGCATTTGAGGAAAGTACCCATGACAGGGTGGTAGCCTCCCGAGTTTATGATACCGGTTTACCGGAATACATAGGAAGGGAGGTGGCGCCGATGACAGCTTATGAGATTATTTCGATTTTCATTGGGATATTAGCTTTGCTGATGTCCTTTGGTAGCTTGATTGTAGCGTTGCTTGCCTTTCTCGATAAGAGAAACAAGCGAAAATAAAAATGCCTATCCTGTCTGCCAACAGGATAGGAAGTGTCCGTAAGGA
>JBGVDD010000227.1:0-5092 GCA_045119215.1 Lachnospiraceae bacterium | reverse complement strand
ATGCCAGAAGTGTGTCAATACCCTTAATCGGGTTTCTTCCATTTCTACGGTACCCCTGGAAACCCGCTGGTAGTAAGGGTTTCGGGACCTGTTTTTGCAGATAATTGTCTGACAATTTAAAAATCAGCCATTTTTCACCTGTTTTTTTGTCTGAAATGGAATTTCTCATGTTTTTACACTACTAAATACAGTTTACTACACCCACTTTTATTCCGCAAGTGCTATTTTTCTGCCACAAAAGACATGATGCCAACCATGTCTAAATGCAGATTCTTCCTGCTTCTATTCACATCAGCAAAACAGCTTTTCTTTGACACAATATCATTCTCCAAAGAAATATTATTGATTCTTATCTACAGATGCTACTTTATTTTTTCTCCTAAAAATTAAAAGGATTCCGCAAAGCCTGTGACCTTACGGAATCCTACTCCTTCCTGCCGCTATAGTCATTCATGTTCTGTTACCAATTCAACCTTTCCTTATTCTGTCTCCGCTTAAAAGTTAAAATCTATATCTATGTTAATTTCTATCATAATTCCCACCTTCCTTTCTTTTCAAATCCTTTTTTGAACAGTTCCTATAAGAAAATTAAAAATATATTTATCATAAATCTCACTTCCTTTCCCTGCTATTTTCTCCTACTTTTCCATCTTTCCTGCTCTCAACTCCTCGTCAATCTCCACCATACCTCCCAGCATCAATACTCCTCTTTCCACCTCTCTTACCACCATATCTACCAGCTTATTCTCTACTCCGTGCTCCCTGATTTCCTTCCTTGCTTCCTTAAATATTTTCTTTACCTCTTTTTTGCGAAATGGTTTGTTATTAATTGTCATCTTCATACTTTATCTCTCCTTTTCTTTTCCCTGGCTATTTTTCTTGTTTACCTGTGCCTAAAAGTTAAAATCGATATCTATGTTAATTTCTATCATACGTCTCACCTTCTTTCCTACCTGGTTCTGCTGTTCCTAAAAATTAAAATCAATGTCTATGTTGATATCTATCATTCTCCTCACCTTCCTTTCCCCTGGTGCTGTTATCTCCTTGCTATATTTACAGTATATCTTTTCTTGTTCCTTTTTATTTAGACACTTCCTTTCTCACATTAAATTAATTGGTGGCATTGGTATTGGTTTTAGAATTATCATAAGCTCATCTCCCGTATCGTCCTTCTCTCTTCCTTTGTTGTAACTATATATTACCGCAAGTGCTTTTCAGAATATTTAGACACTTGTACTAAAAAAAACACACAGGAACTTTTCCTGTGTGTTTCAATACCCTTAGTAAGTTTTCTTTCTTTTCTACTTTTTTGCGACTGCATGTACTATGACGAGATAAGCATGTGTCAATCCCCTTAATCGGGTTTCTTCCATTTCTACGGTTCGGTTGGCACAGAACCCAGAAGACGTAGAAGCAATGTGTCAATCCCCTTAATCGGGTTCCCTCCATTTCTACCAGTTTTACATTGTTTTTCGGTGAGAATGAAAATTTGTGTCAATACCCTCAATCGGGTTCCCTCCATTTCTACGACAAGAGAACAAAACTTGTCGATGAGTATTCGAAACTGTGTCAATACCCTCAATCGGGTTTCTTCCATTTCTACACAGTTTACAGTATCAATTGATACCATCAATAATATTGTGTGTCAATACCCTCAATCGGGTTTCTTCCATTTCTACTTCTTTATATTTTGGCAAACAATCTTGAAAATGAAAAGTGTCAATACCCTCAATCAGGTTTCTTCCATTTCTACCTCGTGTAGGTGTACCTAATTAATAAAAGGAGGAAACGTGTCAATACCCTTAATCGGGTTCCTTCCATTTCTACAGACTCTGTTAATAAAATCGTTATTGGAAGAATCTTCGGGTGTCAATACCCTTAATCGGGTTTCTTCCATTTCTACGAACCCAGAGTTATATAGGTTCCTTTTCCATCCAGCTGTGTCAATACCCTTAATCGGGTTTCTTCCATTTCTACTCGGAGTTACCTCCGGCATGCTTCGATAAACTAAGTTCGTGTCAATACCCTTAATCGGGTTTCTTCCATTTCTACTACCGACTAATAAAATAAAATGTCAACAACTTAATAGGTGTCAATACCCTTAATCGGGTTTCTTCCATTTCTACTATATGAAGGATTTTTCATAAAAGACACTGAAAAAGTGTCAATCCCCTTAATCGGGTTCCTTCCATTTCTACGGCGAGAAATAAATCACTGGCTCCAGCAAAAGAAATGTGTCAATCCCCTTAATCGGGTTTCTTCCATTTCTACGGGAAGCATGATAGAAGGTCTGTTTGAATTAAGAGAATTGTGTCAATCCCCTTAATCGGGTTTCTTCCATTTCTACGGTACCCTCTGGAAACCCGCTGATAACAAGGGTTCCAGAACCATTTTTTACAGGTAATTGTCTGACAATTTAAAAATCAGACATTTTTCACCTGTTTTTTTGTCTAAAATGGAATTTCTCATGTTTTTTCATCGCTAAGTACAGTTTACTACACCCATTTTTATTCCGCAAATGCTATTTTTTTCTATTTCCCAACCACAAAAAGACATGATGCCAACCATGTCTAAATGCAGATTCTGTAACAGTTCAGCCATAGGCTAAACTGTTACGAAATCGGGCAATGCTTACGCATGCAAAATTGCCCGATTTTTGTTAAATGCACATTTTTGCACGGTCAGCGCAGTAAATGCGCAGACCTGCCTGAACTGTTACCAGATTCTCTCTACTTCCCTTCACTTCAGCAAAACAGCTTTTCTTTGACACAATACCATTCTCCAAAGAAATTTTATTGATTCTTATCTCCAGATGCCAACATCTGCAAATAACAACCTTTTTGCCCAATATAGTTTATGTCACAAAACCACTGTCTTTGACGCTGCTATACTGTTCAACTCATTTCAGTCTCCTTATGATACTGGCGCTGTTCTCCTGTGTTCTTAAAATTATCATAGCATGTTCTTAACCGGCAGGCAACCCACTGCTTCATGATTTCCTCCCAAAAAAAGAGATTCCGCAAAGCCTGTGTGACCTTACGGAATCTTAAAGCCGACTCCATGCAAACTTCAATACATAACTTATAAATTTTTCTCCTGATGCTCCTTTTTCCAGTTTTTCCAACGTTTTATGGACAACTTACATGGAAAATCTTCTATGTATAGTTCATCCGTATCTTCTACCACCATTGATATCATATCGGATGTATAATGTTTGTATGGATACAAATAATCTGGCAGCTCTATATGTAATCTTTTACACTGCACACACCGTAGCCTGCGAACCAAAAGATATTCACATTCACCTCCATAGTTTTTCTGAACCCGTCGTTTTCTATCTCTATAAATTAAAACACCACCGCAAAGTGGACAGTACTGTTGAACATCTCCCGTATACAGCCCCTTGCTCTTTCACATAAAAAACAGCCATAACCTATTCCTCCCCAAAACCCGATGAATAGTTTTTGGAATCCATTGGATTTACAAATTCTATATATTTTGTCATTTCACTCATAGAAATTTTTTCTATTTTACAGAATTCCCCAAATAAATCTAGAACAAATTTTTTAAATTTCATAAAATCGCTTACACCCACCGGTCCAAGTCCATGTGCAAAAATAGAATTATTTCTCAGAAAAACCATAGAACGGATTTTCTTTAACTTATCAATAGATTTTCCCTTTGTTTCTATTACAATTTGATCACCTAATGCACTTAAAATAATAAATCCCTCTAGCAAAGATACCTGTTCCGGAAGGTAATTACTCACTGCTTTTCCAAAAATTTCTGTTTTAATATTTAAAACCTTATCCTTTAAGATTTCTAAACTTTGTAAATTATCTTTTCCCTTAAACTCTGGAGTTCTTTTGAAATCATATTTTATATTCAGATAATCCATCTTTGACACATACAATTCGTAGTGCGCAAGCCGCCTTTGCTCTATCATCTCCAGCAATCGATATAATAGCAGCGTTGCCATATCATATTTTTCCTGATGTTCCCGTATCATGGCATTTTGATACATTGTAAACATTAGCGTGATGATAGTTTCTTTATTTTTCAAAATTGTAACTTTTCAGAACCAATGAACAGTTACGTAAATCGGGCAATGCTTACGCATGCAAAATTGCCCGATTTTTGTAAAATCTATATTTTCTTACGGTGTCAGCAGTAAATGCTGACACCTGTACTGAATAGTTACTCAAAATTTTCATATTTTCCTTATTTTTTACCAGTTCTGGAATTTGGCACAGATTTTTCAACATATTTTCCTGTCTTTCAAAAACATCTGCAAAGTCCATAAGCAAAAACGTCTGATGGCACATCCTATCACGTTTTATTTCCATATTCAGTTTTTTCATAAAATCATAAGCCGGTTTAAAATCTAAAGCATCCCAATGCTCATATGATTTTGCCAAAAGATATACAAAATTCAATTGCTGTCTTATATTCGGATCTGGAATACTTTCTTTTAAAATTTCCAACTTTTCCTGTGCCCCTGCGTAATTAAATTCCCCAAATAAAGTCATTGCCTTTTCTATTTCCAAATCTCCAAAAATTGCCAGAGGATTGTTTATGTAAAATAACGTTTCCGTTCCAGGATTTGGTTTCCTAAAATCTGTCAGATAATCATTGGTTCCTACATACACCAACTGCACATTTATTAATGCTCCCGCCATTGCTGCTGCCGCTGACATGGCTTTTGTTCCGCCGGTAAAATCTATATACATTCTGGATGGTTTTTCCCATTTTAGATAACTGTGCTTTATCTCCCTGTATATATCTAATGGATTCACCTCACTGACCTGACTTTTCTCATATTCCATTGGCTCTAATTTACAATAATTCACAATTTTCCCCAAAGTTTTTTCCGTCGTTGCCGTATACAAAAATAAAATCCTTTTGGGCTGAAACAACTGGATATTCAAAACGATTGGCTCATAGGAAGTTCCGTAAGTGCTCCAAAAAACAGCGTTCTTCAATCTTCTACTCATACCTGATATAATTTCCTGGATTAAATTTATCCAGGAGGTAACATATGGAAAGCGAAAAGTTCTTATTATGGAAACAACGTCTTGAAGAAATTAAGCAT
>JBGVDD010000226.1:0-2012 GCA_045119215.1 Lachnospiraceae bacterium | reverse complement strand
TAAGAGTAGGATGAGACTGTGGGATTGTAACGATTCAGAACAAGACTGTGTGACACTTTCACAGTTCGTGGGAAAATCTGAAGGGTATAAGTCAGAATAAGGGGGAAGGTATGTCAAGAAGTTTTTATGTATATTCGGATGGGACATTATCAAGGAAAGATAATACACTAGTATTTAAAAATGCAGAAGGAGAAAAACGTGATTTGCCCATAGAAGATATTAATGATATTTATGTCATGTCTGAAATGTCGTTTAATACTGCATTTTTAAATTTAATTTCCAAGTATGGAATAGCGATGCATTTTTTTAATTACTATCAGTTTTATACGGGAAGTTTTTATCCAAAGGAACAGCTTTTATCCGGCCAGCTTCTGGTGCAACAGACAGCAGCGTATATGAGACCAGATAAGCGTTTGGAGATTGCACAGAAGATTATCGTAGCTGCTTCTGCCAATATTTTTAGAAATCTTCGTTATTACAATGGCAGAGGAAAAGATGTACAGAATGAAATGGATGTGATTGCTTCTCACCGAAAACATATTTTGCAGACCAGATCAATTCAGGAGTTAATGGGAGTGGAGGGCAACATAAGAAAAGAATATTACAAGGCATGGGATAACATCATTGATCAGGATCTAAAGTTTGAAAAAAGAGTAATGCACCCGCCTGACAATGAAATGAACAGTCTGATTTCCTTTATAAATTCTTTGATTTATACAAAGGTGCTTTCTGAAATTTATAAGACACAGTTAAATCCGACGATTAGTTATCTCCATGAACCGGGTAATCGACGTTTTTCTCTGGCATTAGATGTTGCAGAGGTCTTTAAGCCATTGATAGGGGACCGTTTACTATTTTCTTTGCTTAACAAAAAGCAGATTACCAAGCGTAGCTTTACGGATGGTTTAAATGGATTGCAGCTGACAAAAGCAGCTTCTCAGACTATTGTGAGTGAGTTGGATGAGCGTTTATCAACTACTATCAAGCACAGGGAGTTAGGAAAAAATGTCTCATATCAATATTTGATTCGGTTAGAATTATATAAGCTGATAAAGCATCTGATTGGCGAGAAGGAATATGAAGGATTTGAGATCTGGTGGTAGCATTGGATGATAATTTTGATATGTATGATCAGGAAAATAGGCAAGTGATTTGGTTCAGATATTTCGAAAACGCTATATTAGAGCATGTATGAAAATCGCTTTCTGCAAGATGTGCGATCCACTTTGTGGTGAATTTACTATAAATTTAGTGGGATGGGTTGACTAAATTTATAGCAAAGTTCACTACAAAGTGGGGCGTGCAGATTGTAGGAATGAATTTTTAGACACACTTTAGTATTATAGATGATATGGCTCTATAAAAAGGGAATAGGTGGTTGTATATGTATGTAATTTTGGTGTATGATATTGTGGTAGATGAACAAGGGAAGAAAAATCTTCCAAAGGTATTTAAGATTTGTAAAAAGTATTTGGTTCATATACAAAATTCTGTTTTTGAGGGTAATATTAAGGAGTCGGCATTATACCGATTGCGAAAAGAATTAGAACCTCTCATTAGAAAAGAATTGGATTCTGTAATTGTATTTTCCAGTAGAAATGAAAAATGGCTGGCAAAGGAATTATGGGGAACGCAGGAAGATAAGACAAGTAACTTCCTTTAATTGTCGACCATACATAGCGCAAGAAACATGGGGCATCGACAAAGCTTTATTTTCTCAGGAATTTGTGTAGATGAATGTGTGAATGGATATTAGAAGAAAGTAAAATAAATAAAATTTTTCTAAGAACGACAAAAATGATACCCTCAAGCCGCTAAAAATGGGCGTTGTGAGGGGACGGATTTGAATGTAACCAGAGTGGAATGTAAATGATTCAGATTATATCAATAAGCAATTTGATTTAGTATTTGAATGTAACCAGAGTGGAATGTAAATTGTTAAATTCTCTAAATGCTCATTTCTAGCGTCCTTAATTTGAATGTAACCAGAGTGGAATGTAAATTAGAAATAA
>JBGVDD010000225.1:0-2667 GCA_045119215.1 Lachnospiraceae bacterium | reverse complement strand
GGACTGTTTTCCCGGCAGTGGTCGAGGGTATATTTGAAGTCATAAGCTGCGGTTTCTGGAGAACAGGCATAAGAGGAAACAAACATTTTTTCATCGGTCTTTTCGGGGTTGCAGATGTAGTCTATCGCTTTATCAACGGTTGCTTTGATAGCATGGATTTTTGTGTACGCCATACCTCATTCATCAACTCCTTTACTTCGTCCATATCTTCCTGATAGATGTGGTCGGTACTGTTAATTCTTTTTGCAATCTGGTTAAGGCTGGAGCTTATCCGTCCAAGCTCCGTATTATAATTTCTCAGATAACTGTAATCCACATCATAGACATATCCATATAAAATGAGTTTGCGTAAGAATGCGGATTTGCTTTTCATTCCGGAGAGCCTAAACTTCTCATCAAGTATGTACTGCTCGTCATCATTTAAGTGAAATTCGTTACGGTTGGTGCGTGTTCTGTTTGCCAATTCTGACACTTCCTTTCTTAAAAATGGGTACAAAAAAACTGCTGTAAAAATTTCGATGTTTACAACAGTTTGTTTCAATGGTTATTCAATTTTGGATAAAATTATCCAAGTGAAATTGTATCAAATCATAGATAAAAGGTCAAGGACTTCCAATGGGAACTGCAACAAATAGACAAGAGGGTTAGGGATACTTCCCTGAGAAAATTCGTCACGATCAGCGGATAGCTATTCGTGATAATTTTGAGCCTGTGTACGGACACAGGCAGTGCTTGCTAAGTATGAAAAGGGAAAAACATTTTGATTTGAGGATTTAGTTGACAACCAAAGTAGGAGGATTTATATTATAAGTGACCGGGCGGTCACTTGGCTTGAGAGGAGTCACAAAATGCCATCGAATCAATTTTTTAATTTAGAAGCAGAAAAACAGAAGCGTATTATACAGGTTGCTATAGAAGAATTTGCTCAAAATGCGTATAATAATGCGTCTACAAATAGAATTGTTAAAGAGTGTGGTATAAGTAAAGGAAGTTTATTTAAGTATTTTGAAGATAAAGAGGATTTGTATTTTTTTATATTGGATACTGTTATTGGTGAGATGGTGAGAGATATAGAGAATGAAATTGGGAATTTATCCACAGAGCCTTTTCAGAGAATTATAGATTATTCAATCTTAGAGATATCTTGGTATATAAAGAATCCAAATAAGGGACATTTGGTAATTAGTGCGACGTTGGAGAGTGATGAGAAAATTCGTAATAAACTCATAGAGCGGTATGGTATTCGGAGAAAAAGTATTTATTATGGATTGCTTCAAGATATTCAGGAAGAAAATCTTGAAGTAAGTAATACAAAAAAGTTAGATATAATTAAGTGGGTTCTAGAAGGATTTGGTAAAGAATTTTTGGAAAAGGCTGATATAAAAAATGAGTCGTTTGTACAACTCAAAGAAAAATATATTCAAACATTATCAGGTTATATAGAAATCTTAAAAAATGGTTTTGTGAAAAGGGATGATTAATGTTTGGTGATGTAAAAGATTTTAACCAAAGGATATATAATTAGAAGCGTAGATTATTTTACTAAGAGATCGAATATGTTAGATTTTTAAAGAATCTGAAAAACATGATTTTTTAAGCTTTATTCTAGTTAATCCTGCCGAATGGCTTGATTATAAATATTATATTTTAAGGAGATTGCTGTTTGAGAAAGAACAACACCTTGGAGATTGTGGCATAGCCGGGAGGTTATGAAAACAATCGAATCGTAACCTCCCAGTATTGCGGTCAACAATCATCAGGAGGAAAAATTAATGAATAAAAATGACTATATTATACGTTTAGAAAGAAAAGAAGAATATAGAGAAGTTGAAAATCTAGTAAGAGAAGCTTTTTGGAATGTGTATCGTCCAGGGTGTTTGGAACATTATGTGCTAAATCAATTAAGAAATGATGGTGCATTTGTGCCAGAACTGGACTTCGTGATGGTGAAGGACGGGCAGTTGATAGGGCAAAATATGTTTATGCATGCCATCATCAAAGCGGATGATGGTCGTGATATCCCTATTATGACAATGGGACCAATCTGCATTACACCAGAATTGAAAAGACGAGGATATGGGAAGAAATTGTTGGATTATTCTTTAGAGAAAGCCGTAGGTCTTGGCTGTGGGGCATTATGTTTTGAGGGGAATATCAACTTTATGGGAAAAGCGGATTTACATTTGCGAGAGAGTTTGGTATTCGTTATCATGATTTGTCTGAAGATGCAGATACATCATTCTTCCTTTGTAAGGAACTGATTCCGGGATACTTAAATGGTATAACAGGAGAGTATACACCGCCACAAGGATATTTTGTGGATGAAGGAGAGACAGAAGAGTTTGATAAAGGATTTTCTTATAAAGAAAAATTGAAACTTCCGGGACAACTTTTCTAATTAACGAATAAGAAGCAGTGTTTTCGTGCGTGATACGAATCGTGTCGCGCATGTGACACTGCGTTTCTTGTAAGTGCTCCAAAAAACAGCGTTCTTCAATCTTCTACTCATACCTGATATAATTTCCGGGATTAAATTTATCCAGGAGGTAACATATGGAAAGCGAAAAGTTCTTATTATGGAAACAACGTCTTGAAGAAATTAAGCATAGTGATTTATCTGTTGATGAATGGTGCAACCAGAATCAGGTTTCAAAGCATGCCTATTAT
>JBGVDD010000224.1:0-4956 GCA_045119215.1 Lachnospiraceae bacterium | reverse complement strand
ATTTGACCTTTGTTGATTGTTATTTTGTGGTGATTTAACAATACTTCTTATGTAGGCAGATGTCTACTGCTTTTGAAAAGCAAAAACTGTGCCACAGCCTTGGCAGGCCATCGCGCAGCGATTTTGTTCAATTTGAAGTTGACGGAGGATTATCAATGGAAAAATTTGGAGATTATTGGGCGTCCCAATGCGGAAACCCAAGAGGTTTTATTGGGAAAATAGTAACTTGGGCTATGAATAGAGCAAACAGTGTGATGTATAGAGGTATCATAACAAAAATGAAGCCACTTGATTCCATGAAGCTACTTGATATTGGCTTTGGAAATGGTTATCTTGAGAAGCTAATTTATAAGCAGGCAAAGTGTCAGATAGAGGGTGTTGATATTTCTGAAGATATGGTTAACGTGGCTACTAAGAATAATAAAGAAGCTGTAAGCAAAGGGCTGATTCATTTTGCTATTGGAGATTGTTGTGATTTGGCTTTTGATGATTTATCGTTCGATGTGGTGACTACTATGAATACCATATATTTTTGGGAGGATACAATAAAAGGATTAAAAGAAATTCATAGGGTGTTAAAAGAAAATGGAGTGTTTTATAATGCCGTGCTAACAAAAGAAAGCCTTGACAAAGTGTTCTATACAAAAAATGGATTTAAGAAGTTTGAGAATGAAGAATATGTACAGATGGGAAAAGAAGCCGGCTTTAGTCATATTTCAATTACGACATTAGGTCATAAATATGGAATACTAATTGAGTATAAGAAATAACCTTACGAAATATAGAGATGAATTTGAATTTTTATCAGTAAATGAAAAAGGACATATATAAAATGAGTTTAATAAAAAATGATATACCTATTTTGGAATATGATACAAATAGTAAAGCTGTCATTATGCCAGGAGACAATACGAATTTTAAATTTCCAGAGAGAGCAGTAATGCTGTTTATGGAAAAAGAAATTGATGATTATGTTATGGCGAATGAATGCGAGATTATCGGACAGTTTGTTAATATCACAAAAATGTTTCCTGTGTATAAAACAGTGCATAATGGTATTGAGGTGGCAATTTGCCAAGCTCCCTTAGGTGGAGCTGCTTCCACACAAATTATGGAACAGTTGATTGCGGGAGGTATTAAAAAGATTATAGCCGCAGGATGTTGTGGTGCTTTAGTTGTAGATAACGAAGGAGATTTTTATATCCCTACTTCAGCACTACGACAAGAAGGTACATCTTATCAATATTTGCCACCTTCGCGAGAAGTTAAGCTTAACCAATCAGCCATAAATGCGATTGAGAAAATTTTAATCAATCGCAAATACAACTATCAAAAATGTAAAACATGGACGACAGACGGATTTTATCGTGAAACAAAAGAAATGGTAGAATATCGCAAAGAGGAAGGTTGTTCTGTTGTAGAAATGGAGTGTGCCTCTTTAGCCGCTTGTGCAGAGTTCCGAAATAGAGTTTTCGGACAGTTGTTGTTTACAGCAGATTCACTTGCAAATATAGAATCACACGATACCAGAAATTGGGGTAATAATACTTTTGCGTTAGCTATGAATTTAGCAATGGACGCAGTAACGGAGGTGTAGTAATGCGAACAGAAAAAGAAATGTATGATTTAATATTAGATATTGCAAAGAATGATGAAAGAATTAGGGCGATATATCTCAATGGTTCTAGAACAAATCCAAATGTACCAAAAGACATTTTTCAAGACTATGATGTAGTTTATGTAGTAACTGAAACGCTCGTTTTTATTGAGGATAAGGATTGGATTAAGCGTTTTGGAGAAATTTTGTATATGCAATATCCAGATGAACATCCTGATTATCCGAGTGATAAAGAAAACTTTTACGGTTGGTTAATGCAGTTTGCAGATGGAAATCGAATTGATTTGCATGTTGAAACAATTAGCCATGCACAGGAGAATATTGTGAACGATAGTCTGTGTAAAGTTCTCTTGGATAAAGACAATTGTTTGCCAGAGATTTTACCTTCATCTGATAAAAATTATTGGATACATAGGCCTACTTTAGAACAGTATCTGTGTACTTGTAGTGAGTTTTGGTGGTGCTTAAATAGTGTTGCAAAAGGTATGTGGCGTGAAGAAATCCCTTATGTACAAGATATGTTGAATTTTGTTGTAAGAAAACAGTTAGAGAAGATGCTTTCTTGGAAAGTGGGTATAATGACAAATTTCTCCGTTAGCACTGGTAAGTCAGCAAAGTATATGTACAAATGGTTGTCTGTACAGGAATGGGAAAGATATTTACAGACTTATTGCGGAGCAGATGTTAAGTCTATTTGGCAGTCGTTGGAGATTATGTGCTCTCTGTTTGTAGAGACTGCTACATGGGTAGCGAAAGAACTCAATTTTGAGTATAACGCCACAGAAGCAAAGAATGGTATGCATTTTTTACAATATGTAAAAGATTTGCCAAAGGATGCAAGTGAACTTGAATTATGATTATTCTAATTTGTAAGGAACAGAAACTTCTTTAGGCTACAATCAATAGCGGTGTAAACGAAAAAGCAGTCTTGAAAATAGAAAACTGCCCTTTCGTTTGCACCGCGTTTGATTTTGCCAAAGTGAACAAAGTAAGCGTCCGTGTAGCCAATATGTATGTATTTTCAATCTTTGCACTTTGCCATAATCTAAAGGCTGAGCCAGTATGTATAAGTCCAGCATTTAGAAAATTTGACACGACAAATAGACCTCATTTCTGAGGTTTTTGAAAAAATATGAATTCTATATTTTAAATCCGCAAAGGTATCCGTTGCTGAGGTTTTCCCAGATGTCCACCACAGCATTTACAGACAGTGATCTTGATACCATAAAGTGTTTCAAGTATCTGTGGTGTCTTCATATCTTTCAGCCTTGAAAGATACTGTTTACATCCTAGTAGATTTCGGCATAAGGTTAAGTGTTTGTTTTTGCTTCTGGTACATAGCAGTCCATAATGTCTAATTCTTACAAAGCGTTTTGGTGGTACATGCATAAGGAAACGACGGATGAATTCAATGCCGGAAATGGTTAATTCTTTCCAATTACCTTCCTCACGATAGTCTTTCACATAGTAAGTAACCGTAGTTTCATCCATGCAGATGATACGGTGATTGCTGATGGCAATCCTATGTGTATATTTTCCAAGATAGTTAATTACAGACTGTGCACCATTAAAGGTTTTTTTACAATGAGGAATCCATTCTTTGTTGTAACAGGTGTCGAGTAGTTCTTTAAAAGTGAAGTGATTACGGTATTTTTCGCTGGTTCCATGAAATTCAAGTTTATTATCTTCCCATAAAGTTTTAAGTTCATCCATATATTTACCGCGAAACAGTTTTGACAATACTTTTACTGGAAGAAAGAATTCTTCGCCTTTGTCTTTCCATTGATTTTTAGCCGTTAAACCACCACCAAGCAGAATTACATGGATATGAGGATGGTAATTCATTTCAGAGCCCCAGGTATGTAAAACACAAATGTAACCTACCTTTGCTCCAAGATGTTTTGTATCTTCGGTAAGCTCGTTAATGGTAGAAGATACGGAGTGGTACATAGCATCATAGAGAAGCTGCTGATTACTGAAGATTAGAGGATTTAATTCATGGGGAACAGTAAATACAACATGAAAATAAGGTGCATCCAGTACATCTTCACGACGGTTATCCATCCATTTTTCTTTGGGAAGAGCCTGACACATGGGACAGCATCTGTTACGGCAGGAATTATAGTGGATTTGCAGATGTCCGCAGTCTTCACACATACTGACATTTGCACCATAAGCTCCAGTCTTGCAGTTAATGATACAGTGAGCAACTTTTGCCTGCTGTGGAGAAGGTGCATATTTTTCCAGATATCTCGGATAAAAACGAAGGAAGATATCTTGTATAGTGGGCTTACTCATTGGCGTCACCTGCATTTTTATCAAAAGGACTTTTTACTCCGAGCAATGCTTTATTGCTGATGTGAAGATATATTTCTGTGGACTTGGGAGAACGATGTCCTAATAATGTCTGAATATATCTTATATCAACGCCATCTTCTAAAAGATGTGTAGCGAAACTGTGTCTCAGACAGTGCGAGTGGACATCTTTTGGCAATCCAGCTCTTTCTACCGATTTACGCATTTCTAATCCTGTCGCAGATGGTGTGAGATATTTGCCCGTCCATTGATTAGGAAAAAGTATATCTCTTGGTTTTCCACATTTAAACCAGTATTCAGTAAGTATATCCAAGGCTCTTTGGGACAAGAGAGCATAACGTGAAGTATGGTTCTTAGCGGAATGTATATAAAT
This sequence comes from Lachnospiraceae bacterium, assembly GCA_045119215.1. Classification (GTDB taxonomy): domain Bacteria; phylum Bacillota; class Clostridia; order Lachnospirales; family Lachnospiraceae; genus RUG11237. The sequence goes on along the minus strand of JBGVDD010000224.1, from coordinate 649 downwards.
CTGCATATTTGTTCTGGAAATGTCATCGTAATGTAAATGAAGCACTTCCGAAACTCGTAATCCAGATGAGTACATGATGGCAAAAATGGCTTTGTATTTTAAGTTAGGTGTAGCATCAAGAAGTTTTTCTATCTCATCACGTGTCAGAACTCTTGGGATGGCATAATCATTGATGGCTCTTGGAACTAAGTTATCGTCCCAAAGTTTACCTAAGACACGTTTGTAGAAAAAGACTAAAGCTCCGTTTTTATTATTAAGAGTGGATGCTTTATCGCCTTTGTTTTTTAGGTGTAAAAGAAAATCTCTTGCATCTTCGCAAGTAAGTTCATCTGGATGTTTATTGATAAATTTCAAAAAATCCCTAACGTTGTTTTGGTAAGTGCGAATAGTGCCAGGTTTTAGATTTCGAAGCTTACCAATATCTTCGATTTTATTAATATATGATTCGTACATAAAAGACCTCCATGAAATAAAAGTAGTAATAATAGTAACTACCTATCATGGAGGTGCATTTGCAAAATAAAACTGCTTGTGAAAGCAGCCTAAAGATGATATTCTTTTCATAGGCAGTTGCTGGGACTAAGCCCGTGTTTGAAGTTTGTTTTTAGGTCGTGCTTTAACAATACTATCTTGGGACAATCCTGTCACT
>JBGVDD010000223.1:0-13244 GCA_045119215.1 Lachnospiraceae bacterium | reverse complement strand
TCCACATGGGACAAGAAATCTTCTAAAAGGAGTTTCTCTTATCCACAATAAAGCTGTTTTTGTCAAAACAGAAAAAAAGAAATTTCTCTGTTTTGTACAAAATAAAGTTACATGAACCCACTAGGGTTCTGAACAGTTACGGACCAATAAATAATGAGAGTACTAATATTAATGGAAGAGCTTGTTCTATTGAATTATTTTTAGGAAAAGATGTATTGCTGATTGATGGAGAATTTGAACCAATAATGTGGAGTGGATATATTGATAAGGTAAAAGCATATCAAGGCGAAATTAAAAATAAGGGAGGGGTTCAAAAACGATTTGATGAAAAAATCAAGAAAAGTGAGATGACGGGTATAGATAGTTTGGATAATTGGGAGGAATGCAATATTTTATTAGAAAGTATTTTCAATGCGTTTTAATGTAATGAAATAAAAAATAATGGTATGTAACATGAGAGAATGCTAGTATGGAGGAATAGAATTTTGTATGGGCGAAAACAGAGAAAGATTATTTTCTGAAGAAGAAAAAAATAAGAAAATTGAAGAGATTGAAAAAGTAAGTAGGCAAATAGAGACAATTATGTATGAACAATCTGGAGAACAAGATGTAATGGATGAGGATCTTATGGAATCAATGTATTACAATTCTCCAGAGGTACAATTGGATAATTTATTCAGAGAGAAAGAAACATTGGAGGAAGAATTATTCAAGGATGAATACTATAGTAAGCTGGATGAATTAAAAAAGAATTCAGAATATACAGATAAGAGCATAGGTAAAATTTTGTTAGATGATTTCCCAGAGTATGATTTGTTGGGGAGAGAATCTAGAGCATCACAATTAGCTGAATATATTTGTAATGAAACGATAAACAATTCATTTAATATTGGAGTAATTGGTGAGTGGGGAACAGGTAAGAGCACGTTCTTGAATTTGATGAAAAAGAAGTTAAAAGAGAAAAAACACAAGGATACTATTATCGAGATTTCTTATGATGCATCATCTTATTCGGATAAAAATCAAATATGGTCGAATTTTGCAAAAATTTTATTTGAAAAGTTTGAGCAAGAAGAGCTGTTACCGCAAATAAAATACACAATTGTAAAAATGTGGAATGATAAGAAAAGAATAATTAGTGAGATAATAATGAATTTGGGCATATTTATTTTGCTTTTTTGCATTGTATGGGGAATCAAAATGTCGTTTTCATTTGAGGCATTATTGGGCAAATTTGCAGGATATAGTTTTTCTTTAGTTGGAGTCCTTTTGGCAGTTACACAAATAATTGTTCCATGGGGAAGACGTCTGTTATCTGTGACGATTCCGTTATCAAAAAAGGTTTTATGTGGAATGCAACTTCCATCGTATTTAGAGGTGTTAGGAACGAGAGAAAGTGTGTCAAAAGAACTGGATATTTTATTTAAAGCATGGTTACCAAAAGATAATCAGAAAATAGTTATATTTGTTGATGAACTAGATCGTTCTTCAGAGCAGGGGATATCCGAATTTTTCCAAGCAATACAATTGTTTTATAGTACAAAGAAGATAATTTTTGTCTTTGCTATTGAGTATTCTCATTTAAAAAAAGCACTTGCTAAAAATTTTGATATTAAAGAAGAAATGGTTGACGTGTATACAAGAAACTATTTGGATAAATATGTTTCAATCACGGTGCCAATGGACAATCAAATTGATTTTTCTGAACTAGCAGTCAGATTAATAAGAGAAATTAATGTAGAAGGATATCTGCAGATTACAGAGGATGAAATAAAACAAATACAAACATGTCTTAAATATATACCTAATACATATATGACACCACGCAAAATAAAAAAGCTAGTTAATTTGTTGATGCTTTCAAAAAGTTTTTGTATTAATCATTATATAAATCATAGAATGAATTTTAGCGAGCTTTTTACATGGATTATTCTAGGTAGCTTTTATTCAGATGTAGCTAATTATGTAGCAAATCTATTTACTAAAAAAAGAGAGTATACGCCGTTAAAGAATATATTAACCAACATCTCTTATAAGTCTAGAGTGCAAGAAATGCTTAAAAATAACGATTACTTGAATTTAATTGAAAATTTTACAATGCATGATATTGTGATTTATAATAAAATATCACGTGATTTTTCTATTTTGATATAGATTACTTTTCATGAAAGGTCTTAGATATTATAGGAGAAGAGGTATATGTATATTAATAATGAACTTAAAGAGAAAATAATTGCTAATAATAGAAGAATAACAGAACTGCTTCAGGAAAATGAGGAAATATTAAAAAGTGAAGGGTTTAAACCACCAAGCATGAATTATGCAGTTGATTATGAAGAAAGAATACATATGCCGCAAGGATACATAAGAACATCTGCAGAGTTCTTTGGGAAATATCATTTAGGAAGTATTGTAAAAAAATATAATACAAGAAATAATATTTCCTACAATTTACAGTTATCAGATTATTATAATCTGCTATTGAATAGGTTCTATATATGGGGCTCTATTCGAACAATGCTTTATAAGCAAGATATCATTAATTTAGTATCAATCATGGAAGCTCTGATTACTGAGGCAACCGAGAATATTTTTCAATGTTGTGATTCGTGTACAAAGATAGGTAAGTGTGCAATAAGATTAAATAAACATGGACAAGGAAGCATAAAAGAGTCAATACCTAAACTTTGTGAGATGGCAATATTGGATTTTGATGAGAACGAGATTAACCGAATAGTAGAAATATATGACCTACGAAATAGAGTTCACATTAGATTGGCAGAAGAAAACGAATTTCTTGACAATTCCTTTTGTCAGGATACGCATAATGAATTAATTGGCCTACTAATTCGTGCGACAGAGCAATTGAATAATAATGCGGTGCCAAGATACGGAAAATGTGAAGACTTTGAGTCTAAAGATATTTAGGAATAGGATATGGTAGAATTTAACATGTATTTTTTGAAGTAAAGGACTTGCTAAAGAAGTACATAGCGGTGTAACCCAGGTGATTGCAAAGCGGGAGTCATAACCTGCCACCGCATTCGATTCCATCCGGAATCCCAAAACTGAATAAAGAACCTATCCGTAAAAAGCTTTTTAAGAAAATCAAAATTTCTCAAAAAATCCCCTTCACACCCTTGACACGAGCGGGAACCGGAAAAACCTATGCCTCTGCCTTTGCTATGCGTGAACTTGGATTTCAAAGGGTATTGTTCCTTGTTCACAGAGGGCAGTTGGCAAGGCAGACGAAAAAATCATATGAAAGAGTATTTGATAAATCTATTTCCATGGGGTTGGTGGGAGCAGGATATCAGGAGTATGAGAAAGATTATGTGTTTGCCACAGTTCAGACATTGAACCGGGATGAGCATTTGATGAAATACAGACCGGATGAGTTTGAGTGTATTATTTTGGATGAGGCGCATCACAGTGCAGCAAATAGTTATCAGAAAGTAATGAATTATTTTAAACCAAAACTGTGGTTAGGCATGACAGCAACACCGGATAAACGAGATGACGATGTAGAAGGTAGAAATATTTACGAGATTTTCAATCATCAGATTGCCTATGAGATTCGATTACAGCAGGCAATGGAAGAAAATTTTTTGTGTCCATTCCATTACTTTGGAATCAGTGATGTCTCTTTGGTAGATGAAAAGCAGATAAAAGGGAAGAAAATCACGGAAAAGGATTTCAATTTATTAACCGGAGATGAGAGAGTAAGACATATTATGGAACAGGCAAATTATTACGGTTATAGTGGAGAACGGGTAAAGGGATTGGTATTCTGTAGCAGAATTGATGAATCCGAAGAACTTTCTGCAAAATTTAACGTAGCAGGATATAGAACAATTGCTCTTAACGGAGATGCATCAGAAGATGAAAGAGCAAATGCTTTTGAACGTCTGGCGATGGATGAAGCTGATGCCACAGAAGACATGCAGCCGTTGGATTATATTTTTTCTGTTGAGATACTCAATGAAGGTGTGGATATTGTTGAGGTGAATCAGGTAATCATGCTTAGACCTACACAGTCTCCCATCGTTTTTATTCAGCAACTTGGCAGGGGCCTGCGTAAAGCGGAGGGAAAAGAGTATGTGGTGGTCCTTGACTTTATTGGAAATTATAACAATAACTTTATGATTCCCATAGCATTATCAGGGGATAGAACCTATAATCCAGATACAATTCGTAAATATGTGATAAGTGGGAACAATACGATTCCAGGAGCATCCACAGTGCATTTTGACGAGGTGGCTAAGAATAAAATTTTTCAATCTATTGATAGAATCAAAGGAATGAAATCCATTATCAAAGAGAGTTATGCTACTTTGAAAAATCGCCTTGGCAAAGTTCCCTATCTTCTTGATTTTTATGAAAACGGAGAGGTAGATCCACTTGTAATCATCCGGGAATATAAGACATATCAATTGTTTTTGGAATCTGTTGAGGGCGAATTATTTAAGGGGAAAATTTCAGAAGAAGAAATGATAACTTTAGAGTATTTGTCAAAGACAATTCTTTCTGGAATAAGGCCCTATGAACTTGAGATATTAAAATACTTTCTGCACAGTGAGGCAATTACTATAGACAATATGAAACAGGAGTTTCAGGAAAAGTATGGATATGCCATAGATATGGAATCCTTTCACAATGCAATCTGTGTTTTACAAGGACATTTTGTGAGTAAAGAAGAGGAATACAAAAGATATTGTCATATTGATATTGTGGATAGCGATAAATTACAAATGCTTCAAAGAATGCAAAGTTTTGCACATCGTTTACAACATGTAGAATTTTATAAACAACTTGATGATATTGTGGAAGTGGGACTTAGAAGATACAAGGATAAATATGCTCATGGACAAACAAAGGATACTCCTTTTGTATTGTATGAAAAGTATTCTAGAAGAGACGTAAGCTTATTGATGAACTGTGGAAAAGATTTATCTTCTACAATGTATGGAATGAAGCGTATCGGAGAGGATGTGTTTATTTTTGTAACATACCACAAAGAGGAAAGTGAAGATGATGCTAAGAATTATGTGGACGGTAAACCTGATTATGCAGATGTCTTTGAAGACAATATGATTTTTCGCTGGGACTCCCAAATCGGCAGGGGTATTGGCAGCTCGTATATGCAAGAGGTTACTACTGCAAAACGCAGGCATCTACTGGTAAAAAAGAGTGATGCAGAAACCAATTTTTACTATATGGGAATGTTTGATATTATAGATACCAAAGCAGCCAAAAAGAAAGATAACAGTGGAAAAGAACGGGATATCACAAAAATAAAGGTAAAAATGCACCATGCTGTGCGTGATGATTTGTTGCGTTATCTGCAAAGCAGTATAAAAGAGAAAGTTGAGGAATAGTAGGATGAAAACAATACGTGTGGTGGCAGCCGTGATGAAGGCTGTGAATGAAGAGGGGAAAAGGATTATTTTTGCAACCCAGAGAGGGTATGGAGAGTTTAAAGGCGGTTGGGAGTTCCCAGGAGGAAAAATTGAAGAAGGGGAAACGCCACAGGAAGCTTTGAAAAGAGAGATTATGGAAGAACTGGAAACAGAGATAACAGTTGGGGAATTAATTGATACCATAGAATATGATTATCCTACATTTCACCTTTCCATGGATTGCTTTTGGGCAGAAATTGTATCTGGAGATTTAGTGCTAAAAGAACATGAAGCAGCAAAGTGGTTGACGAAAAGTGAACTGGATTCTGTGGAGTGGTTGCCAGCGGATATAACTTTGATCAAAAAGATAGGGGCTAAGATGTGAGGGGATGGACAGTGATTCGTTTATGGGGTGATGAAATTAAAAAACATACAGATGAATGTGTGAAGGTGATTGAGGAAGCAATTTTTGATATAGAGATTGGTGATGAAGAGACATAACTATATGGATAGATAAAAATGTATATTGTAAATAAATATAAGCATGGGTAAGATATTACTTGGAAATTATGAGAATAATAAGAAAGGGAAGTGATAAGTTATATGGAAGCATCACAAGAATATTATATTTCGTTGATTGAACGATTGCGGAATATGCCGTTGCCAAGTAATCGAGATGCCATTATTCACAATATGGTGGATGAACAGTTTATTAGGGAAATGGATAATGGGAATTATTTGATTACAAATATGGGAGCATTACTTCTTGCAAAAGATTTGAATAATTTTTCAAATTTAAAAAGGAAAGCTATCAGAGTAATTCGTTATAAAGGCAACGGAAGAATCAATGCGATAAGAGAAAAGGTATTTACAAAAGGATATGCGTTACAGTTTGAGGATATTACAGACTATATTATGACTTTGATTCCGCAGGAAGAAGAGATTGAGGGCGGATTGAGAAAAGAACATATAATGTTTCCGCGAAAAGCTGTTAGAGAGATGCTTGGAAATATGATCATTCATCAAGACTTGACGGCACATGGTAGCGGACCAATGATAGAAGTGTTTGATACCAGAGTTGAGGCATCAAATCCGGGTAATTTGCTTGTTGATATAAATCGTATAATTGATACAGCTCCACATTCCAGAAACGAAAATATGGCATCATTTCTTAGAATGGTAAGAATATGTGAGGAACGGGGAAGTGGTTTTGATCGTATGGAGGAAGGTATGGGAGAACTTAAAATCCCAGCACCTAAGGTTGAAACGGGTGATGATTTTGCTCGAACAAAATTGTATTGGTATAATAACCTGACTGAATGGAGTAAAGAAGATAAGATACGAACCTGTTATCTTTATACCTGTTATTGCTATGTAAATGAAATCGAGGTTTCAAATTCTGTTTTGAGAGAAAGATTTGGTGTAGATGAAAAAAATAAGGCAATTATTTCCAGAATTATAAAAGAAACCAAGGAAGCAGGTTATATCAAATTATCTGACGAGAACGCAGCTCCGAAAATGAGAAGATATATTCCTTATTGGGCATGATTTTAGTTGATGGGTAGTTGATAGTTTTGTTATGCAATCGTCAGCTCTTTAAAGGCCCCCCCATAAATAAAGGATTTTATGATAAATAGAAGCTGAAATTTTAGTTGACGGGTAGTTGATGGAGGGTTGATATATAGTTTACGTATGGTTGACATAAACCATATGAAAGATTATTTACGCGTCACATCTATGACTAGCAATTTTCCACAAATCGACAATTTTTTGAAATTCTTGGATTGATGAATCCATATTTTGGCATTATCATAGACTCTGTAATCAGTTAATTGTGGTTACAGAGTCTATTGCCGTTGTGAGTACCTAGCCAGTACGTGGACCAACGAAATCACTATTAAATGAATATGTTGATGTGTAGATAGTTATATACATTTGGTGTTCATAGCACTGGATGATTACAAACCGCTGTCCATAGTCAACAAAGCGGAGCGAAAGCTTCTTACACACTAAATAAAAAAGAGAGCCAAGAGCAGATAAGGTATGTTTATCTGTTCAGAAATTTAATACTATATGGTTCTCCATATGCAAACACTTTGACGTAATGGAATTATTTTATTTCATTGTGGTTTGATGTGATGCAAATATTTGTATGTGAAGCAGTTGCAAAGATTACAGATATATAATCAGCTTTGTAAGCTATGGAGAGCGGTTTTGATATATAGGAACTGATGGAACGGCTTGATAACGAAAAGGTGCAGAAGCGGTAACAACAATTGCAGAGTGAAAAACTGTATGAGGCAGAAAAGAAGTTACAGACAATGCAGTTGTCACAGGAGAAAATAGAAGCAGATTTGCAAAATGCATATGAAGCCTACAAATCAGGTCTTACAGATAAGGAGACATATCTGGAGCAGCGGTAGGTGTATGAACAACTGGAAGAGAAAATGCGCAGACCTGCCTGAACTGTTACAATTGTTTCAGAATATGAAGAAAAAGTTCTGACAATACCGGTAGGTTTTGATATAATAGAGAGCAGGACAAAAGTGAGCTGTCATAATAAAGATTATTTTATCACCAGCTAAAAAGATGAATGATAAAATCTGGAGACAAGCTTACAACAAAAGGAACTTATGCCAAGATGGCAAGAGGTGAGATGGCAAGATTCATGGCAGAAAATCATATCCATGACCCGATAGAAATACAGGAATTTGACAGGCTTGGATATGTGTTCAGAGGAGATTTGTCTTCTGATTCGAAATATGTATTTGAAAGAATAAATAAGAGATAAGAAGCATTTTAGAGGTGATGATTTTGAAGAATTACGATGAAATTTTAAAAGGAACGGAATATAGCTTTATAAAGACAAATGAGCATCTTGGTCAGCATGTGATTCTTCTTGGTCTTGCAGGCAGCTATTCCTATGGAACCAATATTGAAACAAGCGATATGGATGTCAGAGGAATTGCTTTGAATCAAAAATCGGATTTGATTGGGCTTACACAGTTTGAACAGTACGTGGATGGTAATACAGATACTGTTATATATGCGTTCAATAAGATAGTGACGCTGCTTCTTAGTTGCAATCCCAATACCATAGAGTTGCTGGGATTGAATCCGGAGCATTATTTATATTTGAATGATATTGGTCAGATGTTGCTTGATAATAAGAAATTGTTTTTATCAAGAAGAGCTATTCAGTCATTTGGTGGTTATGCAGATGCACAGCTTCGCAGACTACAGAATGCATTAGCCAGGGATTCTTTCCCGCAGAGTGAAAAGGAGCAGCATATCTTTAATTCAGTGAAAAATGCTATGCATAATTTTAATACAAGTTATAAAAATTTTGAGAATGGCAGTATGGAGATTTTCATTGACAAGGCTGTAAATCCAGCGCTTGAAACGGAAATATTTGTGAATGCAAATCTGGCGCATTATCCCCTAAGAGATTATTTGGGAATGTGGAATAACATGTCAAATGTTATAAAGGATTATGAGAAGATAGGAAAGCGTAATAAGAAGAAGGATGACCTTCATCTGAACAAACATGCCATGCATCTGATTAGGTTATTTATGATGGCATTAGATATTCTGGAAAAGGGCGAGATAAATACATATAGGGCTAAGGAGCATGATCTTCTGATGGATATTCGTTTCGGAAAATATCAGAAGGAAGATGGAACTTTTCAAGATAGCTTTTATGAGATGCTTTCTGATTTTGAAAAGCGTCTTCACTATGCAGCTGAAAATACTGATTTGCCGGAAGAACCAGATATGAAGAGGGTTCAGGAACTGGTAATGACAATTAATGAGAGAGTGGTGCGGGATGAAATAAGTGTTTAGAGAGTAGAGTGATTTCGCAAAAAAATAGGTGTTGACAAATAAAAAAAACACGAGTATTATATGTGTAACAAGAAACCCCAGTAAACCTAGTGGCTAAATAGGAAAAAGAAAAAGACTGTGAAGTAAGAAAGTGAGGACAAAAAAATGGCAAATATTTACAAAGGAACTCTTGGATTGATAGGAAATACCCCATTAGTGGAGTTGACAAATGTAGAAAAGAAATTAGGATTAAAAGCAAATATATTGGCAAAGCTGGAGTACTTTAATCCAGCGGGAAGTGTAAAGGATCGTATTGCAAAGGCAATGATCGAGGATGGTGAAAAGAAGGGGCTTATTAAAGAAGGTACAACTATTATTGAACCTACCTCAGGAAATACTGGAATTGGTTTAGCGGCTATTGCAGCGGCAAAGGGATATCGGATTATACTGACCATGCCAGAGACCATGAGTGTGGAGAGAAGAAATATTTTAAAAGCTTATGGAGCAGAATTGGTATTGACCAGTGGAAGCAAAGGAATGAAAGGGGCCATCGAAAAGGCAGAGGAGTTATCCAAAGAAATAGAAAATAGTTTTATTCCGGGACAGTTCGTAAATTCTGCTAACCCAGAGGTGCATAAGGCTACTACAGGACCTGAAATCTGGAAAGATACCGATGGAAAAGTGGATATTTTTGTGGCAGGTGTTGGTACCGGTGGTACTATAACAGGAACAGGAGAATATTTGAAGGAACAGAATCCTAATATAAAGGTGGTAGCAGTGGAACCAGCAACCAGTCCGGTATTGTCGAAAGGTGAAAGCGGGGCGCATAAGATTCAAGGAATCGGTGCCGGTTTTGTTCCGAAAGTGTTAAATACCTCTGTTTATGATGAGGTTATTACCATAGAAAATGATGATGCTTTCACATATGGAAAGCTTGTGGCAAAAGAAGAAGGAGTCTTGGTAGGAATTTCATCAGGGGCAGCATTGTATGCTGGAATCCAACTGGCAAAACGTCCGGAAAATGAAGGAAAAAATATTGTAGTGTTACTGCCTGATACTGGAGACAGATATTATTCTACAGCGTTGTTTGGACAATAAAAGGTATACTGTATCATCTGAAAATGAAAAGGGGGGTAGGATACTTGGTATCCCATTCCCCTTTTATCTACACACTCACTATACACTCAACTTTTGTAAAAATGCTTTGGTTCTTTCGCTGGAAGGATTATCGATCACATCTTCTGGTTTTCCTTCCTCTATTACCAATCCGCCATCCATGAAGATTACTTTATCTGATACTGCTTTTGCAAAATCAATTTCATGGGTGACAATGACCATTGTCATATGTTCTGCAGCCAGTGTTTTCATAACTCTTAAGATGCCAGCAGTAATCTCCGGGTCCAAAGCAGATGTAGGTTCATCAAAAAAGAGAATTTTTGAATTGAGGGCTAGTGCCCTGGCGATGGCTACTCGCTGTTGTTGTCCGCCGGAGAGTTGGCAAGGGTAAGCGTTTTCCTTGTCTGCTAATCCTAATTTTGCAAGAAGGTCTCTTGCCTGAGCGTACACCTCTTGCTTTTCTCTGTGTTGATTATGAATGGGTGCATCCACAATATTCTTTATTACAGAGTAATGAGGAAACAGATTAAAATTTTGAAATACAAGTCCAAAATTCATATATGCCTTTTGTAGTTCTGCTTTTGGAGGATAGATTACCTTCCCAGACTCTGTTGTTTTTACGATATCTTTTCCAAGATAACTTATGGTACCGCTGTCAATGGTTTCCAGAAAAGTGGCACATCGCAATAAGGTGGATTTTCCAGAACCAGAAGGACCGATGATAGATACGATTTCACCTTTATTAACGGTAAGATTAATATCTTTTAGTACTTGTCTTTTATCAAAACTTTTTGATATATTTTTTAAATGTAAAATATTTTCGCCCATAATTTTCTCCCTTCCGATTATTTATAATAATCCATTTTCTTTTCCATAAAATCCATGAAAAATGCTACTACAAAATTAAAAATGTAATAAAACAAACCCGCTACGAAAAGAGGCAGCAGGGAAGCCTGTGATGAAGCCACTTGCTTGGCAACTGTAAACATTTCTGTGTAGGCAATGGCAAACGCTAAGGAAGTATCCTTTACAAGTGTGATGACTTCGTTGGTGATAGCAGGCATCACTCTTTTTGCCATCTGTGGAAAAATGATTCGGATAAATGTGCTGCTCCTGTTATATCCTAATACTTTGGCAGCTTCTTTTTGTCCAACCGGTATGCTCTGAATGCCGGAACGGTATATTTCTGCAAAATATGCAGCATAATTTAAAGAAAATCCAATGATAACTGCATAAAATCTGTAACCATATGAGGTGGAAATATGGAATACATAATAGGGTGCAAAAAATACCACTAGTAACTGAAGCATAAGTGGGGTGCCTCTCATAATAGAGATATAAATCTTTGCAATCCACTGTACTATTTTAAATTTAGACATCCTAAGTGCCATAATGAGTAAACCTAAAGGCATGGAAAACAATAAGGTCAGTACAAAAATTGCTAATGTGGACAGTATACCAGAGGATAAAAGCCTTATAATTCCCAGCATATCAGTCTTGGTTGCAGAAACACCGGAGTCTAGCACAGATACAGTTATCTCATCCTCATGGCTAAGGCAGATGCTGTCCTGTAATCCCCATTTTTTTGCAATTTTTTCAAAGGTTCCATCATCTAACATCTCAAGCAGTGTGGTCTGTACGCTATCTCTCAACTTAGTATTTCCAAGCTTAAAGCCAATTCCATATTTTTCAGTTGAGATTTGTTCTTCCAACATGGTAAAGGTATCACCCTTTGCAGATAACTGGTAGGATGCAACACCAATGTCCATGGCTATGGCATCAATCATTCCACTTTCTAAATTCATAAATGCAGAATTGTAATCAGAAACTTCCTGCAGTTTTTTTAGTGACTTGGCAAGTTCAATATTTTCATTGGTAGCATCCTCTCCTGTTAGGGCTTTTAGTGCAGAGGAATCACTTTGCACTGCAAGGGTTTTTCCACAAAGATCTGTTAGTTTTTTAATGTCAGAATTCTTTTTTACAATTACCACCTGGGAATTATCAACATATGGAGTTGACCAGGTATATTGATTTTCACGTCCGTTTATAGTAAATCCATTCCATATGCAAGAAATGGAGCCAGAAGTAAGCTCGGAATCCTTAGAATCCCAGGCAATGGGTCTGGCAACAAAATTCCAGTTATTTCTCCGGCAGACTTCTTTTGCCAAATCCAAATCAAAGCCTATATATTCTCCATTTTCATCCATGTATCCATAGGGGGGGAATTCTGCATCAAAGCCTACAATAAAATCTTCGCCGTCTTTGGCATAGGTACCTATCTGATTGAATCCACATAAAATCCAGATAAAAACAAAAGCAAAAATAGAGAAGAATTTTAGTTTCCTTATGTTATTCATTGTTAATCACCATACCTTTCTTAATAGTTAGTATCGTATCTTATATATATTTTCGCAGTAAGTTACTTTCCTATTCTACCAGTTTTTCTGCTTAATTGGAACATTCAATCCTGTCAAATTCCCTACAATAGACATGCAGATTTTTCGTAACAGTTCATCCATAGGCTAAACTGTTACAGATTTTTTGTTATAAATAAAGAAATTAGGTTATAAATAAAGAAATTAGGTAATTGACAAACAACATAAAATATGCTATTCTACAAGAACTCTTTGCACTGCATATAAATCTACAGTACAAACTGAGCAGACCGTGATAGCATATCATGGAGTCGGGTCACAGGAGTGACAGTGGAATTTTCTACCCACGGGACAGTAGTTACTAATACTGATTCGTGGGTTTTTTTATGTTTTTGTAACTGTTCAGAACCCTAGTGGGTTCATGTAACTTTATTTTGTACAAAACAGAGAAATTTCTTTTTTTCTGTTTTGACAAAAACAGCTTTATTGTGGATAAGAGAAACTCCTTTTAGAAGATTTCTTGTCCCATGTG
>JBGVDD010000222.1:0-7361 GCA_045119215.1 Lachnospiraceae bacterium | reverse complement strand
GCTCTGCTCTGCTCTGCTCTGCTCTGCTCTGCTCTGCTCTGCTCTGCTCTGCTCTGCTCTGCTCTGCTCTGCTCTGCTCTGCTCTGCTCTGCTCTGCTCTGCCAGATTTTATTCCCCTTTCTCATACAAGTCAACCCCTTTTTTGTATTTTTTCTTAAGCTGTACATAAATCAAACTGTGTTCACATTTTACCATTTTTGTGTATTTTTTTCAATATATTTTTTTATTTTCTTGTTTTTTTGTGTATTATGATAGATAGTTACTGGATGTACCATGGTACCGGGTTCCTTGGCTCATCCCGGGTTCCTTGGCTCATCTATTGTAATCTCCACCCAAATATGTTATCCTAAATTCAAAGCAGTTCAATTGCAGGTGGACCATCCCCAGGATGAGGCAGAGCCACCAGGTCTTAGTTTAAATAATCAAAGTTATCGTAGTTAAGTTGTTTCCTGCTTTTAAAATCCCAATGAAAATCAAGCAGGAGGCCACATGCTCAGAATCCTCCTGTAGAAGGAGGTATGTACATGAGCAAACACAAAACAAAAAAGAGAAAAAAGGCAGCACCCAAAATCAATCGGGAACATAAGGACCGCCTGTTTCGATTAATCTTTGGAACAGAGGAAAACAAACGAAACTTATTGTGTCTTTACAATGCCTTAAACAATTCCCAATACGAAGATTTAGATGGATTTGAGTTCACCACTTTAGAGGATGTCATCTATATGGGGATGAAAAACGATATCTCTATACTCATCCAAAGTAAAATGGTATTGTACGAACACCAATCCACCTACAATCCCAATATGCCACTGAGAGGATTTCTGTACATTGCAAAATTATACGAAAAATACATTGAAGAAAAGGGGTTAAATATCTATGGCAGAAAGCTTATCAAGCTGCCTACACCTCAATATATTGTTTTCTATAATGGGCTGGAAGACCACCCCGAAGAGGAAATATTAAGGTTATCAGATGCCTTCATGTCAGAAAAGAAAATAGAAGGGTATGAGTGGTCAGTACGAATTTTGAATGTGAATTATGGGAAAAATAAAGATCTGATGGAAAAATGTAAACCACTACAGGATTATGCCATTCTTGTGGGAAAAATCAGAGAAAAAATCGCAGAAGGGTTTTCAATTCAGGAGGGTATTGATAAGGCGGTACTAGAGTGTATTAGAGAAGATATCCTGGCAGAATTTTTAAAAAAACACAGAGCGGAGGTGTTGAATGTGTGTTTAACAGAATACAACGAAGAGAGAGTATTGCAAAGTATCCGTGAGGAAGAATTTGAATTTGGTTTGAAGCAGGGAATAGAGCAAGGAATAGAGAAAGGAATAGAACAAGAAAGAGAACATTTAATTTTAAATTCTTATAGAAAAGGAAAGACTCCGGAAGCTATTGCGGAATTTATGGTTCTACCCTTGGAGAAGGTGAAGAAAATAATTACAGATTCCCAGAAAGCAAAATAACCCACCCATGGAAAGCGGGGTCGGGGTGTACCACGTTACCGGGTTTCCTGGCTCATCATTTATTGACAATCATATAAACAAAAAGAAACAGCATCCCAGACCCTAGGAAAGTTTGGATGCTATTTCTAAAATACATTTAAATTACTGAGGGCAATCGGATGACGCATCCGATAACCTTTCTAAGTAGATTATACATTGAGAGACTTGATTTTTCAAGTCTCTCTTTTTACCTAAATTTCTGGGGGTGCCATGGTACCGGGTTCCTTGACTCTATTTACTGAAGCTCTATCCGTTCTGCCCCATAGTATACTGCCACCACATCTTCCGGATTCACTACCTGATTGAATTCTATATAATCCAATCTTTGATATTTTCCACTTTCCTCGTCATACCATCGATCCATGGAGTAAATGGATTTGATGGGGGACGAATGTTCTTCATACTTCTTTATCTCTCCATTTTTATACTCTATGGCTGTAATATCCGGCGGCATAATTGCCTCATTTTTATCATAATTCCACAGTGCACACATACTTAACGGTCCAATACGCACTTCTGTCAATCTGGATTTTCCTTTTCCATAATATCCCTTGCTCATCTTTTGATTTAGTTGATAAGTCTTTGTCATTTTTACGTTTTTCTCTGCCCATGTAAAATCCCATACTCCTGAAATCACTTCACTTCCCTGGGTATCCGTCCTCACAAACTCTAAATCCTTAAAGTGAAATGTCATATGCCCCTTGGTATAATCCTCCTTAGTAACACAGGATTTAAAATTGTAAATATATGCATTGGCATAATCTAAGGTATCCTCATACCAGTAATAGGCCTGGTCTCCATATTTTTTCTCATATGCATCTACATCATATATCTTTTCTAACTTCTTGGTGGTGTGCATCCCTGAAACCACAATATATACATAGTGCTCCCCTCCCATAATGTTATAATCAGAATCGTAAATCATATTGTATCCAAAGGGTTCTACATCATCTTCCTCCTTATACCCCATGACCTCAAATTCTGAAAAATTCAGATAACCATCCAGCTCTTTTCCATTGAGCGTACCACTTATCTTTCCTGTCTTATCAATAGACACTGTTTCGGGAAGATCTAATCGAAACAGACAGTAAAAGAACTGCTGATCTGACACACATTGTTCCATTGTCATGGTAACTCCATTGTGCTCAATGGATTTCCCCGGCATATCCACTACACCTTTATCAAATAACAGCTTTTCCATTTTCTCTGACACCTGGTAAGTTTTTACAAAATCTTCATTTAACTTTAACACCGCTGCCAACACCGTAACCCCGGTTACCAGCCCTAATGTAATGACTGCCACTGCCACTTTTGAAATCATGAAAGAGCCTTTCATAAATCTTTTTGCTTTTTGTTTGCTTCCACTTTCTGCTGACTCCTTCTTTCCAAACTGGGCCAACCGTATATCATCTAACGTATGCTTTACTCTTTCCTGTACAACCCAAGGCACTTCTAATTCTTTTTCCAGACATTTTTTTATCTCTTTATTTCGCATATTCACTCGATACCTCCATTCCCTTCTCCTTTTTCTGTGTCCCTAATTCCTTGATTTTTTTTTTGCCATGACTTACATACCTGGCGACATTTTCAGACTGGGTTATGTATCCGCCTTTCCCCTCTGACACTTCATAGAGCTGTTGTAATTCCTTTCTTCCCCTGGACAGCCTTGTCTTAACCGTAGAAACCTTCATATCCAGCAGTTTTCCAATCTCGGACACCTTAAAGCCTTCCAAATAATACAAAATCATAATGGCTCTGTACTTTTCATCCAAAAGACTTAAAAGTTCCCTGGTCTCAAAATCCTCCTCTATCCGGGACTGGCAAAATTGCCGCTCCCTATCCATAATATCCTCCATGGATTCTGTCAGCTGAATATTCTTTTGACTCATTAACATATCCTTACATTCATTTATCAGGATTCTAGTCATCCAGGTTTTAAAATAGTTTGGGTTTCTTAAGTCACCTATTTTTTCAAAACATACCATGATGGTATTCTGTATGACATCTGCAATATCCTCATCATCCCTTAAGAAACCTCTTGCCACCCGATACATACTCTCTGTACATTCCTGGATGACTGTCACAAAGGCTTGTGTATCACCATGCATGGCTCGTTTTACCAGTTCCTTCATATTGTTTCCTTTCCTTCTACATATCAAATATATGAAATCTTTTGTTTTATATTGTTTTATGAAGCTTCATTTCCTTACACTTATTAGACTCTATTGTAATCCATTTGGTTTCATAAATTGAACAAAAAATTCCAACGGAATTTCTTCTGGAGTAAAAAAAGCTTCTTTCACCACCTTGTTGATGAAAGAAGCTTTTTTATAATATTCCTATTATCACCTTTTACGATTCCAGCATATGAGCTATCTCAATTCCCTTTGGTGTATTGGCACACCCCCCACAGGCTGTTTCTTTATAGATTGCCGGCATATTATCTCCCACCTCGCGCATGGCGTCAATGACCTGGTCTACCGGAATGGCACTCTTAATTCCTGCAAGTGCCATCTCTGCACACACCACTGCATTTGCCGCACCAGTTGCATTCCTTTTTACACAGGGCACCTCAACAAGACCTGCCACAGGGTCACATACCAGTCCCAGCATTCCCTTTAAGGTCATGGCAACAGCGTGACCAATCTGCTCAGGAGTTCCATCCTTTAGAGCCACTAATCCCGCCGCCGTCATAGCCGCAGCAGTGCCAATCTCTGCCTGACAGCCACCTGTAGCACCTGCAATATAAGCCCGTGTAGCGATAACCTGTCCTACCCCTGCAGCTACAAACATACTTTTTACTATGGCTTCGTCCGAAAATCCATGATTCTTTTTCACTGCAATATACACCGATGGCATAACACCACAAGAACCGGCGGTTGGAGCGGCCACAATACGCTTCATACATGCATTGGACTCTCCCATTTTCAGTGCCTGTGTTATAACCTCAAGTATAAACCCACCACAATAACTTTTGCCACTCTCCATATACGACTCCATCTGACTGCCACTTCCGCCTACCATGCCGCTTCTTGACTTTAAGTTTGCGTCATATCCTTTAGAGGCTTCACACATGATATGCCACATTTCTGACATTCGTGCTATATTTTCTTCCTCTGTTTGCCCTGTATCCGTACAGGTGTCCTGCATGATTGCTTCATAAAAACTGATTCCATTCTTTTTACAACATTCAATGATTTCATTTATAGAATTATATGCCATACTTCCATCCCTTCATATTTAACTATACTGCAACTGCCTGTAGGTACGTAACTTTGATAATACCATTTAATAACTGTGCCTCATCAATGACATTCTGTGGAACATCCTGATCGGTTTCAAGAATCATTACTGCAAACCCACCCTTTTCCTGGCGATAAAGCTGCATTGTAGCAATATTGATTTTTCTCTCTGCCAAAAGGGAAGTGATTCTGCTTACATTTCCTGGCATATCCGTGTTATGAACAATCAGAGTATTACTCTCACCGGTAAAATTTACCTCAATGCCATCGATTCTGTTAATCATAATTCGTCCGCCACCAATAGAAGAAGCCTGTATCATGATACTTCTGCCACCGCATCCTTCCACATTGATGACAGCCGTATTTGGATGAGCATCCCTGATGACTCTATTTTCAAAATGAACGTCCAGTCCACTCTCTTTGGCAATTTGAAAGCTTTTTGGAACATTCATATCAGAGGGTTTCATACCAAGCAGACCAGCCACAATAGCCGTATCTGTTCCATGCCCCTTTCCGGTGGCCGCAAAAGAACCATGCAGATATATTTCAGCCTTTACAGGCTTTTCTGCCAACATTACACGGGTCACATACCCAATACGTACCGCACCTGCGGTATGTGAACTTGATGGTCCCACCATAACTGGTCCTAGAATGTCAAATACATTCATACTATCATCCTCCTTTTGATTTGATTTTATGCCTTAAATATTATATGAAATAAAAAGAGACGTATCCACATCAGGTTATACTTCTGACATAGATACGCCTCTGTCTCAACAACCTGAACGATTTCCCTCTTGGGTGCCCCATTGCTCTCCAGAGTCTCGTCAGAATTCGGTGCTAGTCTCTTCCGAATTCCTCATCCGACCATATTAACTTTTCATTAAGTCTAGCATCTTGTTATTTTTCTGTCAATTATAATTTTTTCAATTTCATTCCCTCGTGCCATGATACTGGGTTCCTGGGCTCAAACTGTATTGATTTTACTTGTCTCTTTTATCATTGTCTGCTATACTGTGTCTGGTGCTACCAATATGAGGTATGCGGTTAGCCCTCTTACGGAGGGTTTGATGTGACCCTCTGTTTATTATTTTATCATAGATATCTACATATTCTGTGGAAATTTGTATGAAAGAGGGTGTTGCCAATGTTGACTCTAGAAGGTCTGATTGCTGTTATCGGTCTTGTACTGACAGCTTATGGACTTGGATATACAATTGGAAAAGATAATTCACCCAAAAAATAACCGCCCTGTCTGGTAAACTAGCGGTTATTTTTTATAACTAAAATTATTCCAGGCTAACCGTATATTCGGTAGCACTCTTTGTTTAAGGATATTATAACCTTTATTGTATAAAATTGTCAACACCCCAAATATAATTGATTGTTACTGTACACCCCCTGTGTGCACAGTAACAATTGATTTACAGTTGACAACAACTTAAAAATCGAATAAAATAGCTTACATCGAAGAGGATAACTTAATGAGTTACCCTCTTTCTATTTTTTTACTGTCATATATTATAAAAGATATAAAGAAAGGGGATTTATTTATGGAAACATTCGGAAAAATTTTAGAATCCGTAGATAGCTTTGTCTGGGGTCCAGTAATGTTAATCCTACTGGTTGGTACTGGAATTTTCCTGACAATTCGTACCGGATTTCTTCCATGGCGTAATTTGCCTTATGCCATCAAAAGTACCTTAAGTAAAGAAGCAAGAAAAAAAACATCTGGTGGAAAAGGAGATATCTCTCCATTTTCAGCTCTGACTACGGCGTTAGCAGCCACCATTGGTACTGGTAATATCGTAGGTGTGGCTACCGCAATGGTAGCCGGCGGTCCTGGAGCACTGGTGTGGATGTGGATTTCCGCAGCCTTTGGCCTTACCTCCAAATTCTCAGAGTGTATGCTTGCCATCAAATACCGTGAGGTAAATGAAAAAGGTGAAATGAGTGGTGGCCCAATGTACACCATGAAAAAAGCCTTTAAGAATAAAACATTAGGAAGCGTTTTAGGCTGGTTGTTTGCACTCTTTGCTGTCATTGCCTCCTTTGGTATTGGAAATATGACACAGGCAAATTCTATTTCCGAAGCCTTGAACTCCACCTTCCATATTTCACCGATTATCACTGGTGTTGTGATTACTATTCTGGCCTTGGTTATTATCGTAGGTGGGATTAAATATATATCTAAGGTATCCAGCATCGTGGTGCCATTTATGGCAATTTTTTATGTGATTGCAGGTATTATTGTAATCATTGGAAATATCGGAAATGTTCCTGCAGGTATCAAGGAAATCTTTACTATGGCATTTTCTGTTCAGGCAGTAGGCGGAGGTTTGTGTGGAACCATCACAGCATCTTTGATGAATGCCATGCGTTTTGGAGTTGCCCGTGGTGTATTCTCTAACGAGGCTGGTATGGGTTCTGCTGCCATCACCGCAGCTGCCGCACATACAGATCACCCGGTTCGCCAGGGTTATATCAATATGACCGGTACTTTCTGGGATACTATCGTAGTCTGTACTATTACAGGTCTTTGCATTGCCAGCTCCGGTGTGCTTGGAAGCACTGAGACAAATATTTCCGGTGTCTATGACGCAACGGATAC
>JBGVDD010000221.1:0-2187 GCA_045119215.1 Lachnospiraceae bacterium | reverse complement strand
GTTCCGGTTGTTTTGTTTTCATAAGATTCTCCTTTCAAAACAAACAACCAGCTTATCTGTGGTTCTATTGTACCACGAATAAGCTGGTTTGTGTAAAAATATTTATTGTCTCACTAATAGGAGAAATCCGAAAGAAAATCGGAACTGTTTTTGTAATTATTATACAATTTTAATTCCCCCGAATTCTGGGGGAATTAGGATAAATCTGATATAAGGATGGAACCACTTAATAAATTTGAGTAGTGCAAAAAGGAATATAAACATTCAAATCACAGTGTTTTTCGTAACTTTATTTGGTTTTGTTTATTTTGGCTTCAACCAATTCCTTGTGGTAAAAATAATTTATGTGGTTTATGGCACTTTGGACACAATATTTTTCTATGTCATTGGAAAGCTTTACCCAGTAATCCTTATTTCCCTTGATATAGATATTTTTGTAAATATCGTAGTAGTCAGGGTAGTTACTTGAAATATAATCTAAAATTGTACTTTTATAAGCACCTCTAAGATTAAGGTTTTCGAACCAATATTCGTCAATATAGTCTTTACTCCGTTCGATAATTGCCTGCCAATCCGTCAGTTCAGGAAAAATAGGAGACATAAATAAAACTACACATATACCATTCTTGTGAAGTGTTTCCAATGTTTGTAATCGCTCAGCAATGCTGCTGGCGTTATCCATGTCCATTCTAAATTGTTCATCTAATGTATTAATCGACATAGATATTTTTAAATTCTTACATTGTTTCAATAAGTCAATATCCCGCAGTATTAAGTTTGACTTGGTTGAAATACTTAATTCACAGTCTATGGCTGTAAGTTGTTCTAAGATTTTTCTTGTTATTCCATATTCTTTTTCATAAGGATTATAACAATCTGTTACAGAAGAAAGAAAGACACTCTTACCGGTTAATTGCTTCGGGTTAAGAGGCTTGTCGCATTTCTTTATATCAATAAATGTTCCCCACGGCTCATCATGTCCAGTAAAACGTTTCATAAAACATGCATAACAATATTTACATCCATGAGGGCATCCGACGTAGGGATTTATAACATAGTCACTAGCAGGAAGATTTGACTTTGTTACATAGCTTTTTGTTTCTATAGTGGAGATTTTCATCTGATTATCCTTTCTAACATCAGTACTGTTGCATAACAAGCTATTTCTGAGCTTTTGACAAATCTTTTATTACCTTATCAAAATCAGATTCAATCGGTTGTGTCTTGTTGAAAATATCATATTCCTGATATGCTTTTTCAACTGCCTGCTTGTGGGAAATACGTCCATTATCTTTCAAAATGTCATATCGGCGGAACTCAAGGAACTCATTGACACTTTTTGAAAATTCTTCCATTGTGAAAACATTCTCACGTTCAATTAAATCCTCTATATAATCAAAATAACCTGTAACCGCACGCTCCAATTGACGAATCTGTTTTTCGTCCAAATAGTTTTTGGCAATCGGTGTATCTGATTTGAGAATACGACCATCGGGAGCGTTTTTCCATGTAGTCAGCCCCATATTTTCCTTTGTGTGGTCAGCCTGATTATAAATGATTTCAGCCGCAGTCTTACCGGTAATGGCATAATGAAATTTATTCTGTATGGTAGCATAAAAACGATAGGTAATATCAGAATTTTTATCATAATCAATGCTGCACTCTGCAAAAATATCCGTTATCTGTTGCCAGATTCTGCGTTCGCTGGCACGGATGGAGCGAACTCTTTCCAGCAATTCACGGAAGTAATCTTTGCCAAATGCTGTCTTTCCCTGCTTCAGACGTTCGTCATCCATTGCAAAACCTTTAATCATATATTCTTTTAAAATATTTGTTGCCCAGATACGAAACTGTGTAGCCTGAATGGAATTTACCCTGTATCCTACAGAAATAATGGCATCTAGATTGTAATAATTGGTAGGAGAATATTGTGTATTATCCGCAGTTTTGCCATGCGGATTGGGTGTTGCAATTTTTGCAACAACCAAAGATTCATCCAATTCACCAGTTTCAAAAATTTTTGATAAGTGGCGGCTGATGCCGGATTTGTCAATACCGAATAATTCAGCCATGGCTTTTTGTGTCAGCCATATTGTTTCGTCTTTTATTAAGGCACTGACGGTCACATTATCATCTTCGGTCCTATACAGTACCATTTCCATCTGTTTTGTAATATCTGTATTCATA
>JBGVDD010000220.1:0-2204 GCA_045119215.1 Lachnospiraceae bacterium | reverse complement strand
AAAGGTGTCATGGGATGCGCTAACAGGCATATTGATGAAAGTACCTTGGAACAGGTTTTTATAAAATCATGGAATGCATTGATGGAGAATAAAGACGCATGTATAAAGAAATGGCAGCAGTTGCAGAAAGGAAAGAATCCGTTGCAAGCATACCGAGCAGAGAAACTTCTGGAATATGCGGATAAAGAGGTGCCGAGGTTCGATGCGGAGCAGATGCATGTGACGCTGGAATGTATTGTAATATATGAAACGGGCAAGATTTCTGTGAGATACTTGGATGGAACGATTGTAGAATTATAAGGTGTAAAGAGTTATGCAAATGGAGCATAGCTCTTTTTCTTGTAGTTATACATGGAAAATGAATGGCGTCTGTGATAAGATATAGGTATTAATGCTGAGGAAAATACAGGAGTGGAGCATATGAAGGATAATGAAATTAACCAGGATAAACCTATAGATATTACTGCTCTAGTTAGAAGAGAAGAAAAGAGTGAAAAAACAGAAATTACGGTAGATACTAGTGCAGGGAGTATGTCTTATAATCGGTTTGAGATGCAGGTAAGTCAGACACTTCATATGGCAATCGAACTTTATGATAGTTTGGATTATCTCTTGGTTATGGATTATTTCGATGACATAACATTATTTGAAGATGAAAAGAATCCAGAAATTGTAAGTTATTATCAAATGAAGACAAATGAAGAGTCTATCAGTATTAATACAGCAATAAAGGAAGATTGGTTGACAAAACTGTATACGCAATTAGAACGTCCGGAATGGATTGTAAAAGAATTAGGGTTAATTACAAATTGTCCGTTGAAAGTTTCTGTGTCAATGAAAGATGTTGGGGGCAAGAAAAAAACAGAAACAAAATCATATACTGCAGAAAAAACATCTTTTGAAAAATTTAATCCTATTACAGTACAAAAAATAAAACAGGACATTGCAAAGAAAAAGGGAGTAAAAGAGGAAGACGTGGACTTATCTAAATTTGTTCATATAAGAACAACTCTTTCAATACCTTGTCATAAAGAAATTGTTGAACAGGAAATGGGAACTTTTTTACATGCAAAATATCCAAGAATAACAATGGATTCTGTTAAAACAGTATTTAATGCAATGGTAGATCTTTTGTCCCGAAGACAACAATATGAATTGTTGTCTGATGATGCTGAGTATATCGAAGTTCGACAGAAAAAAGGTATTTCTAAAAAAGATTTTGAAAGAGTAATAGATGAAGCAATGATTATTTCTATACCACCATTTGACGAAGTGCAGCAAGTAATCCAATTGGATGCAGAGGATAAATATAAAGCATCCTATGAGTACACAAGAATTATGACTGATTCACATGGTAAATCAGAATCATTTACAAAAGTATTCTTAAAAGTACGAACCTTAATTGAAAACAGAGAAATAAAATCGGATGAAGCAGCATGGGAATATGCAGGTATTATTTGTGACCAATTGTATGCTGAAAATCCGATGGTAAAAATTCTTTATAATCAGCTGTATGTAAGAGTATTGGTTATATGCATAATAATAAATGAAATGAGGAAACTGTGATGAATGAAATGTATTTCAAAAGTGTATTGATAGCGGATATAAAAGATCGTACTGCACGTTTCCAAACGTTCGAAAAAGGATTTAATGTAATAACCAGTCAAGAAAATCACGTTGGAAAATCTTCAATGTTAAAGTCTCTTTATTATGCAATGGGTGCAGAGGTTGACTATGATAATGTATGGGATAAAAACACAAAAGTTTATATTGTAGAAGTATGTATAAACGATAAAAATTATACAATAGCAAGATTTCAGAAACATTTTGCAATATTTGAAGATGGAAAATTGGCTTTAATAACGAAAAGTGTTTCACACGATTTGGCAAAGAAGTATGAAGAATTATTTTCTTTTGCTGTATATTTACCTAATAAAAAATCTAAAAAAATAGAAATGTATAGTGGCTCAGTTGTCAAGACAAAAATCTAAGATTTTTATAATGAACTGATATGGTTGATAAGTTACAAGGAGAATGTGGAGAATGGTGGAATGTTCCCCAGATCCATATCTGCTAAGCTACATATGGTAACAGCATTGCCGGATAGTAGCATTCAGCCGGTGTTTGGTAATCAATCGCAGAATGGCGTCTCTCAAAGTTGTAAGTGTGGATATATTTCCCGATGGCAATTCTTGCTTCCTTGA
>JBGVDD010000219.1:0-3349 GCA_045119215.1 Lachnospiraceae bacterium | reverse complement strand
GCAGAGGACGCAGAGGATACAGAAGACACAGAGGATATGGATGCACTTTTTGAAAAGCTGACAAAGGAAAACATAGAAGAATATGCCACTTTGGAAGAAAGCACTGTGCAGACCCTTACTCCGGATAAAGATGGTTATATTACTTGGAGTTGGGAATTGGAAGATGCAGCCACTGAGGAATCACTACTTATAGATAAAAAGTATTATAAGACTGGAAAGCTATATGTAACAGGATCTAACAATGGTGATAATGACGATATATTATTGCATACTATCGTGTGCAATAAAGATGGAACGGTTACAT
The DNA here is from genome assembly GCA_045119215.1 of Lachnospiraceae bacterium. Taxonomy (GTDB): domain Bacteria; phylum Bacillota; class Clostridia; order Lachnospirales; family Lachnospiraceae; genus RUG11237. The sequence continues at coordinate 3,045 of JBGVDD010000219.1, read as the reverse complement.
GTGCGGTGTATCGAATGAAGTATACTTTCTCTTTTGAAATCGATTCATAGCCATAAAACAAACATTAAAAATAGGTAATATTGACACTGGGAAGTTTATTTAGTAAACTTCCCTTGTGTTGTTTTATAACCGTGTTGAACACTTACAATAATACCAAAACAAGAGGGGGTTTTTTTAATTGCAAGAACTTACAAAACTATTATCAATTAATTTGTAACAGTTCAGCCTTGTAATTTATCCAACGGGTATTACACCGGCTAAAATATAGCCGGTGTGCCCATAAATAACTTCTTTAGATTTTCGATAATCCCCATATTTCTTTTCTTAAGGGTTTCTATGACTGTCATGATAGAACAGTACATCTTATTGCCACTTTCCTTACGAAAGCCACCGGCCATTTTCTGCCTGTTTTTGGCTTTGCGCAAGTCCCTCTCTGAAATGTTGTCATCAAAAGGAACTGAAAAGTTATGCAGAAATAAAAGATGATTATGACTATACTTTTCCATCCGGTTAATCAGTGTCTGTTCATCCTTTTTGGCGTATTTATGCTTGGTTGTTTTATTCTCTTTCCTGCCTTTTGCTAAAAGTGAAAAATAATCTGTTTCATACTTTGTCAGCGTCTCTGCAGAAAATGAACATACGCCCTGTTCCAGTAATGATTTTCGTTTTTTGTTTATTTCACATAAGAGTGTAATCATGTCACCTGACCACTTATTTCCTGTCTCTTCCGTGTTTTTGCGAAGATAACGGATAATGTGAACATTGCATTCAGCATGTTCGGTTCCAAAATGATACAAAGCTGTCTCGTGATCATGAAGAAGCGTTCCGGTATAGCGTTTCAGAAAATCTATCTCTTTCAGTGCTTTAATGGATTTACTGTCCATGGCATGATAGACCACGCTGTTTATTATACTGAAATTTCGTATATAATTCTGCTTCCCATTAACAGTTACTGTTGTTGCATCCGTTGCAACAATCTCCTGATTCAGCATTTCTGTTTCAAGATTTGAAATGCTTGTCTCTGAAGCCTGCGCCAGTTTCCTGCAAAATCCGTAGATACTGCCTTCTGACAAATCAAGTTCTCCGTTACCTGCTGCGTTTAAAAAAGATGCTATCCTGTCATTTGACATAACCCCTTCGCTATACAGGGATACAGCCAGTGCTTTTACGTTTGCGCCGTAGGTAACATCACTGCGGTATTCTGCAGGAATGCGTAAGACTCCATCTTCATCTGCATAGATACGAATTTCTGTAATTACCGGTTCTGTCACTAGGTCCACCACATATTTTGTAACATATTTCTGACCGGATGCATTACCAATCGTTTTCACTTTATGTCTGCATTTACCAGAAGCTATTTTTTCTTCTATTTCAGCTTTTGTGAGCGTGGTTCCTTTATGCCCTTTTTGACCGCCTGCCTTACGTCCGGTTTTCTTTCTTCCATTGTAAGAATTCGCAGGTTTCCCACCTTTTGGGTCGGTAGAAGGTGGAAGGGATGTGTTGGAACTGTCGTTATTGATGATGCTTTTCAGACGGGCATTATCATCCTTCAACAACTGATTTTCCTTCTTTAAAGCAAGATTTTCATTTTCAAGGGTATCAATTCGCTTATTAAGCGTATCAATTTTTTGTGCGGATTCTTTTTCTACAGTATCTAAACGCCCCATGATTTCCATGAGCTGTTGATACATTCCATTTTCATAATTGCTTTCTCTTCCCATGGGGCATCTCCTTCCATTCGTTTCTGATAAACATAGTTTATCAGAAACAGACGAAAAGGAAAAATATGCCTAAAAAGAGATTCGTCAAAATGACGGTGTATTACTTTTTGTAAATCAACAGAATATGTGGAAAACCAGTCTCACCAAACATGAAAAAGTAGGCTGGAACAGATATTTTGTAAAAAAGTTATCCACACAAAAACAAAGTGCATACAAATCTGTAAAATCATACGTTTTTGTGTGGATAAAACTTGTGAAAAAATTTTTAAATTTCTCTCTTTTGACTAGGACAAGGCTGAACTGTTACAAATTCCCCTTAAATCCCTACTGTTTTAGTTGACATTTACCCTAAAAAAACGTATACTTAAATCGTATATGTATTTGGTGGACAACACAATGTCCGCCTAAGAAAGACAAAGTGCGTTTCACACGTGCAAATATATTATTAGGAGGTCATATATATATGTCAACAAAAGCATTTTATCCAGTGAATGAGATTGGTGCAGGAAAACCAGGTTTTTCTAAGACTCGTTCTATTATCGAAGCTGCTTTCTACGGAAACAATGTAGTAAAGGTAAATACTTTAAAAGAGGCTTATAATTTAGCTAAGAATTCACCAGGTACAATCGTAACTGATATGCCTGTTAAAGATGGCGAAACTTTCGGTCTTGAAAAAGATGCTAAAGTTTTATTATTCAATGATGGTGCTGTAACTGGTCGTTACGCTGCTGCTCGTCGTATCAAAGGCGAACCAGGTGTAGATGACGCTAAGCTTGATAAAGTAGTTATGGACGCTATTTATGAGACACGTTGGAAAAAATTATACCATGCAGAGTGTTTCATTGGTCTTGACCCAGAATTCATGGTTAAGGCTCACTTATTAATTCCAGAAGGAGAAGAGAACATTCTTTACAACTGGATGCTTAACTTCCAGTACATGTCAGATGAATATGTTAAGATGTACAAGAACTCTAAGCCAATCGGTGATGGTAAAGAGCCAGATATTTACATCTTCTCTAATCCTCAGTGGATTCCACAGGAACGCCCAGATGTTGATTTCAGCTGCTTAAGCGATCCTTTAACACTTTGCTATTTCGATACAAACGAGAACTGTGCTGCAATCCTTGGTATGAGATACTTTGGTGAGCACAAAAAAGGAACTCTTACTATGGCTTGGGCATTGGCTAACAGAAATGGTTACGCTACTTGCCACGGTGGACAGAAAGAGTATACATTAGATGATGGTTCTAAGTTCGTTGCATCTGTTTACGGTTTATCAGGATCTGGTAAGTCTACATTAACACATGCAAAACATGATGGAAAA
>JBGVDD010000218.1:0-6535 GCA_045119215.1 Lachnospiraceae bacterium | reverse complement strand
AAGTGAGGATGATAAACAAAGCTCTGAACGTACATACAATCAGGTACATTATGGAGATGCAGAATATGTAGGTTCTATGTTGGTTCAGTCTAACGATGATAAGAGAACACATTTGATTGCATTATATAAAGGTACTTGTGGGCTGGATTTTAGCAATGAAAAAGAGGGTTGGGAAGACAGTTTTATTTTCTATAAATCATATATATATGAAGATATGGGAATCAATGATTATGAAAAATCTGTTGGGAATCTGTATCCTTATGAATGGAGTGACAACAGCTTTCAACGTTGTTGTGTGGACCAAGATAATGGAGATTTTGGATGGTATGGATTTGATGGATATACAGATTACGAAGCATGGTCAGCAGATGTAGATGAATATCTGAAGAATAAAAATATGACCATGATAGATACGGATATTACCACACCTCCCACAGAGAAGACAGATAATACCGAAGAAGAGCTGAATCAGGGTATGGATGAAAGTACAGAAATTCAGGATAGCAGTGCAAGATATTCAGACGAAGAGTTATGCAAAATGGCACAACAATATTATTATAATAAAACTGGTTTTGAGCCACCGATTTCAGAGGTGGATCACGAGGAAGGTAATGGAGTGATTTCTATACATTTATATGAAATCATGGATGCAGGAACAGAATACGAGCACTGGGCAACATCAGATTGGTACAGAATCGACAGAGTAACTGCAAAGGGAGTGGATTCTATGGGGGATGAAATTGATTTGACGGAAGTGTCAGAGTAGGGTAAGAGTTTGGTTACTGTGCACAGATATCTGTGTACAGTAACAGAGCTTGGAGCTTCCCGCTCAAATTTGATTTCAGACATTGCAAAATTTCTATGAAAAATGTTGTGTATAACAACATCCATTAAAAAAGGAATTCGCATTTTGTGCAAACTCCTTAGATAAGGGAAAAACCCTTGCGAAGAATGGAATTCCAGTTGCTTTTCTGATAAAGAAAACGGACAATGATTACTGTGTGTTTTTTTTCATCAATGCTATAAAAGGCAAGGTAGTTTTTGATGATTACATACCGAATCCCCCAGCTTGCAAGTATTGGGTCATCAACAAGACAAAATTTTTTGGGAAGCTCAGATAGTGATCTAATCTGGGCTTCTGCTTCGTCTAACAGATTATCAGCGGCAGATGGATTTTTAAGTGTGAACTCAATGTAATCAGCTGCACTCATGATGTCCCGTTGGGCGGTAGAAGTGATGTGAATATGATAAGTCATCGTTTGCGTCTATTCCTTATATCTGACATAGCTTCAGAAAAAGGGCGAGTATTGCCCAGTGCGATATCATCCATTCCTTCTTTTATAAGATTATATAACTCAAAGCGACTGGTTAATTCTTCATAGGCTTCTATGCTCATAACAGCCAGATCGCCTTTTCCATTCTTCGTAATAAAAACAGGTTCGGAATAATCGTGGCAGAAAGTAGATATTTCGTTGTAATTATTCCGCAAATCAGCACTTGATTTGATTGTTGGCATAGTGTACACCTCCTATCTGGTAACAAAATTATACACGAATTTTGTTATATAGTCAACTGGGCTTGTATGACAGATGTGTGGAAGTAAAAAATCCAATATTAATTGGAACCAAACAGGAATCTTTCTATGTGATTCCTAAAATTTAATTACTCACATATTGTGTATTTTATGGGCTGTAAAGGAAAGAATACTGCTAAGGTTCGTAATATCAAGGGTTATATGGTTTAGTAGATAAGTGACTGTAACAGTTTAGCCTATGGCTAAACTGTTACAAGTGATTTGCTAATGCTCAGATCAGTAAGAAAATGAATGGGGATTTGGGGGACTTTCAATATAGAATGAATGGGGATTTGAGTAAAAATTAGGTTTACATGAATGGGGATTTGCGTTATACTTCTAGTGGAAAGGTGGAGTTATACATGGATAAGCCGGTTTTTAAAAGAAAAATATATGATGCAATACTTGAGTGGAAAGAGAATAGAAGTGATAAATACGCTCTTTTGATAAAGGGTGCAAGACGAGTTGGAAAATCAACGATTGCAGAGGAATTTGCGAAAAAGGAGTTTAAATCATATATTCTAATTGATTTTGCTCATACCAGTAAGGCAATTATTGATTTATTTGATGATACGTATGACTTAGACTTTTTCTTTTTGCAATTACAGCAGTTAACGGGAACTAGATTGTATGAAAATGAGTCTGTAATCATTTTTGATGAAGTTCAGTTACTTCCAAAGGCTAGACAGGCAATTAAATATCTCGTTGCGGATGGAAGATATAAGTATATTGAAACGGGTTCTTTATTATCCATAAAAAAAAATACAAAGGATATTTTGATTCCTAGCGAAGAACACAAAATATCAATGTTCCCTATGGATTTTGAGGAGTTTTTGTGGGCAATAGGAGATGAGATATCAGCTGAAACAATTAAGTATCTCTTAAAGAATAAAAAGCCTGCAGGGAATGCGATGCATAGAAACTTGATGCGAATATTTAGATTGTACATGCTTATTGGTGGAATGCCACAAGCCATAGAAACATATATAGAGAAAAACAATTTGCAATTGGTTGATGAAGCTAAAAGAGAGATTGTAGATTTATATGAAGAAGATTTTGTGAAGATAGATGGAACTGGTCTTGCAGGTGATATTTATGATGCAATACCTGCTAATCTTAGTGGCAATGCATCAAGATACATTTTGTCGAGTGCGAGAGAGGGGATTCGTTCTGAGCAGGTAAGAGAGTTGATTCCAGATATGCTCAGTTCGTATACTGTAAATATTGCATATCATGCTAATAATCCTGGCATAGGAATGGCATTAGAAAAGGACGCAGGCCGGTATAAATTGTTTACTTCTGATGTTGGTCTATTTATCACATTGGCATTTAAGGATAAAAACTACACGGAGAATATTATTTATAATAAGTTACTTTCGGATAATTTGGATGCAAATTTAGGATATGTATATGAAAATGTTGTGGCACAGATGCTAATAGCTAAAGGTAATAATTTGTTTTATTACACGATGGAAAGTGAAACCTCAAATCATTTGTATGAGATTGATTTTTTGACTTCGGTTGGAGATAAGATATGTCCACTGGAGGTGAAATCAGGCAACTATAGAACACATAAATCACTTGATGTATTTTGCGACAAGTTTAGTAATCGTGTACACCACAAATATGTTGTTCATACAAAGGATTACAAATGGGAAAACGGAATTCATTATATTCCAGTGTATATGGTGCCGTTTTTGCAAGGGAATTAGCTACAGATCCGTTCGTCCCGTGATGCAGTAGATTTTGGAAGTCCCGCTCTTCATTCTATTACGAAAAAATGATTTATATACGACAAATGTTGTGATAGAATAGTTTATGTAAAATTATGTCCATTTTGGGGTGTAGTTGTGAAATATAAGATTTCTGTACAGATGATAGGAGTGGAGTATGATTACTGGTGATTTAAGAAACAAAATAGACCGTATATGGGAAACCTTTTGGACTGGAGGTATCACAAATCCTCTTGATGTTATTGAGCAATTTACCTATCTGCTTTTTATCAAGCAGTTAGATGATGTTGAGACGACCAAAGAAAATGAAGCTAACTTCTTGGGAGTAGAGTATGAAACCCTGTTCCCGGAAGAGTGCCAGAAATATCGCTGGAGTAAGTTCAAGAACCTTGGTTCTGCTGACGAGATGTACGAACTGGTTTCTAATGGTGTATTTCCATTTATTAAGAACCTGCATCAAGATGGAGATTCTGCCTATGCAAGATACATGGGGGATGCAATTTTCAAGATTCCTACTGCAGCCATGTTATCAAAGATTGTAGATGGTATAGATAAGTTAGAACTTGGTGATGAAGATTCCAAAGGTGACCTTTATGAGTATTTACTATCAAAGGTGGCAACTGCTGGAACCAATGGTCAGTTCCGTACACCGAGACATATCATTAAAATGATGGTTGCTTTGGTAAAGCCAAGTCCTGAAGATATTATGATAGACCCTGCCATGGGTTCCGCAGGTTTCCTTATCGAAGCTCAGCGTTATTTGAGAGAGAACCATGCAGATATGTTCTTAAACGAAAAGCTTCGTGAGCATTTTAATAATACCATGTTCTTTGGCAATGATATGGACAGAACCATGCTCAGAATTGGAGCTATGAACATGCTTCTTCATGGCGTAGAGAACCCGAATATTTCTTATCGAGACAGCTTGTCAGAGCAGAATACCGATGTAGAAAAGTATAGCCTGGTTCTTGCCAATCCGCCCTTTAAAGGCAGCTTGGATTATGAAGCAGTGTCTGCGGATTTATTGAAAGTTACAAAGACAAAGAAAACAGAACTCCTTTTCCTTGCATTATTCCTGCGTATTCTTAAAAAAGGTGGAAGAGGTGCAGTGATTGTTCCAGATGGTGTTTTGTTTGGCTCAAGCAAAGCTCATAAACAGATTAGAAAAGAAATCATTGATAATAATAAGTTAGACGCTGTAATTTCTATGCCAAGTGGGGTTTTTAAACCATATGCCGGGGTATCAACAGCTATCCTTATCTTCACAAAGACTGGTTCTGGTGGAACCGATAAAGTGTGGTTCTATGATATGAAAGCGGATGGATTCAGCTTAGATGATAAGCGCCAGGAAATTGCTGACAATGATATTCCTGATATTATTGAAAGATGGGGTCATCTGGATGGGGAGTCTGATAGAGCAAGAACAGAGCAGAGCTTCTTTGTTCCTGTAGAGGAAATCGTGGCCAATGACTATGACCTTTCCATCAATAAGTACAAGGAAGTGGTATATGAAGCAGTTCAGTATGAACCTACTGAGGTGATTATGGGTAAGATTGAAGCTCTTGAAACAGAGATTCAGAATGAACTAGCAGAGTTAAAGAAGCTCTTAGACTGTAGGAATTAAAAACAGAATATTTGTTTGACATAAAAGCGGTTAAGTGTTAGTATACTAATTAAGAAGGTGCTACCGATAGACGGTTAGCCTGATATTATTTTAAGTCAAAAATGACCGCCAAAGTTTGTCAGGACTGGGGCGGTTATTTTTGTGTCTTATCATTGCTCTTAGAACCAACGGCATAACCAAGAGCAAAGCAAGTAATACATAAGCTGATGATGGCTATAAAAAGTTCCGTTGTAAGCATAAGCACAAACCTCCTTAATAGATTTCCGCAAAGGATTTCTATGTAAACGTAAGCTATAACTCTTACGATAAAGGCTAACCGCCTACCGAATAGGGTAGCACCGTTTATATCATATCAAACACTTGTTCGGAATTCAATATAAATTGTGATAAAATTGTTTGGAATTGTAGGGATGATGTAGATGAGAGTAAAACTTGAAGAAGTATGTGAGCGTGGCTCATCAAATTTAAAACAATCAGATGTTGTAGAAATGACAGGTGATTATCCAATCTATGGTGCATCTGGATATATAGGAAACGTAGACTTCTATCATCAGGAGAAGCCATATGTGGCAGTAGTTAAAGATGGTGCTGGAATAGGCAGAACAACTTTGCACCCAGCAAAATCATCAATTATCGGTACTATGCAGTATTTATTACCAAAGGATAATGTTCTTCCAGAATATTTATATTATGTGGTTAGTTATATGCATTTAGAAAAATATTTTACTGGTGCAACAATTCCACATATATATTTTAAGGATTATAAGAATGAGGAATTTAATCTTGATACACTAGATAAACAAAAGGAGATTGTTAACGCTCTTGGTAAATGCGAGGTAGTAATTGAATCAAGAAAGCAAGAATTAAAGCTATTAGATGACCTCATCAAAGCACGATTTGTCGAACTGTTTGGAGATATAAATATTAATGATAAAAATTGGGATTGTGAACCATTAGGTGATCTTTGCACCATAGTTAGAGGTGGGTCACCAAGACCGATAGAACAGTTCTTAGGTGGAGATGTACCTTGGATTAAGATAGGCGATGCTACTGATGGTGATAATATTTATTTAAGTTCAACTAAGGAACATATTATTCAAGATGGTGTGAAGAAGAGCAGACTTGTTAAGTCGGGGAGTTTGATCTTTGCAAATTGTGGAGTTTCACTTGGATTTGCTCGAATTATTACATTTGATGGATGCATTCACGATGGTTGGCTTGCAATGGAAGATATTGATGAAAGACTTGATAAGGTATTCTTATTGCAATCGTTAAACCAGATGACAGAGCATTTTAGAGCAATAGCTCCAGCAGGAACACAGCCTAATTTGAATACTGCAATAATGAAAGTATACAAGCAAGTTATACCACCTATTGAGTTACAAAGAGATTTTATTAAGTTTGTAGAACAAGTCGACAAATCAAAAGTTGCTGTACAGAAATCCTTAGATGAAACCCAGCAGTTATTTGATTCACTAATGCAAGAATATTTTGGATAATAGAGGTAAATAATGATAGATATTATGGATTTAAGAAATTATTATGTGAATGATGCAGTTTTGATATCGGACCATGCCGCAATGAGATTCCGACAAAGAGGCTTAA
>JBGVDD010000217.1:0-2756 GCA_045119215.1 Lachnospiraceae bacterium | reverse complement strand
AAATCCAATATGTATTTGAGCGTTTATAATAAGAATATCCGTGCAATTCAATTTTATCAGAGAGAACAATTTGTAGTTCAATCAGAAAACACGGATGATAATACCAACGAAAAAGAGTTGGTTATGGCTTGGAGCCGATAGACAAATTCCAATTTGACAAAGGAGTGCTTGTATGAATGGGATTAAGAAGATGCTTTTAGGCATTGCTATTATGATGGCTGTAATTGTATTTCACATGTTTTGTGCGGATGGACTGGTAACCGATTTAATTGCAATTATCGGATTGATGTTGGTTATCATAGGATATAACACAAATGATAATGACAGCAAACAGAACGATTAGATTAGAATTTGTATGGGGGTATTATTATGTTAAAAAAGAAAATGATAAATTACATCTTTTTAGTGTTTTTCTTGGTGACTTTTTGTGTTGGATTTATAAATATCGTAAAAGCGGAAGAAAAAGCAACAAATGTAGTTACAAGTACAATTGAAGAAGCTACAGATGTAATTATTGTTGAAGGATAGATAGAAAAATCAATTGAATTAGGTACAAAAGATTACCAAAGAAGAGGAACATATATTTTAATAATTTCTTCGGTAGGACTTATACAAACTTTTGTAAATATAGGTAAAAGAGAGTGATAAATTCCAATTTGTCGAAGAGATGAACATTTGTTATTACTAATAGTAAACCATATAAAAATAGCCCATGCATTTTATCACTAAATATGCATGGGCTATTTGTTACTCTAGACTTTGTCTGCGATGAAAGAGTATTTATATTCTGAATAGATATAAATGCCCTTTAAGTTTGATTATAAAGTTTGATTATATATAATCAAACTTATTGACTGTAAATATAAGGTTTAGAATAGATTGATTATACTATTTACCTTATATTCTTCATATAGGCTTTTCTTTTTGTTGCAAAAGTCTAATGTAAAAAGTGTAGTAAGAAATCTAGCACCTAAACACGAAGTATTACTTCTTATAAAAGAGATTAAAAATATCATATATGAAACATACGGAGAGAGTATTTATTTGGCTAACGGTCAAATAAATACTCTTTTTGTATTTTTTTTGAAAAAATTTTCAGTTTCTTTCTATAAATCTTCAATTTCCTTCGTAGTAGGAGAGCGAAAGGGAAGGTCTTTCGCATCCTGGAGAGCATGGAAGGAGGTGTACTCTTATGGAGCAATCTTCTTCCAGCAGTAACGAAAGAAATAGACATAAGTTTGATAGTTACTGCAAAAAGGTTTTGAAAAATGCAGCCATTGAGTGATAATGCGGAATTATTATTGGAACAAGGAAAGGCAGACTTGTCTGAAATTATTTCTAGTAGGGATGATATATATGATTTTCTGAGAAATAAAGGTATAGATGAAGAGACAGCATATTTAATCACAGAGCAGGTTAGAAAAGGGAAATGGGCGTATGGTCACAGTAAAAGATATTCGGAATATGTAGGAATACTGCAAGATGCGGGAGTCCCTGAATGGTTTATATGGTCATGCAGTAAAATATGTTACTTATTTCCACGTGCTCACGCAATATCTTATGCAAAGTTAAATTGGCGTTTGGGATGGTATAAAGTACATTATTCAGAACAGTACACAAAGATAGTTGAAGAGTTTATAAACATAAGTTAATGGTATAAATGAGGAGTGTGTTCAGTTCCTCTTGGTAAGAGAGGAACTGAACTAATCTTGAATCTTGAATACATCTTCTACCAGCAGATTAAAGTATGCTGCAATTCGGAGCATAAATTCAGCGGATGGTGCCCTTTCACCACGTTCCACTCTGCTGATAGTTTTTGTGCAGAACCCGGTGGCAGAGGCTAAATCCTCTTGGAGAAGCCCTCGTGATTCACGAATTTCTTTAAGGTTATTAACGACCGCCATAGTAAACACCTACTTTCATACATATCTTATATTACCAAGGATACAGAAAATACTGTCCTAAAATACGGACTCGTTTATTGCAGAAAATCTCTAAGCTCATTCGGATGATTCTTTCCAACCACTTTTCCAAGAATATCAAAGCGGTCATTTTCACCTACAGGAATAGGAGAGTATTTTTCATTAAGGGAAATAAGAAATACACCATTCTTATCCTCCTGTAATTTCTTAATATAGGCATCTCCGTTCAGATAGAAGATACCGATTTCTCCGTTTTCAAGAATATCCTGTTTCAGAACCCATGCAATCTGTCCATCTTCAAATTCCGGTTCCATACTGTCACCACTTATTTTTACACCGAAGCTTGCTGATTCCGGTATGATATCCTTCGTAAGTTGAATCGTTTCTTTCGGACCATCAACAAGGAAGTTTCCGGTTCCGGCAGATACTGCATTATCATACACATCAATATATCTGCAAAATGGAATAATCTTTGCAGTATGTTTCTCATATTTGCCACTGTCATGTAACAATCCAATATAATCCAAAACCTTTTCTTTCCCTTCGTCATTGAGGGAAGAGAGTGGATCAGCCGGATTTTCTCCGAAATATTCTTCATATATATTTGTGATGTTTAATACTTTGCATACTGCAAGGAAGGTTGCCACACTGGGCTCAGTAGCATTTGTCTCCCATTTGGAGATTGCTTTTACAGTAAGATTAATTCCTTCCTGCTGTAGTAATTCAGCTAACATTGGCTGAGATAACTTCAGTTTCTTTCTGTTAGAAGAAATGATTTCACCGATATTTCTCATAATTCCGCCTCTTTTCTAAGGATAATAAATGTCTTGCTTT
>JBGVDD010000216.1:0-2726 GCA_045119215.1 Lachnospiraceae bacterium | reverse complement strand
CAATGGAAGTTTTTTCTGAGACTTTTGTGTGGTAAATACTAATCCTCCCGTACCCGTCGAAAGTTTTCCTTCTACAACATTTGCAGAACCACATTTTGTACATTTGTTATTCATTTTCTCTTTCTCCTTCAACTTCAAATTCTTGCATTCTTTCATCTCTTCATAAAGCTGAAAGTTTACAACCTATTGTCAGTTTATAAACCGATATGAGCCAAGAATACGCCTATAGCATACCCTAATTTATAAATTACAAGTAGTGTTAAACTAACAACAAGTACTCTCCTAATAAAAATCTCATTTGTTGTTCCTGCATTTACCCAAGCCTTGATGTCACTTATGATATTACTAATTTTACTCATTTGAGTTCCCTCCTAAATTGAATTTATACATAGAAAGTAACATTGTTAATTATAAAACACCATAAAATCAAGGTTGCACTTGTGTAAACTTACAGTTGCATTTACAATTTCAGGTCATTTTGTATATGTCCGATGAATTGTCCTATGGCATATCCAGCTCCATAAATGAAAGTAACAACAATAGCAATACACACGCATATCAATAAAATATATAATAGCATCATTAGTTTTCGTTGCTTATCTGATAGGTTCGAAATAAAGTTATTCCAAACTCTTAACATGTTTTGAGCTTTGTAGCCTACCGTTAAATCATTATTGCTTTCATCGCTATCGGTACCTCGCATTAAATAGTCCAGAGAAACATCAAAATATTCACTCATAAATAGTAGTCTTGTCATTTCTGGGTATGCCTTATCATTTTCCCATTTTGAAATTGATTGTCGTGACACATCTAACAATTCTGCCAACTCTTCTTGTGAAATATTTTTATTCTTACGCAATTCATATAAACGTTCACCAAATGTCATTATTATCTCTCCAGCAAATTCAAAGTTTCGCTCTCCTTGTAGCAAATCGATTATATCACAGAACATACATTTTCTCAACTAACTATCCCTTGAATTGTATCGTGTCATTTGCTCTCTTTTATGCTCCCTGCATTCATCACTTAACCTTCTCGGTGATATTGTCAATATCTCTTTACACTTTTTTCTCAAGGATGTTTGAGCTACGCTACATCCTGTAAAGAGGCATAGTATTGTTGCCTCTTGATTACTGGCGGTAATCCACCATTTGCAGAACAGATTCTTCGATTATTCCAATAACTAATAAAATATCTCCAGACAAGTGTCCTTACTTCTTCTACTTTCATTTTAGAAGTATCATATCTACCATATAATAATTCTTCTTTAAACCTTGCCCACATACTTTCACATCGTGCATTATCATGACATCTACCACCGGCACTATTCATACTCTGTTTAATACCATATTTTTTTATTGCTTTACGATAGAGTTCGCTAGTATATTGTGTTCCTCTGTCAGAATGAAGGATGCTTCCACGAATGTCCGGATATGCTTTATATGCATTTTCCAGTGTTTTTTCACATAAGGTTGCTTTCATATTCGTATCCATTGCCAATCCAAGAACTGCAAGATCAAAACAATCAAATATGGCTGATATATAGAGCTTACCATCCAATGTCTTGATTTCTGTCATATCAGTAACACATTTTTCCAGGGGTTTGCTTGCTTTAAAATCCCTTTTTATTAAGTCGTCCGATTTTCGTGCCTCTTTATCCGCCTTTGTGATTCCATTTGGTTTACGCTTTGGTCTATGGCTAATTCCGATTTCTTCCATAACTCGGTAAACTGTACGTTCACTTGGAATTTTGACTCCTTCAGGTTGCTTTAATTGTAATGCCTGATGCATACGAATTCTTCCATAAGTATCATTACATTCATCTTCAGCACAAATATCTATCATTGCATCTGCAAGTGCCTGATATTTCCATGGGAGGTCTTTCGTTTTCAGATAGTGATAGAATCCCTGTCTCGTAACACCTAAAGCCTTGCAGTAAAAGGCAATTTTTCCTTTGTTTCTGCCGTCTTCCGTTTTGATAGCAATAAACATTAGTCTTTGTTTCTTGTTGACTTCCGACGGCTGGCTGCGAAAAAAGCACTGGCTTCCTCTAAAAATTCATTTTCTTCTTTAAGGCGACGAATTTCCTTATCTTGTTCTCTGACACGTTTTCTGAGTTCAATTAGCTCTTCGTTAAGAGTTAATGCATTATTGGGAGTATGTGAAGCATCTTTTGCTGCCAAACGTCCTTCTTTGAAGGCTTTTATCCAAGCATAAATAGTACCAGAAGGAACTCCTAATTCAGTTGCGGCTTTGTGACCTCCTATTTCTTGTGCAAGTTTAACTGCCTGTGATTTAAACTCTTGATCATATGATTTTGTAATTCTTTTTTGTGCCATATCAATCTCTCCTATTCTCTTATAGATTATATATCAAAATCCTTGAGAACGGGATGTCAATTTTTATTGTACAACATCAGGATGAATTTGTATTCAGACAATGGGGAGCAGACAGATGGGAATCTTATCCACTTACACCAGAAGCAATGAATAAAAAGTATATTGAACACAATGGAGATTGTGTAGAAGAGGATAATTTTTATCCAATGACACTTGTGGATGGAACGGAAGTAGTAGGTCATCTTATTCTTAGATTCACAGATAAAGAACAGCAGACCATAAGATTTGGATTTGTAATTGTAGATGAAGAAAAAAGGGGCAAAGGGTATGGAAAGCAGATGCTTCTTCTGGCAAAAAAATATGCTTTTGAAATCTTAAAGGCAAAGA
>JBGVDD010000215.1:0-2596 GCA_045119215.1 Lachnospiraceae bacterium | reverse complement strand
ACCGGAATACATAGGAAGGGAGGTGGCGCCGATGACAGCTTATGAGATCATTACGATTTTCATTGGGATATTAGCTTTGCTGATGTCCTTTGGTAGCTTGATTGTAGCGTTGCTTGCCTTTCTCGATAAGAGAAACAAGCGCAAATAAAAATGCCTATCCTGTCTGATCCACAGGATAGGCGGTGTCCGTAAGGACATTTCTTTAGCCTAAACTCGGAGCATCCACCTTTGGAGTGGGTGCTTTCTGTTTAATTAGATATTATCATCTTATGTCTGATAATTCAAGAGATTTCTCTAATTTGGAAAAATTTTCACGGTAAGTCTGTCAGTTCCTTTTTTGACAACCATACTGTCATCAAGCAGGTGCTGCTTGATTTCTTCGATATTCTCATTGATGTGCTGCAGGCTGTCAGCATACTCTGCTTCTGAATATTCATCTTTAGCATTTGTCATATTTTCACGAATTTCCAGAGCTTTCATATAGGTGCAGAGCTTTTTGTTGATGAGATTGTTTTTAAAGGACAGCTTAACAGTAGCTGGCTTGAAGTTGCCTTCCTCATCCTTATCTGCTTCAAATTTCATATCAATTTGGTCATCTAACTTAAACAGTAGTGATAATACATCAGAAACTGTTTCTATATCAAAATCCATGAAAATGTTAATGCTGATGCCTAATGCATTGGCAATCTTTAAAAGCTGGTCAGGCTTAGGATTACGGATTCCATATTCATATTTCTTTATGGTTGCGGAGTTTATGCCGGACAACTGACCGAGTGTTTCTTGCGATATTCCACGCATATTACGAAAATATTTAATCTTTTCTCCAGTAGTCATGAAAACAGCTCCTTTATGTTTTAATAAATCTATTCTATCACATCGGGACACATTTGTGTATAAAATTTTGCTAAATTGCTTGACAGACACAAATGTGTACTATATAATACGGATAAACAAGGTCACAAAAGTGTACCGCAATAAAAACAGGAAGGAGAACTCAATATGGAGAATACGATGAAAATGTATGTTACAGCTGATGAAGCGGCACAGATTCTTGGAGTATCAAGAGGATATGCTTACAAAATCATTCGTGGTCTTAATAATGAATTGAAAGAAAAGGGCTATCGAGTGATTTCAGGCAAGGTACCTACAAAGTATTTTGAAGAAAAGTTTTATGGTATGGCAGTTAGCTAATGGAGAGGAGATGATGACATGCCAGCAACAAGAGATGGCAAGACGTGGCGTAGCCAGTTCTATTATGAGGACTGGCAGGGTGTACGTCATAAAAAGAACAAAAGAGGCTTTAAGACAAAAGCTGAAGCAGAGGAGTGGGAGCGTAACTTTCGGCAACAGCAGAGAAAAGATTTGGATATCAACTTTGAGAATTTCGTTGAAATCTACTTTGCGGATATGGAGAACAGGCTTAGAGAAAGTACAATCAAGAATAAGAGATATGTGTTTGATTTAAAGGTTACGCCTTATTTCAAAAAGAAAAAGATGTGTGAGATTAAAACAGCGGATATCCGGGCATGGCAGAATGAACTGATTAAGCAGGGATATGCACAGACATATCTTAAAAGTATCAATAACCAGTTGGCTGCACTTTTCAATTATGCTGTCAGATATTATGACCTGAAAGATAATTCCTGCAGGAAAGCAGGAAGTATCGGGAGAAGCAAGGCGGATGATATGGAATTCTGGACAAAGCAGGAGTTTAAGCAATTTCTTCCGTCTATGGTTCATAAGCCGGAGGCGAGGATGGCATTTCTACTTCTGTATTGGACGGGAATGCGTATAGGAGAATTACTGGCACTGACCTATGCAGATATTGATTTGGAAAAGCGTATTATAAGCATTTCCAAATCATATCAGAGAATAGACGGAAAGGATGTAATTACACCGCCTAAGACACCAAAGAGCAATCGTAAGATTACAATTCCACCATTCCTGGCAGAAGAGCTAAAGGAGTATTGCAGTCATTTGTATGGAATTATGCCAAATGAAAGAATGTTTCGATTTACAAAATCCTATATGGAGCATGAGATTGTGCGTGGCATTAAGGAAACAGGGGTAAAGCGAATTCGTCTTCATGATCTGCGACACAGCCACGCATCACTGCTAGTGGAACTTGGATTTCAGCCATTGGCAATAGCAGAGCGG
The DNA here is from genome assembly GCA_045119215.1 of Lachnospiraceae bacterium. GTDB lineage: Bacteria > Bacillota > Clostridia > Lachnospirales > Lachnospiraceae > RUG11237. The sequence goes on along the minus strand of JBGVDD010000215.1, from coordinate 439 downwards.
CTGGGACATGAAAAGATAGAAACAACATTAAATACTTATTCACATTTATATCCGAATAAGCAGGCAGAACTGGCAGACAGATTAGAACTTGAGAATGAGGAGGACGAGCTATGAGCGGAGTACACAAACATCCAACAATTAGCTTTCGTGTATCAGACAGAGAACGGGAGATGATTGAGGCAAGGATACTTGCAAGCGGTATGCAGAAAAAAGACTATTTTGTCCGTTCCTGTATTTATAACAGAATATGTGTTGTAGGAAAGAAAGAGGTCATTTACAAGCTTGTAGAGGAATTGCGGAATATGCAGACAAATATTTCTGAACTGGTAAAACAACTGGAACAGCAGGATGTAACACTTACCGCTGATGGTTTGGAAGATATGCGAAATGACTGTATGGATATGTTGCAGGCGATTATTTCAATACTGGATGGTGCGAA
>JBGVDD010000214.1:0-8354 GCA_045119215.1 Lachnospiraceae bacterium | reverse complement strand
CTGGGGACCTATGATTTTAGGGCATAATGATTCCAGAATCCTAGAGGCAATGAAAAAACAGATGGAACGTGGAATCAGCTATGGAGCTATTGCAAAGTTGGAAGTAGAAATGGCAGAACTTATGGTTTCTCTGGTACCGGCACTGGAGATGGTTCGTATGGTGAACTCCGGAACGGAGGCAGTGATGAGTGCTATCCGTGCTGCAAGAGGTTTCACCGGGAAAAACAAAATTATCAAATTTGCAGGTTGTTATCACGGACATTCCGATTCTTTGCTAGTAAAGGCAGGTTCCGGTGTAATGACAGCAGGTGTGCCGGATAGTGGTGGTGTGCCCAAGGGATGTGTTCAGGATACCCTGACTGCAAACTACAATGATTTAGAAAGTGTAGAAGCACTGTTTGAAAATAATAAAGGTCAGGTTGCCTGTGTGATTGTGGAGCCTATCGCCGCCAATATGGGAATTGTGCTTCCAAAAGAAGGGTTCTTGCAGGGACTTCGAAAACTATGCGATGATAATCAGGCATTGTTGATTTTTGACGAGGTGATTACCGGCTTTCGTCTTGGTATAGAGGGAGCCAGCGGTTATTATCAGGTGAAACCGGATTTACTGACCTATGGAAAGATTATTGGGGCAGGTATGCCGGTAGGAGCCTATGGAGGACGGAAAGATGTGATGAGTGTGGTAGCTCCGTTGGGACAGGTATACCAGGCAGGGACCTTAAGCGGAAATCCGGTGGCTATGGCAGCGGGAATTACCCAGCTTACCATTTTGAGTGAACATCCAGAAATCTATACTACTTTGAAGGAGTCCGGGGAATATTTCCGAGGCGGAGTTAGAAAAATTATAGAGGAAAATCATCTGCCTATGCAGATAGTGGGAGAGGGTTCGCTGTCCTGTCTGTATTTTACCAAAGAGCCGGTAGTAGATTATGCCACAGCAAAGACAGCAGATACCAAAGCCTTTGCCACATACTTTAAACAGATGTTTGATAAGGGAAATTATTTTGGACCAAGTCAGTTTGAGGCAATTTTCCTATCTGCTGCCCATACCAGAAAAGAGTTAGATAAAACCTTAGCAGACATGAAGGAAGTATTAGAAAAGATCTAGGAAAGTAGGTGGGAAGATGGGTGAATTAGGAAATTTGTTAAAGTCTATAGAACCAATCGACGAAACCATGTGCCAGGCGGCAAGGGAAAAATGGGATCAGGTAGGAAAACCTTTAAGAAGCCTGGGAAGATTAGAAGATATGGTGATTCAACTGGCAGGAATAACCAGAGAGTTAAAGCCTAAGGCGGATAAGAAGGCTGTCTTAATTTTCTGTGCAGACAATGGAGTGGTGGAGGAAGGGGTGACCCAGACCGGCAGCCAGGTAACCGCCATTGTGACTGAAAATTTTACCAAAGGCATAGCCACCATTAACTCATTTGCCAAAGTAGCCCAGGCAGAGGTGTTTCCCATTGATATTGGCATTGACAGGGATATGTCCCAGGTACAGGGCATCCTGCACAAAAAAGTAGCTTTTGGGACCAATAATATAGCCAAGGGACCGGCTATGACTAGAGAACAGTGTAAACAGGCAATTTTAGTGGGCATCCATACAGTAAAAGAATTAAAAGAACAAGGATACAATTTATTTGTCACAGGAGAGATGGGAATTGGAAATACTTCCACTTCCAGTGCTATGTTGTCTGTGTTGGAAAATGTACCGGTCTCCCAGATAACCGGTCCTGGTGCCGGTTTATCTTCAAAAGGGATCTGCCACAAAATAAAAGTTCTTGAACAGGCGATTAAGGTGAATCAACCGGACAAGGATGATATCATAGATGTGATGTCAAAAATTGGAGGTTACGATATCTGTGGTATTACCGGTGCTTTTTTGGGCGGGGCTATCTATCAGGTTCCCGTATTGGTGGACGGTTTGATTTCGGCAGTAGGAGCCAACTGTGCCATTCGATTAGCCCCTTTGTGTAAAGATTATATTTTTGCTACCCATTGTTCCGCAGAACCGGCTGGGAAACTGGCTTTGGAGGCAATTGGCAAAGAGGCATACATTCACGCAGGAATGTGCCTAGGGGAGGGAACTGGTGGATTACTGGGAGCGAAGTTATTGGATTTTGCCCTGGCTGTTTACAATGAGGTGGCAGATTTTAAACAGGCAGATTTTGGATATTATGAATTGTTGGAGTAGTGGCAGTATTATCATGAAATGAAAGGCGAAGAAATGGATTATCTGAATCAGAATATCTCAATGAACTTGAAAAAAATCCGGTTGGCCAGAGGGTATAGCCTTGATTTGGTAGCAGAGCAGACCGGGGTTAGTAAAAGTATGTTAGGACAGATTGAGAGGGGAGAGGCAAACCCTACTATTGGTACTATAGGAAAAATCGTCAGTGGTCTGAGAGTACCCCTGGCAGATTTAGTGAAAACCCCAGGGGAAAGCGTTTATCCTGTGAGTAAGGAGTGGCTGATTCCCACCAAGGAAGTACAGAATAAATATCGTGTTTATACATATTTTCCATATGAGAAAGAAAGAAATTTTGAATTGTACGTAATTGAAATAGAGCCGGGGGCGGTTTACTCCAGCGGACCTCACGGTGAAAACACAAAGGAATATATTATTGTAGAAGAAGGAGAACTTAGGTTAAAGGTATCCAGGGAAGCTTATATTATTAAGACAGGTGATGCGGTTCGTTTTGATTCTGACAAAGAGCATGAGTATTGTAATAATGGAACAGAATGTCTTCGTTTAGTGAGCATATTTTCTTATACTGCCTAGATAGAAAACAAGAGATGTGCAATATAATGCACGAAAAAGATAAAAATGCTAAAAAAACGGAATAAATTATAGGAATAATCTGCAAAATTAATAAAATATATATTTTTTAAAAATAATCATTGACAATATAGTGCACATGAATTATACTCGTATCATCAATTGATTTAAAAAGCTTTGAAAAATCAGTTAAGGTTGGTTTTGTGAACAAAGGCGTTTACTTGTAAGAGAGTAAGCGCCTTTTTGTTTTGCACGGAAGAGAACTGTTACATAGGAAAAACCGCCTATAACTGGAGACATGACAACTTGGCAACTTTGCAATAAGAAAGCGAGGAAGATGAATATGAAGAAAAGAATTTTAACATTAATGATGGCAGCAGTGATGACAATGGGTTTGGTAACAGGATGTGGCAGCACATCTGACAATGGTGGAAGCGATGTATCTACAACAGGTGAAACTACAGAGGAAGAAGCAGGAATATTAAGAGTGGGTATGGAATGTGCCTATGCTCCTTTTAACTGGACCCAAGAGTCAGAAGAAGTTGCAAACGGTGAAAAAGCAGTTCCAATCTATGGTACAAGCTACTATGCATATGGTTATGATGTAATGATGGCACAGAAAATCGCAGATGAGTTAGGATGGGATTTGGAAATACATAAGGTGGAATGGGATTCCATTGGAATGGCAATGGATTCCGGTGAATATGACTGTATCATTGCAGGTATGGGGAAAACAGCAGAAAGGGAACAGGCATACGCATTTACGGAACCATATTACTACAGAGATAACTGTATTACAGTGAAAAAGGGTGGTGAATATGAAAATGTAAAGGGCCTGTCTGAGCTGGCTGGCAAAGGGGTAACTGTTACAACACAGCTTGGGACTGGCTGGGTACCACTTTTAGAACAGATTCCAGATGCTAATCTTGGTTCCAATTATGAGACAACAGCAGAATGTTTCATGGCAATATCCAATGGCGTTGCAGATGTGGCAGTTATTGATGTTCCAACAGCAGAATCAGCAGCACTTACAAATAATGATCTGGTTGTTATCAGCCTGGATGAGAATGATTCCTTTGAAAATGATGATGAGATGACCAACGTATGTATCGCTACAAGAAAAGATGACACCGAGCTTCGGGATAAGATTCAGGGAGCCATGGACAGTCTGGGATGGAATGATAAGGAGAAGATGGATGAAATGATGGAAGAAGCCATCACCTTACAGCCGGCAGCAAACTAGTAAAGCTCTGGTAACTATGGGATAAGAGTGACTGATTGGAATAAAGGAGGAAACGTTATGGAGTTTTTCATTCTCGGGGAGGCTAACCCTACCAATGCTTTTGGGTGGATGATCTTTCTGGCACAAAAATATTCCAACCTGTTTATAGAGGGTACACTGATTACCCTCTATGTATCCGTGGTTGGTACCATTCTGGGATTTATTTTAGGATACCTGGTAGGAATTGTAGAAGATATTAAGTTGAATAAAGAGGATAGCATATTGAAAAAAATCTGGGTAGGTATTCTGAAAGGGATTTCTGTGATTTATGTAGAATTGTTTCGTGGTACCCCAATGATTGTACAGGGAATGATTATATATTATGGGCTTCGTCAAGGTGGAGTGCAGATTACACCAGTGGTGGCAGGTATTCTTGTTACAGTACTAAACACAGGAGCATATATGTCTGAAACTGTTCGGGCAGGTATTAAATCCATAGATGCAGGGCAGCGGGAGGGCGCCATGGCGTTGGGAATGTCGTCTATGCTTACTATGTTTACTGTGATTTTACCTCAGGCGTTTAAGAATATAATTCCGGAAATGGCCAACACATTTCTGACAAATTTAAAAATGACTTCGGTTTTAAATGTAATCGGTGTGTCAGAACTGTTCATGATGGCAAAAACAGCCGGAGGAACTTACTATAAATACTTTGAATCTTATTTGGTTATTGCGGTAATTTATCTGGTATTATGTTTTGCATTTAACCGTCTGTTCCTTTTCATTGAAAAGAAGATGGCATTAAAACCAGATTATGTACTTGCAGTGGAATATATGGACAATCAGTAGGAGGAGAAGATTATGGGAGAAAAAATAATCAGTATTGAAGAATTAAGTAAATCCTTCGGAGACCATGAAGTGTTGAGAAAGATTGATTTTGCAGTAGAAAAGGGAGAGGTGGTTTGCATTTTGGGTTCTTCTGGTTCAGGAAAATCTACACTGCTTCGCTGTATCAATAAATTAGAGCACCAGACTACAGGGAAAATTCTTTACCATGGCAAACCGGTAAAAGACGGGCAGAAGGAAGTAAATGATTATCGTTCCAAGGTAGGAATGGTGTTTCAGTCCTTTAACTTGTTTAACAATATGACAGTGTTGCAAAATTGTATGACAGGTACCAGAAAAGTCCTGCATCTTTCCAAAGAGGAAGCTTTTGAAAGGGCAATTACTCATCTAAAGGCAGTAGGTATGGCACCGTATATCAACGCATATCCGGTACAGTTATCCGGGGGGCAGAAACAGCGTGTTGCTATTGCCAGAGCACTGTGTATGAATCCGGAAGTATTGTTGTTTGATGAGCCCACATCGGCTTTAGACCCAGAGATGGTAGGTGAAGTATTGAATGTTATGAAGGAACTGGCAAAGACAGGACTTACCATGATTATTGTCACTCATGAAATGGGATTTGCAAGAGATGTATCTACCAGAACCATATTTATGGATAAGGGATACATAATAGAAGATGATACCCCGGCTGAATTTTTTACAAATCCAAAGAATCCAAGAGTGAGGGAATTCTTAAGCAGATTTATAGCTGGATAGAGAAGGAGGAGAGGACATGGATAATTTTGTAGTTACCTTTGCCAGAGGATTTGGTACGGGAGGAAAGGAAATCGCTTCCAAACTTGCAAAAGAACTTGGAATCCATTGTTATGAAAACCGTATTTTGACACTTGCTTCCCAGATGAGCGGTCTGGATGAAAAGTTATTTGAGGAGGTAAATGAGAAAATTCGTGACAATGGAAGCTTTGCCAGTTTTTTGAAGGGACTTCCCCGCTCGAAGCATTACATTACCAGAAATGAAAAATTTGTGTCAGATGATACTTTATTCGAATATCAGAAAAAAATCATAGAAAATCTTGCGGATACAGAGTCTTGTGTCATTGTGGGAAAGTGTGCAGACTGGGTACTGAGAGGTAGAGATAATGTAGTCAGTATTTATGTGGAAGCCCCCAGGGATTTTTGCATAAAACGTACTATGGAGCATATGGGAGTAACGGAGGAAACCGCCAGTGCAACCATTGAGCACACAGACAAGTATCGGGCGGATTATTATAAATATTACACCCGTGGAAACTACTGGACAAACCCAGTGAACTATGACATGACCCTAAACAGTGAAAGAGTGGGTGTAGATGAGTGTGTGAAACTGATTATAGAATATTTAAAGATTAAAGGTCTGATAAAATAAGAAATAAAACGAAATGCCGGCTGCGAAAGGCTGACGGAAAGTGAGGAAAAGAAAATGAAATTAAAGGATATAGGACTTACAGAACAGGATATTAAGGACAAGGCAAAGAAGTACATGATTGAAACCTATGAGCGTTTTGATTTCGTTGCTGAAACTGCAAAAGATATGTACATGTATGGGGCGGACGGTACAGCATACTTAGATTTCTATGCAGGTATTGCAGTAAACAGCACCGGTAACTGTAATGAGAAAATTGTGGCTGCCATCAAAGACCAGTGCAGCGATATTATGCAGACATTTAACTATCCTTATACCATCCCTCAGGCATTACTTGCAGAAAAGATTTGTACCACTATAGGAATGGATAAGATTTTTTATCAGAATTCTGGTGCAGAAGCCAACGAAGCAATGATTAAAATGGCAAGAAAATATGGGGTAGAAAAGTATGGTCCACATAAATACAATATCGTGACAGCAAAGATGTCTTTCCATGGAAGAACCTTTGGTGCCATGAGTGCAACAGGTCAGCCGGACAATGCCTGTCAGATCGGTTTCGGTGATATGACACCGGGATTTAGCTATGCAGAATACAATAATCTGGAATCCTTTAAGGCAGCGGTTACGGAGAACACCATCGGTATTATGGTAGAGCCGGTACAGGGCGAAGGCGGTGTGCATCCTGCCACAAAAGAATTTTTGGTAGGTTTAAGGGAATTTTGTGATGAAAAAGGCATTCTGTTATTGTTAGATGAGGTACAGACTGGATGGTGCAGAACAGGTGCCATCATGAGCTATATGAACTATGGAATTAAGCCTGATATCGTATCTATGGCAAAAGCTTTAGGCGGTGGAATGCCCATTGGAGCAATCTGTGCCACCAAAGAAGTGGCAAAAGCATTTACCATGGGATCCCATGGAACCACATTCGGCGGACATCCGGTGTGCTGTGCTGCGGCGTTGGCAGAGGTAAATGAACTGTTAGACCGTCACTGTGCAGAAAATGCAAAGGAAATGGGAGATTACTTCTGTGCCAAGCTTGCTACTCTTCCACATGTAAAAGAAGTAAGACACCAGGGTTTATTTGTAGGTGTGGAATTTGATGATACCATTAGTGGTGTGGAGGTAAAACATGGATGTTTTGACCGTAAGCTTCTTATCACTGCAATTGGTGCTCACATTATTCGTATGGTTCCACCACTGATTGTCTCTAAGGAGGACTGTGACAAGGCGTTCAATATCATAAAAGAAACCGTAGAAGCTATGGGCTAAGGGAGGCTTGGAATATGAAATTTAATTATCATCTTCCGGTAAATCTTGTATTTGGCAGAGGAAGGGTGGCAGAAGTGGGTACACTTTCTGCCGGATACGGAAAGAAGGCTTTGATTGTCACCGGAAAAAGCAGTACAAAAAAATCTGGTTTGTTAGATAGAGTTTCTTCCTATGTAGAGGAAGCGGGAATGAAAAGCATTGTCTTTGATCAGGTAAGTCAGAATCCACTTACCACCACTGCCAAAGAAGGTGCGGATTTTGCCAAGAAGGAAGGCTGTGATGTGATTATTGGCCTTGGAGGCGGCAGTATTATGGACTGTGCCAAGGCAATCGCTTTTTTGGCTGTAAATGATGGAGATATTAATGATTATATCTTTAACCGAAAAACCAGTCAGAAAGCTCTTCCGTTGATTCTCATCCCCACCACCTGTGGAACCGGAAGTGAGGGCAATGGATTTGCGGTATTAACCAATCCGGAAAATGGAGATAAAAAATCCTTAAGAAGTAATGCCATTATTGCAAAGGTATCCATCATTGATTCGGAAGTGATGGAAACCATGCCAAAGCATGTACTTTCGGCGGTGGGGTTTGATGCCTTATGTCACTGTATGGAGGCATATGTTTCCAAAATTGGACAGCCCCTTACCGATATGATGAGCATAGAGGCCATGAAACTTATCGGGAAATATCTGGTGCCGGTTTATGAAGGTAGCAGGGAGGAGCAGGCCTGGGATGCCATTACCTGGGCAAGCACTTTAGGTGGTATGGTAATCAACACAGCAGGTGTGGCTTTGCCTCACGGCATGGAACATCCCGCCAGTGGATTAAAGGACATTGT
>JBGVDD010000213.1:0-51758 GCA_045119215.1 Lachnospiraceae bacterium | reverse complement strand
AGTAAATACTGATTTTTTAACGACATGCTAAAAATCCTCCTTTATAATATTGTTTAGAACATCATAGGTTAAAATCATCCTGCATTATCATAATATTTGTTGAATGAATTTTTTCCCTTCCTTGCATATTATTACATGACTTTCACAATTTTTCAACTTTTTTTTCATAGTATTGAATTTTTTATTAAAATCTCCTTCATTTTAGGATGATTTTTGAGAAAATTCAATTTTTTTTATTAAAAAAACACAAATTTTCAGTTACTATCTTCTTTTATGTCATCACCTGCCACAAGCCACTCCTCACTTTCAATTTCAGAAGGTAAACGTAAATCTCCTCTTGGACTTACCGAAACTGTACCCACCTTCACTCCATCCGGCATACAATTCCGCTTAAACTGCTGCCCAAAGAATCTGCGGTAGAATACCTTTAACCATTTTTTTATGTCCTCATCACTAAATTTATAAATCTCGCTTCTCTTTATTGCCTCTTTGCACAATTCGTAAACCATCTCAGGTTCCATTCCATAACGCAGAGTGTAATACAGAAAAAAGTCATGTAAAATGTAGGAACCGATGGTATCCTCTGTCTTTTGTGCAATGGTTCCATCTGGATTTGGCGGCAGCAGTTCCGGGCTTACCGGGGTGTCGATAATATCCTCAATTACCTCTGCCATTCCTTCAAATCCGTTGGCATCCATATAATGCCCAATTTTATCCACAAGAGTTCTGACCAAAGTCTTTGGAATACTTGTATTTACTGCATACATACTCATATGGTCCCCATTGTAGGTACACCACCCCAGAGCGAGCTCTGATAAGTCCCCAGTGCCCAAAACAAAACCGCCCTCTTTGTTTGCCACATCCATTAGTATCTGGGTTCTTTCCCGCGCCTGACAGTTTTCATAAGTAATGTCGTGGACCTCTTCGGGATGATTGATATCCTTAAAGTGTTGCCTTACAGAATCCACGATGGATATGGTTCGAACATCACATCCTAGTTTTTCCATTAATTCCAACGAGTTATTTTTGGTTCTGTCTGTAGTGCCAAATCCCGGCATAGTAATACCAACCAAAGTGGTAGCTGGCAATTGTAAGTTTCTTATCGCCTTTGCTGCTACTAAAAGTGCCAAAGTAGAGTCCAAACCTCCAGATACTCCCACCACAACACACTTAGATTTTGTTGCCACAAGTCTTCTCTGTAATCCATATACCTGCATTTTAAAAATAGAAAGGCAACGGTTTGTCACATCTTTTGATGGTACAAAAGGTGTCATAGAAATCTTACCTAACAATTCTTCTTTGTTTACCTCATTGCGGCGGGCATATACCTTTCGGTATACATAACTTTCAAAATCCCTTCTGCAATCAGCAAAGGACTTATTGGCAGTTCTATCATGCTTAATCTTGGTTAGCTGGATATCACAGAGCAAGTCTTCCTCCTCAAAAGGTTTACACTCTGCCACACATTTTCCGTTCACATAAGCTATTTTATGTCCACTGAATACAAGGTCTGAAGTAGATTCATACATTCCTGATGACACATATACGTAACCACAAAGACAGCTTGCGGAAGTGGAACTCATGAGATTTCTCCGATACTGTTCCTTTCCGATGACTTCATTGGATGCTGAGAGATTAACGATTACCTCCGCACCATGAAGCGCCATCATTCGTCCTGGAGAAATTGGTGTCCAGGCATCCTCACAGATTTCTACGCCAATGGTAGTTTGTGGCTCCTTTAACTGAATCAAAATATCATTTCCAAATGGTATCTCCTTTCCTTCCTGATAGCCATCAAGGATAATGGTTCGATTCGAAATCTTTCTTGCACTAAACCATCTTTTTTCATAAAACTCTCCATAATTAGGAAGATAAGTCTTTGGAATAATCCCCAGAATCTCCCCATTGCAGATAGCCGCAGCACAATTGAACACTTCCCCTTCCACTTCTAACGGAAGTCCTACCAATAGTACAGGAGCACTCTCCCACCCAAGCTTTGTCACATCACAAAGTTCCACCAAGGCCTTTTTCACATTCTCAAGCAAAAATCTGTTGGAAAACAAATCTCCACAGGTATATCCTGTCAATGACAGTTCCGGCGTTACAATTACATCCGATGTTGTTTTATATTTCTCATAACACGAAATAATTTCTTTTGCGTTCTCTTTCACATTTCCTATGTGCACCCTTGGGCTCACACAAGCTACTCTCAATAACTCTTTCATAAATTACTCCTATCCTGTCACCTGAATCTGACACATTTTCATAGCATTTAAGGCATTTTCATGACTTTCTTTCGTGACTCCTGCACAGCAACTTCCATCTACTCTTAACTCTACCTCCGGTAAGAAAGTCTTGACTGAAATAGCATTGGAAATCACACAGATATCTGTACACAATCCAACAAATTCCACATACCCTAATCTTTCTTCTCTGTCTGCCTTTACCAGATACTCAATCAGCTCCCTGGAACCAAAGGTAACCTTCTCAAACCCCTTTGCTCCCTGTGGCATTGCCTTTGCAATTCTTTCATTTAACTGCCATCCATCCGTGTTCTTGATACAGTGCTTTACCGGAAGTTTTTTTCCTTCCTGGCTATCTAAGTAATCTTCAAAGTGTGTATCTTTTGTAAATACCACTTCCCCGTTAAAATCCTTTATTTTATTTACTACATGTTCTACTATAGCAACCGCCTGCTCACTTCCTAAAGCCCCGTCAATAAAGTCATTCTGCATATCCACTACCACTAATATATTTCTCATTTTCCGTTCCTCCTTTAAGTAGTATTTCGCTACTATCTGTAGTTTTATCTTAGTATCGTTTTGCTACTTTGTCAAGTACTTTTCCAAAATAAATATCAATTTCTCCAGGTCCAGTGGTTTTGCAATATGCTCGTTCATTCCTACATTCATAGACTTTTGAACATCCTGAGTAAAAGCATCTGCTGTCATTGCAATAATTGGTAAATCTCTTATTTTTTCATTCTTGCTTTCACGTATTCTTTTCGTGGCATCATATCCATTCATCAGCGGCATCTGTATATCCATAAAAATCAACTGATAATCCTTAACATCCGGTTGTTCTAAGAGATTTACTGCCTCCAATCCATTCTCTGCATAATCCGGGCTAAGTCCTGCGCCCTCCAATAGTTCCATAGCTATTTCCCTGTTCAATTCATTATCTTCCACCAAAAGTACCGGGATTCCTTTCAGTTCCATAGACTGCAATACTCCCAATGGATCATTGTGTTCTACCATCCTTTTGGTAAGTTCTTCATCCTTTTCTTTCACACATTCCAAAGGAATGGAAATGGTAAACGTACTCCCCTTTCCTAATGTACTCTCCACCTGAATGTCTCCGTTCATCAAAGCTACAACGTTTTTCACAATAGCAAGTCCTAAACCGCTTCCTTGTATCTTGCTGATTCTTACATCCTCCATACGTTCAAAGGGATCATAGAGTTTTTTCAAAAATTCCTCACTCATACCGATTCCATTATCCGCTATGACAAAACAAAATGTACTTATGTTTCTCTCATTGTTCTCTTTTTCAGTACATGAAAATGTAATGTCCCCTCCTTCCGGAGTATATTTGATAGCATTGGTTAATACATTAATCAATATTTTTTTCAGCTGAATACTGTCGCCACGTACATAATCATGATGATAGCGATGATTACACTGAAGAACCTGAAATTTTCCATTCATCTGCGGTTTTACCATAAGCATAATTTCTTCTAGCACTTCACCTATACAAAAGGTTTCAATGTTTAATTTCATACTTTTCCCATCCAATTTACTCATATCAAGAATTTCATCAATAAGGGAAAGTAAATGTTTACTCGACATATCAATTTTCTTTAAACAATCCTGTATCTTCTCTGGTTTCCCTATATGTTTTTTTGCAAGAGCACTCATGCCTATGATAGCGTTTAACGGTGTTCTGATATCATGAGACATTTTAGATAAGAAAGCCATCTTTGCCTCACTTGCCTCCTGCGCAGATTTCAGTGCCAATGTAAGCAACTCCCTTTGATTTTCTTCCTTTTGTATCACCTCATCGATACTGCGAATGGCCATAGTCACAAGGATAGGTTTATCTGATACCAAATCCCTTTCTACAACAATTAAGGTAGTGAGGCACCAGGCAACCTGCCCATCCTTTAAGGTTCTTTGATACTTGTGTTCTATCTGTTTCTTTCCCATAAGACTTTCAGAGATTATCTCCGGGCTTAAACATTTTCTGACACTACCATCCTCATCGATAATTCGCCCTATCTGCCAATGTCTTTCAATTGCTTTCTTATAATCTCCCTTTTCCTCATTATCCGGATAAATCATCTCAAAATAGTTATTTTTTAAATCAATGGAATAGATGGATTCAAAGGAAATAGCTGCACTTTTAATAACCTCTTCAAAATTTTTTGCAGTGGTTTCTGCCTTACTGACACTATACTTGAAATCCTTGACAATAAAAAGGAAATATATCAAGAATAAAACCAGAATAATGGTTGCCACCAGTATGGAATCCCGATTCACTTCCAAAATCATGGCGTTCGTAACCTGGGATGGAATGGTTTTAATCAGTGAATAACCCTCTTCTTCCAAGCCTACAATATAAGCATTGGTTTCTCCTTTTTCACCTCTGTACCGGAAAGAATAACTATTTCCCAAAGCCAATGCCTGTTCTACTTCCTTCAATTGTTTTTCTTTCACATTTCTTTTTTCTCCTAAGTGTGTAATTACATTCTTTCCAATCAAATCATTTTCTGTGGCAGAAACCACCGTACCATCCTTCTGACACAAATAGGCAACGGCAAGATTTCCAGCATAGCTATTTTTTAACTGTTCCCCAAAAGTTTCTTCTGTTATGATTCCCAACAACACACCCAATATTTTTCCGTTATAATACAAGGGCTCATAAAAAATTATCAAATTTTCATGGGAAGTTTTCGCATCATAAACCACCTGGATTCCGTTTTTCCCCTTCATTCCCTCCAGATAATACAATCTGCCTGTCACATCTATTTCAACACCATCCCACATAGTGTTGATTCCCTTTGCATTTGTGAACTCTATTCTGTCAAAAGTGGTTTCTTCCACCATAGATTTTAGTAATTCCTGATTCACCTCCTCACTCTCCAGCCCCTGAGAGATCAAAAAGGACACCATGGAAAGACTACTTTTGCTATACCTGAAAATTTCATTGATACTTTTTGCATTCTCTCTTGTCGACTGAGCTATCATTTCTGAGTTCTGTCTTAATATCCTTCTCTGGTTCTGCTGTATAAAAGCAAGAAAGATTGCTGCCACCACCATAAGTAATATGATGGATAGCAGCAATTGTTTTTTTTGTTTTTCTATATTTTTCTGATTCATAGTTATTTTTCAAAAACCTCATTGTACACCTCAAAAAATGACATGTTTTCAATATTCTTATCTTCCGTGAAGGAAATTTCTTCCCACAATTCATCATTAAACTGTGAAGGTGCTTTTTTGATAAACTCATCGTAGACAGTATCGAAAGCTTCTTTTTTCCTCTTTTCCACAATCTCAGCCTTGTTTGCATCCGTCTGTTCTCTGTCAAAGTTACTAATACATTTCATAATAACATAGGCATCCTTAGTTTCTATAATGTCGCTAATTTCATTGGTGTCCAGATTAAAAGCTGCAATTTCAACAGCCTCCTCCTGCTCTCCTTTTCCAAAGGTGTACTCAATTGTCTCTTCCTCACTTTTTTGTTCTGCCACGCTTCCAAAATCTGTATTTTCCCCTCGAACTTGAGTTAGAACCTCTTTGGCCTTCTGATGACTTTCCTTTTTACTTTTCTTAATATTGTCTGCTGAGGTATCAAACTTAAAACAAATCATCTGCACTGTTATTTTTCTCGCCTCATCATCACTTACCTCTGTATCTACATTTTTCGTAATCTCATCATACACTTTATTGGACAATGCGTATTCACGATAGAGGGTTGCAATCACTTCCTGATCCACCCCAAGATATGACTTCTCTGCCTTGTTCAGAGAATCATAATATTTCTTTGCCGCCTCATTTACCTTATTTTCTTCTTCCGAATTAAGAGTTACCTTGTATTCTTCTGCCAATAAGGTCATACTTTTCACCTGGGCAATCTGACCTAAAATCGTCTCTTTTAAGTAGGATTCTAAGGTCACACCTCCAAAATCCCTATCCCACATGTCCACTCCTAAAATATTCTCATACTGTTTCTGAGCTGTAGTCAAATATACCATCAATTCCGGCTTTGTACAAATATTATCTCCAATACGAAATACTTCTGTTTTTGACAATCGTCCCATCAATACTCTGGAAGGGTGGAAACCACACCCTGTAAGAGATGAAACCGCCACAGTACCGCACATAAATGCTGCCACAATTTTTTTTGTTATTCTCATTCTATTTTCTCCTTGAATTTCTAATATCCATTTTGGTTCTAGTATACCAAATCCTTTGCATCTTAGCAAATGTTTCCAAACGACATTTTTCGACATAAAAAAACTCTCATGAATTGTATTCATGAGAGTTCATCATCCGATTGCTACATCTGTACCTGTACAGTGTCGATACTGTTTACTACAAAATAAGCCTTATATTCTTCTGGTTTAACATAAACTGTTAAATCCTTGATTTCTTTTTCTGTTCTGCCCATAGATTCCCATGTTGCCTTAAAGCGATCCATTAACACCGATTCTGCAACTTCTGCATCACGATACTGGATAACCATATTTGCCTTTAATTCCTTTGGCTTGGTTGTTCTTGTAGTTGTCTTCTTTTCTGCAGGTTTCTTTTCAGCAACTTTCTTTGTTGTAGTCTTCTTTGTTGCTGCGGTCTTCTTTGCAGGTGCTTTCTTTTCTTCTACAGCTGGAGCCTCTGTCGCTTCTACTGCTTTTGTTGCTGTTGTTGCAGTAGTCTCAACTTTTGCCGCTGTTACCTTTACATCTTCTTTGTTTTCTGTAGCTTTTTTTGTAGCCATTTCAATACTCCTCCTAGCTTCTATGTAAACTAATTTTAAATATTGTAACTATTCTTATCTAATATTTTTCTTTGAATAGCTACATCATCTTTTGCAACTATAAAGCATGATACCCCAATCACAGCCTTTTTGCAAGCTTTTTTCTTATTTTTAAAACAACTTTGTAATTTTTGGGTATATTTTCGTAATTTATTCCCACACTTTTTTTAAATACTCACAAGCTTGAATTATTTCTTCTTCTTTCAAATTTGCATATCCCAAAAGGATTCTCACATTGTCTGTGAGTGATTCAGATACAAAATATTTCGACAGGCCATATACCTTAATTCCTGCTTTTTCTGCCCTTTCTATCCACTCGGTTTCTGTACCGGATGAAAACTCTATCACTATATGCACCCCTGCATTTTCTCCCGAAATTTTTTTTATAGACGAAATATTCCTCAACCCAGCCAACAATACATCATGCTTAGCTTTATAAACGCCTCTCATTTTATTTAAATGCCTCCCAAAATACCCTCCCGCCATAAACTCACACACCACCATTTGGTCAATTCGAGATACTGTAGAAGAATATAATCCACATTTTTCTTCAAAAACACTGCACAGTTGTCTAGGCAAAACCATATAACTAATTCTGATAGCAGGCGCGATTGCCTTTGAAAAAGTTCCTAGATAAATTACCTTATCCTCCTTATCATATGCCTTCAATGCCGGAATCGGTTTTCCCTTATATCTAAACTCACTATCATAATCATCCTCTATGATAAATCGCTCTTTCTTCTGTGAAGCCCACTTTAACAACTCCAACCTTCTTTTTAATGGCATAATAATTCCTAAAGGAAACTGGTGGGATGGCATCACATAAGCCAACTGCGCATCGCAATTATTTAGTTGTCCCACCAGCATCCCATCCTGATCCATAGGAATCATCTTCATACTGTGTCCTAAACTTTCTAATACACGATATGCCTGAATATAGGTTGGACTTTCCATAGCTATAATTTTGTTTCCCAACATTTTCTGTATTAAAAACAAAAGATATTCACTTCCTGCTCCCACCACCACCTGCTCAGGAGTACAGGCAACTCCTCTGGATTGGAATAAGTACTTACAGATAGACTGTCTCAGAGAATACTCCCCCCTGGAATCTCCCAGGGAGAATATATCATTTTCATGATAAGATAACACATTTTTGGATAATTTTCTCCAAATATTATACGGAAAATTATCCAAGTCTATTCCTGTAGGTTTAAAATCAATCTTACATTCATTCCTTTCATACCGCCCTGTGACGTTATCAAAAATTTCTGTATATTGCTTTTTGTTATCTTCTATCCCTTCCTCTTCAGACCTATTTTCCGAAAAATATAATTCATCCATTTCACTTACATAATACCCTTTACACGGAACTGCCTCCACGTAGCCTTCCGACACAAGCTGGGAATATGCAAGGTCAACGGTACTTCTGCTAACCTGAAGATGAGAAGCCAACGCCCTTGCAGACGGCAGCTTCTCATCCGATGACAAATTACCTTTTTGAATTTCAAACTTTATGTATTCATAAATCTGTTCATACAACGGTCTTTTAGATTCCGCATCCAAATTAATCGTTAATTCATTCATTTACTTCTAGGATTCCTTTTTCTTTTTTTCTTTTACGATTTCTTCCTTCAAATCCCTTGCTTTATCTTTTAATCTTGGATTGGCATTCTTTCCGGTAATCACACTGCTAAGCATACGCATCGCAACATCTTCCTGATGATTTTTATACGCCAAAACCGCTATCAAATAATCTACTGTATACTCATCCATTCCACACATAGGATAAGATTCCACGCTTCTTGCCTTTGCAAAACCCTCAAAGGCATTTTTGACAAGTTCTGCCTCCTGGGCTTTCAGCTTCACAATTTCTTCTTTATTTTCGTTTTCATCAAGACTTTCAATCTTGCCTGCTGTTACCCAGGAACTCTTAAGACAGATAAATGCCTTCTCACTGTTTTTTGCCTTTTTTATAATGGCATTAATCAAAGCCATCTGGTAACGTTCCATAGCCTGATCATAATCATAAATTTTTCCATCAAATTCTTTCGGCTGAAATTTCAATGAAATATTTTCCTTGATAAGCTTCAGCTGTGGTGATGTAACAGCATTAAAGAATTTACTTAATGCTGCATATCCACAATGTGGACACATGATAACATCATATTTTACTGTATTGATTCCCTCATGTCTGGGCCGTAAATCTATATCCTGACTAAGTAGTCTGGCTTTTCCGGAACGTACAATCTTTGAAGTAAACTGCTTATCACACTGAGGACATTTAAACTTTTTGTCAATCAACATTTCCGCCTCAATGTCCTCTGAGCTTTTTTGCTTTTCCTCCGGTGAAGACTCCTCTGCTTTTTTTTCTTCTTCGAAAAGATTGGTCCCCTGTAAATCCCCAAGACCGAACTTTCCTAATCCATCAAATATACTCATTTTTACTACCTCCTGCTATTATCCCGCAAGTACCTTTTCCTGACCTGTGGTGTTTTACTTATTTAACTTAAAAGAACTCTTCAATGAAACTATCCGGTTAAACACCAAATGTTCTGGCGTGGAATCCTTCACATCTACGCAGAAAAATCCCTGCCGCACAAACTGATAACTGTCGTATGCTTTGGCATCGTCAAAGTTAGGTTCTACCATACAATTTTTCAGTACAGTAAGAGAGTTGGGATTTACATTAATGCTTCCATCCTCACTATAAACACCCTTTTCTTCATCCACGATATTTTCATATAATCTGACTTCTGCCGGTACTGCATATGGTGCCGGTACCCAATGAATGGTTCCCTTGACCTTACGCCCCGTAAACCCGCTGCCTGCTTTTGTCTCCGGATCATAAGTACAATGAACTTCTATTACATTTCCATTTTCATCTTTCACAAAGCTTTCACACTTTACAAAATAGGCATGCATTAAGCGCACTTCATTTCCCGGAAAGAGTCTGAAATACTTCTTTGGAGGTTCCTCCATAAAATCATCACGTTCAATGTACAGTTCCCTGCAAAAAGGAACCTTACGAGAACCCAATTCCTCATTTTCCAGATTATTAGTCACATCTAAATACTCTACCTGTCCTTCCGGATAGTTATCAATTACCAGCTTAATAGGATCTAAAACTGCCATCATTCTTGGCTTCTTTAATTTCAAATCTTCACGAATGCAATACTCTAACATAGCATAGTCAACGGAACTATTGGCTTTTGACACTCCGCATAGCTCAATAAAATTCTGTAATGACTCCGGCGTAAATCCTCGACGTCTAAGTGCCGCAATAGAAACCAATCTTGGATCATCCCAACCATCTACAATTCCATCCTCAACCAATTTTTTGATGTATCTTTTTCCTGTCACCACATTGGTAAGATACAATTTTGCAAACTCAATCTGCTTTGGTGGATGTGGATACTCTAATTCATTTACCACCCACTCGTATAAAGGTCTGTGGTCTTCGAATTCCAAAGTACAAATAGAATGAGTAATTCCCTCAATGGCATCTTCTATAGGATGTGCAAAATCATACATTGGATAAATACACCACTTATCCCCTGTATTGTGATGGGTCATTCTTGCCACACGATAAATAACCGGATCTCTCATATTAATATTTGGAGAGGACATATCAATCTTTGCACGAAGAACTTTTTTTCCATCCTGAAACTTTCCATTTTTCATATCTTCAAACAACTGAAGATTTTCTTCCACAGTTCTATTTCTATACGGACTTTCCTTTCCAGGTTCTTTTAGTGTTCCTCTATATTCTCTGATTTCCTCTGCACTCAGATCACAAACGTAAGCCTTTCCTTTTTTAATCAGCTTCACCGCTGCCTCATACATCTGTTCAAAATACTCTGATGCAAAATACACCGTATCACCCCAATCAGCACCTAACCACTTGATATCCTCCTTAATAGACTCCACAAACTCCTGTCTCTCCTTGGTAGGATTGGTATCATCAAAACGCATATGGAATTTACCATGATACTTCTTGGCAAGACCATAATTTAACAAAATAGACTTGGCATGACCAATATGTAAGTATCCATTAGGTTCCGGTGGAAAACGGGTACAAACCTGTTCATATACACCTTCTTGTAAATCTTTCTCTATAATTTGTTCAATAAAGTTTTTGGAGACTACTTCCTTTTCTTCACTCTCCAGATTTTCTTTCTTTACTTCTTCCAAAACTGCTCCTCCTTACGTATTACCATAACTGGTACGCATTCACTCTCTCTATCATAACATATTATTTTCCATCTGAAAAGGATTATCTACTGGGAAATCTTAAAAATAAGTACTCCATCTTTTTTCAAAATTCCATCCTCATATCCATGGGAAAACAAGATTTCGCCCTTTGGATAAACCCGTACATCCTCCTTGGTACAATTAAGGAGCATCTGCATTTTGTCATCGCCAAAATTATCAATTTTCATAAATTCTACCAAACGGCTTTCCGGGTATTCGTGAGTAAAATGAAAGTTTCTACTGCGGAGCAATGGATTTTCTTTTCTCAGTTTTATCAACTGTTTCATAATAGCTATCTTGTCATTGTATTTTCCTTCAGAAATTTCCTTCCAAGGCATACATCTTCTACAATCCGGGTCAAATCCGCCCTCCAGGGCAATTTCCGTTCCATAATAAATACAAGTACTTCCCGGCATTGCAAACAATACCGCTAACTGCTGATAGAATTTGTCTATGTTTCCGATTTTTGAAATTAAGCGGATGGTATCATGAGAATCCAAAAGATTAAACAGCGCATCATTAATCTGCTGTGTATACAAAGTATAACAACGGTTAATTGCAAATTCAAATTCTCTCTTTTCCTTTTCTTCGTCAATCCAAAATTCAGAGATACTGCCTGCCAGGGTATAATTCATCACCGCGTCAAATTCGTCCCCTCGAAGCCATTCAATGGAATCATGCCAAATTTCACCTAAAATATAAAAATCCGGTTTCAATGCCAGCATTCTCTCTCTTAAGAGTTTACAAAATTTGTGAGAAAGCTCATTTGCCACATCTAATCTTAGTCCATCAATATCATACTCTTTTACCCAGGTTTCACATACATCCAGGAAATATTCAATTACCTTTGGATTGTTTGTGTTAAGTTTTGGCATATTATCTGCAAAGGCAAAGGAATAATATCTCTTTTTCTTTGTATTATGCTCCCTTTCTTTAAATGGCCATTCGTTTACCATAAACCAATCATAATATTCTGATTCCGGCCCCTTTTGAACCACATCCTGCCAGGGTTTAAAATTCTCTCCGCAGTGATTAAACACACCGTCTAACATCACACGCATGCCTTTTTCATGGGCATGGGATACCAAATCCTTCATCACCTGACCGTCCCCAAAATGAGGATCAATTCTTTTGTAATCCGTAGTATCATATTTGTGACTGCTAGGGGACTCATTAATTGGTGTCAGATACAAGCCTGTAATCCCTAAATCCTGAAGATATGATAACTTGCTGTCAATTCCTTCTAAATCTCCACCATAAAACTGTTCATTCGTTACCTTGGCATCCGGCCCTGGCCAGGCTAAAGTATTCTCTGGATTTCTCTGTGGATTCCCGTTGCAAAATCTTTCCGGATAAATCTGATACCACACGGTATCGGTTACCCAATATGGCGTTTTCCCAATATCTGCTGGATTCATCCAAGGGAAGGTAAAACACTGCATGGTATTTCCATACAACTTTTTGTGTTTCTTATCATAAAAGCCATTTTCTGCATAAAACCACACCTCACCATTTCCTGTGACAAACTCAAAATAGTATCTGCACCTTTTAAACTCCGGTTTTACCGTAGTGGTCCACCAGATATGATGCTGCAATCTTTTTTTGAACACAATCTCCTCCCTCTGTCCTTCCCAGGCTTCATTTCCGCCTAAAATTCCAGCCGCAAAGGGGTCTCCATAATGCAAAAAAACCCGTTCTACATCGTATCCTGTTTTTACGTTGATAATCAAATCTTCTTCGTTCAAAGGATAACACATATTATCCGACATTCTATGATAAACTGCTGAAAAATTCATTTTTTCTCCTTCCTTGTATCGCTTTATTCCTCTATAATCTGTATTTCCATTGCATCAAAGGATATATCCTCCATAAAACTGTCCTTTGAAAATCTTGTTTTTGAAACCCTTTGAAATTCCTCTATGTTTTTGTCCAGCCAGATTGGCACGCTTAAATCAAAGTGATAGCATGCTTGTTCCAGTCCATAAAATACCTTATGGGTTCTGGTATCATCATTATCTATTTCTATCACCGTATCCTTTATCATCTTATTGCTTTTCCACAACTTTGCCCACATTCGAAACATACTTTTTTAGATTCTCCTTTGTTTCTCTTTTCAAGAACGCTTCTGCGTCAAATCATAAGCCTTTTATTTATACTACGCATTAGTATACCACCCAAATTTTACTGTTACAAGTTTTTTTCGTGTATTTAGTTTGCCCTTCTCCGTAGTTTTTCCAGTATTTTCTTTTCCAATCTGCTCACCTGGACCTGACTTATCCCCAATGCCTTTGCTGTCTCACACTGAGTTTTCTCCTTAAAATACCGATAATCAATAATTTTCTTCTCATCCTCCTTTAATCCCTCCAACAAGGTATATAGGAAAATTTCATCTTCTTTATCTCCAATCTCATCCTTTTTACACTGTATCTGTTCTCCCAATGTAACCTCTTTCCCTTCCCCTGCATATACCGGCCGGTATATAGAATCAACCTCCACGGTTTTCTCCATCTCCAACGCCATAACAACTTCTTCCATTGTCATATCCAAGCTGGAGCATATTTGATGGATGGTTAAATCCTGCCCTGTTTTCTTCCTGCTTTCCTCCACCAGATATTGAATTTTACAAGCATTTTCTTTCAAACTTCTGCTGACCTTTATCACCCCATCATCCCGTAAAAATCTTCGAATTTCTCCCATAATCACTGGAACTGCGTAAGTTGAAAATTTCACTTGTTGAGTTAAATCAAATCTGTCGATAGCCTTCATTAACCCCACCGCTCCGATTTGATATAAGTCTTCCTTCTCTACTCTCCGATGTAAAAAACGCTTGGCCACATGATACACCAATCCCATATTTTGTTGAACTAAGGTATCTCTTGCCTTTTTATCTCCTTGATGTGCCATTTGAATCAATTCAAAAGTCTCTTCCACCTTTCATTTTACCCCCGAAGCTTCTTACTCATTGTAATGGTAGTCCCTTGACCCACTTTACTTTCAATATGTAATTCGTCCATAAAAGCTTCCATAAAAGTAAATCCCATACCGGAACGTTCCAAATCTGCTCTCGTAGTAAACATGGGTTCTTTTGCCTGTTCTACATTTAGGATTCCTACACCTAAGTCCTGTACTTTTACAACAAGAAAATTTCCTGTGAGTTTTCCTTCCAAAATCACTTTTCCTTCTCTCCCTGCATAACCATGAATAATAGCATTGGTAACAGCTTCAGAGACAGCTGTTTTTACATCCTCTAATTCTTCTAACGTTGGATTTACTGATGCCATAAAGCCAGCAATGGCTAGTCTGGCAAAGCTTTCATTTTCAGACAGGGCATCAAATTCTATTTTCACATTATTTTCTCTCATTTTAATCAACCTCATATATTCTAATAATCTTGTCCAGTCCTGACATTGCAAATATCTTTCGTATCCTTTTGCTTAAATAAATGGCAGAGACTACTCCGCCAAAGCAACTGATATTTTTGTACCTTCCCACCAAAACACCAATTCCTGAACTATCCATAAAATCTGTCTGCGAAAAATCAAAGACAATTTCTCTGATATTTTGTTGTATTAAAATATTATCAGCCCCCTCTTTAATCAATCCACAATTATGATGGTCAATTTCTTTAGGTAATCTAACAATTAAAATATCCTGTTCTATTTCAAAATCCATAAGCTCACCTTTCTTTTTATAACTTGTGACCTGTACTTAATAGTTACACTTGTTCCATAAAACTAGGGGCAAAATCTTGTCCCATAACACAACAAAGGAGAACGATACATCGTTCTCCTTTGTTGTTTCGCACATTCTAATTCTTTATTATTGTGCTTCTTCTGTAGTTTCAGATAATTTTTCCAATTTTATTGCTGCGTCATCCGCACATCTGGTACCCGGGAATTTTTCTGTTACTTCCTTAAAATAAGTAAGTGCATTGGCATTATCTCCCTGTTTTTCATAGGAACGTGCCAAATAATAGACTGCATTAACATCTGTTTGATTCATGTCATATGCCTTCTTTAAATTCTCCACTGCCACTTCATAATTTCCTGCAGAATACGCTGTATACCCTGTCTCGTAAAATTCCTTGGCTGCCTTGGTCATAACTTCGCCGTTGATTTTTTCATACATTGTCTGAAAACCTGGTTTTGCTTCATTTACAACTCTTGCCGGAATATCTGAAATAACGCTGGCCGCATCTTTACTCTTTCCGTCAATATATAAGGCAGAAGCCTTTAAAAGATTATCATAGGCGGTTAACACACCACTATCACCTTCATAACCATCAATCTGTTTTTGAAGGTCTTTATTTTTGGTCTCTAAATCCGTTAAATCCGTTTTTAAATCCTCTATTTCCGAATTTTTTACAGCTACCTGCTCACTATATTGTTTAATTTCAGTATCTGCTTCATTTTTTATCAGACTTGATCTGGCGGGTACTACAACAAACCAGATAAGGGCGGCTCCCAACACAAGTCCAATCAAAATATTAATTACCGTAGATATCCCTGTATTTTCCTTATACTCCTTGGGTTGAATGACAGTATCATTTCCCACCTTATAGGTTTTCGTATCCTTTGATGTTTGCACCTCATTGGAAGCAACTGCCTTTTTTCCCTTTCCTATCTCCAATTCTCTCAGATATTTAAGGGTCAGAGTATTATTAGAATCAATTTCCTCTGCTTTTTTTAATTCTCTTCCCGCAAGAGTATATTCATGGTTTCTAAGATAAATTAATGCCAAAAGCTGCCTTGCTTTAATCAGCTTGGGATTCACCAACAACACCTTTTTTAACTGGATTACCGCCAGGTCGATACTGCCCTGCTGACAATAGTTAAGCGCTAGATTATATTTTTTTATACTTTGATTAATCTCTTCTAATTTTGCCGGATTAGACTGGACTGCCTTGATATAATCATCCACAATATTCTTCTTGGGTTTCATATTTTTACTGATGACCCACTCACTTAAAGCTGCCACAATCTCTCCCATTTCATAATATACCAGCCCCAACAAATTTCGTGCCTGTATATTTTTTTTATTGTATTTCAAACTTTGCTTTAAACATAGAGCCGCACCGGAAAGGTCGCGTACCATAGCTTTTTCCAAGCCTTCATTATAGTATCTGTTTGACAGATACATAATTTTTTTATATACCTTTACATCCGCACCACAGGAGGTACAAAATTCCTTTTCAGACAATGTGGCGCCACAATGATAACATTTCATGTTCTACTCCATTCTGCCCACTACGGCTATGCTTCGTTGTCCTTTTGTTCTTTTAACACCTCTTTTAAAATATCCATCATATCCGTCATATCATGGCTGTAAATTGCTTCTTCCGCTTCCTCCACTTCAAGACTTGGATGAAATTTTTTTAATTCTTCATCAAAATTAATCATTCTATATCACTCTCCTAATATTGCCTTTATCTCTCCCACTAAGTATAAAGAACCTACACAAAACAAAATTTTTTCCCGATTTTTTAATTCTAATGCCTTTTCCCATGCTTCTCTGACATTCTGACACTCTACTATCGTGCATGTTGTATTTTTTGAAAACGTTTTCGCAAGTTCCTTCACACCTAAACTTCTAGGTGTATTCAAGTTCGTCACCACAATCTCACTACAGGGTAAATCTGCAGCTATGTTTTTTATCATATCCTGATAGTTTTTCTCTTTTACAGCACCAAAAAGCAACACGCACTTTCTATCCCGTGTTAACTCCCTGGCCGTTTCAACAAAAGCCCTCACACCTCCCTGATTGTGAGCGCCGTCTAAGTATATATCTGACAGTACCTGTTCCATTCTTCCAGCCCACTGCCTCTTTTGAAATGCATCCTGAATATTTTCAGGAGTCAATTTGCTTTCTTTTTCCAATAAATATTCCACAATTCGGATAGCAAGAACAGCGTTTTCTACTTGGTAAACAGCCGAATAGGGGATAGACACCTTGACGTATCCATAATACTTAATGTTTAGGAAAAAATCAATCTTTTTGTTACTTTTTTCAAAAATTTCATAATCATTTTCAGAAACTTTAAAAATTTCACAACCCACCCGTCTTGTTTTTTCCTGAATCATTTCAACTACAGGAAAAGGGTTGATACCCACAAACATTTTTGCACTTTTCTTTGCAATTCCAGCTTTCTCCTGTGCGATTTTTTCCAAAGTATCTCCTAAATATTCTGTGTGTTCCAAACTAACGGAAGTAATGGCGGTAACAATGGGTTCTTCAATGGCATTCGTGGCATCCAACCTTCCACCCAAACCGGTTTCTAACACAATGTAATCCACATTCTGTCTTTGAAAATATACCATACCTATAGCAAAAATCATCTCGAAAAATGTAGGATGAGCATAACCTTTTTCCATAATTTTATCTACAGCATTCTTCACAATCAAAAAACATTCTACAAATTCCGACGAACTCATATTTCTATGATTCACCTGAAAACGTTCGGTAATGCTTACCAGGTGGGGAGATGTGAACAACCCTACCTTTTTTCCTGCCTCCACCAACATGGAAGATACGAAAAAGCAAACCGACCCCTTTCCATTGCTCCCAGCCACGTGAACAATTTTTTTATTCTTTTCTGGGTGCCGTAATTGGCAAAGCAATGCCTTTGTGTTCTCTAACCCGTTTTTCTTTGTAAACTTTGGAATATCCAAAACATATTTTTCAGCCTCTTCAAATAACATCCTTCTTCTCCCATTATGATTGCACTGCAAAGGCACCCTTGCGGGTGCCCTGTGATTATTTTGAAAGATTTGCCAGTCTTTCTTTTACCTGTTCCATCATCTGTGTATATTTTGTAAGCTTATCTTTTTCTTCCTGAATCTTTGCCTCTGGTGCCTTGCTTACGAACTTTTCATTATTCAACATACCATTGACTCTGGCAAGTTCTTTGGTAAGTCTCTCTTCTTCCTTCTTTAATCTTTCTATTTCTTTTTCAATATCTACCAATTCTGCAAATGGCATATAGATGACAGCCTCTGGAATTACAGCCGACACTGCATCTTCCCCTATGCCTTCCTTATTATTCTGGGTTACTACTTCTGACGCATAGGCAAGGGTCTGGAAGAATACCTTACTGCTTTCAAAGATATTGATTACCTTTTCATTTTCAGAAACCACAATTACTTTTGCCTTCTTTGATGGTGGTACATTCATTCCGGTACGGACATTTCTGATTCCACGCACTGCTTCCTTTATGGTCTCTACCGCTTCCTCTGCTTCTCTATAATTCCATTCATCCTTATATTCCGGCCATTTTGAAATCATAATGGATTCCTCTTCCTCCTGAAGAGTACAGAAAATTTCTTCTGTGATAAATGGCATATACGGATGTAAGAGCTTTAATCCGTTGATTAATACAGTCTTTAAAGTCCATAGCGCTGCATTCTGTGATGTGGCATCCTCTGTATTGTATAATCTTGGCTTCACCATTTCAATGTACCAGTCACAGAACTCATCCCAGATAAAGTCATATACTTTCTGAACAGCAATACCTAGTTCAAAATGGTCTAAATTATAAGTCATATCCTTCGCCACGGTATTTACCTTGGATAAAATCCATTTATCTGCATCCATCAAGTCTGCCTCTGCTGGTTTGGTTATGGTTTTTCCTTCCATATTCATCATAATAAATCTTGCTGCATTCCACACTTTGTTGGCAAAGTTTCGGCTTGCCTCTACTCTCTCATAGTAGAAACGCATATCATTTCCTGGCGCATTTCCTGTAATCAAAGTGAGACGAAGTGCATCTGCCCCATACTTGTCAATCACTTCCAATGGATCAATACCATTTCCAAGAGACTTACTCATCTTTCTTCCCTGGGAATCGCGCACCAATCCGTGGAATAATACCGTAGAGAATGGTGCCTTACCCATATGTGCATATCCTGAGAATACCATACGGATTACCCAGAAGAAAATAATATCATATCCGGTAACAAGAACATCGGTTGGATAGAAATACTCTAATTCCTCTGTTTTTTCCGGCCAGCCAAGGGTAGAGAATGGCCACAGTGCTGACGAGAACCAGGTGTCTAAGGTATCCGGATCCTGAGTCATATGAGTACATCCACACTTTGGACACTTTGAAGGATTTTCTTTTGCTACTACCACTTCACCACATTCATCACAGTAATATGCCGGTATTCTATGTCCCCACCACAACTGTCTTGAGATACACCAGTCACGGATGTTATCTGTCCAGTTGAAATAGGTTCTGTCTAAGGAGGATGGAATTAATTTAATTTCGCCTTCTTTAATTGCCTTCACTGCCGGCTTGATTAA
Organism: Lachnospiraceae bacterium; assembly: GCA_045119215.1. Taxonomy (GTDB): domain Bacteria; phylum Bacillota; class Clostridia; order Lachnospirales; family Lachnospiraceae; genus RUG11237. Next base: position 32,177 of record JBGVDD010000213.1, on the reverse strand, counting down.
TTCATCCATCTTTACAAACCACTGCTGTTTAATCATTGGTTCTACTGTTGCCTTACAGCGATCATGAGTTCCTACGTTATGTGCATGTGGTTCTACCTTTACCAATAATCCTAGTTCATCTAAATCTGCAACGATCTGCTTTCTTGCCTCATAACGGCCAAGTCCTTCATACTTTCCACCGTTTTTGTTGATGGTTGCATCATCGTTCATTATATTGATTTCCTCTAGATTATGCCTCTTTCCAACTTCAAAGTCATTTGGATCATGAGCTGGAGTAATCTTTACACAACCGGTTCCAAACTCTTTGTCAACATACGCATCTGCTACCACTGGAATTTCACGTCCTACCAAAGGAAGAATCAGAGTCTTTCCAATCAGATGCTTATATCTGTCATCCTCCGGATTTACAGCCACAGCAGTATCTCCAAGTAAGGTTTCCGGTCTTGTGGTGGCAATCTCTACCATCTCATCGCTGTCTTTTACCGGATAGTTGATGTGCCAGAAGTTGCCATTTTGTTCTTCATGTTCTACCTCGGCATCTGAGATGGATGTCTGACATACCGGACACCAGTTTACAATTCGGGAACCTTTATAAATCAATCCATCATTGTACATTTTGATAAATACTTCTTCCACTGCTTTAGAGCATCCCTCATCCATGGTGAAACGCTCTCTGTCCCAGTCTGCGGAAGAACCAAGCTTCTTTAACTGTTTGATTATTCTTCCGCCGTATTCTTCTCTCCACTCCCAGGCTTTTTCCAAGAATCCTTCTCTACCTAATTCTTCCTTGGAAATTCCCTGTTCCTTCAATGCATTGATTACCTTTACTTCCGTGGCAATACTTGCATGATCTGTTCCCGGTTGCCACAAAGCATTATATCCCTGCATTCTCTTATAGCGAATTAAGATATCCTGCATGGTGTTGTCCAGGGCATGTCCCATGTGTAACTGTCCCGTAATATTTGGTGGTGGCATTATAATGGTAAATGGTTTTTTACTCTTATCCACCTCAGCATGAAAATATTTCTTATCTAACCATTTGTTATAAAGTCTTTCCTCTATGTCCTTTGGGTCATAGGTTTTGTTTAATTCTTTGCTCATACTCTCTTCCTTTCTATGATAAAAAAGCCCCTCACAGATATCACTATCTGCAAAGGGCGAATGTCTCGCGGTACCACCTTACTTCATGGTTCACACCATCTTGAAAATCCTTTAACGGGGACTATCCGGGAAAAGCTACTTTCTCATAAACACCTTTCACCTTTCCGATTCAAAAGCTACCTTCCACAGCACCTTCTTCAAGTCCCTTTCAGCCCACGAAGACTTTTCTCTTTTAAGGGTAATCTGTGTACTCCTCTTTCTCGCTATCTTTTTCATATAACTTGAACTTATCTTACTTTAAAAAAGATTAATTGTCAATTATTTTTTGTTACAACAACATTTTTTGTTACAACAACAATTTAAGTTTTCCATGGGCAGGCTTTTCTCTATTTTTTATCGAATCCGCCTTCCACATAAGCTCTCAACACTTCCCCAACACTCCAGGCCTGTCCATAACAGCCACGGGAGATATTCGGTTCATCTCCATCAAAAATCTCTGCAATGGTTCCGATGCATCCATCCATCAGGTGGTCCTCCATTGGCACCATCAACTGTTTTGCATACCTTCTGCCTTCCTCAGTATCTCCATACACCTTAAGATAAGCTGTGATAAATCCACCCAAAGGAAATGCCCAGGCAGTTCCCTGATGGTAGGCGGCATCCCTATCATGGAGCTTTCCTACATAGATTCCCTTATACTCCTTATCTTCAGGTGCCAGAGAACGCAGACCATAAGTGGCATACAGTTTGGAAGCTACGGTATCAACAATCGTCTTCTCCTGTTCCCTGCTAAGCATAGTGTAAGGAAGAGAAACCGCCCAAATCTGATTTGGTCTTATCTTATCATCATTTCCATTGTCATCTACCACATCATATAGACACTGCTTCTCTTCATTCCAGAATTTTTCACAAAAGCTTTCCTTTACCTTTTGAGCCAATTCTTTAAAGGATTCCTTGTCCTGTGCCCCAAAACGGGTAGCTAAATCATACATTACATTCAAAGCATTATACCAAAGTGCAGAGATTTCTACCGGCTTTCCATGACGTGGAGTAACCACCCAGTCATCTACCCTCACATCCATCCAGGTTACCTGGTCTAATCCATCTCCTGCATGAATTAAGTAGTCCTTATCCATTCCTATAGAGAACTTTGTTCCCTTAATATAATACACAATGATTTCACGTAATCTGGGATAGATTTCTTCTCTAATAAACTGGTAATCCTCTTCTTCTCCTGTGTACTCTAAATATTTCTGTACAGCATAGAAATACCACAAGGAAGCATCCACCGTATTATACAGTGGTTCCAGTCCTTCATCGGGAAACATATTGGGCACTAACCCCTTTTTTACATACTGGGCAAAGCTTCTTAAAATCTCCCGGCAGTCATCATATCTCTTGGTTACCAGGGTAAGCCCCTGTAAGGCAATCATGGTATCCCTTCCCCAGTCCGTAAACCAGGGAAGACCAGCCAGAACAGTTTTTCCACCTGTGGATTCTCTTTTCGTAATAAACTGGTCTGCTGCATGCACCAAAGTCTTTGCAAACTCGCTTTGTACCCCAGACCTTTGTTCTAATTCCTCACAGCGAATCTGCTCTGCCTGAATAATATCAAAAGCATGCTTTGGTATTTTTCCCTGCTCAATGGTACAAACCACAGAAATCTTCTTGCATTCTCCCGACTTGATAGGAATATGGATTTCATAAGGTGTATAATTATTTTCAATACAGGTCATACCTGTGGAGATTTCCGTCTGAAGTTCCATATCCACATCAAAAATCTCTTTTCTTCTTTTGATTTCTCCATCACTGACATAAAAACGGATTGCAATATTTTTGTTTGCCTCTGGAACCAGGGTAATGGTATCCCTTGAGTTGGTGGTGCTGAATTTCAGTTCCGCTCTTTCACTTCTTTCATGATGGTCTCTATAGTTAAAAAGTGGTACCAAAGTAAGCTCAGCGTCTTCACTGCCTCCCATAATATCATAACCGATAGCCACAGTATTTTTTCCATATTCCATGGCGATGGTTTTCTTTACAAAGACCCCTTGTGCATAATAAGTAAATTCCGGCATATACTGATAAGTAAAGCTTTGCAAATATTTCTGTCCTTCTTCGTTATTTCCTCCCGGTCTCTGATTGGTAGCAAAAGAGTAAGTCTTATCTCCCACCTTCAATTCCTCATTTATCTTTGAAAGCACCATAAACCGTTCCACTGGTGCATGTAGACTTGCAATTAACAAGCCATTGTGTTTTCTTGTATGGGCACCAATAATGGAAGAACCTGCATAGCCGCCAATTCCATTGGTAATTACCCATTCTCTCTGAATTCCTTCCCCAAAATTTTTCCAATAGCCCTTTCCAAATCTTCTCATCTTCATAGAATCTACGTCTCCCTATTTTAAAAATCCATTGATAATCTGTGCTTCTGCCTCTGCTTCTGTCAATCCCAAAGTCATCAGTTTTATCAACTGTTCTCCTGCAATCTTTCCAATAGCCGCCTCGTGAATTAAGCTGGCATCAATGTGATTGGCATTAATCTTTGGAATTGCAGATACTTTTGCATCGTCCATAATAATAGCGTCACATTCCGTATGTCCATGGCACTTATTATTCCCATTCACATTAGACAGGAAAACCTGACTGGACTTATCCTTTGCAACGGAGCGGGATATCACATGGGTACTGGCATTTTCCCCATTTAATTCAACCTCAAAATCCGTCTTTGCCGTCTGATTTCCGTGAGTCATAATTTTTTCTTTTATAATCAAAGTAGCATCTTTGTCAATCTTTGCTTTTGTCACACGCTCTGTGGAATCTACCCCTTTAATCTGAACAGTGTCCATCTCCATGTAACTTCCTTCTTCCATATTCACAATGGTCTGGGGATTTAAAATACGGCTTCCCTTTCCATCTCCTTCTCCATAATGCTTTTCTATATATTTTACCTTTGCATTCTTCCCCACAAAGAAGCTGTGAATACCATCGTGTTCTGAATCCGAATCTCCGGAATTATGGATTCCGCACCCTGCTACAATAGTGACATCTGCACCTTCTCCAATATAAAAATCATTGTATACCATTTCCTTTAATCCACTTTGACTTAACACTACCGGTATATGAACACTTTCGTTCTTTGTACCCGGTTTAATAATAATGTCAATTCCCGGTTTGTCTTCCTTAGTAACGATATCTATATTAGCGGTGGTATTTCTGCCGGCTTTTTCTCCATTGGCACGAATGTTATACGCACCTTCCGGTACCTCATGCAGACCAGACACCTGTTCAAGTAAATTCATCTGTATTGCATCCATGATTAACAGCCTCCTTTATAAAATCTACATCCTGCGGAACCCTTTAACAGCTCCGGTAAAATCTGGCTCTTTTCACCCATATCTGCCACTTCCCCATTTGCCATAACAATTATCTTGTCTGCAATATCTAAAATTCTCTCCTGATGAGAAATTATTAATATGCTTCCATTAATATCCTGATACATTTTTTCAAAAACCTGTATCAGATTCTGGAAACTCCAAAGGTCAATTCCTGCCTCCGGCTCATCAAAAATAGAAAGCTTAGTTCCTCTGGCTATAATCATTGCAATTTCAATTCGTTTTAACTCTCCACCGGAAAGACTCCCGTTCACTTCCCTTTCAATGTAATCTCTGGCACACAATCCTACCTCAGACAAATATTCACAGGCCTGAGCTGTGGTGAGGTTTTTCCCCGACGCCAGACGGATTAAATCTTTTACGGTAATTCCCTTAAATCTCACAGGCTGCTGGAAAGCAAAGCTGACTCCTAACTTCGCCCGTTCTGTGATGGACATATCCGTGATGTCCACACCATCTAAAAGAATTTTTCCGCTACTTGGTTTTCGAATCCCGGCAATCACCTTTGCCAAGGTGGATTTTCCCCCACCATTTGGTCCGGTGATTGCCACAAATCTATCTTCTATTTTTAAACTTACATTCTTCAATATTTCCTTGTTCTCATCAATATCATCTGACACTGTAAGAGAAATGTTCTGCAACTCCAGCATGTGCTACCTCCTATGTTTTTGCTCCATAATGAGTAATTATACCGTGGTTTGTTGTTTTTTGCAATAAAAAAGGGGATACCCTTTTGGAAGTATCACCCAATTTTACTTTGATTATGCGAAACTATTTAAAACCTTACGCCTTAGGAATAAGCTATGTTATGGCAGCTTTGATTCTACCGGCATGATAATGGCCGCAATAATGTAAGCTAAGATACCACTTCCTGCACACAGTACAAATACCACCCACAACAATCGAATCACAGTAGGATCCACATGAAAGTATTCTCCAATTCCTCCACATACTCCACATAACATCTGATTTGTGCTTGAACGTACCAATCTCTTTTCTCCCATAATAATCTCCAACCTTTCTTTATTCTAAATTAATATTAATATTACCTAAATTACATTCTGCTTTAATGGTATTTGGGACATCGTTATCAATGGTCTTTGAAGCATCCATCCCTGCAATTTCGTAGTTACCTACACTCAAATTACCCATGGCACAGCTTAAATCAATATTGTAGTCATTTTCCTCACCCCGAAGATCCATCTCAATATCACCCATATTGCATTCCACCATTACATTCTTTGATTTCTTGGCAGAATCCACTTCAATTCTTCCTGCATTCACTTCCAGTTGAATCTCCTTTTTGGCATCTAATTCATCTATACCAAGATTCCCTGCATCTACATTTCCCTTTAACTCTTTTGTCTTTATTCTTTCTACCTCAACATTACCTGCTCCTATTACAATTTCCATCTGCTTTGCACTAAGCGTATCTGCTTCTATATTTCCTGCGCCCACATCCAGTTTTATTTTTTCAAATTCTTTTTTGGGAAGCTGCAGTGAAATATCACATCCTATATCTGCAAGTCCTTTTAATGACTTAATTTCCCGCTCACAGGATATCACTAAGGTTTCATTCTCCACCTTGCAGGAAAAATCACTTCTTTTATCTCCATCCACCTGTACATAAATCTTATCATCATCTTCACTGCTTTCAATGGTCACATTGCTGACTCCTACCACACAGTCGATACTTTTTATTCCATCCTCTTTCACAGAGAAGGTATAAGATTTTTCATAATCCTTATGGTCATCATCACCAATGTAGACCCCATGTTTTCCCACATTCACCTTAAATTTATTCATAGGCCTATAAGAAAAATCGCCATCTTCCGTCATAGAAATAAATGTCTGAAGACCTCCGCCAATGGCTCCTACAATACACAGTGCCATTCCAATACCTATGATAATCAATGCACTTATCACACTTCCCCGATAAAACTTCTTCATGAAATCACCTCTTTTTTCTCACCAAACAACCTTTTCCACAGTTTCTTACACAATTTCCAAAAATATGGAATCACATCCTTAATACCCCATACCACAAAGTCAAGGGAAATGAGGCCTATACCAAACAGTATACAACCGATTCCCACGCAAATGAACGCCGCCATGGGTGCAACCGGAATTACCAAAATACCGGATACAATTACTGCAACTCCCGCTACCAAAAGGGAGATACTCACTGCAACCGCCGCAACAGCGATTCCAAAAACCGCTGCCACAATCCCTATGGCTGCGCCCAACAATCCTCCCAGGATGCCGCCCCAAAAAGGAAAGGTAAGACAAAGGATAATAATCAACAGTATGGCCTGGGAACGATCCAGATTTCGGAAAGAAAATTTACGTTTTCCTTTTTTCTCTTTGTAATAATTTCCATCATCTTTTCTGTGGTTTCCCACCTCTGAGTTTCTCATCAGTTCATTTTCTCTATCCAGATCATGGTATCCATTTTCATCAAAGCTTCCATCTTCTGGCTGGGATAGTCCCTTTTTAATTGAGCGGGCTATTTTCTCCGGTGTATCCACCTTTTCTAGTACATCTTCTGTCTCCGCAAATCCTGCCTCTGCAAAATATTCTTCATAATACTGAATGGCTTCCTGCCTATCCGCTTCTGGCACATCACTTAACAACCTTGTCAGCTGCTCAATAAACTCCTGTTTTGTCATCACTTACTCCTCCTTCGAACATCTGGGTAATTTTTGTGGAATAATTTATCCATTCTTCCCGGTATTCTTCCAGGACGGTTTTTCCTTTTTCCGTCAGTTTGTAATATCTTCTGTTTCTTCCACCGTGTTGTTCATCATATACCTCTAAACAGGCATCTTTTTGTAGTCTTCTAAGCACCGGATATAATGTGGATTCTGATATCTCCAGCACAGACCTCACATCCTGGGTAATACTGTACCCATATGTTCCATTTTCTGTTCTGGACACCACCGCCAGTACAATAGCATCTAATAAGGTGGAACCAGTGTTAAATACCATGTAACCCCTTCCTTTCTTTTATCCATATAATACTATATGAACAACTATGTTATATACCATATAATATCATAATCCATATAAATGTCAATAGTTTTTTTGTAAAAAAAATAATATTATACCATGTATAATATTATTTTCTGTGTTTTATTCTATTGTTTTATATTTTTCCTTTGAACTTCTAACCCGTTTTAGCACTTGTCTCAAAAATCTAAGTTCTCTTTCTGAAACCTGTTTTTCTCCAAAGGCACAGGCAAGAGCAATATTTTTTACCAGATTTTTTTGTTTATCTGTTAGAGATGGCACAAATTTTGAAAGCCATTCTAAAAATTCCGGTGAGGAGGAAGAAATTTCCCTATCCATCCCAGCTTTCTCCATCGACTGATGAATGGTAGCAATCAAGGAGAGCGCCCGTTCATTTGGAAGCTGTCCCCTGCCATATCCTCGTTTTCTCTGATATCTTTGATACTGCCTAATCCCACACACCGTCAGGAGAATCCCCAACAAAATTCCAAGCAGGATACCACCATAAAGCTTAATATTGTATATCAATTTTTTCTCTTCTAAAGCCTTCTCTATCTCTTCTTCTGTAGGCTCCTCAGGTACCAGAAATGTTTCTTTCTCCTGATTTGCATCCTCTTTTTGCTGTTGTTCTACTTCTTCCGGGGAAACCCCATAAATATTTTGCAGCACCCCAATATTACCCGGTGTGGTTTCCACCGGCACCCAGCCTGTCCTAGGCACATAAATCTCTGCCCAGGCATGAGAATTATCCGACTGCAGTAATGCAGTATAACTTCCATCAGCATTTTGTGTAAAAATATTCTCCGGTGCCGCATATCCGGTAACATATCTTGCAGGAACGTGCAGCATACGAAACATTACAACCGCTGCCGAAGCAAAGTGAGCACTGTAACCTTCCTTACTCTCTTCCAAAAAATACCGGACAAAATCCTCATTCTTTGGCAGTTTAGGTACCTTCAGATTATAAGTCTGGTTCTTTACCAGATAGCTGGTAACAAAAGTAATTGCCCTCTTCATATCGTTGGCCTGAGGGTCCTTTGGCATCTTTTGTCTGTCACATTCTGCCTGAAGCCACTCTAAATCCTCAGGTACCCACAGATAATTCTGCCTCACATAAGCATTATACTCTGCCTCCACCTGGTCTAAATACTCCGTCTCATTCTGATTTCTTTCCAACATACATTTCACATAATCCCCCATGGGATAATATTGAAATTCGTCCTCCACCTGGGTCTGATATGCCACACTTCCCTCTGCATCCTGAATATTATAGTAGCCGTTTAAATATCCACAATAAGGAACAAAAGTAAACTTTTCACTGGCATGAATATTTTGTACTTTCATAATCCCCATCTTGGATTCCTGTGAATCCTCCTTGGATTCTTCATACAGTTGCCGTAAAAAAGGAAGATTATTCACATAAAGCCTGGCATCTCCCTGGGTATGCCAATAAAGGGAGGCATTGTCAAATAACTTTTCCTGTATCTTATCCCATTTATTCTTTTCATACACGCTTCCAATATATCCCTTTAGATATATGGTTTCCTTGGGCTCTATACTGGTGGTCACAATGATATCATCCATATTCGTCAGGGAATATCCTGCCACATCCCCCAGAGTACCTTCCTCTACACCGCCTCCGGCAGTCTGTACTTTCAGACTCCAGGTGCCATTAGAAATCACAGGAAGATATTCCACCACCACGCTTATCACCTTATTCTGCATTTTGGCACTGACTTTTTCGATAATTGAAAACCGTTGTGGCATAAGGGGCAACAAAAGATAAAGGCAGGCTAAAAGACAAACAACCATATTGACAATCACAACCAGAGCTGACTGTTTTTTCACATCAGAAAAGTATCGCTGGGAACGTTCTTCCTCTTTGGGATTGGTATGCAATTTTTCCGGTTTTCCCACAAAACTACTGCTTTGCACCACACTGGCAAGATAATGCAGGGCAAGCATTAAAAGCGCAAGCATACTTACATCATTTCCTGCAAACACCACCAGCATAAAAAGAGGAAACTCGATAAAAAATACCAATAAAACATCACAGGCAACCACCATAGAATAGGAAAGTACTATGATATTCACTATCTGGCATATCATGATAAATCCTGTCATCTGGTAATAATTCATTACCTGGCTGGTGACTTTAATATCACTTTGATAACGTTGGTTAAAGGAAGTAATCATGCTTTGAAATACATCCAATAAACCTTTTTGAATAAACTTTCCATTTGTGGCAATAAATAAGATTACAATCCCCAGAATTGCCAGATACACATAACGCTTATATTTCTTTGGTATGTTTAAAGAAAAGAAAGTTATCCCAATTAAGGAAAATACCGCACCACTGACATAAATCAATCCATGATGACAATAAACATAAAAGGCTCTAAAAAAACCTAACGTGATTCCTTCTATCCCCATAAGCAGTAAAAGATACTGAAAAACAAAGGCCACCGGCTGTGGCAGATGAATTCCCGTCCCACTGTGCAGCTGAAGAAAGGTTACCTTAAGCGTATTCTTCCAAACATCTTTTTTCCTGTTCTTGCTTTGGGATTTTTCCTGTTTTGATACATTATTCTGTTTTAATTTTCGTCTTTTCCTTTTCCTGTTCCTGGCCACAATACTTATGTATCCTTTCCTTCTTCCCAATAAATCTCACCGTCTAGTCCAATGACAATGGTATGAATCTTTTCCTTGTCTATGATTTTTTGGAATTCCCCATAGGTCGGTAAATCACTTTCACAAATCAAATGTTGAATCAATAACATTTGATATTCCACAAAATTCTCCTCAGATTCTATGTAAAGTGTAAATTCCTGTTCTTCCTGTTTCCAGGTAACATAATGAGATACACCCCATTTTAGTATTTCCCAAGATAAGGAAGACACCCTGTCCAAAAATACGTCATATTCCTGCCTGCTGTATTCTTTGTTTTTCTTCATATCCAAAACAAGCATAACACCGCTTTCTGAGGTCTTCAAGTACTCTCTCACCAGAAGGATATCCATCTTGGCAGTCAGCTTCCAGTGAATCTGTCTCATATCATCCCCATCCTGATATTCCCTTACATCGTAAGTTTCATACACATCTTCCCCATACTTACCGGCAAAATCCCCTGCCTGGGCCAACACATCCGTCATAGGAATATTGGTCCAAGGCAAGATATACATACTTTTCCTTGGATTTTTGCACTTTTTCTTCCAGGAAAAAACATGAAATAAATCCCAGACCCTTACATAATTCATTCGAATATCCACAAAACCGCAATGTTCTGTCTTTAGATATCCTTCCAGACATACACTTCCCTTTGACAGCACAACTCCGTATAATTTCATATTCTGATATTTTCCATGATTGGAATCCCGGTAGGAAATCTCCACCTCAATATTATTTACAGGCAGTATGCTCTCATTTTCAATGATAATCCCTATCCTGATATAATCTCCTCTGGTGACAGCATTTTCGTACATTCTGATTCTCTCCCGGATATGTCTCTGGGTATAGAATAGTTGTAGTAAAGAAGATACTACCATCAACAGAGTAGTACCCATGGCAAAATTTACAAACAAACTGTCAGACATCAAATAAACAATAAATAAAAAGAGGATAAAAACACAAAAAAACACTCTATTTTTCATACTTATCTTCCGGTCTTGGCATCCTTACCTGTCCAAGAATCTCATGAATAATCTGTTCTGTACTCACCTGTCTCATTCGGGTCTGATGAGCCATCTTAATCCTATGTCTTGCCACATCCGGAAAGACTTCTTTTACATCCTCTGGAATGACAAATCTTCTTCCATTGACATAGGCTGCCGCCTTTGCCATTCTTGTCACCGCAATAGAACCTCTGGTACTTAACCCCAGCTGTATCTGCTCATGATTTCTGGTAGCATCCGACAAGGAAATAATATAATCCATAATCCTGTCATGAATATAAATATTCTTCACCTGAGCCTGCATTTTCTTAAGTTCTTCTTTGGTGATAACGGCACAAATTGCTTCCACACTTTCTTTTTTTTCCCAATCACGTAAAATTTCTTTTTCTTTATCCCTTTCAAGATATCCCATAACAATACAAATCAGGAATCTGTCTAGCTGAGATTCCGGCAACATCTGTGTACCTGCTGCTCCCACTGGATTTTCTGTAGCAATTACCATAAAAGGATCTGGAACTGCTCTGGTAACTCCATCCACCGTCACAGAATACTCCTCCATAACCTCCAATAACGCCGACTGGGTTTTTGCAGAGGTACGGTTAATTTCATCCGCAAGGAATACATTACATATAACAGCTCCTTCATGGTAGATAAATTTTCCTGTCTCTTTGTCATAAGAAGAAAATCCTGTAATATCTGAAGGCAGTACGTCCGGTGTAAACTGCACACGCTTTTGTTCTAACCCCATTGCCTTGGCAAAAGTCAATGCAAGAGTAGTTTTCCCCACCCCGGGAATATCTTCAATAAGAACATGTCCTTGTGCCAACACCGCCATGAGAACCTTTCGGATACATTCATCTTTACCAATTACTACTTTCTTTACTTCCTCTATAATCATTTTCGCTTTTTGCTGCATTTTTCCAACCTCAAAACTTTTTCATAGCGTATCTTTCATGTACACACACTAATTTTCTTACCTGTGCAAATTGTTCTTCACTAATAACTCATATATAACATACAATAAAATTAAAAATCCCGCAAGTGTTCCATAACGTTCCAAGGTAATTTGTATCCGGGAATAAGTAATACCACTATCACCAGAAACCTCCTCCGGCACAGGAGAAATTTCTTTTTCATCGATGTAAGTTAATTCTTTTTTATCTTCCTTCCGGCTTTGTGTTTCTTCTTTGGACCTTTGGGCCGTTACTAAATATCTATGGGTATTTTTTGTATAAGGATGACAGGTAATCAATGTAATCTTGTCTTCTCCCGATGTAATCTTTATCTTATCTATCTGGTTTGGAAGAATAATTTCCACGTCTGATACACGATAAATCAACTTCTCATACAATGTATCTAATTCAATTTTATCTCCCAACTGCAATAACTGTATATTACGAAACATAGGGGTACTCCCCCCCCCTCGATGAGCTGCAATGACACAGTTGGAATTTTCACCCCCAAGAGGCATAGAAGTCTGCCCTAGCAATACTGCCCCCTTTTTCATATTCTCTTTTGTTGCACCTAAATAAACCGGAAGTTCCTCATCTAGTCTGGGAATCCATAAAACAGCAATAATATTTTCAGTCAGCCCGTACTGTGTTAAATCAAAACAGCCATCCTGATATGAAAAAGCATCTTTTAAATCCTTTTGATTCTCTTTAAATATTTTTTCATTATATGCCTTTAATTCATAATATAGGTCTTCTAATTGATTTTTATTGTTATTTCCATCACTACCTGTAGAATGGGATCCTAATGACTCCCCTTTCTTTCCATTATCCTCAAAAGGAGTTTGGAGAAAATCCGAGGATTCCCTCACAAACTCCTTTACCACAGCTCTTCTGGAATATTCCCCATAAAGCTCTGCCACCTTTGGATACATACAGATACCTGCTCCTGCAAGCATCAACAGGATAGAAAAAAAACGAACTATTTTTTTCATGACTTTCTCCTGTCCTTCTTCTCTTTTAATCCTTCAATTTCCTTTTTTCTGTGAACGGACCGTTTTAATAATAATACAATCACAATAAATTCCAGTCCGATTACCATAACTGCTACCACCAGCAATACCGGCCATACATCTATCAGACGTTTCACCACCATTCCTGTGCTAAATCCCTGGTATCCCTCCTCTATCTCCTCTTCTTCCCCGGTGTAAGGGATTCTGTGACCTCTCACCAACAAACGGTGGGAATTGATAGCATAGGGAGTACAGGTAACCAGGGTACAATAATCCTTTCCCCTCACAATCTGTAAATCACTGGTATCCTCCGGCTCTACTACCTTAATCTGATCCACTTCATAAGCCAGAACCTCATCCAGAATGTGAAGATAAAATTTGTTTCCTTTCTCTACTTTATCCAAATCCGTGAATAATACTGCATCCGGCATACCACGGTGACCTGTCAAAACGGAATGGGTACTTTCTCCTCCCAAAGGAAAAGAAGATTCTTCAATATAACCCACCCCTTTTTCCAATACTTCCGGTGTGGTTCCATGATAGATTGGAAGATTTACATCTATCTTTGGTATGGTAATATAACCTAATGCACTTCCCACTCCCAGCATATCCAGATAACTTATTCCATTATTTTTCCAGTTTCCATTTTTGTTTTGCACCACAACTTCTTTTAACTGGCTATTATACTCACTGGCAGCCTGTTTGATGGCATCGATTTCTTCTTTTTCCATCTGTTCAATTTCTTCTTCATAATTTTCAATCACCTTTGTAGCATTTCTATTATATAGGATATTGCTAAAAAAAGGATACATGGCAATGGCAAATCCTGATAAAATCATCAGGATTGCCCCAAATGTTTTTATACGTTTCATCTTTTTACCTTAAATCTTTGAATCATATCACTTAATCTTTGTGCCTCTTCTGACATCATCTGTGTAGATGCGGCGGTCTCTTGTGCGGTGGCCATATTTGTCTGCACTACATCTGAAATATTATTCATTTCATCCTGAATATTTTCAGACTTCTCAGACTGCTCCCTGGCAGCCACAGAAATCTCCTCAAAGACTCCAGCTATTTCTGAGGAATCACTTACAATGTTATTTAGGGTATGAAAAGTTTGCTCTGCATATTCTTGTGCGATTCCAATAGCATTCAGACACTTCTCAATAAGTTCCTCTGTTTTTTTAGAAGAATCACTGCATTTTCCTGCCAGACTACCCACTTCATCAGCAACCACAGCAAAGCCTTTGCCATTTTCTCCTGCTCTTGCCGCCTCTACTGCTGCATTTAATGCCAGAATATTGGTCTGAAATGCAATAGAATCAATGGTGCCCACAATTTTTTGAATATCGGTAGACATTTCCCCAATCTGAGCTACTACAGAGCGCAATTCATCCATCTGGGCATTTCCGTTTTGAATCTCATTGTCTAAATTGTGTAATTTCTGCTCGATTAATTCTTCACTATCTGAAGTTCTCTTTGCCTGAGATGCCATATATTCAATGTCACCAACCACACGTTGAATGGAATTAGCCTGGGACACTGTCCCCTGTGACAGGGCATTGGTGGCTCCTGCAATCTCCTGTGCTCCATTTCCCACACCCATAGATGACTGCTGTAATTCCAGTACTAATTGATTCAGAATACGCTGAATAGAATTTACAGATACTGCCAAAGTGTTAAATTCTCCTGGATACTGTCTCATTTCATTGCTGGTTAAATCACAGTTTGCCATTCGCTCCAGAATTTCGTTGGTTTCCTTTATCATGGTAGTAATATTCTTCTGAAGCTCCTCAGTAGCTCTTGACAAAACCCCGACTTCATCCTTCGACTTGGATGCCTTACATTTTCCCGAAAAATCACCCTTTGATAATCTCACTAAAACATCCTGAACTTTCACAATGTTCTTGCTGATGTAGGATGCAGTCAACGTGGAAATCATCACAGCAATTATAATAGCTGCTAAATCCACAAAAATCAAGCTGATATATGTTTTTGAAATCAACCCTGTAAAATCACTGTCTGGAGAACAGATGATAATACTCCAATCATTGGTATTATCAATTTTTGCAAATCCACAAGTAATCATTTCTCCATTCTGGATATAGCTGACATTGCCCTCATTATTTTTCTTCATTGTATTGCACAAATCAGAAAGGTAACTCTCCTCTGAAATCTTCATAGCATGAATGAGTTCCTCGTTTTTATGTACAATCACCATACCATCCCTATCCACGATATAGGCGTAACTGTTCTCGCTAATTTTGATATCTGAGATAATCTGACTCATAAAATCTACATCTGCTCTAAAGTAGACCACACCGATGATATTTTTCGAACTGTCATACACCGGTGCTGCAATGCTAAATCCATAGGTATTGGTGTATTTGCTTAATGTAATATCAGAAATATTAATATTGCCTTCCAATGCCTTTTTTACATATTCCCGGTCACTAAAATCTGTTCCATCCTTCATACTAATGCCATTGGTATCTAAAAGATTACCACTGGTAAAACCATATTTTTCTGCATAGTCATCTACCGCTGTGACACGCTCCTCCTTGGTTTCTGCCCACACCACATCTTCTTCCTGGCTTACTACCTCAACAATATTTTTGTAATTGGCCAATTTTGTGGAAATCTGATTGGCTGCCCAATCTGCACCTGTTTCCATATTGCTTTGCACCAGTTTATCCTTTACACTAATATTCACATTATAGGATATCATTCCTACCAACAGCAATAATATCACAACGGTTCCACTAAATATACAGGTGATTTTTGTTTTTAACTTCATATTTCACTTCATCCTTTCCCCATTACCCATTTTACCTTAATTCAATAATTGACTGTATTTTGTTACTCCACAGTTTCATCTTGCAAATTCTTTATGAATGAAAAGGCTATGCTACGGTTACCTGCGATACACGCACAGGAGAAAGATGCCTTTTGAAGTACCACATTTTCAAAAGGAAACAGCTTTATAATCTTGGATTTTAAATCTTCTACTTCCTCCTTGGTACATCCTACATAACTGATTACCAATAATTTATTGGAAATTTTTCTGCGAAATAACATCTTCTGCCTTATGGACTTATTCCACGCTGAATGTAAATCACCCCGATAGATTTTATGTAGCTTCATAGCACTGTGTTTCATAGAAAACACCGGATGTACACCGGATAACTCTAATAATTTGCTGCCCCGCACACTGATTTTTTCACTTCTTACCAATCCATGAACATCCTTCATAATAATCGTGTTGTCAATTCTGGTTTTAAGATATTCCATATGCTTTAAAACCTCTTCTTTCGACATTCCCATTGCAACGTCGTTGGCGGCACAGAACACCATCACCCCTTCTCCGGCAGTGATCTGACCAGATTCTATTACATCCACATGGGCAAAACTCCTGGCTGCGTTTGTAGCATTTTCATAACTTTTTCCTGCATTCTTAGCCATGGAAATATGAATCACATTCTCTGCCTCTTCCAATGCTTCTGAGAAAAATTCCTCAAATTCTTCCACAGATGCACTATTTACCCAGGCTGTACTTCCAGACGCTGACAGATACTCTTCTATGTAATCCGCTCCAATCTCCTTGGTATCCCGAAATCTTCCATGTTCTGTTTTGATATACAGATAAAGAATTTTAATCTGCATCTTTTCTGCATTTTCCTGGGAAATATCACAAATACAATCCGTAGTAATCAGAACCTTCTTCTTTCGTTTTTTCGTCTTCGCTATGGGTTGTGGGACTCCATGTTGATTTGGCAACATCTCCTCCATCAATGTAATATAAGATTCTGGCAGATGGCTTAATATTGCCTGTTCTAACTTCGGTCCCTGTACCGGTTTCTCCAAATAACCGTCAAATCCGTATTTGTCACAGGTTTTTTCTGCTTCTTCCCTAGCTGCAGCAGTGAGCAGAATCACCCTGGCTTCCCTGCACAATCCATTCTGTTGCTTTCTGATTGCCTCAAGGGTTTCTCCACCATTCATACCGTTCATGTGATAATCTATGAAAATCACATTATAAGCCTTCTTCATGGTAAGCAGTAAACATTCTTCTCCGTTTTGTGCAGTATCAATCTGCATCATTGTCTCTTCTAATAACTTTGCCTCCAAAGAAGCATTTAATACATTGTCATCTACAATAAGAATTCTGGCTTTAGGAGCCTGAAAACATGTGTGGAAGGAACCATCTTTAGTCCTTTGGGGAATGTAGGTATCTTCCTCTTCCACCCTCTCAACCACCTTTTGATACAAGGAAACAGTAAACGCAGTTCCCTTCCTATAAATACTATCTACAGTAATGGTACCTCCAAGCATATCCACCAATTGCTTTGTAATAAATAAGCCTAAACCGCTGCCTTCTATTCTCCAATGCTTGTTCTCTTCAATTCGTTGAAATATATTATATAAATCCTCTAAATCTTCCTTTCGAATACCTATACCTGTATCCGAAACGGTGATTACCAGACGTACGCCCTTTTCTTTTTCTTCTTCCTCTTCCACATCTACCCGTAATGTCACTCGCCCTACTTCCGTATACTTTACCGCATTGGTAAGTAAATTCAGCAGAATCTGTTCCATACGTTTCTGGTCTCCATATAACACTAAGGGCAGACTATCTGAAATATCCACTTCAAATTTCAGGTTCTTATTCTGGGCTCTCACATTGATAATATCAACTATTTGAGCAAACATTTCTTTTGTATTGTAAGGCATTTCACAAATCTTCATCTTGCCCATTTCTATTTGAGACACATCCAGGATATCATTAATCAGACTCAGTAACACTGTACTGGAATTTTTTATCTTCTTTCCATAATCCCGAATCTGCTCATCCTTACTCTCTTTAATAATCATTTCATCCAACAACAAAATTGAATTTAGGGGCGTACGGATTTCATGGCTCACATTTGCAAACATTTTGCTCTTTGACTGTACCAGTTTTTCGATTTCTTCTTTTTGATGAAGCATAGTCCCCTGTCCCCGGTGAAACAGGAGAATCTGATATTTAAATACTGCTCCTACACATAACCCAACCATAATTACACTAAACAAAGAATCCAGATAAACGTCACTTTCACTTGCATACCCTTTTACATAATCGGGAAAACGAAATGCAATAGCATACAAAATACAATCAATGCATACCGTCATAAACTGCATTCGGATAAATGCCTTCCCATCAAACATCAACGTATTATACAATATTCCCATCAAAAGCCATGTTGCTGCTCCTCCATGAACCCCTCCACTTGTCAGAAACACCTCTGGAAGTACCACAATATTCAATACCATACCAATTCCCCAAATAGCCAAGGTAGTTTTTTTTAATACCACAGTAGCATACAATGCAGCAGTAACCGAAAGAATCATCACCAAATATGGCATAATAATCCCCAGACTACTCTGTACGATAATTGTCTCAACGGTAGCCACCAAAAGAATTACCAACCCGCACACCAAAATGACACGGAACAACCTTTCCCTTAAATCAATTTCACTGGAAAAAAGGTTTTTATAAAATTTCTTCCACACTTTCTTCATCCCATTCCCTCCCTTCTAGTCTTGCTGTTCCTGGTATGGGGTGTCACTACTTTGTTTATTTTCAATACTCTTTTTCGTATTTCTCAGTGTATTTTCCGCAGACATATAATCATTTGCTAGGATTTTTCTGCTAACGGCTTCCAAAACCTTTTCTAGGGACTGTCCTAAATAACTATATTCTTTCAGCTTTAATACCACTTCATTCATCTTATCTTCATCAAACTCATAGGTAGCTTCCTCAAACTGGTTAATATACTGATTAAACTCATCCTCTGTAAGATTTCTCAGCTGTTTTTGTGATTCATCTGCCTCTTCCTTTTTGGATTCATCTTTAGATTTAAACAAAGGATGCTCCATAATAAATCCCATCACCCGCTGATATTCTGTATCAAAAGCTTGGTGATGATTGTGAATATACTCAATATCCGCTCTCTTTCCTGCCATTTCCAACTCTTTTGCCATATCCGAAAGTTTTAAAGCGCCAATAGATTTCATGGAACTTTTGACTCCATGAACGCAGATCGTATATTCATCCCAATTTTCCTGAGCATACAAATCACAAATTTGCCTATAGTTATCTTCATAATTATCTACAAATACCTGGAGTATGCTTAAAAATCCTTCTTTTCCTCCACAATATGTATATCCTGTAGTCAAATCCAAATCTCCAATGACCAACTGTTCCTGCATACTCTCCGGCGTTGTTACTTCCTGTGCTACTTCTTCTATGGATTTTTCTGCGGTGTTTGGTATTTCTTCCGGTTTTTCCTTTTCTTCTGACTCCGGTTCCACTGCTATTGGTGTTTCCGCCTGTTCCTCATACTGAACCTTATTGGCTGGAAGGTTGCGAAGCAATGCCCTTTCAAAAACACTTTTTTCTACCGGTTTTTCCACAAAGTCGTTAAATCCAGACTCAAGAAACTTTTCTCTATTTCCTGCTACTGCATTTGCTGTTAGAATGACAATAGGCAAAAACTGATAACATCCTCCGCCAATGGCCCTTATTCTTTTCATAGCTTCCACCCCGTCCATTTCAGGCATCATATGATCCATGAAAACTAAATCCACTGTATTGGTCTTTACAATTTCAATGGCCTTTCTTCCACTTTCCGCTGTCAACACATTAGCATCATACTTTTTCAATAGGGTTTCAATTACTTTTAAGTTAATTTTATTGTCATCTACCGCCAGAATAGTTGCAGTAGTGTTAAATTTTCTGGTTACAAGAATGTCTTCATTAGACTGCTTGCGTTTTATCTCTCCGGAGAGAATTTTGGCAATTGGGACAATATACATTGGTTTATACAAACGTATTACATCCTCATTTTCTAGTATTGTTTCATCCTTTTTATCTAAAACTACTACTAAAAACAATTGCTTGGCCAGTTCGTTAAAATAATCTTTAGAGGCCTTGTATTCTAATATACTGATAAAAATATGTGTGAACTTTTCTGTTTTTACCATACTCTCTAACTCTGTCTGACTATGACACAATTTTGTTTTTACATTCAGGCACTCTATCATCTTCTTTATATTTCTTCCGTATTCATCCCGGATTTCCGATACAACAAAATGCTCCATGTTTACGTACACACCCACATGCACATTCTCATGATTTTCCACTTTTGCAATGGGGGAGGCATCCACCATCTTTTGGGGAATCACTACTTTCACATCGGTTCCAATATTTTTTTTGCTGCTTACATTAAGTACTCCACCCATGTTGTTCACTAAAATCTGTGATATAGGAAGACCAAGCCCCGCACCATCCTGCTTTCGGTTTCTGTGGCTGTCTAACTGACTAAATCCTGCAAATACCTTTCTGATATTACTCTCATCCATTCCAATACCAGAATCCTTGATTTCAACAATAAGATTAATACCATATTCTTCCTTGCGACAGGAAATACAAATAGAAACATAGCCTATTTCTGTAAATTTAATTGCATTGTCTATGAGATTCATAAGAACCCGGCGTATCTTTTTCTCATCCCCACATAATTTTGACGGAAGATCAGCATCACAATTTACAATAAACTCTAATTCTTTATCCTTTAACTTTGCCTGGGTACTTTTAATCACTTCATCTATCATTGAGAAAGTACTATATTCCTCCGATTCAACTTCCTTCACTCCCTTTTGTAACTCTGAAAAATCTAAAATATTGCTGACAATATCCGAAAGTTCTTTTCCCGCTTTGTGAATCAGTGCCACTTTTTCCTTTAATTCTTCCAGCTTTTCATCTTTTTCAATGGTATCACTTAATCCGTTAATAGTATTTAATGGCGTCCTTATCTCGTGGCTGATATTAGCCAGGAAGTCATCCTTGATTCGTTCTGCGGCTTTTGCCTCCTGAATCATTCCCACCAGACGTTTCATATTTATGGATCTTTGTTTATTCCAAAAAACCACCAAAAAGACAGCAAGATTTGCATTCACTATTTGAAAGATTGTCATCCCAAGTCCATCTTTTTCAAATCCCATAGGTTTTCCTGTTAAGACATAATACAGAAACAAACCATTCAGACTGACCACAAAGGAGAAACTCAGCTTATGATTTCCACAAAAACTTACAAGAATCAACATAACTATAAACATGGGAATAATTTCCTGAATATTACAAAATGTTATTCCAAAGATGAATATGCCAATCTGTATGATGGTTGAGATCATAGCCGTTCTTTGAGGCAACATTCCTACTTTTTTTAATTCTACTATCCAACAGCCAGCCAAAAGCACAAATAACAGTATAATTATGGGAGCGGACATACTTCTTTGATTATCCTCTAACATAATTACAAGAGAATAAATTGTAAAAAACATTATCTGTAATATAAGGCTCTGAGGCTGGGGTGCACCTTTTTGCTCCCTTTCTTTTGCTATACCTGCTCTTTCATCCTTTTGCTTCTCCATTGTATCCATCTTTATCCCCTCCCTTTACCGCCATTGCCTATTACCAGGCAGCAAATCAAAAAAGGGACACACCGACCTACGCCAGCATGTCCCCTTTCATTAATATTTTCCAAATCCACTTCCTAATGAAATAATCTGCTCATTTTTATCAGATGATGACATACCTGTATAACTTCTATTTGTAGAAGCACCTTTATAGGACGTATTTATTCCCAAGTTATATACACCAAGTAAATCTATCATACGATTTGCCTGGTTTGACAATTCAATACTTGAAGATGCAAATTCTTCACTGGTTGCTGAATTGTTCTGAACTACCTGGGATACCTGCTCAATTGCCTGATCTACCTGACCGATGGCTGTTGCCTGATAATTGGATGCCTCCGCAATGCCCTCTACAATATCCTCGCTCTCTTTCACTACCTGTGTAATGGTGGCAATAGCCTTTGAAGTTTCATCTGCGATTTTTGAACCAGCTGCCACCTTGCTAATAGAATCTTCAATCAATTCTGCTGTCTCAGAAGCCGCTGCCGCACTCTTTGCTGCAAGATTACGAACCTCTTCTGCCACTACTGCAAATCCTTTTCCTGCCTCTCCTGCCCTGGCTGCTTCCACCGCTGCATTTAACGCCAGGATATTTGTCTGGAATGCAATGTCATCAATTACCTTAATAATCTTTGAAATACTTTCTGATGACACATTGATTTCGTCCATGGCAACCATCATATCCTGCATATGTGATTTTCCACTTTCCACATTTATCATAGCGCTGCGCATTAAATCTGCTGCCTTGGTGGCTTCCTTGGCATTTTCCTTTGTCTTGTCAGAAATATCATCTATAGATGCTGTAATCTGCTGGATTGCACTCGCCTGCTCTGTAGACCCTTGGGCTAACACTTCACTGGCACTTGCCACCTGAGAAGAACTGGTTGTAATCTGATATGCTGCTTCAAAAATATTTGATAACGCATGATTGTTTTCTTCCACAATTTTCTTTATTGCCTTGCCCATAATGTCCTTGTCAGACTTTGGATTTACCTGTACTGTCAAATCTCCATTTGCCACAACATCCGCTGCTTTTGCCTGAGAACGTATATTTTCTATTGCCTGCTGGAACTCACCGGCAAGCTCTGCAAACTCATCTCTTCCTTCCAGTACAACATCTTTTTCCACATCACCCTTAGCTAAATTCTTTGCACCCTCAGAAAGTGTCTCCACCGCAATTCTCATTGTCCTTAAGATACTAACGCATAAAACAGTGCTTACTGCCAACATAAGAGCCAGGGCAATCAAATCAAATATCACAAAATTGCTATAATATGTTTCTGTACCAGCTCCTTTATGAAGTACTCGGTTCACTGTAGACATTCCTGTCCATACACTAAAGATAATCATCACTTCCAATAAAACAAAGCCTGCTATTAATTTTGTTCTAAGCTTCATATCAATCACTCTCCCTCTTCTTCTGTTAATTTTTCTACTTGTTCTAATACTGCAATATCATCATCATTTAATAACTTATCCGGGTCTAACAACAGTTTTACGGAATTTCCCACTTTTCCAATGGAATTGACAAAGACATGGTGTGCCTTATCCTTCTTTCCTATACTCGGAGATGGAATTATATTCTTTTGTGAAATTTCTACCACTTCTGCAATTCGTTCCACAATCAGTCCCACCACCGTATCATTTACATTGAGTACAATAATACAAGTCCTGTCATTGTACTCAATAGGTTCCTGGCCAAACCTTAATCTTACATCGATGACCGGAATAATTTTCCCTCTTAAGTTTATGAGCCCTTTTATGTAATTCTCACATTCCGGAATCTCGGTAATTTCCTGAAATACAATAATCTCATTGACATACTCGATTTTTATTCCGAAATATTCCTGTCCCGATTTAAAGGTAACATATTTATCTTTCTGCTGTAGCTGTTCCTCTTCATCAGGCAGAAGATCATTTTTTGTATTTGTATCTTCCATAGCCTATCCTCCATTATCATTTTATATATATTTTAAGAGTCATTCCTCTATCAGTCCTGCTGCATCCAAAATCAGAGCAATACTTCCATCTCCTAGCTGGGTACATCCTGACAGTCCTTTTACCTTCTTGATATAATCTGGTATAGGTTTCACCACAATCTCCTGCTTACCCCGCAGTCTGTCTGCAAGAATACAGATAATCTGTTTTTCCACTTCCACGATAACCAACATTCCGTCTTCTGTATCTGAGTGATAACCGTCTAATTCATACCACTCACCTAACCGAAGCACCGGATAACCCTCGCCCCGAATCATAACAAATTCTTTTCCATCCGGATTGCGAATCAGACGGTTGTCCCGAATTCCCACAAACTCCTTTACCATACTGGTTTCAATCACAAAGGCAGATTTTCCTACCTCCATAACGATACCATCAATAATAGCAAGGGTGAGAGGAATCTTCATATTCATAATACTTCCCTGTCCCGGGGTACTCTCAATTTCCAAAGCGCCACCAATAGACTGTAGATTTGAAACTACCACATCCATTCCTACCCCTCGACCGGATAATTCTGTCACCTTTTCATTGGTGGAAAATCCCGGAAGGGTAATAAACTGATAAACCTCTTTGTCCGTATAAGAATTTTCATCCCTTCCATATTCTAACAGCCCTTGTTTTCTTGCCTTGGCCAGAATCTTTGCCCGGTCAAGTCCCTGACCATTATCCTGTACAGAAATCCATACCTTTCCGGATTCCGTCTTGGCAGATAAGGTTACCTTTCCCTTTTCCTTCTTGCCCTTCTTGGCCCTTTCCTCATTTTCCTCAATTCCATGGTCCACAGAATTACGTACCAGATGCATCAATGGATCTGAAATATGTTCGATAATATTCTTATCCACCTCTGTGGTATCACCTAGCATTTCAAACTCTACATCTTTTCCTAATTTCCTAGAAGCATCAAAGACAATACGATTCATTTTCTGGAAGGTATTTGTTAACGGTACCATTCGCATACTCATAATCACATTCTGTAAATCTGTGGAGATTTTCATCATCTGTCCTGCTGCCTTATTGAAATTATCCAGTTTTAGTCCCGGAACCTTTAAATCCTGATTTTGAAGTACCACGGATTCTGAAATCACCAGCTCACCAATCAAATCCATTAACATGTCCATCTTCTGAACATCCACACTGATAAATGTGGTCTTTTCCTGTTTTTTGGGCTTATCCTTTGCTAATTTTTTCTGTTTTCCAGGTCCCTTGGATTCTATTACGAAATCACCTGGTGCAATAGGTTTATCCACCTTTTTGGGTGCTGTCTGATCCTTTGCCTGTTCTTTTGCTTCTGCTCTTGCCTCAATTTCTTCCACACTGGAGTCTAAGTCAATTCTGATTTCTGAGCCAAAGCTGTCAAAGCCTCGCAAAAACTCCTGGGCACTACACTCTACAATATCTGCCTTTTTTAATTCATAACCGGTAGGAAGCATTTCCTGAAGTTTCTCTTTCTCCGTCTGAGTCTGAAGTAAAATCTTAAATCCGTTTTCTAAGATTTCCTCAGCACTGCTTTCGTCTGAGATAATATCCTCCGGTGAATATAAAATATCTTCAGCAATCTCCTTTAAAGAATACACAATCTTGTAGGCATGGACATTAGCTAGTGCTATTCCTTCATTAAAGGTTAAATACACCTTATAAAAATGACTTGCCTCTGTTGCCATAGGAGCGATATAAAACTGTGTTGGCTCCACATGTACATTCTCTTGAATCACTTTGTCTTTTTCTTTTTTTGTCTTTCCCTTAATGGAATCTAAGAATTTATCCAGTTCTTTGATAAGCTCTGCAGAACTTCCGTCTGCTGCTTCTCCATTTTCCAGCTTTTCCATTTCCCCTGTGATAAAATCTGCCACATCCAGCACGTGCTCTACCAACTGCAAATGGGGCACGTTATCTGGATGAGATTCCCTCAGATAATAAAATATATCTTCCAATTTATGAGACAATGCTGTGATGTCATCAAACATCATTACCCCTGATGAACCTTTGATGGTGTGCATAGTACGAAAAATTTCATTCATACTGTCCTCATCAAAAGAGTCAGCATCTTTTTGCTCCAGTACAATTTCCTGAAGTCTCTCTAAAAGCTGCCCGTTTTCAAAAAGGTACATATCCAGCATGCCTTCTGTGTTGAATTCCTCAGCCATGTTGTACTCCCTTCTGAAGCTATATTAACCCCAACTTCTTTAATGCCTGTTCAAACCTCACCTGATCAATAGGTTTACCGGAATAAATGGTGCAGCCTAGCTCAAAGGCCATCTTTACATTCTTCTCATCATTTAATGCGGTAGTCATAATTACCTTTACCTGCTTCTCTGGTGGAATATTTCTCTCCTTTTCCAGATTTCTAATCCCCATAAGAGCCTGATAGCCATCCATCACCGGCATCATAATATCCAGACACACTAAATCATAGGGTTCCTCTTCTTCCAAAGCTAACATAAAGGCATCCACCGCCTCCATACCATCCACGGTGACATCACACTCTCCATATTTTGATAGGAAACTGTCCATGGCTTTTCTAGTTACATAATCATCTTCTGCCAACAATATTCTCATTTTCCACACCTCACATATTTCTAATCACTTGATACGTTTTTCTTGCTATATTATCTAATCTTTCCTGGCATTCCACTGCCCCTAGTTCATAGGCTACTCTGGGCATACCGTATACCACGCAGCTTGCCGCATTCTGTCCTATGGTTTTGGCACCGGCCTGACGCATGGCAAGAAGCCCCTTGGCTCCATCCCCACCCATCCCGGTTAAGATAATCCCCAGTGCATTTTTCCCCGCTGCCTTGGCCACAGAATGAAAAAGCACATCCACAGAGGGGCAATGTCCATTGACCTTTTCTCCCTTTTTTATCACCACCTGATACTGTCCATTGACCTTCACCACCTCCATGTGGGCATCTCCACCGGGGGCTAGTAAAGCAGTACCCTTGGTCACCACATCTCCTGTTTTTGCCTCTTTCACTTCTATCCTGCACTGCTGGTTTAATCGGTTGGCATACATCTGGGTAAATCCCGGGGGCATATGCTGTACAATCACAATCCCCGGAATATCTGTGTCAAATTCCTTCAACACTTCTGCTATGGCCTCCGTACCTCCTGTGGAGGCTCCTATGGCCACCAAAAGATTGGGATTGGTAGGACCTTGTCCTAAACCTCCCACAGCTTCTCCCACATTTGGATTTAACATATTCCTCCGTCTTCCGGGTAGTCTTGCGTTTACAGCAATCCTTATCTTTCCCGGAAGTTCCTGCTGTACAAATTCCTGTATACTCTTTACACTATTGCATATAGGTTTTGCCACAAAATCCACTGCTCCGGCATGCATGGCATCAAAGACTTTGTCACTTAAAGCACTAATAACCACTACAGGGATGGGATACTGTGGCATCAGCTTTCTTAAAAACTCCAGCCCACTCATTCTAGGCAGCTCTATATCTAAGGTCATAACATCCGGTTCATATTCAATAATCTTGTCTCTTGCCTCATAAGGATCCCTTGCGGTGGCCACTACTTCAATGGTTGGGTCTTTATTTAGATTGTCCACCAGCAGTTTCTGAAACACTAAGGAATCCTCCACCACTAAAACTCTTATCATACCCTTTTTCCCTCCGGTTTGCGAAAGATGGAAGGCTGAATCATCTCGAAGGAAGTTCCCTCCCGCTCCAAGGTCTCTGTTCTTCCAATAAAAAGATATCCCCCGGGCTCTAACGCATCATAAATTTTCTTTAATAATTCTCTTTTGGTATTTGCATCAAAATATATCATCACATTCCGTAGGAAAATAATATGCATCTTTCTTCGGAAAGGAAAGGGCTCCATAAGATTAAACTGTCGAAAGATTACTTCTTCTTTAATTTCCTTGGTCATCTCATAAAACTCACCGCTTACATCAGCTTTCATAAATCTTCTCTTCCAGGTCATCGAAATCTTCTCCACCTGTTCTGCCTGATAGATTCCACACAAAGCATGCTGCAATACCTCTGTGGATACATCTGTGGCCAATACCTTGGTATCCCACTGGCTATGCTCTAACCCAAAAAAATCTAACAGAACCATGGCCAGAGTATAAGGCTCCTCCCCAGTGGAAGCAGCACCACACCAGATAGCCAAATCTTTTTTCTCTGCCTCTTTTTTTCTCAGGTAAGGAAGAACCACTTCCTTTAAGTAGGTAAAATGTTCCGACTCTCTCATAAAATAAGTGTGATTGGTGGTGAGCATATTGACCAGCTCCTTCTCCAACCTCCCTGTAAAATCAGTTTCCACCGCATTCATGTAATCACTGTAACTTCGAAAGCCGTTTTGTCTGAGATAATTTTCCAATCTCCCATTGACAATCTCCATTTTTTTACTCATATCGATTCCATACTTGCCTTTTAGAAAAACATGGATTCTTTTAAATTCCTCCTGGGTCATGTCTTTCTCCCCTTCCTCTTTTGACTTTCCTATGATTTACTTTTTCAACTGTCTTACTATCTTTTGAAACACCTGAAACACCACTGGATTATAACGTTTTCCCACATCACGCTCCATAATCTCCATGGCTTTTTCACATTTTTCAGGATGATGGGAAAGAGCATCATAGTCGTTGATAATATGTACAATCTGGGCTGAAATAGGAATTTCATCTCCCTTTACATGTCCCGGATACCCGGAACCGTCCCAGTTTTCATGATGATACCCAGCAATCTCCGATGCCATATTTACAAAGTCATTATACATACTGTTTTTCTTAATATCCGCTAAAATACTGGCACCTATGGTGGTATGATTTTTCATAACTTCAAATTCCTCCTCGGACATTCCGCCAAAACGCTCCAAAATATCCGCTGACACGGCCACATATCCTAGGTCACACAGCTCTGAAGCTAATCCAATGGTAGCTAAATCCCTATCAGAAATCACATCTCCAAACTCGTTGGTAAGCTGCAATGCCTCTGCTAAAATTCTACAGTTGGCTTCCTTTCGCTCCATAGCTTCTGAATCATACCGAATGCCTTCTTTTACCACCCGAAGCAATGCATATAACACATTCTTCTTTTCATTATCCATCTGGTGCATCTGTTCATTCACAGATGCCTGAAGTTTCTGATTCATCTCCTGAAGTTCCCGCCTGGTTTCAAATACGCTTAAATGCACTCGGATTCTTGCCCTTACCACTTCCGGAATAAAAGGTTTGGTAATATAATCCTCCCCTTGCATTTCAAACCCCTTTACTACATCTTCTGGAGAATCGAAAGCAGAAATAAAAATCAATGGAATATCCCGGGTATCCGGATTTTGCTTAATCCTTTTGCATAATTCGTACCCGTCCATTTCCGGCATGGCAATGTCTGTGATAATCAGCTGTATAGGGAATCTTTCCACCGCTTTTAAAGCCTGCTCTCCGTTTTCTGCCAAAATAGGCAGATACCCCATATCCTTAATAATATCCCTTAGGGTAAAACGATTTACCTCCACATCATCTACCACCAAAATTTTAGTTTTTCCCGCATCACTCATTCTTCTTTCCCCCCTGTCACGCCATTTTGCAAGGTTTCAAAAGACTGAATTGCCTTTTCATAATTCTCCTTCTGAACTGCCATCTTTAGCCGCAACCCCGCTGTCTTTATCTCCTTTGGTGCCTCCTCAATTAACTGTCTTACGGTTTCTGTAAACATTTCTGCCTTTTCCCAGTTTTCCATTTCAATACAAAGAATCAATTTAGACAATTTTTTCTTTAATTCCTCCATATTGGCAGGAGTTCCATACTTCCACACATCATCTGCATTCTCTTCCTGATTTAGAACCTGCAGCTTTTGGAATATCTCATCTGTATCCACATGCTCTGTCTCCTCAGCACTGACTCCCTCAGGTAATTCCACCCAGATTCGAAAAGAAAAAGTACTTCCTTTTCCCGGCTCACTGCTTAACTGAACACCCCCACCCATCAACTCTGCCAGCTGTTTACTGATATTAAGTCCCAACCCTGTACCTCCGAATTTTCTGCTGATAGAGGCATCCACCTGGGTGAAACTTTGAAACAACTTATCCTGATCCGCCTTACTAATCCCGATTCCTGTATCCATCACCATAAAGAATAATTCTATCTTATTATCCTTTTGAGCTGTTTTTAAAACCTGTAAAGTAATACGTCCCACCGAGGTAAATTTACAGGCATTGGATAAATAATTATTTAAAATCTGTCCAATGCGAAGTTCGTCTCCGATAATCCTCTCCGGAATATCCGGGGAAATATTCACAACAAAATCCAAACCCTTTTCTATGATTTTATTGGAATGATTTGCCTTAATAAAATCAATCATATTTCGAAAGTCAAATTCTAAGTTTTCCAAGGTAAATTTTCCTGCATCCAATTTAGAGAAATCCAAAATATTATTGATAATAGCATGGGAATTTTTGCATCCTTGCTGAATTAAATCTAAAAGTCTTAGCTTCTTTTCATCAGTTTCCATTTCCTGTAGTACCTTGGCATTACCAGAGATACCATTTACCGGTGTTCGAAGTTCATGAGTTACATTTGCCACAAACTCAGATTTTGTCTTGGCTAAGACTTCCATCTCCTCTTTTTGTTGAGCAATGCTTTTTTCCATGTAATTTTTCTGGGTAACATCATACCCCATAAAAATATACTGACCTTTGATTTTCACCCCATTAATATTCATCATAGCAGGAAAACAAGTCTGATTCCCACGATAAATCATCACTTCCTGCATTTCATCTTTCGTTTCCACCAGAAATTTTAAGCTCAGGCTCTCCTTAGAAAATTCCACCACCGAGGGCAATACCTGACAGATATTCACATCAGAAAAATCCTCAATCTCTAAGCTCTGCTTCGCTGCCCGGTTTCCATAGTCAATACTCCCGTCTTCGTTGACCACAAATACAATCTCTACCGTATTTTCCAAAAAATACGTCGCCACCGCCTCATGCATCTTGTTCCCTCACTTTCTGGTTCTGCGAACCGGGTTCCCGGTACCATTCTCTTTGACATAAAAGAAAGAGACATAAACCTTGAACAAAGTTTTATGCCTCTTACCATAAACACATGAATTTGTCTTAGATATTTTGCTGTACCTAATTCCTAAACTATCACTGCTGTCTGTGCCTCTTTATTCAAAGAATTATACCTTTTTCACTGAAAATATTTTCTTTCCCCATGAAAACGTTTCCAAACAATAATCTTTAATCAATATACCATAATTTATAAAAATTGTCAATTTTTGTTTGTGAAAATTTACCAAATTTACCAATATGCTGGGGGATGCGACCCCTTCCTAGGGGATGCGACCCCTTCCTGGGGGATGCGACCCCCTCCTAGGGGATGCGACCCCTTCCTAGGGGATGCGACCCCCTCCTAGGGGATGCGACCCCCTCCTGAGGGATGCGACCCCCTCCTAGGGGATGCGACCCCTCCTGAGGGATGCGACCCCCTCCTAGGGGATGCGACCCCCTCCTGAGGGATGCGACCCCTTCCTAGGGGATGCGACCCCCTCTCAAAGTTTCATTATGAATTTATAGGGAAGTCCTGTAATTCGCGAAGCTTGATGAATAGTTATGCTTGAATAAAGTAACTGGGATAGATATTCACATTGAGTTATAAATGGGAGTTTCTTAAATTCAGAAATACTTGAACAATGACTGACGTTTAAGATTAGCTGCAAAGCTTCTTGATCATTCAGAGATGAGATATTATAATCTTCCATACATTGGTCTTTAGAATCTTCTTTCAAAAAGGTTATCAATTCCTGTGGGGTAGAAAAATACGAATTCATCACATCCAGACCGAGAAAATCTTTCTTCTGCTTGAGATAATTTCCAAAACTGCTCCATGGATAATCACCAACAGCAGTTTCTATACCAGCATGTAACGGATTCTGATGTATATACCGAAATGCCGTAAGCAAATATGACGTATTTTCTACAGCTTCACTTTTATATCGGTTCTCAAACAAGCCACCAGTCCGTTGGTACTTTTTGTTGTAACTATGTATAAATTTGATTTCTATCCGCCTTATCACCTCCGAAACAGGGGTTTCATTTTCTTTCACAAGCAAATGAACGTGATTATGCATCAAACAGTAAGCATATACTTCAAGGTCACATGCTTCATGGTAGTGCCTTAATACATCCAAAAAACTATAATAATCATCTTCATCATAGAAAATGGTCTGTTTATTAATCCCACGTATAATAACGTGATAAATTTTTGTTTTACTTTTTATTCTTTTTCTTCTTGCCATACTTATCCTTTCTTTCTTGTATTACATTTCTATTGTCTTTTATTGGGAAAAATACTGAAAATAGTTAATAGCTGAACAGCTAATGAATATTATAAACCAAACGAAAGAAATATGCAACTGTTACTTTGGGGATGCAGCATTGAAAGGTAAATTCATTTATTGTCTGCCATTTTCATAAAAATCATGTTATCCCAAATCATTATAAAATTTTAAAAAGTTATCCACATCTCAGTTTTACACTTTCCCTCTATAATGATTTTTGGACTAAAAAATT
>JBGVDD010000212.1:0-6250 GCA_045119215.1 Lachnospiraceae bacterium | reverse complement strand
TTGAAGGAAAGGAGTTTCCGGTTATGAAATTGAAGCGGTTTATCCAGCAGGAAACAGTACTTACAGTTGCCATTATTCTGGCAGTTATTTCCGTTTTGTTTGTCTGTCCGGATAGGCAATATATAGGCTATATTGATTTCCGGACACTGGGAATGCTGTTTTCACTGATGACTGTCATGGCGGGATTGAGGCGACAGGGAGTGTTTGAACGAGTGGGACAGGCGTTGCTGGAGCGTTCAGGAGGAATGCTGACATTGGTTCTTGTGCTGGTAGGACTGTGCTTCTTTGGAAGTATGTTTATTACCAATGATGTGGCACTTCTGACTTTTGTGCCATTTACTTTTGCAGTGCTTGGCAATATGGAGGAGGAGATACGTAGCAGGCTGGCGGTTCCTGTTGTATGTATGCAGACGGTGGCGGCGAATCTTGGAAGTATGCTGACTCCCATGGGAAATCCACAGAATTTGTACCTATATGGAAAAAGTAGTGTGGGCATGGGACCGTTTGTCTGTC
The DNA here is from genome assembly GCA_045119215.1 of Lachnospiraceae bacterium. Taxonomy (GTDB): domain Bacteria; phylum Bacillota; class Clostridia; order Lachnospirales; family Lachnospiraceae; genus RUG11237. The sequence continues at coordinate 5,737 of JBGVDD010000212.1, read as the reverse complement.
TGATGTTTCCGTATACCATGGTTTCCTTGGTTCTTCTTATAGGTTGGACCATTGGACTCTGCTATAGGCAGAAGGGCAGGAGTTCAACCATGTTTGTTGAAAAAAGGAAGCTTCCACCATGTGATAAAAGGATTGTGGCATTCTATGGATTTCTGTTTGTTATCTGTTTGCTTTCGGTTGTCCATATTCTACCCTATGGTATAGTGTTTATCCTTGTGTTGGCAGTTACTGTTTGTGTAGATCGCCTGACACTGCCCTGTGTGGATTATTCTCTTCTGCTGACCTTTGTGGCGTTCTTTATTTTTATTGGAAATCTTGGGAGAATTCCGGTGTTTTCCACCTGGCTTCAGGAAATGGTCTCCGGACGGGAAGTTTTTGTAGCAGTGCTGGCTTCACAGGTCACCAGCAATGTGCCGGCAGCCTTACTTCTGTCTGGGTTTACCTCGAATACGGAAGCACTGATTATTGGAACTAATCTTGGTGGCTTGGGTACTCTGATTGCTTCCATGGCAAGTCTGATTTCTTATAAATGCTATGGAAACAGCTATGACAGGTTTAAGAAAACCTATCTGATGAAATTTACGCTGTGGAATATGTTTTTTTTAGTCATTTTTGTGGTGGCGAAAGCATATATTTTCTGATTCGTTTATGCCATATAGGTTTCTTCCATTTCAACATCATATGCCAGATAACCCAAATGAATCAATGCCTCATCCTTAGAATGATTACATTTTGAGTTATATAGAAGGTTGCAGTAACATTATAAAAACACTCCTTTTCGATAGGAATATCCACCTTGTAATTCTTATCAAAAAGGAGTCATTTTTTCAAAGACATATTTTTATCTACCGCACCCTCATCAGGCACTAATCCTCATAGTGTCCCCTACATGATATAATTTTTATATTTTGCAATTCGTCAATTTCATACACCAATCTGTTACACTCATCTATTCTTCTAGAATAACCCGGTCTATATTTTAACTTTTCAGGCTTTCCGGTTCCTTCCAGAGTTCCATTACTTCTAATATCTTTTAGCAGTGCATTTATACGTTTTAAAGTTTTTTTATCTTGTGTTTGCCAATACATATAATCCTCAAATGCTTCTTTTGTAAATGTAAAATCATTCATCTGCTAAATGCTCCAACTCTTCCATAGATTTAATAACAACATCTCCACGTTCCAATTGTTCGAAACTACGGTCAAGATGCGCAAGGTATTCTGCGTTTCTCTTTGCTTTTTGTAAATTATTATATTCTGTTTCAGATATCACAACAACATTTTTGTTTTCCTTGCGTGATACAATAACAGGTTCGCCATTAAAAGCAATATCAAAATATTTTTTTATGTTAGCCCTAAGGTCCATCTGTTTTGTTGCTATCATATTACACCTCTTTTCTGTACCGAAAGCAGTACTATATTTAGTACCTTTATTATATAATATTATTATTCCCTTGTCAATGCTCCCGATTCTGTTAAATTTCGTAAATTCGTAAAAAATATTTTTACATCCCCATTGTGTTTTTTGCTTTTACGCATATACTATATGTAGAAAGAGTAGTGACAATATGAGATTTGAAAGAAAAAGTTGTATGTGGTATAGTTTAGCAAAAGGGTACGAAAAGTGCTTTGCATACGAAATTATTATGTAAGATAAAACGGAGGGAATATTTGTAATGTCAACATACCAATCAGATAAATGTAGAAAAAAATCACTGGCACTATATGACAAACAGATGGAAAAACTGAATATTCCATATGAGGACATATATGTCAATACTTCTTTTGGGAGAACACACTTGATTGAAACGGGAGATAAGACGGGAAAGCCACTTTTGATGTTTCATGGTGGTAATAGTACCACGGCATACAATCTGCTTCTATGTAGGTTTTTATTAAAGGATTTTCATGTGTATGCTGTTGATATCATTGGACATCCAGGAAAAAGTGCAGAGATAGACCTTTCTCCTAGAGGATATGATTATGGAAAATGGGCAAGCGAAGTGATAAGGGAACTTGGATATGAGAAAATGCTCTGTTTTGGAGGCTCTTTCGGTGGGGGTGTTTTGGCAAAACTGATGTGCTATACACCGGATAGTGTTGAAAAAGCAGTCTTGATTGTTCCATCGGGAATCAATAATGCTATTCCTATTTCCTCTGTCAAAATGATGATTCCTCTGATACAATACAGAATCACGAAACAGGAAAAATATCTCATAAAAACTGCTTTATTTATGGCGTTGCGCCGAGAGGTCATTGATGAGGATACTATGGATATATTAAAAGACAGCTTCGAAAATGTGAAGACGAAGGTTGGAATGCCCACCAATGTTGATGCACATAGGATGGAGAAATGCCATGCCCCTTCACTTGTGATAGCCTGTGAAAAAGACTGTATGTTTCCAGCCAGCCGGGTATTACCAAGGGCAAAGCAGATCATCAAAGATTGCCGGACCATGGAACTAAAAGATTGCGGACATATGCATATATTACCGGAAAATGTTAAGAAGAAGATTGCGGATTTCTTAAAAGAATAGAGGAAAATCAAAGAACAAGGAATCAAGTATAAAAAGGGACTGTTGCTTAGCGGGGCAGTCCCTTTTCTGGTGTGTCTTGCAGTTTAGATAAAATCTCTAAATATTTCAATAAAAGTTCTTTTTGGCCTGTTGATAGTTCTTGTATTTGTTCTATCATGTGTAATATATCCGGGTCATTAGGTATGGTGATTGTGGCGGTATAATCAGAAACTAAGTTTCCATTTTGTTGTTTTGTATAGGAAAAAAAATCAAAAAGAGTGATTTCCATGGCATCGCATAATTTTTCCAAGGTAGCTACCGTTGGCATAGTGTTTCGATGAAACATGCTGTTTAAAGATGATAAAGGAATTCCGGCATTTTTGGCTAAACGGTAGTGATTCATGCCCTTTTTTTTGCATAATTCATCAATTCGAAGCAACACATGGTTTAATTGGTAATTCAAAAAAACACCTCCTATTGTATATTAAATTTGCGCATTTGCGCTCCGTATTAATAGTTTACAAAAAATAAGAGAAAATGTATTGAATACAAATAGCGGAGAATAATAAAAAAACAATACGTAAATAATACTTATTAGAATTTAAAAAATATGCAAAATAAACAAATAATTTTGTAATTAAGCATTAAAATATGCGTAATAATATGTTGAAATTTCGCTGTAGATATTATAAAATCTAGTATGTTGCATTTTTATCAGTATTTTTATAAGGAGGTTCGGTGGGAAAGATACATATGTCTAAATAAAGCGGAAATACAAGGATTACAATAAGTGGTGTAAAAAGAAAAGGAGAAGAGAAGGATTATGAATCAAATGAGTAAAGTAACAAAGAAATTAACAAGCACACTATTGGCAATAGTGTGTGTGGCGGTATTTATGAGTATGCTGCCAACAGTGCAGGTGCAGGCAGCCAGTCCTAGCTTAAGTGCAAAATCTATTACATTAAATCTAAAGCAGTCAAAGACCTTAAAGGTGAAAAACAACAAGAAAAAGGTGAGATGGAGCAGCAAAAATAAAAAGATTGCCTCAGTGAACACAAATGGAAAGGTAACTGCCAAGAGCCTTGGAAATACGGTGATTTATGCTAAGGTGGGAAGCAAGAAGCTATCCTGTAGGGTAAAGGTGGTAAATGCAGATGCAAACCCAAGAAATCTTACCTATAAGGTAAAGAATGATGGAGATTTTGTAAGAGGCAACAGTGTCACAGTCAGCTTTATGTTAGATAAGTCTTCCACCAATGTAAAGATTATGTTTATCAATGCCAGCAACTATGTGGTGTATACCAAAGTAGTTCCTTCTATTAATAAAGGAAAGACTTACACATTAAGCTGGAACGGTAAAAACAGCCGTGGAAACTATGTAGGTAACGGTGGATATAAGGTGTGTGTTCAGGCAGGAAGCGTAAAGACTTACACAGACAGCATCCGTTTTGTCGCACAGGATTTTGCCGGTGGGGACGGCTCTACAGGAAATCCTTATCTGGTAAAAACCTGGTCCCAGCTTCAGAAGGTGGCAAAACATAATGGAAGATGCTTTAAGCAGGTGGCAGATATCAATGCCAATGGAGATTATCTCACACCCATGTTTTCACCGGATATGCCTTTTTCCGGAATTTATGATGGAAATGGATATACCGTATCAGGGATTGTGTATGAATACTACACAGACAATGCGGCTATCTTTAATTCTGTAAGTGGAATTGTTAGGAATATGAATGTGGAGAAATGTAAGTTTAAAGGGGGAAATCAATCTGGAATTATTGCAGGAGTTTTAAATGACAATGGTTTGATTACTAATTGTAGTGTAAAAAATTGTGAATTACAATCAGGGGAACATGTTGGAATTATTTGTGGTAAAAATTATGGAAAAATAATTAATTGTACAGTCAATTTGTGCGAAAATAATTCGTCATGGAAAGTTGGAGGTATTACAGGATATAACTATGGTGTAATAACAGAAAGTAGTGTTATAGGATGTAAAATTGTAAGTAATTATTCTGGAAATGCATATACGTATGCTGGAGGAATTTGTGGGTGTAATTCTTATGGTACCGTATCATATTGTGAGGTACAGGAATGTGATATTTCTGGTTATTTTTGGAATGCAAGGTACCATTATATGGGTGGAATCGTAGGATATGATGAACATGGTATTTACGAAGATAATTCTTATATTGGTGATTTAAATTATGGATATTCCCAGTAAGAAATGAATCTGGGCAAAGACCAGCAACCTGATTTCAAGTGTACATATATACGGATAAGAAAAGGAGATACAGAGCCATGAATAAAATATTTGAAAAAATTGAAAATTTTGATACAAGTGGAATGAAAAATGCAGCAAACCAAACAGCAAAAACCACAAAATTGATTACAAAACTGGTGGGCGATATTTTAAAAAGTCTAGGAATTTTAGTAATTCTTTTCTTGATGGGAGAGGGAACAAATTGTTTTACCAGCGAAATCATGGAAAAGATTGTATTTTTTATTGCATTATTCTATTTTGCAGCATTGGTAGTTATCAGACAGATTTTGTTTCGAAAGAAAGCCAGCGGGACAGTAAAATATGTGTATAGTGTTGCATTGTATACCCGATTACTCATTATCTATTTATTGATTTCTACGGTGATTACTACTTTGATTGCCTGGGTTGGGTTTGGAAAGAATCCTATTTTGTATGGAGTGATGTATTTAATTTTGTCCTTTGGTGTGGAAAAATACTATCAATATTGGGGTATGATTCAATATAATAGTGTTGTATTTATTACTATGTTGGTCGTTGCAACAGTCATTAATTGTATGTTGGTAGTTGTGCTGATTCCAGCAGTACTTGCAATCATTGGTATATGGCTGGGATGGAAAATATTTATTTTTATTATGGAGATAAATTCAAGACCAGACTTTGTAATTTATCATAGCGACGGAAGTACATCACATGGTTATTTCTTCTAATTAGGATGGTAAACCTGGTTCCCAGGCATTCGGACCTAGTACATAAAAAGATAAACGAGAGGAAGATGAATATGAAAAAATTTGGAAAGATTGTTATGCTGCTGTTTATAGTAACGGTAATGTCATTATCTATGACAGAATCCACCAGGGCAAATACAAAAATTAATAAAAATACAAAAGTATATGTTATAAAGGGAACGTCAGAGGGACTTAGCTTGCCTCAAAGTGGAAAAGCAAAAGTGAAATGGAAAT
>JBGVDD010000211.1:0-27193 GCA_045119215.1 Lachnospiraceae bacterium | reverse complement strand
CCATGTGTCTTAAACACATAATCCTTAATCTCTACATAAGTCGCCTTACTTTCCGCTGAAGTCACATCCAGCTCGTCCAACTCCAATTCCACCTCAACATAATCATCCGCTTTTCGTTGGGACAAGAGAACAACCGTCTCCACATGCCCCGTCATCGGAAACATATCGCACCCTCTCACACGCTTCACCTCATACCCCCTATCGCAAAGATACCGCAAATCTCTCGCCAGTGTAGCGGAATCGCAGCTTACGTACACTACCCGCTTGGGCTGCATCTTCACAATGGTTTCTAAGCACTTCTCATCGCAGCCCTTTCTTGGCGGATCTACTACAATCACGTCCGCATAAATTCCTTCCTGATCATACAGCTCTGGCAGCACTTCCTCTGCCTTTCCCACATAAAATTTAGCATTCTCAATGTGATTTAACACCGCATTCTCTCTGGCGTCTTCAATAGCCTGGGGCACAATTTCCACACCGTAAACCTGTTTCGCCCTTTGTGCCAGGAATAAGGAGATGGTGCCGATTCCACAATATAAATCCCAAACTGTTTCCTCTCCCTTTAAATCTGCATACTCTAACGCAGTCTCATACAGCTTTTTGGTCTGTACAGGGTTTACCTGATAGAAAGATAGGGGAGAAATACGGTAAGTAATGTCACCAATATTATCCTGAATGTAAGTCCTTCCCCAAAGCAGTTTAATTTCCTCACCCAGAATCACATTGGTGCGTTTCTCGTTCACATTAAATGTAATGGAAGTCATGCCCTGGATTTTTTTCAAAGCTTCCACCAACTTTTCTGACTTTGGAAGCTTCTTTCCATTGATTACAAGACAGACCATAATCTCACCACTGGTAAAGCCTGTTCGAATCAGAATATGGCGCACTAAGCCCTTCCCCTTTGCTTCATCGTATGCACTGACATTGTATGTTTTCATGTAATCAAGCACCACTTGAAGAATCTCTTCATTCCCTTCTGACCCTAAATAGCACTTGGTATTTGGAATGATATCGTGGGTTCTGCCTGCATAGAAGCCGGTGACAATCTCACCGTTTTTATCCATTCCCACAGGAAACTGGGCTTTATTTCGATAATGGTAAGGCTCTTCCATGCCCATAATAGGCTCTAGGGGAATATCCGTAAAACCGCCAATCCGTTCTAAATTCCCACGGACCTTGCGCTCCTTGAATTTCAGCTGTGCCTGATAATCTAATGCCTGTATCTGGCAGCCGCCGCACTGGCGATAAACTGGACACTTTGGCTCCACACGGTCAGCAGACGGAGTGACAATCTTCATCAGGCGGGCGTAGCCGTAATTTTTCTTCACCTTCATAAGCTTTGCTTCCACCACGTCACCAATCACTGCATCCTTGATGAACAAAGTAAATCCATCTACTTTTCCGATGCCTTCCCCATCCTTTCCCATATCTTCAATTGTTACTGTCACTATGTCATTTTTCTTAAAATCCATACATTCACCTAATCATAATAAATCCATATTTGTTTTTAACCACAAAACAAACATACAAATCGGGCAATGCCACCAAATGGAAAATTGCCCGATTATTGTATCTTTGTAATTATTACCTGTGTCTAAATTGTATCCGTACTCTTTCTAAAATTTGACTCAAACAGGCGGTTGTAACCAAGCCATCCGTTATTGTCTCCTGCACTGTGAAACATCTCTTTGATGGTCTCCATCTTTGCATCCATGTTGTCCGCCATATTCAGTGCCACCGCCTCTGCCAGAGCAGGCTTCTTTGGTGAACCATATTCTAACTCTCCGTGGTGAGCCAGGATACAATGCTTTAGCTCATTGGCTAGCTTCACCGGAAATCCTTCCATTCCCCGGATACGATAGCTGATCTCCTCTGCTCCAATCATAATGTGCCCCAACAGCTGGCCATCATCTGTATAGTCGTTTGCCGGAAATGGTGCAAGCTCCTGTACCTTTCCCATATCATGCAGCATAGCTGCTGTAATAAGTAAATCTTTATTCAATATAGGATAGGCATCTGCATAGTAATCACACAGTTTTGTGACTCCTAAAGTGTGCTCTAACAACCCTCCAACAAAACCATGGTGTACACTTTTGGCTGCTGAATGATTTTTGAATTTTCGGATAAAATCCTCATCTTCCACAAAAAAGCTTTTCAACAATTTATTGAAATACGGATTCTTTACCTTTCCCAAATAGCCAGTCAGTTCCCCATACATCTCCTCGATATCTCTCTCAGAACATGGCAGATAATCCCTTGGATTATACTCCCCTTCCGATACCTTACGGACTCTTTTTACATTTGCCTGAAGCTGCCCTTGAAAGCAAGTAATATCCGCCATAACTTCCACATAATCCAAAGCATCAAAATCCTCAATTCCCGCAGAATTAGGGTCCCAGATTTTTGCATCCAGGGTCCCTGTCTTATCCTGTAAAATCATAGAGTCATAAGGTTTTCCATTCTTGGTAACCAAAGACTGTTTCTGTTTACAAAAGTAAATATCGCCTATCCGGTCACCTTCTTTTAAAGTTTCAATATATTTCATAAGCTTTTCCTTCCCATTACTTTTCTTAATCTGTAACTCCCATGGTTACTTCAAATTCAATTTCTACATACTTATCATTAGCCGGGCGCATTGCTGTGATCTTTACATTCTGCTCCGGCTCGTATGTTCCAAGGGCATTTTCCAAATCCCTCCGGTTTTTGATTTCCGTTCCCTGAATCTTTGTGATAATGTCACCACTTTGCAACCCTGCCATCATGGCCGGTGAATCCATGGTTACATTTACAATCCCCATACCCTTTGGCATGTGATACTTTTCCATATCCTCACTGCTTACCTCTCTGGTCTTTACTCCCAGATAAGCTACCGACTCATCGTTTGATAGTTTCTCTATAATTTTCTTTAATTCCGAAATCGTATACCCTGTTACCGTACCATTTTCCGAAGCTTTGCTTAACTGCCTGGTATAAATCCCAATCACCTGTCCATTGAGATTTAACAGTACTCCATTGCCGTTTACGCTTCCCAACATATCTGTCTGTATCAGAGGAAAATAATAGTCATCTGTATCCGAAAATGTCTTTAAAGATGTAATATTTCCACTGAGCATAGAATCCGAAGTACCCAGAGGACTGCCTACCGCAAGCACTGGATTTCCCAATTGCAACATATTAGAATTTCCCAGTGCAATGGGCTGTATCTTTTCCAGATTTGCAGCTCTTATTTTCTTTTTATTTACAGCTAACACTGCAATTCCAGTATTCCTATCCTGCTTTTTTAAAGTAGCTTCCACCTGTTCCCCTGTTACAAATACAACGTTGATTTCTTCTACTCCTTGAATAATACTCTGATCTGTTAAAATAAGATATTCAATTCCATTATCTGCAATGACTACCCCTGATGATTCTGTCTCATTTTCATAAGGAATATTTAACCAGTCTACGTTATTACTTACTGTTACTACGGTCACCAATGATTTCTTTGCACCGTCTGCCACCTGATAAATCTGATTATAAAGCCCTAAATAGTCCTGGGTTCCAAATTCTTTTTCTACGATATTCACCACTGGCTTCTGGGTGATGGCTGGGGTGGACAAAACATTTCCCTGTAAGCTTTCATCCTCCGGAAATTCTACAACCTCCGGACTTTCCTCTCCCTGAATCACCCTCTCTAATTTGGGGGTAAGCCATACAAACACTATACTTGCTACCATTCCAAAGAGCGCTGCCGTCAAAACCACTCCACATATATCTAAAGCAATCTGTTTTTTGCTCTTAGGGCGTTTTTTTATCTTTTCTGTAATAAAAAAACATTCATTCTCAATACTGCTGTCTCTTCCGTTCCGTGTGTCTGAAGTTTTTTTCTCATCCTGCATATATTTTCTCCTTACACGATTTTCATAGGTTCATCCATCTACCTGTTTTACTTAAAAATTTTCGCCACTGCAGACTCCCAGCCCTTTAAGCCTGCCTATTTTCTCCATTCTATCAGTAATATATGAATAAACTATGAACTTATATATGTGTTTCACCTTTTTCAATAGCAATTAGCTATATGATTTATTGTATTTCATTGCAGATTTTTTTTTAATAAGGTATACTGTTACTGTCCAGTATGCTAATTTCCATTAAGTAAGAAAGGATTTATTATGAATAAAAAATCACTTAAAACTTTAGAATATACAAAAATCATAGAGTTGCTCACTGGTTTTGCCTGTTGTTCTGGTGCCAAACAGCTCTGTCGGGACCTTCTTCCCATGACAGATAAAGATGCCATCGAAAAAGAACAGCGTGAAACAACAGCGGCTCTCATCCGCATCTTTAAACATGGAAGCATCTCCTTTAGTGGTGTTGCCGATATACGCGCAAGCCTAAAACGGCTAGAAATCGGCTCCACCTTAAGTCAGGAGGAACTTCTGCATGTATGTACTTTACTAGAAAATACCAATCGTGTCAAACAATATTCACGTAATGAGGACAATTCGGATTCTTCCATTACAGACGAAATAGACTGGTACTTTAAAGGATTAGAACCTTTAACTCCCCTGTCTATGGAAATTCGCAGATGCATCATCTCCGAAGATGAAATAGCAGACGATGCTTCCCCTGAACTAAAGAGTATCCGAAGAAAAATGCGGGGTATTAACGAACGGGTTCACTCTCAACTTACCAGCATGACAGCAAATACCACTACCCGTTCCTATCTTCAGGATGCAGTCATCACCCAGCGTAATGGGCGATACTGTCTTCCGGTAAAAGCAGAGCACCGTTCTCATGTGGCAGGTATGGTACATGACCAGTCTTCCAGTGGTTCCACTTTCTTTATTGAGCCAATGGCAGTAGTAAATCTAAATAATGAACTTCGTGAACTTACTTTAAAAGAAGTGGAAGAAATTAATAAAATCCTGGCTACCTTAAGTACCCAGGTAGCAGAACACATTCCTGAAATTTTGGAAAACTACAAACTGATGACGAAACTGGATTTCATCTTTGCCAAAGCTTTATTTTCTAAATCTTACAAGGGAAGCGAACCAGAATTTAACACCGATGGCATCATTCATATCAAAGAAGGCCGGCATCCTTTGTTAGACAAACATAAAGTGGTACCCATTACCATTCGCCTGGGAGATAATTTCCATTTATTGGTTGTAACCGGTCCAAACACTGGTGGTAAAACCGTATCCTTAAAGACCACAGGTTTATTTTCCTTAATGGGTCAGGCTGGACTACACATTCCTGCCCTGGAGCACTCCAAGCTGACAGTCTTTGATGAAATTTTTGCTGATATTGGTGATGAACAGAGTATTGAACAATCTTTGAGTACCTTTTCAGCACATATGACGAATATTGTAAACATATTGGAAAATGTAACCCCAAATTCTTTGGTGTTATTTGACGAATTGGGGGCAGGTACAGACCCAACGGAAGGTGCCGCATTGGCAACCTCAATTCTTTCCTATCTTCACAAACGCAATATTCGCACCATGGCAACCACCCACTACAGCGAACTAAAAGTGTACGCTCTTTCCACCGAAGGAGTGGAAAATGCCTGCTGTGAATTTGACGTGGAAACCCTTCGCCCAACTTACCGCTTACTCATAGGTATTCCTGGAAAAAGTAATGCCTTTGCCATTTCTTTAAAATTAGGTTTGCCGGAATATATTATTGCAGATGCCAAGGAACGAATCAGCGAGGAAACAGAAAGTTTTGAGGATTTACTTGCTGACTTAGAAAGCAGTCGTAAGACCATTGAGAAAGAACAGGAAGAAATTAAAGCTTACAAAGAGGAAGTCAAAACATTAAAAGAAAAATTAGAAAAGAAATCCGATAATATAGATAAGCGCCGTGAAGATATTCTACGTGAGGCCAACGAAAAAGCCAGGGATATTTTAAACGATGCCAAAGCTTACGCTGACCAGACTATGAAAGAATTTAGAAAATTCTATGAGGAAAGTGGTACTTCCAGAGAGATGGAGAAAAAACGCCAGGCTGCAAAGAAGAAATTAGATGCTGTAAACGGCAAGCTTGCCATGAAACAGACAGCAAAACCAAGCAAAAAAAACACACCTGCTGATTTCAAAGTAGGTACTACGGTAAAAGTGCTGAGTATGGGCCTGGAAGGCACGGTAAGCACCACTCCCAATGCCAAGGGTGATTTATATGTACAAATGGGAATCCTTCGTTCCCAAGTCAATATCAAGGATTTGGAAATTTTGGCTGCCCCGAAACAGCAGACTACCTCTTCCAATAACAGCAACCGCACCAACACAGGCCGGATTAAAATGTCTAAATCAGCCAGCATTTCCACGGAAATCAATCTGATTGGACGAACTACCGATGAGGCCATTGCCCTATTGGATAAATACCTGGATGATGCTTATTTGGCAAGAATCCCCAGTGTCCGTGTGGTTCACGGTAAAGGTACTGGTGCCCTGCGTGCGGCGGTACACAAGCACTTGCGCCGTATGAAATACGTAGACTCCTTCCGATTAGGAGAATTTGGTGAGGGCGATGCAGGAGTAACCATAGTAACTTTCAAATAAAATAAAAAAACTATTATAATAAATGATTGGAGGATATAAAAATGGCAATAAAACAAAAAATTTTAATTGTAGATGACGATGAAAATATCGCTGAATTGATTTCTTTATATTTAACAAAAGAATGTTACGAAACCGCCATGGTACACGATGGAGAGGAGGCGTTAAAGGTATTTGATTCCTTTGCGCCAAATCTTGTGTTGTTAGATTTAATGCTTCCTGGAATCGATGGATACCAGGTGTGCCGTGAAATTCGTTCCAAATCTGATACTCCTGTGATTATGCTCTCTGCCAAGGGAGAAATTTTTGACAAAGTACTTGGACTAGAGCTTGGGGCTGACGATTATATGATGAAACCTTTTGATTCTAAAGAACTCGTGGCAAGGGTAAAAGCTGTTCTGCGCCGATACCAGCCAGCGAAACATGCGCCCGAAAAAAATGATAACATTAAGGTTGTGGAATACGACAATCTAACAATTAATCAGACAAACTATTCTGTAGTTTATATGGGAAAAAACATTGATATGCCACCGAAGGAACTTGAACTTTTATACTTTTTGGCTTCCTCTCCAAACCAGGTATTCACTAGAGAACAGCTACTTGACCATATCTGGGGATACGAATATGTAGGTGACACCAGAACTGTGGATGTACATATCAAACGTCTCCGTGAAAAAATCAAGGATTATGGCAACTGGTCTTTGGCTACTGTGTGGGGAATTGGATATAAATTCGAGGTGCGTTAATCATGAAACATACCCTATATCGAAAATTCTTACTGGCCTACATTCTGTTTGGTTTTTTGAGTTTTTTAACTGTAGTTGCCCTGACTTCTAATTTGACCTTAAATCATTTGACAGCCCAAAAGGCAGACGACCTATACAAAGAAGCCAAACTAGTATGCAGTCAATATGCCGAAAGTTATTACAATGATGAAATGGAACTTTCCACCGTACATTCTCATCTTAAAGCACTTGACACCTATATGTCCACACAGATTTGGATTATTTCTCCAGATGGAACGGTAGTAGCTAATTCCAGAGACAAAATCGAATTGTCTAATGTGACAAAGATACCTGATTTTTCTCCCACAGATTCCACTCACAGATTCTACCAAACAGGAACCTTTTACGGAATGTTTGATGACGAAACCTTGAGTGTAATTTATCCCATTACTTCTGGAATTAAGGTAAGAGGCTACCTTGCCCTCCACACACCAATGAAACAGATTATAGAATCCAAAGATCGAATTTTAAACATCTCATACATATCTTTGTGTGTAATTATTTTACTTTCCACCCTTATTGTGGTGGTATTTACCTTTATGGTTTATATGCCGTTAAAAAAAATTATGGCGGCTACCACAGAGTATGCCCATGGTAATTTCAAACATGAGATTAAGATTCACAAGGATGATGAGATTGGTAAACTGGCCGATTCCCTGAATTATATGGCAAGTGAATTAGATGCTACGGAAGAATACCAGAAGAAATTTATCTCAAATATTTCCCACGATTTTCGTTCTCCGCTGACTTCTATTAAAGGCTATCTGGAAGCTATGTTAGATGGAACCATACCCGTGGAATTTCAGGAGAAATATTTAAAAATTGTTCTATCAGAAACAGAGCGTTTGGCCAAATTAACACAAAGTATGCTTTTATTAAACAATCTTTCCTCCAAAGAACTTATGCTGGAAAAAAGTACGTTTGATATTAATCAAATCATCAAAAACACTGCTGCAAGCTTTGGTGGCAGCTGTATGGCTAAAAATATTTCCTTTGAGTTAATCCTAACTGAAGGTATCCTAAATGTATACGCAGATATGAGCAAAATCCAACAGGTACTTTACAACCTTATCGATAATGCCATTAAATTTTCCAACCAGAATTCAATTATCTACATTGAAACCACTGTAAAGAATGACAAAATATTCGTATCCGTCAAGGACACAGGTATTGGTATCCCCAAAGAAAGTATTCATCAAATCTGGGACCGTTTTTACAAAATTGACGCTTCCAGGGGAAAGGATAAAAAAGGAACTGGATTGGGACTTAGTATTGTAAAAGAAATTATTCAGATTCATGGAGAAAATATTAATGTAATCTCCACTGAGGGTGTTGGAACAGAATTTATTTTTACCTTATCAAAACCTAAATAAAAAGGAAGGCCTAAGCCTTCCTTTCCCTATACCTTGATGTAAATCCCACTATATGCCGGAACCGTAATCTTTAATACATTTCCATCCACACCACACTCTGCCTTAAGTATAACTCTTTTTTCTCTCTGTGGAGCATCCATGTCATCTTCTTCCTCGTTACTATTGAAAATCACTTCTCCCTGTATGGCATTCTTGATAGGAATAGAGTAATCTTTCACTTCCTGGTCCTCAAAATTAAACACTGCATATATCATACTCTCTGCCCCTCGTCGACAGAAAGTGTACATACAAGTGCCATCCTTTTTACAGTCCACCCACGAAAATCCTTCTTCTTTGTAATCCCAGACGTATAAAGCTTCCTCACTTTTATATACCTCATTTAACTTTGACATAAATTTCATAAATTTTCTGTGGGAAGTTTGTTTTAGATATTTCTTTATATACTCTTTCTTACAGTCCCACTGTTCCATAGCGGCCACTTCCATTCCACTAAAATTCAGAACTTTTCCCGGATGGGCATACATATACATAAGAAGTACCTTGGTTTGCCTAATTTTTTCTTTTTCGCTTCCATAAATACCATCTAACAACCCCTTGTCCCGATGCAAGGCTCCATCATGGGAAAGTGCAAGCATGTAATGTTCCTCCCTGAAATAAATCATGGAAAAAGGCAGAATATAATACTGCTTTTTTCTCATATTAGGAGTATAAGATAAATATTTCAACACATCTTCCATCCAGTTTGCATCCCACTGGTAGTCAAACCCTAATCCACTGTTTGCTACAGTATCAGTTGTCTTCAAAAAACCGCCGGTACCTCCAGTCATTAGAATACATTCTGGAATTCTCTGTTTTAATCCCAGATTCATACATTTTAAGAAATCAATGGCAATGCCATTTTCCCCTCTATGTTTTTCTCCATGCCAATAAATCAACCGACTCATGCTCCCAAAATGAAGCCCATCAAAATGAAATTCTTTTAACCAATAATATGCAGCCGACTGAAGAAAACTTCTTACATATCCCTTAGCATGAATAAAATTCAAACTTCCAAACTGATTAATAGCACTATCCTTATGTCCATATTCATACAATGGCTGTCCATCATAGTCTGCCAGCCCAAACCTATCTATGGCAAAGCTGACCATGGCACAGTCCATAATCACTCCAATTTGATTTTGATGGCACAAATCTACAAGATAGCGCAAACCATCCGGCTCCCCAAATCTTGAGGTAGGAGCAAAAAAACCTGTATTCTGATATCCTAGGGATTCGTCTAAAGGGTGTTCTGCCAAAGGCAGAAATTCTATGTAATTATATCCACATTGCTTTACATGACTCACCAGTTGTTCTGCAATTTCCTGATAGGAATAAAATCCATCAAAACCATCCTTTTTCCCAAAACTTCCCAGATGCACTTCATAAATTGTCATAGGCATCTGTCTGGTTTCCTCTGCCCGATTTTTCATCCATTCTGCATCCTGAAAACTATAGGTATTCCGGTCACATATTACCGATGCATAGCCTGGGCGCAGCTCCATGGAAAATCCGTAGGGATCACAATGATCACAATAATTATTCTCCTCTTGATAAATACGATACAGATACTTCATCCCCGGCCTGGCATCTTCTATGGTAATTTCATATATTCCATCCTCTGACTTTATCATGAAGTCTTCCCTATACGAATGAAATTCTCCTATCAGAGCCACTTTTTTTGCATTGGGTGCATAGGTGCGAAAGATGTATCCTTTTTCCACCTTATGTGCGCCAAAGTATTCATAACTTTCAAATTCCCGTCCTTCATAAAAATCTTCTAAATTCATACTATTTACTTCCTTGAATTGTTCCCTTATATTCTTCAAAATACTCCATCAGATTACCCAGCCCCTTTGCTAATACGGCCTTTTCTTCTTTTGTAAGTTTTTCAACAGTAGCTTTCATCATTTCCTTATGAAACTTTTTGTGGTGTTCATAAGCTCCCCTTCCCTTATCAGAAAGAGAAACCAACACCACACGTCTATCCTCTTTACTTCTTACTCTTTCCACATATCCCTTTTTCACTAGTGCATTCATAGCTATGGTCAAAGTTCCCGTGGTAACAGAAAGTGCCTTCGCTACTGTAGACATACTTTTTGGCTCATCCAAACCAATTTTTTCTATAATATGCATATCATTATTAGAGATATCCTTAAACTCCGAAGTTATAATCACCTGGGACTCTATCTCCACAACATGTTGAAAAATACCCAACAAAAATTCATTCATATTTTCCTCTAAATCCACTACATTTCACCGCCTCTTTTTTGTCCATGTATTCTTCCTTATTCTACTGATTTTAACGACTCCGCCATATTTATTTTTTCCAGTTTCATGTACATTACCATATCTACAATAACTGCAAATGCTATAGTCAGCAAAAAGCTGTAGCCATAGCTTTTGGGCAGAATCTGCACTTGAAAGCTTACCATATCAATGTCAATATTGTCCATTACAAACCTGTGAAGATATTTACCTAAAATTAAACCTACAAAGGCTCCAATCACTGTCAAAATCATATTCTCCCGAAATACATAACTAGCTGTTTCTAAAGGATAAAATCCCAAAACCTTAATGGTAGCAATTTCCCGAATTCTCTCTGTGATATTGATGTTGGTAAGATTATATAACACAATAAAGGCAAGTAACCCTGCACTGACTACCACTAGCAAAACTACATAATTTAAACTGGACATCATACTGGTAAAGCGCTGACGAACATCTAAAAGTATGGTAACCATGGTCACTCCATCCAATTCACTGATTTTTGCCCCAGCCTCATGTACATCCAGGTCTTTTATTATATTTACATAGGCAGTGTTTACATAAGCTTTCTTTTTCATACCCTCTTCATAAGTTTCCTTGGTCATATACACATAATTATACATATAATTTTGACAAATTCCACTCACTTTTACCTGCATCTGGTTCATATCTTCATCCCGCAGGGTAATCACATCCCCTACTTTTACCTTATATCTATCGGCAAATTTCTCCGTTATCACAGCCTCATTGTTTTTCGGATATGAAATCTTTCTCTCATTTTTATCATGCAGAGAAAGGCAGGATGATATGTTCTGCTCTGGATCTAAAGCTACCAAATTGATAGATTTCACGTGCTCCTGATACACAAAGTCCAGGGTGGTCTGATAGGAAAACATTGCATCTTCTATCCATTCTTTCCCATTTTGTAAAAAGGCCTCTTCTCCCACGAACTCATCTTCAAAACTGATGGTGATATCATTGGTCTGTATCTGACCATACTGTTTATCCACCACGTAACATATAGAATCCCGAATACCGAATCCTGTTGCCAGCAATGCGGTACACCCGCTGATTCCCAATATCATCATCACAAATCTCTGCTTATATCGTATGAGATTTCGAAGAGATACCTTATGAAGAAATTTCATGGATTTCCAAAGAAATGTCACTCTCTCTAACAAAATTCGCTTTCCACTTTTTGCGGGCTTTGGGCGAATCAAGGAAGCAGCATTCTCTGCCAGCTCATATTTACAGGTGAAAAATGTGGTTCCCATAGAGCATAACAAGGCTACCATTACAGCCGCCATAGCATATCGATAATCAAATACCACCGCCACTGCAGGCATACAATACATCATTTTATAGCCTGCCCAGATAGCACTTGGAAAGATTGAAGACCCAAGAAAAAATCCCAGGATTCCCCCGGATGCTGCCCCGCTTCCGGAATAGAATAAATACTTACTTAAAATCTTACCTTCTGAAAATCCCAGTGCCTTCAGCACACCAATCTGGGTTCTCTGCTCCTCCACCATCCGATTCATTGTAGTCATGCACACTAAAGATGCCACCAGAAAAAAGAAGATGGGAAACACATTTGCAATGCCGTCTACAATATCCGAATCACTTTCAAAACAAGCATATCCAATATTGGCACTTCTGCCCAGAATAAAATATTCCGGTGCTCCTAAATCTTCGATTTCCTGTTTTGCATCTGCTAACTTTTCCTTTGCATCCTGAATTTTTTCTTCAAACTCAGCCTTAGAATCCTCATATTCTTGTGTTCCCTTCTCGTATTCCTCCTCCCCTTCCTCAATTTCTTTCTTGCTTTCTTCTAATTCCTTTTCTTTTCCAGCCAGTGTTCTTCTACTTTGTACAATCTGGGCTTTCCCTGCCTCCACCTGTTCTAACCCTGCCTGAATCTGTTGGTACTGTGGCATAAATTCATAGGGACAGGACTGTAGTGCCTGTTGTAGCTCACTCTCTTTTTCCTTAAGTTCTACTTCCTTGTTATTTAGCGTTTTCTTTGCGGAATCTATCTTTTGCTGTCCCTCCTGAATCTGTTCCTTTGCATCATCCAGTTCTTTCCTTGCGTTTTCTAATTTGGTCCATGCCACCTTTAACTGCCGTTGTGCCTTGGCCCCTTCCTCAGAAAGTTCATCCTCTGCCTTTTTCATTTCTTCTCTGGCATCATTTTTTATGTTTTCAAACCGTAAGTCCACCCGGTCACTGACCAGGGGTTCTAATCGTTCTTCTATTTCCTCTATACTGTCTTTATATTCTTTCGAATAACATTTTTCATCTGTATCCTTTCTTAAAAGAATCTGAGTAAAATATTCACAGTCAAAAAAATCTTCTGTCACATAGAGAAATCCTGCAATGGTTCCATCACCCAAAGAGGTGGTACCACGTTCAAAATTCATATAACATGGAGAGTCCGCAAATCCTGTTACCGTCAGTGTCCTACTTCGTATCATGTCCAAGGTCTCCTCTTTATTATTGTCCACCACCTGTATCTTACTCCCAACGGTCAATTGATCACTTTCGCATTTTGCATCTAAAAGACATTCTTTCTCATTCTTAGGCATCCTGCCGGATTTCAGTACAGGAAGATTGATTCCCTCTGTCAATGCATGAACCTTTAAAACCCCTTCTTTTTCCTCTGTCATCTGACACAACAAATCCGTTTCATAACTCCCCACTGCTGTTTTAATTCCCTCTACCTTACTGACTTCTTCTACATCCTCTTTAGTAAATCCCAAGGTGGATAACAGGCGAAAGTCATACATTTCCTGTTCTTTCAAATATCGGTACTCTGTCTCTAACATACAGCTTTTGGTGATTTTTAATCCTACAAAAAATCCTACCCCTAAGACCACAATGGCAAAAATAGCAAACCACCGTCCAAAGCTTTGTCGAATCTCCCTAAGGGTGCTTACCATAATCATGGATTTTCCTTTTTTTCTTACCCCTGATGGGTTGTTTTTTTTCTTCTCTTTCATCCCTTACCTTCACCCTACCATTCTATCTCTTCCACCGGAACAATATGTGGATTTTTCTCCATGCTTGCTATGGTTCCATTTTTCACCGTAATCACCCTGTCTGCCATAGCTGTCAAGGCATGATTGTGGGTGATGACAATCACTGTGCGGCCTCCTTTTCTGCAGGTATCCTGCAACAACTTTAGCACAGATTTTCCTGTATTATAGTCTAAGGCTCCCGTAGGTTCATCGCACAACAGCACCTTGGGATTTTTAGCCAAGGCTCTGGCAATTGCCACACGCTGCTGTTCTCCACCGGATAACTGAGCCGGGAAGTTTTTGGCACGTTCCTTTAATCCTACCTTTTCTATAACCTCCATAGCATCCAGGGGATCCTTACAGATTTGTGATGCCAGCTCTACATTTTCCACTGCCGTAAGATTCTGTACCAAATTATAAAACTGAAACACAAATCCCACATCATATCTGCGATACCCGGTTAACTGTTTCTTGTTATAGGAGGATATTTCCTTGCCATCTAAATAAACCTTACCGGAAGTTAAGGTATCCATTCCTCCAAGGATATTTAAGATTGTGGTCTTTCCTGCACCGGAAGCCCCTACAATCACACAAAACTCCCCTTTTTCAATTTCGAAATTCACTCCCTGCAAAGCATGAATCTCCACTTCCCCCATTTTATAAGTTTTGCATACATTTTCAAACTCTATAAACGCCATATTTTTCTCCTATCTTACCCGTAATCTCAACGCTTTTTTTATTACCCGAAACACTACTTTTTTTCCTGTAATCCCATTATCCTGTAAACACTTTTTTCGAATCACACTCCACTGTTTATAGGAAAACGGAAACAAAACACCTGCCAGTTCCACGGCGGCCTCCTTTATCATATACTCATCCAACACTTCCATTTGCACATCCACTTTTGCCCTCCAGAACAAAAATTTATACGCAGCAAACATTGCATTCTTATCATTTAGACGGTCAATCAACATCTTATATACATCCCCGGAGTTTTCCTTCACGTCCCCTTTGAATACATGAATAAACTCATTTCCTAAAACGCCTATCCTAACCTTTTGATTTAAATATTGCATATTAAAAATAAAATCATAACCACCTGTGACCTTTTCAGAAAAAATAAGATGATTCTGTCGGATTCGATTCATATCATAGAGTTTATTCCATAACACCCTGTAAAAATCATGGTGTGGATGTCTGATAAGATTCTTTAAATACTCTTCCCATGAATATACCTTCTGTTCTTTATGAACTGGATTTTCACCTCTGCCATAACTGCTACAAACCAAATCACAATGCTTATGCTTCATCATTTGGTACATTTCAAAAACGTAGTCCTTCGTTACCTTTGCGTTAGGATTCCAGAACATTACATATTCTCCCTTAGCCTGCTCCAACGCTATATTATACTCTTTTGCCAAAGTGCCATTTTCATTTCCACTTATCCACAATACCTCAATATTTTTATAGGTTTGTCCACAGATTTCTTCCCTGACCCTGTGTAAATTTTCTTCATCCACCACTTTACTATCCCCTGAAATTCCAGGAACAATAATTGTTATTTTTTGTTCTACCATTTTTCTTTCCCTTTACTCCTCCACAATTCCAATAACTGACTTAATAATCTTACCATAATTTTTCCTAAGGAACAACTTGATACTTCCCTTAACATTGAGTATACTTGAATGAAGGAGGAAAAATTGTCATGAAAAAATGCTGCCTATGCAATACAGAATTTAGTGCTAATTTTAACGGTGCTTGTTTGGTACCTAATACAGAGTATCGCTTATGTCTAAAATGTGCTGCCAATGTAAGAATACTAACCCATTTTCACGCCAAAAATCAGGAAGAATACGAAAATGCTTTTTATGAACTGCACAAAAAATTATTAGTAAATAAATATCCTGACCAGGTCACCCAGGAATTATACAACATCCTAAAAGACATAAGCACCTATTCCGAATACTGTGCTATGGCACAAAAGGCAGAACACTGATTTGTGTTCTGCCTTTTTTGCTACAAATTAAATCTCTAATTTCAACTTTCTATTTCATTAAATGGTAAACATATTCGCAATGTCATTTAATTTTTCGATTAATTCTTTGCTTTCTTCTACGATTTCTGTATTATTATGACTTTCAGAACTCATGGTTACTGTCTTTCCTGCAATTTCATTAATTCCATCACTAGACTCTGAGATGGCTACTGAAATGTTTTCGACCGCATTAGTAATCTCCTGAATATTACCTGTCAGTAAATGTATCGCTGCACTTACTTTTGTCATACTATCCTCTATGACACCGGCATCATCCTTGTACTGCACTCCCACCTGACTAAATTCCTTATAATCTTCTAATACAGTTTCTCCCATAAATTCCATGGAAATATCCAGACATTTCAACATATCTGCAACAGCTTCATTCACATCCTTTACAATAGCATCAATATTGGACACCGTATCTGCCGTCTGATTGGCAAGGGTACTGATTTCTGAGGCAACCACTGCAAATCCTCTTCCTGCCTCCCCTGCTCTTGCTGCTTCGATACTGGCATTTAATGCAAGTAAGCCTGTCTGGGAGGAAATTTCTGCAATTGCTGTGGTAAGAGTATCTATTTTTTCCACAGCCTTGGACTTTTCTAAGGCAGCCTCTGCCTGTATCTTAACATCCTCATACATCTGTTTTGTCTTATCTGCTGAGCCAGCTGTAGATTTCTTTAACTGTTCCGCTCTAACCTTAATTTCTCCAGAAAGCTTTGTTCCTTCCTCAGATAGCTGCTGTATTTCTTTTGCCTTGGAGTTAATGGTTTCCAGATTATCCTTGATGCTCTCTGTGGTGGCATTGGTTTCTTCCATTGCCGCTGCCAGTTCTTCCGTCAGTGCTGTATTGCTCTCGGCAATATCCAAAACGTTTAGGGCTGAGGTTTCCAGTATAGATACATTCCCCGTCATTCCCTCCGAAGACTGGGTAATGCTTTCCACCATTCCCTTTAATTTCTTTCTCATACCGTGAATGGCTCTTGCCATATCCCCAATCTCACTTTTTTTCTTCATGAGAATCTGGCTTTTTGGATTTGGCGTAAAATCAAAATTCGAGGTTTTGGTGATAATTTCTGTTAACTGGATAATTGGATTCGCGATACTAAAGCCTGCAAATAATCCCACTGCCATGGCAAGAATCAAACAAAAAACTGCTGAGGCAATAATAATATTGGTTAACCTGTTGGTCTTTGCTGTAACTTCACTGTAAGGAACGCACATAACGTACTTCATACCATTGTCCAGTGTCCGGTAAATCATAACATTTTTTCCCACTTTGACAACATTTCCTTCATTGTCTCCATTGCTGATAAATTCTGCGGCTTTGCTGTCCTGCTCTGCCAAGTCACTGCCGGTCTCGTAGTCTTTGTGATACATTACCTTGTTGTCTGCATTTACCAGATAAGCATATCCTGTTTTGTACAGTTCCACCCCACTTACGATTTCCTGTACCTTTGTAAAATCTACATCCATACCCACAATACCTACAGAAGTGTCATCAATAAAGATTGGTACTACATAGGAAATCATGTAAACATTGATGTTTTCATTTAAATAAGGATCCATCCAGGTAGGCACACCTGCCTGAACCGGAATATAATACCACCCTACATGTGCTAAATCCGACGGATCATAGCTGCTGAAATCCGTAGGTGCCAAATATTCCACTTTTCCCGACGAGCAATCTAAGAACAGTCCCGAAGTTGGATTGGTAAACTCCGGATTATATCGGATATAAATATTCATTGCCCCATCCGTACTCAACATGATATTTTGGGATGTAACCTTTAATTTGTTGGTACACTCCTCTTCATAGGAAGTGTCTGTTTTAAACTTTTTGAAATCCTCAATGGTTCCAATGGTAGTTGCACTTAAGCTGTCCACAGACTGCTCTATCTTTTGCAAGGTACTGTTTAACTTTTCCACCTCCAGTGAATTTTGCATCTTTACATTTTGCATAGCCTCGGCATTGGAAGTATTTCTAGAGAAATAAATGCTCAGGGTTCCTAAAATCACGCAGGAAATCAGCACAATTTCAAATGCCATAAGGACTATTCTGAATTTTACAGAACGTGTTTTCATCGTTCCCCCTCCTTTGTTATATATAGTTTATATAGTTTTATGAAACTCTTCAGAACATTTGAATGGTAACATTTTTACTATATTTTCCAAATATTCCTTGAATATTTTATCATTTTTTACCAATTACCACAATGTCAAAATTGCCAAATCTTTTCTTGATATATTGTTATTACTGTACACACTCTGTTTGCACAATAACATATTGTTCATTGTCACTGTTCACAGATACCTACATCCAGCAACTTTTTCATCCCCACTCCCAAATCTTCCTGTAAGTATGCGAAAAGAGCGTCACTGCTTTGCAGTTCCGCTCTTTTCACAAAAACTATATAATAATAATGAGGGGGAGTAGTAAATTTACTTGGGGGAATAAATTTACTTTAAAAAAGGTATAATATTGAGATTTCAAATTTCTTTCACGTCCTGAAATTTGTCCTCTCTTGTACAGCAAAATAAATGTAACATGTATTTAAATGTATGTCAACACTTTTTTAAATATTTTTTATTTTTTGTAATATTATTCCTCATGACGCAATACAATTCCAGAATATGGAGGCAATTCAAAAAACACATTTCCATTCCTTACCTGAAATTCCACCTTACCCACAGAATAATAGGAATCTGTACTAAACATAATTCTCTTCATCTGAGCCTCTCTAGGTACACCAATTTCCCATACCGGAACCTCGCATTGTCTTGGGTGGTCTGCATTATTGAACGCCACTACAATGTGCTCCTTATAACTAAATCTTCCATATGCGATATATTGATAATCTGCACCTAAAAATTTTAAGGAACCATGTGTCAGACACGGATTGTCTTTATGCATACGAATGGCCTCTCTATGGAATTCAATCAGCTCCTTATCCTCACGTCCCCAAGGGTAAGTTCTCCTGTTGTCCGGATCTGTAAATCCACAAAGCCCTGCTTCGTCTCCATAATAGAGGGTAGGAGCTCCCGGCCAAGTCATCTGCATAATAACAGCCTCTCTTAGCACCGCTTTATTTACCCCTTCGTTAGCTGCATCCGGTCCTAAACTATTAGTTCTCCCTACCTTGCGGTTAGTTCTTGTAAGAAATCTGGAATGATCGTGATTGGACAATTCATTC
Source organism: Lachnospiraceae bacterium (assembly GCA_045119215.1). GTDB lineage: Bacteria > Bacillota > Clostridia > Lachnospirales > Lachnospiraceae > RUG11237. The sequence goes on along the minus strand of JBGVDD010000211.1, from coordinate 7,943 downwards.
ATTGCTGTCTGTAACGACGGCGTGGAAAAACTCGCCATGTGATGCTTCATAGCCCCAATAAAGGATTCCGCATTTCCATATAAACCATCTTCTCTGGAATCGCTATGCTTTTCCATACCGGTAAAAAACCAGGTTAAGGGCTCCATAAATGCATCGTAATTCATAACCGTATCCCACTCATCCCCTTGTAGCCATTCATTAGGATTTCCATAATGTTCTGCCAGAATAATAGCTTCCGGGTTTGCCTCCTTTACAGCCTTTCGAAAGTCCTTCCAGAATTTGTGGTTAAACTCTCCAGAATGACCTAAGTCTGCTGCCACGTCAAGTCTCCAGCCATCCACATTATAAGGAGGGGACACCCATTTTCTACCTACATCCATAATATAATTATATAATTTCTCTGAACCTTCATAATTCAGCTTTGGCAAGGTATCATGTCCCCACCATCCGTCATAAGTGTAATTATAGGGCCATCTATCTTCATGAAAGCTAAAGAAAGAGTTATATGGACTATCCCTGTCTACATATGCCCCTTTTTCATATCCTTCCTGCAATTCATAAATTCTTTCTCTGTCCATCCATTTGTTAAAAGAACCACAGTGATTGAATACACCATCCAAAATCACCTTCATTCCACGTTTGTGTACTTCCTCCACAAGCTCTGCAAAAAACTGGTTACTAGCCTCTAAATTCTTTTTATCCGTAACACGTTTAATATACTTTGTGGCATGGGCATTACCACCTACACCTTCTGGCAAAGCTTCTCCACCATCTTCTACAATTTTTCCATAATGGGGGTCAATATAATCATAGTCCTGGCTGTCATATTTATGATTGGATGGTGACACAAACAGTGGATTAAAGTAGATTACCTCAACTCCTAAGTTCTGCAAATAATCCAACTTATCCCTTACCCCCTGCAAATCTCCACCATAAAAAGAACGCACATCCATGGAGGATGGGTACTGATACCAGTCTTTCACCTGCTGTACCGTGTCCCCAATATAACTGTATTCTCTATCTACTACATCATTAGACTTATCTCCATTGCAAAAACGGTCTACAAAAATCTGGTAAATAACTGCCCCTTTTGCCCAATCCGGAGTATGGAATCCCGGATAGATTGAAAACGCATAATATGGTTCAATATGTTTTGTCACGCCCAGTTTATTAAAATAGCAATGAAGAGAACCAGATGTAACTTCAAAATAGTAACGAATGGTTTCCTCCCCCACCACAAATTTTCCTTCATAATAATCAAAAACATCGTTGGACTCACATTTTTCCATGCGATAATTTCCTTGATTGGTGATGATTTTTACTCCATCCACGTTATCTTTTCCCGTACGGAAACGTACTGTAACCTCTTCTCCTGCCTCCGGTTCCATAGGACTTAAATATTGTGATGTTGAGTCACTAAACAAAGCCCTCTTATTCAATATCGGCCGCATAGTTGCAATGTAAATCTGTTTTCTTTCATACTTACTTAGATTATGAATATTCATCTGGATTTCCTTCTCTCTATAATATTTCACACAGAACACTGGTGACTTTAAATATTTTTTATTCCTCTTCTTTTGTTACACCATATTGGCTGTATCTTGCTTTTTCATATAACTGATGAAGCCTGTGATGTTCCACCGTCATCTCTAATTTTGCTATGTTCTCTATCTCCTCTGGTGAGGCCCATACCGGAATTTTCTCTTTGGTGTGACTTCTAATTGTTTTTCGGTATTTTCTTCGAATCTGTTCATTTATATTTTCTATTTTTTTTGATTTTTTCTCTTTTTTTCTCCCTTTATCATACAGAGCCTCTATTTTTTCTTCCGCTTTGATAAATTCCAACACATCCCCATTATCCTTTTTATCCCGCCTTAAATAACAGTATATCCCATAAACAATGCCCAAAACAACAAGAAAAGCAATGATTCCCAAAATCATCTTTAGAAAATATCCAAACCAGGGGCCACCTTCATAGGCCTGGTTCATGGTCTGGTTCTGGGCTAACTGGGCCAGATATGCATCATTTTGATTGGTTAGCCTCTGCATTGTGACCTTTCCCATATCTGAATACAGCCGTATCTGCATGTCTCCACTTAAAATATTTAAAAACTCATAGAGTTTCTTAGTCATTTCATAGGCCAGGGTTTCATTCCTCCCCCAGAACATACCCACGCAGACAAATGCAATTACTGAAGTCACGGAGAAAAAATAAGTCTTTGCCAGCTGGGTGCTGGGATACCGTTCCAGTCTCTTATGTAAAGTTTTAAAATTTTCCATATTTTCTGCTGCAATTTTTACCAGATATAACATCAGATACAAAATTCCTAAGATTCTAAGTTTTCCCTCTCCATGATACCTTGTAAAATACAGCGGTGCATAACAAAACAGGATAAATAAAATCCACACCGGTGTCACTTCCATAATAAGCAGTCCCTTTTCTCTTGTATGTTCTAAGGTAATAGACAACGCTCCCAAAAACAAAAATATACTAAACATAATAAACTCTGCAAGATTTTTATTGACCATAAAGTATATCAATGCCACCAGCTCCATTCCTATGCCTGCCAAAAAATAGCCTGCCAGAATGCGAAAACGATTTCCCAGGTAGGTAATCAAAAAAACGGATATACCAATAAAAATACTTCCTACCAGTTTATCAGAGTCAAAGGTGTAATATACACTTAAAAAAATAAGGATTAAGTTAATACTGGAAAGAATATCTTTTCGGCCCATACTCTACACCTCCCACAAAAGCTTCGCTACCCCAGCTTCCTGCACCGGCTCAACCTTCTCACCTGTCATGGAATGTTTTGCCAAAACAACGTGTAACACATTTGCCGGATTTTTTTCCCGCTTTAGCTTTTCTAAAATTTTTGTTCCATACCCCTGAGCCTCATTTTTCGAAATCAATATATAACAGTTGGCCTGCTCATATACCTTCATCTGCTCTACCAGTTCTTCCATATCCATAGCTTCTTTATTTAGGTCAATTTCTGCCAGACCTTCATTGATGGAATGTAATTTATAAGTATCCTTCCCCATAGGAATTTGTATCTGTTTTTGAAAAGCATCCGCTGCCATGGCTGCATTACTGTACACAGCCACGTCTCCTCCCTGTTTTAAGATTCTTCCTGCCAAAGAAGAGGTAAGGGATATTCCCTCCTCCGCCACATCTAATTTCTTCCAGATTCCCTTATCGGATACATCTAGGATAATACAACATTTCAGACCTGCCATACTATCGTATATATTTACCATTAAATCCCCTGTCCTGGCACTGGCTTTCTGATTAATACGCTTCATTTCATCCCCTGGTCTGTATTCCCGAATTCCTGCAAAGGAAAGCATATCTTCCAGATAACGCTGTCTGCTTTGTACCGTGCCATAAATGGAAGTAAGAAGTAAATTCAATTTTTCCGTATTTACTTGTTTCGGATACACATAAATATCGGTATTCTGAGGCAGTTCTAGATAATAGTCATTGGTCATTAACAGATTATACACATTAATCTCCGCTGATTCAATAAAATAGTGCCCCCTTGCCTTTCCCCAAAAATTAAGCTTTCTGGTGACCCTTTGATTCCACAACAGGGAAAATACTTCCCGCCTTACAGTAGTATCACTGACTACCATGTTTTCTGTATTCTCAAATTCCAGCCCCGTTTTTGTACGAAAGGATACATGAATTACCGGCAGAGGAAACCATTTTCGATTTTCAATCACCTGGGTAAGATATCCTTCCTCCTCATAATCCACATAATTTGTATAAAAATTTATCTTCGCCTTTAAACCTTTCTGATACACCAGGCGAAAAATCAAATTCTGTAATACATATGCTATGATTCCAGAGAATAACATTAAAATCAATAACATCTTCTCACCCACCTAAATTCTTGAATTCCATGATTCTGTAGGGAGTGGCACCTGTTCTAAGATGCTCTTAATAAAATTGATTGCCTTCTGCCCTGACTCTGTCATGGAGCGCATCTGAATTCTGTGGGCAAGTACTCCTACGGCAACTGCCTTAATATCCTCCGGCACCACATAATCCCTTCCCTGAATCAATGCGTACGCCCTGGCGGCATGAAGTAGATACAAGGTCCCTCTTGGACTCACCCCATGCTCCACTTCGGAATCCTCTCTGGTTCTTTTCACTAAATCTGCCATATATCCTAAAAGAAGTGGATGTACATAGATATCCTTTACCTTGTTTCTCACAGCCTCTATCTCCTCTTTTGAAATCACACTTTCTATGGTTTCTAAGGGACTGTTTTTCATAAATCGTTTCATCATCTGTACTTCTTCTTCCTTACTTGGAAGCCCCACGGATAATTTCATCAAAAATCTGTCAAGCTGTGCCTCCGGCAGTGGAAAGGTCCCCAGTGTTTCTAATGGATTCTGGGTTGCAATGACAAAAAAGGGCTGTTCTAAGGAATAGGTAGTTCCTTCTATACTTACCTGCCCCTCTTCCATGCTTTCTAATAATCCCGCCTGGGTTCTCGGTGTGGCACGGTTAATTTCATCTGCCAGAAGAATATTTGTAAACACCGGCCCTTTCTGAAATTCAAACTCTCCGGTATTTTGTTTAAAAATATTCACTCCTGTAATATCTGAGGGCAGTAAGTCCGGAGTAAACTGGATTCGCTTAAAATCACAGCCAACGGATTTTGCCAAAGTCTTTGCAAGCACTGTCTTTCCGGTTCCCGGCACATCCTCTAATAGCACATGTCCTCCTGCCACAAAGGCAGCAAGTACCAGATCAATCACCTGGGACTTTCCAATGATTACCTTTTCTATGTTCTCTTTGATTTTTGTAATTGTGTTGTCCATACGCTCTCCCCTGTATTTATACACTGTTATTTTTTTCACATTATACCATTATTCCTAACATCTGTCATTGTATATTTTCACAAAGCAACAAAACCGGGTTCTATGAACCCGGTTTACTGTATTAAATGCGCAGACCTGCCTGAACAGTTACTTTTTACTTCAATGCCTGCTTTAAGATTTCCAAGTTGCTCTCCATCACCTTAAGATAGGTTGTACCACTCTGAATATCCTGCTTTGTCACGGACTGCAAGGAATCCAAAGCTAAAATTTCCTGATTCTTATCTTTGGTATTTGACACTATGGTCTGGGCTATTTTCTGATTAGAGCCATCAATAACTAAAATTTTGGAAAGCCCAAATTCATCTACCTTGTTCGCCAGAAATGTAATCGTTTCAAAACTTGCCTCACTTTCTGCGGAACAGCCTGGAAATGCTGCATAGTAATCCACATCATAATCATCCATAAGATACAGGAAAGGAAATCTGTCTCCAAACACAACTGTTTTTCTTCCACTGTCTCCTGCTTCCACAAAAGCTTCATACTCCTTATCCAAAGCAGAGAGCTTTTCATTGTAGTTGGATAAATTCGTCTGGTAATCCTCTGAATGTTCCTCATCCAACTTGGAAAGTGCCTCACAAATTGCCTTGGTAAACAACTTGGCATTTTTCAAAGAAAGCCAGACATGCTCATCATATTCCGGTCCTTCTTCCTCACCTTCATGTTCTTCCTCACTTTCCATACCCTCTACAATCTCCTCTTCCTTTGCTTCATCTCCAAGCACCTCTAAGAGATTGATTACCTGCATGTTTTTATTGGTAGTTTCTTTTAGGGCATCCCTTACCCACTTGTCCGATTCTCCTCCCACATAGAGCAGCAAATCACAATTTCCTATTTTTGCAATATCCTTAGCGGTAGGCTGATAGCTGTGTAAATCAACACCATTTTCCGTAAGCAAGGTAAGTTCATAGGCCTCCATATTGTCTCCAATTACTTCTCTCACCCAGTCATATTCTGGAAAAACCGTACATACTACATTGAATTTTTCATTTCCACTCTCCTGCTGTACCCCACTATCCGTACTCCCACAGCCCGCAAGGAGCCCTACACAAAGTACCATCACTAACAACAAACTCATAATTTGCAGTTTCTTTTTTTTCATCACACTTATCTCCTCTATATGCTTGTATCGTACATATGTTATGCTATATTGCATTTCCAAAAACAAAAATGCAAATCATTTGCATTTAATTACTTTAACACCCTCTTTCTCGGTTGTCAAGCATTTTGCAAGTGATTTGCATTTTAATTTGTATTTATATTTTTATTATTACTCTTTTCCGCTATATTTTTAAATACATCATTGGCATACTTATGTAAAATAGCTGCCCCTGTTATAATGAATCCCCCGCTTACCACAGCAGCCAGATTTCCCCAGCCCAATGCTGTGGTAACATATTTAATAATCACCTGATGAATAATATATATCTCAAAGCTGATGTTTCCTATATACACCAGCAATGGTTGATTTAATATCTTACTTACCATGCCTTCCTGGTTTGCAAACACCACTACCAGTATGATGGAGCTCCAGAACATGGTGTAGTATTGAAGGTTTCCCCATTGCTCTAAATACGACATTTTTAACAATATATGGCAAGCCACAAAAAGCCCAACCGTCAAAAGTTCCACAATACTCATCCTTACAAAATCCGGTTTCTTCTCCTTTTTATGTAAAAAATAATACCCAGCCAAAATGCCCATAAAATATTCTAAAAATCGAAAAAGCGGAAACACATACAATACATAGCTTCTGGCTTCTGAGGTTCTGAACATCTCTATGATAAAAGTATGAAAGATACAAGCTCCTATAAATAAAAGATACTTTTTGGTAACTTTTCTGATAAGCTTTATGGCCCATATGGAGTTGGCATAACAAAACACAATCGTAGAAAGGAACCATACAACTCCATTTATATTGTTCATATAAATACTCTTTACAGGAATATAAACCTGTAAAAATGTTGCGTTTAATACTGTTTTTCCCAGCAGTGCCATAATCTCTTCTATTGGAAAGCCTTGATTTTTTACCACAATCAGCACATTTAATAAGAGTGCACCTAAAAGGGACAGAATATGTAATGGATAAAATTTCTTTATTTTTTTCAATGTAAATTGTTTTTGTGCCTCAAAAGAGTAATCTGTTATCCTGTCTGTATAGATATACCCTGTTAGGAACCCGGATAACACAATAAAAAAAGATACGCCTTCTCCCCCTCCTGCCAGGTATGATATCGGTCCACTGAGAGCCATATGCTCGATACATACCATAAGAATAAAGAACGCTCTCCACGACTGCAAAACATTTAATTTTTTCATATCCTCTCCCTAGTCCTCCTATGTTCTCTTCCATGCTCAGTTATCTTGCAAATCCGCTTACCCCCATTATAAGTTTTTTCCTTTATGGTGTCAAATTTTGCGGGTCGCTACTTTTGTCACGATGCTGGGGTCAAAAGGTCTTCTTAACCAAATTGTCATAGGAAAACAGGGTCGCATCCAGCTTTGGCTAAACGGATGCGACCCTGTTTTCCATTGGGGGGTTGTGTTTTATCCTTCTTTATTTTTGTTTATCATATCTTGTAATCTTTTTATTTCCTCTTTGAGGAGTTCATTTTCTGCTTCCGCTTTGTTCTTTTCTGCTTCCGCTTTGTTCTTTTCTGCTTCCGCTTTGTCTGCCCTTGCTTTCTCTGCCTGTGTTTTAGCTCTCTCTTCTCTCCGGCCTTCTTCTCTCAGTTCTTCAGTTGCTCTACACATAATCACCTCTGCCTCCTTCTTTCCCATTTGATATATCTTCTCATCATTTACTACAATTCCAACTAACTGTGCTATCCTTCCTGAATATGTATTTAATGAATCACTTTTTTCATATACTTCACGTAACATTTCCAGAAATTCTATCAACTGTTTATTTTTAAAGTGATATCCTTCTTTTCCTTTTCTCATTTCAATCAAATTCATTTTATAATCCTGAATAAAAGGCCCAAAACTAACATCTTCTGAAAACATATCTTTTAAACACATTGGTCCATCCCATTGATTCTCTCCATAATACA
>JBGVDD010000210.1:0-17473 GCA_045119215.1 Lachnospiraceae bacterium | reverse complement strand
TTGTGTAATATTCCATATTCCATCCTCCATAATACTCAACACACTACATGATAATTATATTCCTAAAAGCGAACACTTTCAACATTATTCTGCATTTGCTCTTCCGTAATGTACCGTACGTTTTTTTCATCGTTTTTTCATACTCCAGCCGAACAATACTACAATTGTTCCGAATAATGCAAAATAGCACTCCGGCAGCAACCACTCACCACCGAAATGCTATTTGTTTTTCCGCCACGCCACATCCTCAAATCTTTAGTTTTCTGGCTCAATTTTGGAATAAAAATCCCTTTCTAGCCCAACACACTCCTGCTCAAGCTTTACATTATGTAAAAGCATATACGAAACCACTTCCTGTAATTCTTCATCCTTTTCCATTTCTTTCAAGCGCATTCTGTCAGATTCCGTTAATACTTTCCCATATCTTTCATAGTACTTCAATGTCTCAATATCCATATGGTACATCTGAAAGGGAATCCCCGTTTTATTTCGCAAATCTTTTAATATTGAAAAACCGCCTGCATCAATATCTCCAAAATGATAATAGGAGATTCTCGGAAGTTCCTGATATATCTTTTTTAACAGTGTTCGTCGAATGCCATTATGATAACCACCCAAATAGATAATCAGACTATCCGGCTCATGCCATCGAAAAAATGTAGTCAGATTTTCAATTGTAATCACCTGCTTAATCCGAGACAAGTCAGAAAAGGTAACCTTCCGTAAATCTTCACCCGAAATTCCCAAACCTTGATTCAGTGTTCGAAGCTTTATAGGTTCTCCATCTATCATAACCATTACATCTCCCTTGAGATAGACATAGTTTGGTGTGTGATAAATTCCATACTCTGCCAAAATCTCTGTGGTATCCATCGAATCATACTCTGAATGAAATCTTCGAAATATTTTCGCCACTTGATTTTTTATTCGTTCAAAATATTTTGAATCTTGAAAATGCTCAATGGAAAACTCTCTAATATAACATGGCTTTCTATTTTTCTCAACGCTTAATAAAGCCTCAAACAGACGCCTGGTATCCTTTATATTCGACAGTTCAATATACTCTTTTACAGGCTGATGATTATTCAGCCGTTCTTGCAGATACCGAGCAAATTCTCTGGTGATTGGAATCTCTCCTTTTTCACCATTGCAATACTCCTCCAAAAGCGCCTGATTTGCTTCTTCGAGATTGCATTTCGGAGTTCGCCGAACAAAAGCATATGCCTGCGTCAACCTTTCCATGTTGAGTTGTACCTTTTGTATCACATAATCAACTTTCTGGTCTTTCCAGACAATTCTAACAAGTCCTTCCTCTTCAAGATTCCGCATTTGGATATGTATATTTTCATATACAAAAGAACTCTCATCAAAATATTCTGGTAATACTGTTCTGGTAAAACGAAGTTCTATTTTCACATTTCTTTTATTTTTACCAATTGAAAGAAGACTGTTTTCATAGGTATCCAGTAATTTGTTTATGACTTGCTTATCATACTGCACCATTTACGTACCTCTCTACAAAACTTGTCTTTTCATCCGTCATAACAAGAAGAGTTTCTTCAATAAATGGACTGATATACTGTATTTTATCTGGTGGTGAAGCAATTAAAATCTGTAGCGGTAGACGTCTTAAAAACTCCAATACTCCTCCTATTCTCTCATCATCCATATTATTGAATGCTTCATCAAATAAAACGAGCCCTATAGATTCGCCACCAATATTATTTTTATAGAGTTGCACAAAAGATGCTGCTACAGTCACGTAGAAAGGAGTTTGTGTCTCTCCGCCACTCTTTTCCTCGCAAACTTTAGAGTAAAGCGAATAAGTACCATCGCTGTGAATTATACGAATGTCATAATCCATATAAGTTCGATAGTCCGTAAACTCATCCAATGCTTTTGAACTATTCTCATTATCCAAAGCAAGTCGCTCAAACAGTTCATCAATTACCGCCTTATGGGTTTCATGAAATATACCACTAAAAATAGATTCGCCTTGCATAGCATTAAAATCGTCCATAATCATCTCATAATACTGACGATATCGTTTACTCGGCATGAATAAGAATTCGTATTTTTCATTACTAAATACTATATCTTGCAACGCCCTATTCAGCTCTTTAAATTCTCCCTGAGCAGTCTTCATGTTCTCTTGCAGTTTAGATAAAAATTGCTCTCTAAACTCCTCCTCAGCAGACTGTCTGGCCGACTCCACCTTTTCCTCATACTGAAGCAATTCTGAATTCTTCAGTTTCACATATTCTGCCTCAAAATCCGAATACCCTTCCATGGCTGCTGCCGCACCAAAATCATGGGCAGTTTTATATTTCACCATAGTATCCTTCATATTGTCTATCAGCTTATCTACCGTAGTCAGATTCGCCTTTTTCCGTCGACCATAATTCTCTTTGAATTGTAAAAAAGACTTATCTCCAGTCTGTTTTTCATATTCTTGATTCCATGACGGTAGATAATCTCCTGCCTGCAGACCTGATTCTGTATAGAGTCCTTTCTGCACAGAAAAATCGACCTGTCTTTCTGCAATCTGCTGCGTTAGATTTTTAATATGCTCTTCCGTGTTTCCCGCTCTTCGGTTTAACTGGTCCAACTCACTTGCTAATTCCTGTAATAAGCTTTCTAATGCTGACAACTGTACCTGTTTCATAATCATACCGGAATTCTTTTCCAACGTAGCTATATTTTCCTTACATTTATGAATCTCCATGCGTAACCGCTGCAAATCTGAAAGCACGGGAATTCTGTACTTAATATCCATATCATGCTCTGTTGATAATGGTTCTAAAACACTTTGCAGCATTTCTATTCTGTCATCCAACTCCTTCAACTGCGCTTTCAGTTTAAGGCTTTTCTGTCGTGCCTGATCTAACTGTACTTTTACTGCAGCTTGACCAATATAAGGAGTCTCAAAAATGGACGGTTTTATGGCACTTGCCACATGGTTTTGGTATTTCATACATTCTCTGGTAATCGAAGTTCTATGCTTCTTCAAATCCTGATAGTTATCACACATAACTACCTTTCCCAAAATCATGTTAATATAACGCTTAGCATATTTATTTTTTGAAGTTACCACCGTCGCCAGCGAGCCTTCAGGAGCCACATCATATTCATCCAATTTTTGAGTATTAATCAAGCCCACACCATATGCTCTCTTTTCTTTTCTAAGCCTATCATAAGTTCCAAGTGCAATATCGAAGTTCTCAGGTTCCACAAGAATATAGAATCTCTGTGTATTCAAATATCCTTCCACTGCATTTCTCCATGTCTCGTCTGTAATTTCTAACATTTCGCACAAGATTCTTGGTGCAGGTAATCTGCCGATACGTACGAATTCTTCCCTAATCGATTCTATAACACAAGAAACCTCATCTGCATAAGACAGTTTCTTTTTCATAAGACGCTCAATTTTCTGTTCAAGTTCCTGTTTTTCCTGACTAATATGTTCTTTTTGAATAGACAAATCTGCTTGCTTTTTAAACACCTTATCCCGCATCTCATTTTTGTAGGAAATCACCTGTTCTAAATTACTTCTCACATCTGCAAGATTTGTCTTTTTCTCAATCCCAGATAAATCTTCACTATATTTCTTCACGCAATCTGCTACATCCTTTACTTCTAGCAGTTTCTTTAACTGTCGTTTCGCTTTTTCAATGCTATCTAGCAGATTTTGCTTTTCCTCCAGACGCTCCGCCTGCCTCTCTTCCAATTCCTTTAATCTTTTCTCCTGCTCATCCTTCGCAATAAAATCTTTATCACTGGCAAGTTCTGTCCGTAGGTCATCCCGGATTCTCTGTTTCTCCTCCTGTTCTTTCTTCGTTGTTATAATCTGTCCGTTCTGTTCCTTAAGACGATACTCTTCCGAAGAAACTTCTCTCTGCAAGGCAGCGATTTCCTCTGCTATCAAATCTGCCTCCACGCGCTCCAGAAAAAAATCATACATTTTATCTTTTTTCTGTCCATCTACAATCTGGGTATGAGCAGAAACAATCTGTTCCAATTTCTCAATACGTAGTTTTACATTCTCTAACGTTCTCTGCAAATCCTGATATGAGCGAACATTTTCACGTAAGACATCAATGTTGACTTCCTTTTCATCCAACACATATGAATATACAAAATCCTTAATATCATCAATTGGACGAAAAGCCAATGCTTTCGGTATCAGACGAAAAAATTTATCTTCAATACGTCCAAAACGGTTTTTCATCATAGACTTTGCTTCTTTTTCTGTGGTACACCACTGACGAATCACTTTCGTATTTGTAGTTCGAAACTGATTAATTGATTTTGGGGTTTTACCTTGAAAAAACAAAGTATCATCAAGACGCATATTATCCATCAAATATCTTACCGTTTTTTCCTGCCCTTCTGAAGCCGAATCCACCACTGCACCAACGATAAAATATCGGTCCTTTTTCTCCTCATAAAACTCCAGTGCAACATGTGCACTAATCTCTCCGGTACGCTCATATGGCTTATTCTCTCGTCCTGTCTTACATCGAATATATCCCGTCAGCTTACGTTTTCCGTTTTCATGCGCCGCCTTATTAAAATAATTTGTAGTACAAGTCACTACAAATTGGATAGCGTCCAGAAGTGTAGATTTTCCCGCACCATTTTCACCGGAAATCAAAGTGGAATTCTCAAATTCAATAGTATCATTAATGAAACGATGCCAATTAATCAGTTTCACTCTCGTCAGTTTCTTCATTTGATTTATCTCCCTTTTTGTAATTCTGCAGTTTTTCATATGCCTGCTTAATTTCTTCCACACGAACCGCCATTAGTATGGAATCAAAGATAATAATGCGTGTATCCTCGCTAGACAAATCACTGTCTAACGTTTCAATCAACTGAAATCTCTTGAACGTACTGATAGCATTCCGCAGAGTCGTTTTGTCAATCATTTTATCTCTAATTTTAAGACTCATAAATTTTTCGTGAATATCTCCAACATTAATAATCACCTCATCAGATATGGACAATTCTCTTTTTTTCTCATCATACAAAATACGCATAATAAGAAGAATTATAGATTCAAATAATTTTAAATTGTAGCGGTTATAATTTTGAGGATTAGTAAGCTGCACTACTCCATATTCTTCATTGATTTCCAAACGATATCCTAATAAAGCCAAGTATTCTGAAAATTTATCACGATGCTTCAAAACAAAATAATAATCCGCTTTATTCGTTTCATTTCTTTTGCAAAGAAAACAACTGCTTAACAATCGATTACAGATTCTCGAAAAGTCATCTTTGTCCCGTTGTAACATTCCTTCTAACATATCCATACAGTTTCTAATCCTTTCTTTGAATCTCAAAATCCCGGAATCGATATCCGTTATACTGTATTTCTTCTTTTACGACAATTTTGTACTTCATATTTTTTCGTTGACCATAAAGTCTGACATAAATCATTTTAACAAAATCATCAGTATTTTTTAGTGGTAATTCCGATGCATATATAATATTTTTACCCTGCATATTCTGACTTACATACTGATTTATTTTCTCCGGATTCAATACTTTCGCGAGTTTTTCCATCATGCGCTGTAATTTTTCATTTCGTAGTTCCAAATCAGGTGCCGAATCCTCAATTGCCACTGGTTCAAATGCCTTTTTCCCTTCTATTGGCGTATATAAGGACTTTTCATCCAACACTGCTGCACTATATAGGCGAACCAGTTCCTCCATAAAATCAATTCGATAAATTCCACCCAAATCCATACTTTCCTCGTTCATTTTTTCCCCGATTCCTGAAAGTATTTCCTTTAACTGTCCTCTTACATCCTCGCCACCAATCAAATAAAACTTGGCACGGTTGATTGCTGCACGCTGATATTGTGTATTTTTCTGATTAATCTCAGATAAAATCTCATCCATATTCCGGAAAGCGTCCACGACTTGATGAATGCACTGATAAACAAGTTCCTCTGCTTCATCCCTACTGATTTCCCTAATACTCGCTAAATCTGCACTTGCCTTCTCTATGTAGCTTTTGCTCTGGCTTTTACTTTCTAATCTCTCGACGATTTCAGGTCGAAACTTTGATACATTATCCGATGTCAAGAGTCGATGGTATGCCTTGTCCACTATATTTTCGATATAATCATTAAACAAAACATCCATGATTTCAGCAGGTGTCTTGTATTTTGTCAATTCATCTATATAATGCTTGATACTGGAATTTAAATTTTTCAGACCGGTAATCAGCATGTCCGTGTTTTCCACAATAGACATCAGAACAATACCGGGATTTTCTGTGTTGCTACGCACCAGACTGTATATCGTATAGATGTATCCCTGATACTCAATCTGCTTTCCCTCTGCAATATCAATAAGCGTTCTGATAATCTTTACAGCATATTCCTTAAAACTTACGCGCTGTACATAGCTTTTATCCGTCTCTATTTCAATCCAACCATAATATTCCAGCTTACGTATCATCCAGTTGGCTTTATCCCTACTGGATTTTCCCTCTACCTCTTCTTCTTGAAAATCCGCTGCTTGTGCCTGTTCAAAATAATATTGCAGCTCCTCCACAAGCACATCCCTTTCTACTCCAAAGGAAAGCTGATGATCCAATACAGAGAACAGCTTGCAGATACACTCCCAATATACTATTTTATTCGGTGATCCCAGCGGCACAAAAAACCGTTCGTCAATCACATGAAACATCTATGTTTTCACTTCCTTCGCGTCTAATTTGTCAATAACTATCAAAACTATCGGATTTTCTAACCTCTATTTTAAAGAACACTCTGTTTTGCATTTATTACAACTTTCTTACCTGAAAATGCAATTCCAAGCTTAATGATATTCTCAATTCCTTCTTCCTTAAGCTCCAAGTCATATCGCTTTTCATCAATTTGGCCAAGTGCATCTATCGAGAGTTTTTCAAGTTCAGCCTCTTCCAAACCACTCTTCCATTTCAACTCCATGATAATACCCGGATATTTCTTTTCTCTCGGAATCAAGCTGATATCATATCTGCCATCACCAGATTCTCTGTTTGATTTAATCCTATACTGATTATCCAACAATGCAATGAGTCCAAGCGTAAGTCCATGATAAAAACCCTCTGCTCCGGCGTCATAAAAGCTTATGGATTTATCCATATACTCTGAAATTGCCTTTTGCAGCTTTTGAATATCATTTGCGTACAAGCTTTCCGCAATCATATTTGCGGTAGTTCTTGTAATGGCACCGATTTGCATCAAGTGTGATAATATCTCGCTCTTATAAACAGAAGCTATTTCTCTATTCGGAATAGATACTTCGCACAAATAAGCACCATCCGCCTGCAATTCCTTCTTCGGCGTCTTAAGATATCCGGCTACTAATAACAGACTATAAATATTTGCAGGATCTTCGGCCAGCGATCTGTATACCACATTCTGATCAATTCTGGCGACTACTTTCTCTCCTCGCAGCAACGCATATAACCTCTCTGTGATATCGTCCGTAGCAATGGTGAGTACATCCTCCAGCACTTCATTTTTTCCGGTATTAACCCAGTACGCCTGTGGAATACAGCCTCTTGAAATGTAATTAATCACAGACCAGGGATTGTAAATCTCTGTACTGCCAAACAGATAACCATCGTACCAATCTTTAAGCTCATCCTCTTTATCTGCAACACCATAATATTCAAGCATCTTTCTTACTTCCGAAGAAGTAAAACCGAAGAACTCATCATATTCATCGTCCATTACTGAATTTACGGTCAGATTATTTAACCCACTGAAAATACTCTCCTGTGCAATACGAAGTATTCCCGTAAGAAATCCATAGGTAATATTTTTATTATCTTTAAAAGCTCCCGAGAAAAAGTTTCTCATAAAGCCAATAATTTCATCATAGAAATCCTTTGAATATCCTTCCTGTATTGGTGTATCGTATTCATCGATAATAATAATCGGAGCCTTGCCGTAATGTGCCGCAAGCATCTGCGACAATTTTTCAAGCGCCTCTGACATTTCTACCGCAGACGCTTCTCCATTCAACACTTTAGAAAAATATGCCTTCTCATACTCTGCCAGCTCGCTACTGCTTAACAGCTCCTGATGTCTTCCAAACTCGTTCTGTAGGAGTCCACGAATCTTAGCCACCGTAGATTCCCAGGAATCATATTTCACATCCTTAAAAGTCAAAAAGATAACCGGATATTTTCCCTGGTGCTTACGATACTCTTCTCCACATTTCCAAATTGCTTTGTCTACAAAGTATTTGCTCGTATCCTCGGCAGAAATCTCAAAGAATACTCGAAGCATATCCATATTAAGTGTCTTTCCAAAACGCCTTGGTCTTGTAAACAGAGAGACCAGTGGCTTCTGATCTAAGAATTCCTTAATCAGCAATGTTTTATCTACATAGTAGTATTCACTCTGTGCGCGAACGTAATCCGAAATACCAATCGGTAAGGGTTTTATTTTAGCATTATTTCTCTTAGCATATTTGCCGGAAGAAACACGGCCGTCTATAGGTCTTGCTGCATCGTCCGGAATGAGCCATTTTCTTCCTTCTTTTACTGCGCCCGGGATTTTTTCTTTGTTGCATAAATCATTTATCGTAATCTTTGAAAGTCCCCATTCTTCAGCTATTTGCTCACTTGATTTCATTCGGCATTCTCCTTTTTTGAAATTAGTGTTCCATGTCTACAAATAGATTATATGCATTTTCGGCTGAAATATCAATACCTTTTGATATTTCAGCTGAAAATGCATTCGCAAGTCCGTAGTTATAATATTGTAAAAGTTCCGCTAATGTCACATTTCCTGTATTCGCCCTGTCACTCAACCCGTCTATAGCCAGCCATATGTGCATATTTCCCCAGTTATATGGCTGATTATCCAGCCTCGCATTTTCTTAATTTGAAATACTTCAAAGTCACTTCAAACAAACTTCAATTTACTTTGAAGTAATACTCATTATGCTCTTTTTTAAAGAAAATAGCACTCCGGCAGTTTCTCTCCACCACCGAAATGCTATTCTTTTCTAGACCATGTCACAGCCCCAAATCCTTATTTTTCTGGTATAAATCTGGTATAAAAATTCCGTTTTAAAATCTCACAACCCGCATATTTACTGGATTCTTTCCGAAAAGCAACTTGCTGCCGTGGCAGATGAATAATACTTTTATCATAATCCCTTATAACCTCTCATATCGCCGCAAGCCTTGATTTTACTGGCTTTGCGGCGTTTTTTCAAATTCATGTATCATCGCATAATCTCTCATAAAATCCTATATTTTTGAGGAAAAAGGGGTACAACAGGGGTACAAATGGGGGGTACAAATACCCAAATGTACCCCTGTACTATTTCAGAAGTCTGACGGAAATCATTGCAATCAGATTACTGCAACCCTCTTCATTTCTGCCTCAGCATCCTCAAATTTCACATGCGTATATGTGTTCATGGTAACACTGATATCCGCATGTCCCATGATATACTGCAGGCTCTTGGGATTCATTCCGCTTTTTGCCATCTTGGAGCAAAAGGTATGTCTGCATACATGAGGTGTTACCTTGGGCATCTGAACCTTGTAAATGCTGTTGTACTTCTTTAGAATGTGCTGAAAATACTTTTCCCAGTGAAGCGCCACCATCGGCATATTATTTTTGTCAAGATACAGAGATTGCGTAAATTTACCTTCGGATTTAACAGGGCAGAGTTTACCCACGATGCTCTGATAAAGTATCAGGTCATGACTTGTGTTTTTACTTTACTCTATATGCTATCCTTATGCAAGCCTTTCTTTGATATTTCATATCCCTTTATAATCCCCAGATATGTGAATTAAAATATACTATTTTCTTATTTTGCAATGATAAACTATGGGATATACTTTCTACATATTTTCCCAGTTCTCCATGTCTGCTTTTTTCGGATGTTATTATCTGGCTACTGCTTAACACGTCATACTCAGCACCAGCCGCCTTAGAATACTCTTTAGTCTGATATCTTACAAGATCCAGCATATTTCCCCCATTTAATTGATACGCTCTTAACTTCGACATTTTTTCGGCTCCCTTTTTGCTCCATCCCATTGGTCTGGAACTCATCCGGCTGGAAAGTACATGACTCACATGACCTTCTGTACTACTTCCTTTTACGCCGTCTTTATGTTTCAATCTCAGTTTTGCTGCACTCCAATTAGATAAGATGTATTCTCTTGCATTTTCCATTCTTTTTAATCCGGTATCCTCATTTAAACATCCCTCTAGTCTGTCAATGATTTCTTCAAAATCCTTTTTCGTCTTACTTCGGATGGCGCTTCTTAATTCTTCTGCTGCATCTTCCCGGCTGTCTTTCATATGACTGGTCAGTTTTGTCAGATATTTCTCAAGGTGAAACTCATCCAGCACATGAGTGATTCCTGCTATCTGTTTCATCCCTGCCTTTATCCAGCTTCCTCCATCTGAATTCACATATATTTTCTTTACGTACCCCAAATCATAATGACTATCCAGATACCTATATATTTCATTCCAAAACTTTTTGTTTTCTTCGCCAGTATGTACGCCACAGAAATAATACGGATTTACCAGGCGATGTCTTTTTCCTTTTGGTGATTCTTTTTCAATTCCTTCGTATACATACACCAGTTTTGTAATCAGACAGTTGTTTTTCCGGTTATTCTCGTTTTCTGGCAAATCTCCCTTTTTCTCACGGAACTGGAGCGATACATGATCCTCATCAGCATCAATATAGAGATACTCTACCTTCTTTTTCTCATCTGGTTCTTTCATTTGAGGAAATTCCAACTGGTGAATCTTATTCTTTACTGTCTGCTTGCTGACATCTGTTGTCAGGCTTGCTTCTTCTCCACCACGTCGGTATGAAGTCCGCACTGCCTCTTCCAGCATTTTTGCTTCTGCATCCTCCGTTATTCTCTGATGCGGAGCCAATCCCATAATTCTATCAAGAAGATATTCACTCTCTCCGGTATTCCTGTTGCAGAACAATGTTTTATTGAATATGACATCTCCCAGTGAGGTTGTGAGCTGTTTTTTGCTATGCGTTTCTATAACCCATTTTTCACGTCTTAAAGCACTTTTTTGAAGCATCATATCCATATATTCCAGAGACTCCTTTATCATCTCAAGTCCAAGCTTATGAAGTTCATCTGTAAGTCCAAAAACATACTCTGCCAGCTTAGTTGGATCTTTCATAAATTCATCTTCCAATTTTTCAAATTTACTGATGCATTCTTCTTCAAAATATTTTATACTGTTAAGCATAGAGGACACCTTCCTTTGTTTGTATTTTGGTCGTACTTAATACTTTATCACAAAGTGGTGTCCTCTTTTTATTTAATCCGAATAAAATTTTACGCTAGCCCACTCTCCGGTATATATGTGTATATATGAAAAGCCTTAGTTTAAGGCTCATACAGGGGATTTCTATATGGAATACAATCTAAAGGTTTATGACGTTAACTACCAAAGACCCGGGAGTTTGACAGTTGAATAATAAAAAAAATACCTCAAAGCCTTGAAAATAGGCTTATTTTTTGTCAACTTTATTGTTTTATACTATAGTATTTTATGTTATTGTGTGATATAATAAGGTGTTAAGGGGGGATGTTTTTTGAATTTACATATAACAAAATCTAAAAATGCTGAATCTTTTTACATTGCTAAATCCTATGTAAAAAGTAATGGGTGCACATCATCTGTCATTGTTCGTAAATTAGGTACTCTTGCTGAGCTTTTACCTGAGCATGGTCCAACCAGAGATGATGTCATTGCCTGGTGCAAAGAAGAGTGCAGACTTGAGACTTTAAAATACAAAGAGGAAAAGAAAGAAAAATCTGTTCAAATAACTTTTCATGCTGACAGACAGCTTGATTACAATGATAAGAAATTTTTTCAGGGCGGATATCTCTTTGCTCAATCCATTTATTACAAACTTCAATTAAATAAAACTTGTCGTAAAATAAAGTCCAGACACAAGTATGAGTATGATTTGAATGCTATTCTGTCTGACCTTATATACAATAGAATCCTCAATCCACAGAGTAAGCTGTCTGCTTATAAAGCAGCTCAGAATTACCTCGAAACACCTTCTTACGAGCTTCACGATGTTTATCGTGCCTTAAGTGTATTAGCTGAAGAAAGTGATTTTATTCAGGCTGAAGTATTTAAAAACAGCAGCTTTGTTACTAAACGGAATACCGGTATTCTCTACTATGATTGCTCCAACTTCTATTTTGAAATCGAACCGGAAGATGATGACAGGAAGTATGGAAAAAGCAAAGAGCACAGACCGAATCCAATCGTACAGATGGGATTATTTATTGATGGAGATGGGATTCCACTGGCATTTTCTATTTTCCCCGGAAATCAAAATGAGCAGACATCTCTAAAACCCCTGGAGTCAAAGATTCTGCAACAATTCGGTTGTGATAAGTTCATTTATTGCAGTGATGCTGGTCTTGCTTCACAAAGTAATCGCAACTTCAATCACATGGGAAAACAGGCATTTATTGTCACTCAATCTATCAAAAAGCTTCGTAAGGAAGATAAGGAACTGGCTCTGAATGGAAAAGATTTCAGAAGACTGTCTAACCATAAAAAAGTTGATTTGAATAGCCTTGAAGGGGACGAAACAGATCAGCTCTACTATAAAGAAATTCCCTACACCAGTGGAAATCTGGACCAGCGTCTAATCATCACTTACTCTCCTAAATATGCTGCTTATCAGAAATCTATCAGAGCAGCTCAGATTGAACGTGCCAAAGCTATGATTCAAAGTGGTTCCTACAAAAAGAACAGAAAGAACCCAAACGATCCGGCACGTTTTATAGACAAACTGGCTGCAACAAAAGATGGCGAAGCAGCTGATATCCATTACTATCTGGATGAAGAAAAAGTTTTAAAGGAATCCAGATATGATGGTCTGTATGCAGTATGTACAGATCTTCTGGATGATGAAGTTGGAGATGTACTAAAAGTAAGTGAAGGCAGATGGCAGATAGAGGAATGTTTCAGAATCATGAAAACAGATTTTTCAGCAAGACCCGTGTATGTTCAACGAGATGACCGTATCAAAGCGCATTTTCTAATATGTTTTCTGGCACTCTTACACTATCGCCTTTTAGAAAAACAGCTTGGCGAGAAATATACTTGTAGTGAAATACTTGAAAAACTAAGAGAAATGAACTTTGTTGATTTGCAACAGCAGGGTTTTATTCCTACTTACACAAGAAATAAATTGACAGATGACTTACACGATGTTTGCGGTTTTAGAACTGATTACCAATTCATCAGTAAAAGTAAGATGAAAGAAATTCAAAAGCTAAGTAAAGGACGATAGACATTACTAAAGACCGTGACAACGAAGAAAATCGCTGAAATGCCCTATTTATAAGCATCGCAGCGATTTTTTCTTTTTTCAACTGTCAAAGACAGGATATTGTTTTAAGTCAATTTTTTTCCACTCTCCGGTATATATGTGTATATATGAAAAGCCTTAGTTTAAGGCTCATACAGGGGATTTCTATATGGAATACAATCTAAAGGTTTATGACGTTAACTACCAAAGACCCAATTGGAAAAAATAATTGGAAAAAAATCTCATTCATAATCTCCTTTTACTTGCAATAAACTATAATATGGTATATACTTGTTCAGTATCTATCCGCACCAAATCAGCATAGTGTCATTGACATTTTGCCAATGTGTGGTATAATACTCATACAAGAGATTGCCAGTTTGTCCTCCGGTGTCCTTCGGGCCCGGGGGCTTTTTATATACAGGAGGTACCATGGCAGATAAATCATACAAATCGTATCGGCAACAACTAAATATCCTACGTTCAAGAGGCATGGTGATTGGAAAGGGATCCCAGGGTTCACGTGTAATGCGCATACTCGAACGCGAAAACTATTACAATGTCATCAACGGATATAAGGAATTGTTCCTTGCATCTAAAGCCACTGCTACCGCAGATGAAGTTTATAAAGCAGGCACTACTTTTGACGAAGTTTATGCTTTGTATTACTTTGATAGAGAGCTTCGGAACATATATTTAAAATACCTTCTTAAACTGGAAAACACTTTTAAGACGGTAATTGCGCATGAATTTTCTGCTAAATATGGTCATGACAACTATCTCAAAATAGAGAATTTTGACAACTCCACTGAGCGAAATATATCTTCCTCAATTAAGCTTATAGGAGATATCCAACAGGAAATTGCTCGACAAATGAGTAAACATCATCAGGTAGTAACCCATTACATGACTGAACATGGCTACATTCCTCTGTGGGTCCTTGTTAATGTACTTACCTTTGGTAAAATTGAAAATTTCTACAAAAACATGAAGCCTGCAGATAAGACAACCGTTGCTAAACAATTTAATCTGCAACCCGATGAACTTGCCAAATTTATGCATATGCTTGCACTTGCCCGTAATAAATGTGCTCATGATGAACGATTCTTTGATATTAAATTCAAAGAAAGAATTCATACAAAAAGTATCAAGAATTTTTCCGTTTTAGGAATTGTACGTGCCGCGGACGGCTCCTATACTTATGGAACTAACGATGCATACGCCATAGCTATAATGTTTGCGCTATTACTAAGCAAATCTGACTTAAACGATTTTATCTCATCTATGAGAACTGCTTTTGGCAAACTTCAAAAACAACTACATACCATTTCAGCCGCAGATATCATGTCCATAATGGGTTATGATGCAAATTGGACGAACTTAGCAAACTTACTATGATATGCATTATGCCAGAGGCATTGTCCTCTGGCTTTTTTATTAAAACACCAATAATCCTCTCTCATCATAGACACTCCCCTTCAGTATACTGCGAAAACTTTTTTCACCACAAGTCATATTTGTTTTTATCGAGGACAGTCCGGTTAATAAATCAGTAAAATATCAAAATAGGGGTACAATGGGGGTACAAACACCATCCTGTTTCCCAAAAATCCTTGATTTTAAGCCATTTCAGACAAAAGTACGGGTTCTGCCGTGACAAATGAACAATACTTTTAGCATAATTTTTCTCTTACCTTTCTTTGCCATTTTTTGCCCGTATTTGCTACGTTTTTCCTTGATTTTAAAGGCTTTTTCTTATCATTAAAAAAATCAAAAACTTGGCATAAAATGGCGAACATTTGTTTACTTTGGTCTTCAATTTTGATAATTATCATGATATTTTGATAAATTTTGGCATAAATTTATCATAATACTTTTTACAAGGATTACAGGTTTCGTCTTAAATTATAGACAGTTTTTTCATTTCATCTTTTGCATTTTCAAAACTCGTATGGGTGTACACATCTAATGTCACACCAATTTCAGAGTGTCCCATCAGGTACTGTAATGTCTTTGGATTCATACCAGCCAGCGCCATATTCGTACAATAAGTATGTCTACAAACATGAGGCGTAATCTTCGGAATTTCTTCTTTGTAAATGCTATTGTATTTTTCACAGATGTGATCAAAATATTTCTGCCAATGTAACGCAACCATCGGCATTTCATTTTTGTCCAGATACAAGAATCCGCTATGCTTACCCACCTTTGGTTCTTTCTTCGGTGCTTTGCGATTCTTTAAAATCGTCTGGAAACATTCGTACACATCCTGTGTCATCGGCAATACACGCTTACCAGAATTTGTCTTCGTCGTCTCAATGACATATTCCATATCAGAAAGTCGCTGCAATTGATGATTGATATCTATGGTTCTCTCTTCCATATCAATATCGTGAATGGTCAAACCACAGAATTCTGAAATTCTCATTCCAGTTTTAAATAAGATGTAAATACCTTCGTAATACTTCGAAAAATGCGGATCGTCTTTTACAAACTTCAGGAACAGCCTTTCCTGCTTTTTTGTAATTGCCTCCCTGCGAATGGAATCATTAATAATAACTGTTGCAAGTTGAAATTCAAAGGGATTCTTCAATAACGTATCATCATCCACAGCCATTTGAAAAGCCGGACGAAGCACGCCTCGAATTGTATGAATGGAACTGTAACCACGTCCGTTCTTCTGCAGCTGAACCAGCCACAACTTCGCATCTGAGATACGGATATCGCTAATCTTACGACTTCCGAATGGATCCTTTTTCAGCATATTCACTACTGTCTTATAGCCAGCACGCGTTGATTTGCGTACACCGGTTTTCATGCCTACATAACGTTCTACCAAATCTAACACTGTAAAACTGCTTTCAGAATATCTTCCATACAGCAATTGTTTTCTTTGGATTTCCTCAATCTGTACTCGAAGTGCAACACAGTCTCGCTTTCCAACCGGAAGCTTATCCTTCTCCTCCAATTTCCAACTGTAAATCACTTTCTGTTTTCCATTTATTCTGTATGTATAACGGTATCTACCATCTTTGCATTGGCTCTCTCCTTCTCTTAAAACTCGATTCTTGTGATCTTTTCTTACTTGTGTCATATAAATTTCCTCCTAAAAACAGGAGAAGCCTCTGCCATAGCATATTGTTAATATACCATGAAAGAGGCTTGTTTACTATTATGAAATTATTTTACTTCACACATTTTCCATACTTCCTTTTTCGCTTCCTCATATCCAAAATGCGTATATACATCCATAGTCGTTGCTACTTCCGCGTGTCCCATCAGATACTGCAGCGATTTTGGATTCATTCCTGCTCTTGCCATATTTGTACAATAAGTATGCCTACACACATGTGGCGTAATCTGTGGTAGTTGCACCGTATGAGTGCGATTATATTTCTCTACCATCTGCCTTAAATACCTCTGCCAATGCAGTGCAACCATCGGATTTCCATTCTTATCCAAGAACAAAAATCCAGTTTTCTTATCAATCATCGGCTCCACCTTTGGTCGTTTTCTTTTTTTCAATATACGCTCAAAACATTCATACACTTCCTGTGTCATCGGAAGGTCTCTTCTTCCACATCAAAGCCCCGTATGAAACAAAATGTATACAGCGTCATAATACTTATTGTACTGTTTGTCCGCTTTAATGAATTCTAAAAAACAATCCTGTTGTTCCGGTGTAACAGAAATTCTTTTCTGAGAATCGTTTTTGATCAAATCCTGTAGCTGAAAGTTAAATGGATTCTTTAACAGTAAATCATCATCTACTGCCATTTGAAATGCCGGTTTCACTACACCTCGTATATTATGGATAGCACTATAACCTTTCCCTCCGTTCTGTAATTCTATAAACCACATCTTTGCATCAGAAGTCTTTATATCTTTAATCTTTCGACTTCCGAATCTGTCTCTTTTCAGAAAATTGATTATCGTCTTATATCCTTCTTTCGTAGATTTCTGCACTCCCTGTTTCTGAGCTATATAACGTTCTACTAAGTCAAGTACTGTATAGTTTCCTGTTATATAATTTCCAAACAGCATCTTTTGTCGTTGTAGCTCCGCAACCTTTTCTCTCAAGGAAAGACTTGGTCTTGCACCGGCAGGCATT
>JBGVDD010000209.1:0-7308 GCA_045119215.1 Lachnospiraceae bacterium | reverse complement strand
ATTATGAAAATGGCAGTTGGAACTGGATGAAATGCTTTTAATACATTTTCAAGGAAGGACTGATAAGATGAGATTGATACATGCAGATTATAACCCGCAGACGAACAGTATTGATGTAACCACATTTGAGAATTACATATTGCGGATTGACTGTAATAAGGCAGAGGATGGTTTGGAAACTACCCTTTGCTCACAAAATTCACTCAATGCGTTGGCAATAGATGAGCCGCTTGAATATGCTCGGCTTGCTTTAGATGGAGAAATGCAGGCATGGGTGGATGCAATTGATAGTTTAGAAGCATGGTAATTGTAAGGGACAGAGCGAAACACCTCTGTCCTATTTTGTTAGTATGTAATGGAAAGTCTTAGGTGTTTATGATAAAATATATGATGTAAGTGAGTGATAAGTAAAGAGGTCAAGGAGACATGTGCCATGATTTTGATTATTGAAGATGATGAAAATATAAACGGATTACTCCGTAACATATTAAGCCGTAACGGATATGAAGTACAGTGTGCATTAAACGGTTGGGAAGGCTATGAACTTGCAATGAAGAATGATTATAGCCTTATTTTGATGGATTTGATGCTTCCGCTGAAAAGTGGGGAGGAAATCCTGCGTGAATTACGGGCAAAGAAGAATACGCCGGTAATTGTTTTGTCGGCTAAAAATGCGGTCAGTAACCGAATTGAACTGCTTAGACTTGGTGCGGATGATTTTATCTGCAAGCCATTTGATATTGATGAGGTGATACTCCGAATAGATGCGGTTCTTCGAAGAACGGAAGGAACCCAAACAGTTTTGAATTTTAAGGATATGAAACTGGATATTGCCTCGAAGCGTGTGTATATAGGTAGTAATGAAATGATTTGTACTGCAATGGAATATGCCATTCTTGAATTGATGTTATCCAATCCTAACAAGATTTTTTCTAAGAGGAATCTGTTTGAAAGTGTTACCGGTGATGAGTACATGAGTGATGAAAATACCATGAATGTGCATATGAGTAACTTGCGAAAGAAAATAGCCAAAATAACGGAGGAGAGCTACATCGAAACAGTGTATGGAATGGGCTATCGTCTTGCGAATTAAGATTTTCTTTAGATTTCCTATAGGGTATTTTTAATTTGATGCTATACCATAAGGTCAGAAAGGAGATTTGCATATGGAAAAATTTGTTTTGCAGACAGAAAATCTGACTAAAAAATATGGTGCATACACTGTACTGGATAATGTCAGTATCAGCTTGGAAAAGAAGCATATTTACGGTTTCATTGGCGAGAACGGTGCCGGTAAAAGTACCTTTATGAAAATCATTACGGGATTAACTTATCCCACATCAGGAACCTATTCTATTATGGGGAAAGAAGGCAACCATGAGCGGGAAAAGATGAGAAGACACATCGGGAGCGTGATTGAAGAGCCGGCGCTTTATCCCAATTATACAGTTTTCCAGAATTTGGAGTTGCAAAGAAAGTTGATAGGTAATCCTGATAAATCCACAATCGACAAAGTGTTAGATATGGTAGATTTATCTGATGTAAAGAATAAGAAGGCACGTGCCCTTTCTATGGGCATGAAACAGCGATTAAGTATAGCAATGGCACTTTTGGGAAATCCGCAAATTTTGATTTTAGATGAACCAATTAACGGACTTGATCCTAAGAATATTGTTGCTTTACGTAATTTGTTACAGAAATTAAATGAAGAAAAAAATATTACCGTTTTTATATCCAGTCATATTTTGAATGAACTTTACTTGCTTGCAACAGATTATATTTTTATCCATAAAGGAAAGATTATTGATGTCGCAACACATGAAGAATTAGAAGAAAAATGTAGAAAGTATATCTGCATTAAAACAGATGAAGTACCTAAAGCACTAACCGTTTTGGATAAAACCATGGATAATCCGGAGTACAAAGTAGTATCGGAAGATACAATTTATTTATATTCCGGCAAAGATAATATGGAAGAAATATCCAGAGCATTTATGCAACATGAGATAGTTATCAAGGAGTTGTCTGTGATGGAACAGACGCTGGAAGATTATTTTATGTCAATTACGGGAGGTGCAGGCAATGTGTAATCAGCTTAAAGTTACTTTTTTCAAATTTAGACATTTTTTGGTTTTTTATTTAGCAGTTTTATGTATGGCAGGATTAGCTTTTTGGAGCGGATTTTTGAAAATGGCGCCTTTGGGAGTGAAGGCATATGAGGCCTTTGGGGGTGCTAATTGTGATACTTCACTTATTTTTATATTGGCAGTGACATCTTCATGGTTTCTTGGTAATGATTTTAGTACTCGAACGATTCATCATGAAATCTCACTTGGATACAGCAGATTGTCAGTGTTGTTGGTAAGGGAATTGCCGGTAATGATATCCGGTATAATTTTACATCTTGTATTTGTGTTTTTTACAGTATTTGGTGTGGTTTGTAAAAATGGTTTTGAAGAAAATATGTTTAAAACACAGGACATTTTCTGGTGTTTAACAATTGTGCTACAAGTAGTGGCTTTACAAAGTATTATAACTATGATTACATTTATTTGTGGTAAAGCGACCTCTGCGATTGCTGCATCGGTTTGTTTTATCATTGTAACATGCAATGTGCTTCGTAATTTTCTTTATGACACATTCTTTGAAAAAACAGTATTTTGTTTTGCTAAGAATAATGAAAGTGAAACATTGATTGCGTCAAGTGTTGTGGCGGTCATTACATTAGTGGTAGTTATAGCATTAACATATTTGGTGTTCAGAAAAAAAGAGATTAAATAATGGGAAGGAGGCAACGATAATGATGTATTTGATTATTTCAATATTAATTATTGTTGTCTTTTTTTTGAGCGTAAAACTGTGTTTTATAAAGAGGCAATTAAAAAAAATAGCAGAGCAAATGAAGGAACAGGATGAAGGTTTGGTTTCTGTAGATTTTGTGGATAAAGATTTAGAAACGGTAGTTTTACACATCAATGAAAAAGCGGAAAAAATGCAAAAATTAAAAGTTGATGCTTTAAAAAATGAGCAGGCTATGAAAACATCTATTTCCATGATTTCCCATGATATGAGAACACCCCTTACATCCGTTATCGGATATCTTCAGCTTGCAGAAAAAAGTTGCAAGGATGAAAAAACCTCGCAAGATATTCGGATCGCTTTAGATAGAGCAAAATATTCCAATAAACTAGTAGATGATTTCTTTGAGTTATCTGTGGTGGATGCAAATCAGTATACGCCGGTAATGGATAAAGTAAATATATGCGAAGTGGTTTGTGAAGAAATTCTCGCTAATTATCTGGATTTTGAAAGGAAAGGCATTACACCGTTGTTTGAGCAGGCTGATGAGGAAATTTCGGTACTGGCAGACCATAAATTGCTTGCAAGAGTCATACAGAATCTGATTTCTAATGGGATTAAGTATTCTACGGGAGAGATGGAGTTTTCAATTACCGTGAGCGATTGTGTAACACTGGTTATTTCTAATTCTGTTTCAGAAGCGATTGATACAGAGAAAATTTTTGATAAATTTTACAGAGCAGATGCTTCACGAAAAGGTGAAGGAGCAGGCTTGGGATTATATATTTGTCGGAAACTTGTAGAAGAAATGAATGGAACCATTGTTGCTCAAAATGCAAAGGGGAAGTTGATTATTACAGTGGAGATGTTGACATATGAAAACTAAAATTGAACGCATATGGAGTATTAGTTTAATTGTAATTGGCATTGGCATTGCTACATTTATTTTGGCTGGTTCTAGCGTTATTGGAATTGAATTGCCAGATATTGCGGTAAGAATAATAGGGGTAATTGATTTGATAGCCCTTCTTGTTTTGATTTATACTTCAGTGATGAAAGGAAAAGATAATCATTGAGTCTTCTGTAAAATAAGTTAATAAAATGGTTGATATCCGAATGTATGTTTGGTGAAATATAATTACGGAAAGTACCCATGACAGGGTGGTAGCCTCCCAAGTTTATGAAAACCGGCATGCCGGAATACATAGGAAGGGAGGTGGCGCCGATGACAGCTTATGAAATCGTTTCGATTTTTATTGGGATATTGGCTTTGCTGATGTCCTTTGGTAGCTTAACTGTTGCGTTGCTTGCCTTTCTCGATAAGAGAAACAAGCGAAAATAAAAATGCCTATCCTGTCTGATCCACAGGATAGGCGTTGTCCGTAAGGACAAATATTAGTCTAAACTCGGAGCATCCACCTTTGGAGTGGGTGCTTTCTCTTTGTATAATTATAATAACATTCCTTAAGCAATATTTCAAGAAAATTTTGATAATAAGATGAGGATGTGTGTAAGGGGCGATTATCTCGCCCCTTTATCTCTGCTTCGGTAAGGTTGGCTGGCGTTATGTCTGTCAGCCTTTTCTTGATACCGCTGTATCTTCTCGTGCATGGTTTCAGCTTCTGGAGTAGTTTTCTCTCCGTAGGCTTCATCCCACTTGGCACATTCTTTCTGATATGCTTCTGTGGCACGCTTTGCGGTATAGAATGCGGTGTAGAAATCCTGTACCGTTGCAAATCCATGCTGTCTGACGATACCGGACAATCCGGCTTTGAGGGTTCGGATTTCCTCGTTTTTGGCGACAATCCTGCTTTCAAGCTCCTTTTTCTTAATGAGCCTTGCAAGTCCCTTTAAATCGCTTAATTCAATCTCCAGTTTATTCCGTTCACGCTCTGCTTCAAAGATAAGATGATTTTGTTTATCAAGCGTAACCTTGATTTTTTGAAGTCTTGGGAAGGCGGCTGCTTCTGGTGGCATAACCGGTCTTGGAGGTATCTGTGGCTTGGGCTGTTCTACAGTCTTTGTTTCAGGAATAGTTGCAGTAATTATTGGTGGCTCAGGTTCAGTTATCACTTCTGTAACCAGAGTTGTAGCAACATCTGCGGTATCCTCTGCTTTTATAACCGTCTTGGTTCCGTATTCTTTTTCCAGAGCTTCATAAAACAGCTTGTTTTTCAGCTCCCTTGCGGCTTTCAGTACATCGTGAATCAGAAGTGCCAGTCGGTTGGTTGCCCCTCGTATGATATTGGCAAGCAGTTCCGGACAGTTGCCCCATGCTTTGATAGAATTACGGATACGGTCTGTAATAAATTCTTTCTTTATCTGACGTATCTTATCCTCCGGCACTTGGCTTACTAAGGCTCGGTCTACTTCGTGATTCCACTGCATACGCACCTCATTATCTTCCTTTATCTGTTCTGCTTTGGGATTATTCTTGCCGATTTTCTTGGTGGCAAGGTATAATCCGTTTTTGTCAAATACATGGAGTTTGTCTTTATCGTCTTCTATCAGAAGATTGATAAGGTCGGTATAGAAGCGTTTTGCCTCGTCCAGATAATGCTCTTGCTTGAACAGCTTATTCTTGGCGGTAAATATGGTTCGCTCGTAGACTTCGCCTTTTTTAATTATCTTACAGCCCTTGCGGACATTACCTCTATCATCCAGTATCTCTTTCTTGGTGCGTACATGTTTTTTCTGCTCGTCATAGAACATATTGCGTGTTGCAATCTTTTCTATGGGTTCCGGTAACAGTTCCCTTTCGGAAAAGATGAGATGGATATGATAGTTGGTTTTGCGTTTGTTATGGTGCAGGGCTGATACACACTCCACACCATATTTTTCTTTAAAGCGGTCGGTAAACATCTGTAACAGCCTGTCAGGGTCGTACAGGTCAGGGAAGGATTCCGGCAGGGCTATAATCAGTTCCCTTGCCTCAATACATTTCCCTTCCGTACCGCTTTTTAGAAATTCCTGCTGATTAAATCTGGCAAGCTCTGTCCAGTAGTGGCGGTCTGTTGTTTCATAGACCGCATACAGATTTTCCTGCTTGGCGTGACTGGATATATAGGTAATCCTGCCACGGACATTGTGGAGCTTGCTCATCTGAATAAATGAATTTCTTTCGATAGTGCTTCCTCCTCTCGTAAATATTACTTAGGGAAAGAGGCGGAAGGATTATAAGTGAGTGGACACTTAGGTGTCCGGTTACGAACACGATGCAGTGTCCGGCATTACCTCAAATGCGACAGCATTTGGAATTTACGCTTGCGTAAATTTGCTCCCTGCAAGGGCGAAATACCCAGAGTACAAATCGAAGATTTGTGCGAAGGGTGTATTTCGCTCTGCGAGGCTTCAGCCCTCGCATAAATGCACGAGGGCTTGCAAAAGAATTGCACTATGAGGTCTATACCACTCACTTCAATATGAAATTGTCCTGTAAAATTCCTGCTCCTTTCCCGTAAATTTTGGTTGATACCAGAGGAAGCACATGATATAATCTATTTGCGTGTAGGTATATCATGACTTCGGTCTGATACATACCAAAGGGTGGTTTCGTAGGAAGCCACCCTTTTAAGTTACAGCAGTTTTTCTGCTAACTGCTCTGACAGTATTCTTATCCCTTAAGTCCCTGCCTTCGTTGGCTTCCATGAACTGCTCCAGTATATCAGTCTTTATTAGAACCTTTCGTCCTACCTGAAGTACCGGGAGCTTCTTCCACTTTACCAGATCACGGAGTGTATTTCTTCCGATACCGGTATAGTCGGCTGCTTCCTCAATGGATAAGGCGATTTTCATTTCTGTCATTGAATCACCTCCTTGTGAATTGCATTATGCAATTTTCAAACTAAGCCTACTATAAACCTTTTATATCATTCTGTCAAGCGTTACGAAATTTTAATAATAATTATCAACTTGCATATTGCAATTATAAAAGACATGTGTTATAGTAGTACTATACCGAAAAAGGAGGCGTATGAAGATGAAAGATAAAGAATTACGCAAGCTAATCGGTAGCAGGGCAAAACAGCGAAGATTGGAATTAGGATTGAAACAGCCCTATGTTGCTGAAAAGATGGGAGTGACAGCTTCCACCATTCAGAGATATGAAGCCGGAACAATCGACAATACCAAGAAGCTGGTGTTGGATGGACTTTCAGAAGCACTTCATGTATCCGTGGAATGGCTCAAGGGAGAAGCAGAGGAGTACGAAACAGACATTACGGATAAAAGGGAATTACAGATTCGTGATGCAATGAGCAGTATTTTAAACCGCTTACCCTTTGACCTTAATAATGAGGAAGCTGACTTCTCGAAAGACCTACTGCTACTGATGTTACAGGAGTATGAGCTGTTTATGGATTCCTTCCAGTTTGCCTGCAAGAACTTTAAAGGCAATACGGAGAATGCGGACATAGCAGCCACCATAGGTTTTGAATCAAATAAGGAATACAACGAAATTATGTTTCTTAGGGAGATTACCCACACAGTCAATGCCTTTAATGACATGGC
>JBGVDD010000208.1:0-13482 GCA_045119215.1 Lachnospiraceae bacterium | reverse complement strand
GATGGTTCCAGTGTATTAACCAATGGAAACATGGGATACATGGTAGGTGACAATGGAGAGATAGAATATTTTGATAATGTAGGCATATACTCGGATGTAAACGATACCATGGGAGAAAAAGCAGAGATGTTCCAATATTGTGCCAAAATATCAGTAAAAGATATTTTTGGAAAGACCTCAGAAAATGACTGGGTATCTGTAGAGTCCCCAACTATGTGTAATCAGACAATTTATGCAGTGGCAAATCTTTATAAAGACTACGCAAAGAAGAGTGTATTGGTTTCCTTTGATATGGATACTATGAAGTGGAAGAAGGTTACCAATCTTCCAGACGGATATTCAGATGTAGATAAAAAGAACGATTATTATGCGTACAGTCTTTCTACCTTAGCAGCTTACAACGGTAAATTATACCTAATGGGTGGATATGATAACCAGAAAAAAGAAGCTGTAAAAGATATGTATGTATATGATACAAAAACAAAGAAGTGGAGCAAGGGAGCAGAGCTTCCAGAGGGAAGATTTGCAGCCAAAGCAGTTCAGACAGGAAATAAGTTAGTGCTTACCTTAGGTGGAGGCAGCAAGAAGTCTCCAAAGAACATGATTTATGATGGAAAGAGCTGGAAAGTATCTAAGGCTGAAATTGTTTTAGGGGATCCGGTTACTTACGAAGAAAGCTACAAAACAGTAACACCGGATACTCCGGGACTGACAATGTTACCAGAGTATTATACAGGGGATGTTTCTGCAATTGGTGGCGGTTTGATTTATTCTAACTGTCAGGCAGAAAAATATGGTGATGTGTTTACTTATGATGTAGCAACAGACTCTTTTAAAGCAACAGAATTTACCATGGATAAGATTTTAGGTGATCAGACTTACGTAGCAGGTGCCTTGGATGATAAGTTTATTATGATTACATCCGGTAAACCGGTCTATAATGATGTTTTGGATTTCTACATGAATGGAGATTATGAAATCTATGAAATTCCGGTAAAATCAGGGAAATATAGTGTAACTGCCACGGACAACATGGAAGGTGGTTTCGCTTGGGGCGTTGGAATGTACAATCCGGGAGACAGCGTAGAGTTAAAGCTGGAATTACTGGATAATTACTATTTAAAGAGTATGAAGGTAGATGGAAAGAGTGTAGCTATCAAAGGAGATGGCAATAATACCACATATCAGATTGCAAGTATCACGAAAGATATTGATGTAGATTTAGTTTACGGCGCTTATGTATCTGAAATTCAGTTGGATAAGTCAGAACTCTCCTTACTGGCAGGAAACAGCTATCAGTTAAAGACCAAAGTACTTCCTATGGAAGCAGAGAATAAAGCAGTAACTTATACTTCAAGCAATACCAAGGTAGTAACTGTTGATAGCAAGGGTAAAATTACAGCAAAGAAAACTGCAGGCGGCAAGAGTGCTGTGATTACTGTAAGAGCCAAGGATAGAGGAACTGTAGTTGCCAAAGTAAAGGTGACTGTTGCCAAAAAGGTAGCAGTAAAGAAGATTACTTTATCTACAAAGAAGAACCAGAAAACCTTAAAGGCAGGAAAATCTTTAAAAATAACTGCAAGCATTTCTCCAAAGAATGCAACGAACAAGGAAATTACCTGGTCTGTATCCAATAAAAAATATGCAACAATCAAGAACGGAAAATTAACAGCAAAGAAGGCTGGTATTGGAAAGACAGTGACTGTCACAGCAAAGGCTAAGGATGGTTCTAAGAAAAAGGCAACCATGAAAATTAAGATTGTGAAATAAATAATAGATTAGGACTAAAATTAAGGAGATGTGGGAACACATCTCCTTTTTGGGTGAAATTGGTCTACGAAACCTTCAGATATACTGAACAGTTACGTGGTTTTTATGAATTGTTTGCAGTGAGCTGTTTTTCAATAAATTGTAATAAATTTGTTTTGCTAATTTTATATTTCGAACTCATCCTTGATAGAATATATGTGAAACTTCCCACTGTTAGTGAGGAAAGAATTGCAATAAGTAATCCATTACGTATGGATTCGGTTGCTATCATTCCGATAAGGGCACTGCAAAAAAAGAGAATACTTTGGAGAAGAGGATCTGTAATACCAGAAAACACGTGACAATGATTGTTTCCTTTTTTGTCAATATACCCAACTAAACTATAATAAAATGGATTTCTAAAATTAAGCATAGTACCATTTCCGTCTACATATATGATGTAATATTTATTTCCGTTTTGTATTCCCAGATATCTTTCATATCCTAAATCTATTAATCTTCCAAAGTTAATTTGCATTTATTTTCATTCCTTTCATTTGAGTAAATTTGGTGAGTCAAATAAGGCAAGTTTTTGATAGAACAAGAATATCATATTTTTTTTGGATGTCAATAGAAAAAAATATTTTAATAAAGATTTCATGAACTGTTACCTTAAAAAATCTTTAAGAAAGGAATCTGTTCACAAACACATATTTTTGTGCTATAATACTTCGGTATGTGAAAAATCACGGAAAGAGAGGAAGAAACAGTGAAGAGAATGAAAGTAGCCATGTTATTGTTGGCAACTGTGGCAACTGTCATGGTGGGATGTGGTTCATCGAAAGAGGAAACAACAGAGACTACTCCTACAGAAGCCGTAACAGACATAACAGAAGAGGCAACAAAGGAAGAAGAAAACGTTGGGGATGGTAAGTATAGAAGCTACATTACAAATCAGGTGATGGATTCATCTTTTGAGAATCAGAGACCAATTGCCGTAATGTTCAACAACATTAAAGAAGCCTGCCCTCAGACCAGTATCTCAAAGGCAGGAATTATATACGAATGTAATGTGGAAGGGAACCTTACACGTCTCATGGGAATTATTGAGGATTGGAAAGGACTGGAAAAAATAGGTTCTGTAAGAAGCTGTCGTGACTACTTTGTGTACTGGGCTTTGGAATATGATGCAATTTATTGTCATTTTGGTGGTCCTGCACTGTATGTAACAGAAGTATTGGGAAGAGATGATGTGGATAATCTGGATGGAACTATTCTGGATGGAACTGTTTACTACCGTACTTCTGATAGAAAAGCTCCACATAATGCCTATGCCAGTGGAGAAGGTATCTTAAAGGGCGTGGAAAAATATGGTTATGACTTAACCTTTGATGAGGTAAGAAGCACTGTATTAAAGCCACATTTCCAATTTGCATCTGAGACAGAACAGGTAGAACTCACAGATGGAATGACTGCGAATAAGGTAACACCGGCAGGTTATGATGTAAATAAGCCTTGGTTTGAATACAATGCAGAAGATGGATTATATTACAGATTCCAGTATGGGGCAAAACAGATTGATGATTTAGACGGTGAACAACTTGCAGTGAAGAATATTATTATTCAGAGCAATGTGGGAGTAGCCAGAGATGCTAAGGATTACAAGGCTTACGATATTGTAGGAGAAGGAATGTCAGGATACTACATTACCAATGGAAAAGCTATTCCAATTACCTGGACAAAAGCAGCAGATTGGGATAGAACCAAGTATTATGATTTAAATGGTAATGAAATTAAGATGAACACAGGTAAGACCTGGGTATGTGTAGTTAGAGAAGCTGTCAAGGATCAAACTGTAATCGAATAACGGAGGTTATTTCATGGATGGATTTATAGAAATTCTAAAGGTTATCCTTTTGGGAATTGTTGAGGGAATTACAGAATGGCTGCCAATCAGCAGTACAGGGCACATGATTATTCTTGATGAGTTTATCAAGCTTGATGTAACTCCTGAATTTATGGAAATGTTCTTGGTGGTGATTCAGTTAGGCGCTATTTTGGCCGTTGTGTTGTTATTCTGGAATAAGTTGTGGCCATTTGTCACCCCAAAGAATAAAGAACATGTTATGTTTGCACCAGGAGAGACTAAGGGCTTCTCGGGATTTATGAACAAGTATGTAAAATGGGATACCATGGAAATGTGGTTTAAGGTAATCGTGGGTGCTTTGCCCGCAGCTGTGATTGGCCTTCCCTTAGACGACGTATTGGAAGAACATTTTTATAATTTTCAAACTGTTTCTATTACTTTGATTGTTTATGGTGTTTTATTTATTATCATGGAAAATCGTAATAAGAACAGAAAGCCTTTAATCAAAGACTTTGACCAGATGAGTTATCGTCATGCGTTGATTATTGGAATTTTTCAAGTGCTTGCCTTGATTCCCGGAACATCCAGATCTGGGGCAACTATCCTTGGAGCAGTTCTCATTGGATGCTCTCGATATGTGGCAGCGGAATTTAGTTTCTTTTTGGCATTGCCCATTATGGCAGGAGCCAGCCTGTTAAAGCTTGTAAAATTCGGAGGTTCCTTTCAGGGCAACGAGATTGTCATATTAGTGGTAGGTATGGTAACTGCCTTTGCGGTTTCTATCATAGCCATTAAGACATTTATGTCATACATTAAAAAGAAAGATTTTAAAGTATTTGGATATTATCGAATTGTATTAGGTATTATTTTAATTGCATATGCAATCTTAAGATAGTTTCAAAACTCCCTATAACAGTACACACTCATATGTGCACTGCAATGGGGAGTTTTTTGATTTGGTTTTCTTTACATTTTTTTCATAAAATGGTAACATGATACGAGGAAAAGTGAAAATCATAAATTATTTTGGAAATAACAGGGAGGACAAGGTGAGATAAGTGATAAACTACACTCTTTTTACAAATCAAGGAGACAGAGATTACAACGAAGATGCTGTGGGAATGGAGCATGTGGATGACAAATACTGTTTTATCCTGGCAGATGGCCTGGGCGGCCACGGTGGAGGGGCAGAAGCTTCAGCCTTAGTGGTGGCTCAGGTGAAAAAAGTATTTGCCAAGGAGAGAGAAGTGTCTGTGAAATGTATGGAGAAATGTTTTGAGACAGCCCAGAAAGAACTTCTCTCAAGCCAGAAAGCCCAGGGAAGGGAAAATGAAATGAAAACCACCCTTGTAGTTTTAATGATGGATGAACATAAGGTGTTGTGGGGGCATATCGGAGACAGCAGACTTTATTTATTTAAAAAAGGAAAATATGTGCTACATACGTTAGACCACAGTGTTCCTCAGATGTTAGTGAACCTTGGGGAAATCAAAGAGAAGGATATCAGGCACCATGAGGATAGAAACCGGTTATTGAAAGTGATGGGAATTGAATGGGATGAGCCAAAATATCAGATATCTGAAGAGATGGAGAGAACCCCTGATATGTCTTTTCTTCTGTGTTCCGATGGATTTTGGGAGTTAATTGAGGAAAAGAAAATGGAGTCTGATTTTTTCTGGTCTAAAACTCCACAAAGCTGGGTTTCCAAAATGGAAAAAAGAGTGAAAAAAAATGGTAAGAATGTGAATATGGATAACTATTCAGCAATTGCTGTGTGGAAGGGAGAGAAATAATAATGGCAATCTTACAGTGTAAAAATAAGCATTACTATGATGGCG
Organism: Lachnospiraceae bacterium; assembly: GCA_045119215.1. GTDB lineage: Bacteria > Bacillota > Clostridia > Lachnospirales > Lachnospiraceae > RUG11237. Next base: position 8,028 of record JBGVDD010000208.1, on the reverse strand, counting down.
ATAAATATACACAATGTCCTCATTGTATGTCGGGAATGGCTAAAAATGATTTGAATGAAGGTGTAACCGTACCCATGGAAAATGTGCAAGTGGAAGAGTATCTTGCACAGTATGTAAAAAGTCATCCAAGTGAAGAGATTCAAGAAGAGAAGGAACATGAGAAGGTACAAAGTGACTTGGATGAAGGAAGGACCATAGCGCTGGTTACGGAAAGCAGGAAGAATGTGTGTGGCTGGTTGGTGTGTATTAAGGGACCAGAAAAAGGAAGAGACTTTAAAATATTTCAAGGATTTAATTTGGTAGGAAGAGACCGGGAGAATGATATTGTTCTTGCTAATGACAAGCAGGTGGCCAGGAAAGAACAGTGTCGTTTTGTATATGAAGATAGAAAAAATTTATTTTACGTGGTTCCGGATGTAGGAAGCTTAACCTATGTCAATGATGAGTTATTGGAAAAACCACAGCAGCTGGACCAGGGGGACGTAATTCATGTGGGAGACTGCGATTTGGTGTTTGTCCCATTTTGTAAGGGAGATTTAAAATGGTAAGAAAAAAAATTATGGCAGCAATGTGCATTAGCATAACTGTAATGATGGGAAGCCTGGGCGGTGGACTTACCTTAGGAAATGTTTCCACGGTTTTGGCGCAAACTGCCAAGGAGGAATCAAAAAAAGACACAGAACAAGAAAACCAAAATCAAAAGCAGGAAACAACAGGACGGGTAAGATTAGAAGCTGTCAATGAAAATATACCTGACTTTAGTATTTACGTTTACCCAGAAGAAGAAGCTGTCTATTCTACTCAGGATATTTCCGTGGTATATGGAGATGGCAGAGTTACAACGAAAAGTTATGAACCCTTTGCTGCTTCCCAGTCAGGCATCAATTATTATATTCTCATAGATAAGTCAGCATCTATCAGCGATACTACTTTTGAAGCAACCAAACAGGCATTACAACAGTTTGCATCTGGAATGAGACCAGAGGATACTATGACCTTAGTTACCTTTGGTGATACAGTAGACACGGTATGCAGAGAGGAAAAACCGGGGGAAATGCTGACAAGTGCTATTGCAGAATTAAGCAACGGGGATCAAAATACCCTGTTGTTTGAGGCAATGAAACAGACAGCAGAAATGACAAAAACTGCAAAGGAAAAAGCAAAACGTAAGGTAGGAATTGTTATCACCGATGCAGAGGATTTTTCACAGAATAATTCTACCCAAAAAGAAGCTTCGGATGCATTACTAAAGACTGGACTTCCCATGTATGCCATGACACCAACAGACAATGTGACAAGCAATGATACTGCTGTAAATAGTATGGGTGAATTTGTGCGAAGCACCGGAGGGACTCTTTCCTATTACAAAAATGAAGAAGCTTCCAATGTAATTTCAGGTCTTCAGAACTTATTCTATCAAGCTTATGAGATAAAGGCTGAGATGGAAAGTAATAAAGTGGATTATGAACTAAAAACAATGAAGGTTCAGTTGAAAGACTCTGTTCAGACCATGCAGGCTTGCTTTGATACTTACCAGGAGGACAACAATCCACCAAATGTAAAAGTGAAAAAGAAAAAAAAGAAAAATACCTTTACTATAACTTTTGATGAGAAGGTGTTAAATGCAGATGTAGCAGGAAACTATGAGGTAAAATTAAATGACAAAAAGATAATTTCAAATTACACAGTAACATACAGTTATACCAAAAACCAAAAATACAAGGCTATTCTAAAATTTAGCGATGATTTATTAAATGGAGACTATACCATTAGCTATAAAAATATTACAGACGATTCCATGGAAAAGAATCCTATTGAGAAAAAAAGCAAAGTAAAAGTCAAGGATGGAAAGAGGAACCTGGGATTACTAGGAAAGTTTTTCCCGATGATTCTATGTATTGTATTTCTGGCGGCTGCTGGTGGGGCAGTGTATATCATGTACCGCAATATAAAAAAACGGAATGTGTTAGTTACCGTGGAAGACAAGGTGGTGTTAAAACAGCAAACAGAAAAGAAACATCATGTAGCGGTCATGGAACAGATGGATATTCCAGGAAAAATAGTTACACTGGAAGTGGAAGGTGCAGAGAAACCTATACAGGTGGAAGTGAAAAAAAGTATTATGGTTGGGCGGTCTGATATTTGTGATGTTTATTTAGATGATGTGCAGATGTCCAGACAGCATTTTGTTTTATATGAAGAAGGCAATGGATTTGCTATTGAAGACTTGCAGACAACCAATGGAACTTATCTTAATGGAAAGAAGATGATTGGAAAAGAAACTTTGAACCAGAATGATGTAATTCAGGCAGGCAAAATGAAAATAAAAATTTACTGGTAAAAGGGAGAAAATATGAGAATAGAAAATGAGCTTGTGACCGTAGAAATGTATCCGGAAGAAAGTGATAGGATGATTATGGGAAGCGCAATCATTCAGGGCACAAGAAAATATCAGGAAGATGCCATTTTTGGAAAAGTGTACCAACGAAAAACTTTGGCAATTTTGTGTGATGGGATGGGAGGGCTGGATAATGGAGCTTTGGCAAGTCATACTGCCCTAGACAGCATCCGGGAAGGCTTTGAACAAGAAGAAATTGAGGAAGTTCCTTTATTTTTTAAACAGCAGGCAAAAATTGCGGATAAAAAAGTTGCAATGCTTCAGGCAAAAGATGGAACACAGCTATCCTGCGGTAGCACTGTGGTTGCTGTAATTGTCAGAAAAAATAAGCTTTACTGGCTTTCCGTAGGAGACAGTAGGATTTATATTGTGAGAGATTCTGAAATTTTGGCGGTAAATGAGGAACATAATTATAAAGCAGAATTAAACAAAATGTTGATGAATGGAACAATAAGCAAAGAGTTTTATGAGAGTGAAATTTACCGTGGGGAGGCATTGACCAGCTATATTGGCGTAGGAAATATAAGCCTTATGGATGTGAATGAGTTTCCTTTTGAATTGGTTTCCGGGGATTATGTTATTTTATGCAGTGACGGAATGTACCGAACCTTAGCAGAAGAAGAAATATATAAAATTGTCACAGAATATGGGGATGATGTCCAAAGCGCAGCCACGGAGCTTACTAATCAGGTAATGAAAAAAGAAAGAAAGAATCAAGATAATACATCTGTTATTGTATTGAGATATGAGGAGAAATAAAATGAAATTGACAAAATGTAAAAAACACCATTTTTATGATGCAGACAAGTATGAAACCTGTCCCCATTGTCCACCACAGTCAGAAGAGCAATTGGAGGAAATGGACAATCAGGACAAAACAGTTGATATGAATTTTTACAGTGCCCAGGATATGATAGAAGATGGACAGACTAAGGATGTAGAGGATAGTCTGGGAGAACAGCCTACCATGCCGGCATCTTTATTTGAAGCGGTAGAGAGAGCAAAAAGCCCCAAAGAAGGTGGTAATGTGAATGAAGATTTAGACGAGTGTAAAACAGTAAGTTTATACCAGGCGAAAATAGGAGTAGAACCAGTGACTGGTTGGCTGGTATGTATTGAAGGCCCTTCCTTTGGTGCAAGTTACACACTGAAAACCGGAAGAAATTTTATTGGAAGGGGCAGTGATATGGATGTGGTTTTGGCACAGGATAACAGTGTATCCCGTCAAAAGCATGCCATTGTGTTGTATGAGCCAAGAAAAAGAGAATTTATCGCCCAGCCTGGGGATTCTAGGGAGTTGTTTTATTTAAATGACGATGTTGTTTTAGGACCGGAACGATTGAAGGCACAGGATATTTTAACTATAGGAAACACCAGGCTTATGCTTTTTACATGTTGTGGAGAGAATTTTAGCTGGGATGATTATAAAAAAGAAAATTCGTCTGGAGAATAAAACATGGCAAGTCAGATTTGTTTTAAATGTTTTCGATTAAAAGGGGACTTTGATGTATGTCCTTATTGTGGTTATGTAGAAGGGGAAGAATTGTCAGAAGCGTACCAATTAAAGCCTGGAACTGTGTTGCAAAATAGATACATAGTGGGCGTGGTTTTGGGAATTGGTGGCTTTGGAATCACCTATAAAGCATATGATAAAAACATGGGGACTGTAGTGGCAATTAAGGAATTTTATCCTGAAGGTCTGGTAAACCGTTCCCCAAGTTCCTGTAAAGTAGGTATATTTAGAGGAGAACAGGAAAAAGAATTTTATAAGCAGAAAGAAAAGTTTATCACAGAAGCAAAGAATATGGCCAGATTTTCCAGTGAGGAAGACATTGTAAATGTTATGGATTCTTTTGAGGCAAATAATACGGTCTATATCGTAATGGAGTATATCCAGGGAAGACTGTTAAAGAATGTGCTTCGTGCAGAACTCTTAGACAGAGAACAGTGTGAAGGCTATATGCTTGCAATATTAAAAGCAGTAAAAAAGATTCACGATGTAGGGATTCTACACAGGGATATTAGTCCGGATAACATTTTTCTTACAGGAAAGGATACAGTGAAAATCTTTGATTTTGGTACGGCGAAATTTCCAGGAGAATCACAGGATATAAAAGAGATTCCAGTGGTCAAAAGTGGATATACTCCCCCAGAGCAGTATGCATCTGCCAGTGAGCAAGGACCCACCATAGATGTTTATTCTGTAGGAGCTGTATTTTATGAAATGTTGTCAGGGGAAAAACCAATAGAAGCTCCAGATAGAAAAATATCAGATAAATTAAAGGAGCCTTCCTATCATAATCCAAAGGCAGAGAAGCGCCTGGATAATGTGGTGCTAAAGGCCATGGCATTAAATCCAAAACTACGTTTTCAAAGTATGGATGAATTTCTGGATGCTATCATAAACAAAAAAAATTTTGACCGACCTGAGGTGGAAATGCGCAAAAGAAAGCGGCATAAAAATATGGCAATTGCAGCGGCAATTACGATTCCATTGCTGGTTGTAGGAAGCTTGATTACCTATGAATCTCTCATATCTTCCAACAAAGGTTTGAATCTCACCAAGATTAAGGAAGATCGTGTGAAAGTCTGGCTGATGGAAAAAGAATATGATGAGGATATCGCTGGGTTATTAAAAAATAACATGGAAAAGGAATGTAAAAATATTACCTTGGATATTGAGGAGATTCCTTTTGAAGAATATGAAAGCAGACTTAAGGAAGCTATAGAAAATAATGATTTACCAGATGTATTCAATACGGATGTTTTATCGAAGGATGAGATAGAACAACATTGTGTATCCATGGATAAACTGTACTATAGTCTGGGAAACCAGGAATATTTATTTTTGGATACTGTGGACAACAAAATGGAATTACCAACAGGATGGCAGATTGGTGTATATTATGAAAATAATGAAAAAACATCAGAAAATAGTCTGGCGTTTGCTGACCAATCCGATGCTTTTACTGATTTTTCAGACACAGACAGCAAGGTAGGGAAGGTAGCAGGGGATTTGTCCTATTTAGATGACGTGAAGGAAGTTACCATAGAGAAAATGCCCCCCATAGATTTTACTGTATCTCCATACACAAAGGGAGAAAAACTTCAAGGATGCTTTACAAACTGTTATGGTGTAAATAAAAATGCCAGTGGTAATGTTCAAGAGGCAGGAATGGCAGTACTTTCCATGATGTTAAACAACAGTCTGCAAAGTGCTATGTACATGGAGAAAGAAACAGATTTGCCTATTAACAAAAATATATATGACCAGTATAAGGATTATAAGATGGGAACTTACCTTTCTTTTTTGAAAGACTGGAATCTTTGGAATATTGAGATGAATGATATACCAGATATGTGTACATTGATGAAGAAAGAGGTGAAGAGTGATGATTAGATGCTATGGCTGTATGAAAATCTATGATTCAGGGAAAGAATGTCCTCATTGTGGATATGAGCAGGATACACCGGTATCAGAAGAATATTATCTGTTACCAGGTTCAAGGCTCCATGAAAAATATCTGATTGGTCGGGTGGTAGGCTACGGCGGATTTGGCATTACTTATGTAGGCTATGATGAGCAGTTAGACAGAAAAGTGGCCATTAAGGAATACCTGCCAAGCAGCTTTTCAACCAGAACCTATGGAAGTACCCAGGTAACTACATTTTCAGGTGACAGGGGAGAACAGTTTCGCATTGGTTTAAAGCGGTTTATTGAGGAGGCAAGAAGACTTGCAGCCATAAAAAAATCGGAAGAGATTGTTCATATATATGATTGCTTTATGGAGAATGATACCGGATATATTATCATGGAATATGTGGAAGGGACTACAGTAAAGGAGATGTTAAAAGAATCTCCCACAGGTACGTTATCTTATGAAGATACAAAGAAGATTATTGTACCGGTATTGCGTGGATTATCTGTGATTCATAAGCAGGGACTGATACACAGGGATATAGCACCAGATAATATTATTGTTACCAAAGAAGGACAGGTAAAAATACTGGACTTTGGTGCAGCCAGGTTTGCCACTGCAAATCAATCCCGAAGTCTTTCTGTTATTTTAAAACCCGGTTATGCTCCGGAGGAACAGTATCGTAGTCATGGAAATCAGGGACCTTGGACGGATATGTATGAGGTTGGAGCCACCATGTATCGAATGCTGACAGGAAAGCTTCCGCCGGAAGCCTCAGAACGCTTGATGGAGGATCACTTGAAGTCTCCATCACAGCTGGGAGTCACCTTACCGGAAAATGTAGAAAATGCCATTATGAACAGCCTGAATATCAGAGCAGAAAATCGAATACAGGATGCAGAACAGTTCTGTAATGCCCTGTGTAAGGGAGAAGAAATTAAGAGAGTGGTGGTAGCAGAAACCAAGGAAGTGGTGGAACCGGAAAAGCTTACGATGAGAATCAAGATGCTTTTGGCAGTTTCTCTTGTTGCAGTTGTGGTTGTGATTGCACTTTTTGCTACGGGAACTATTGATATTAACACTTCAAAGATTGCAGGAAATCAGGGAGAAGAAGCCATTAGTCAGGATCAGTCCTATATTCCGGACGTTGCAGGGATGACTTATGAGGATGCCAGTGAATCCCTGGTGGCTTTGGGAATGGAAGTAGTAATTAATGGAATGAATTATAGTGAAAGTATTGAAAAAAATACGATTCTATCTCAGACTCCGACAGGGGGCAGCAAGGCAACCAAGGGAGATACCGTATACGTGGTCATGAGTGGTGGACAGGAAGAAATCATGATGCCGGATGTGGTGGGAAACAGTAAAGATAAAGCTATGGAAAAATTGGAGGCTCAGACCTTGCAGTTAGGAGAAGTCACAGAGGAATACAGTGATGTGGTTGCCAAGGGATATGTGATTTCCCAGAGTGTGGAAGCGGAAGAAAAAATTGCGTTGCACACCCAGGTGGACTTGGTGATTTCCAAAGGGAATATCAACGAGGAAACAGCAGAACTTCAGGTCCCAAATTTAGTAGGTGTAAGCCAGGAAGAAGCAGCACAAATTCTGGCTGACTTGAAAGAAAGGGAAGGCTTTACTTACCCATTAGGAGAAGTGGAACATGAATATAGTCAGACGGTTCCAAAGGGACAGATTATTTCACAGAGTCCAGAAGCCAATACTACAGCCAGAACTGATGAACCAATTTCTATTGTGGTTAGTGATGGTCCGGAAATGGTAAATATGCCTAATGTAGTGTATACAAGTAAAGAAGTGGCTGTTAGTGCCTTAGAGGGATTAGGATTTACGGTAAGAACAACGGAAGATTACAGTTCCTCTGTTGAAAAAGGGCGGGTAATCAGCCAGAGTATAGAGGCTGATACACAGGTAGCAAAGGGAAGTATGGTAATGCTTCTAATCAGCAAAGGAAAGAGACCTCAGACTCAGAACAATACCAGTCAGACAACTCAGAATGATACAGCCCAGACCCAGCAGAATCTGCCGCAACAAACCCAGCAGACGCAGCAAAGTCAGCCGCAGCAAACCCAGCAAAGTCAACCACAGCAGGGAATCCAATCTTACAGTCAGGATATGACCCAGGATGTGCATACCTATCAGGATGGAAATGCTGATGTGGGCAGCATTGGGATTAAGCAGGAAAGTATAGAGTAA
>JBGVDD010000207.1:0-28971 GCA_045119215.1 Lachnospiraceae bacterium | reverse complement strand
CGCTATACTAATGATAGTTTATTGATAGGATTATTCATTTGTATAGGGGATTTTTTTATGAAAATTTGGAGGTAAGAGGTATGGGCGTATATTTTAATCCAAGTAATGAAAGCTTTAAACGGGCAAGAAATAGTCAGATTTTTGTTGATAAAACAGGTTTGATGGAATATCTGAATAAAAGATTATCAACAGAAGAAAACTGCATCGCATTAAGCCATGCCAGACGTTTTGGGAAATCCCATGCAGCGGGAATGATTGATGCATATTACAGCCTTGGCTGCGATTCCACGAAGCTTTTTGAGGATACTGAGATTGCTAAAAGTAGTGATTTTAAGAAGTACATGAATAAGTATAATGTGATTCATCTTGACATATCATCATTTTGGGACTTCTATAAGGACAATATTGTGGAGAAGATTGTGGAATATATTTGTGATGACATACGGGAAATATATGAAGATAAGATAGATTATTCGAAAATGATTCATTCAGTACTTATGAATGTTTATCGGATTTCAAACATTCCCTTTGTCATTATTATCGATGAGTGGGATTGTGTTATCAGAAACAGTAATGATAAAGAATTAGTGCATAAGTATCTGAAATTTCTTCATTCCCTGTTTAAATCAGAAGAATCAAAGTCATTCTTAGCATTGGCATATATTACAGGAATTTTGCCAATTAAGAAGATTCAGGATGAATCGGCACTGAATAATTTCAGGGAATATACTATGTTGGATTCTTATCCAATCACAGAGTACTATGGATTCACAGAAGAGGAAGTAAGAGGACTTTGCAGGGAACATGATATGGATTTTGAATCAACAAAGGCCTGGTACAATGGATATCTGATTGATGGTGTTCATATGTATAATCCGAATTCTGTATCTATGGCTATGGACAGACATAAATTTGATTCCTATTGGAAGAATACATCATCCTTTGCCTCCATTAACACATTTATTACCATGAATTATGCAGGATTAAAAGACGATATTATGACCATGCTTGCCGGTGGAAAAGTCATGGTTGAGACAGAAGCTTTCCAAAATGATTTGTTCGAAATACATTCTAAAGATGATGCATTAACAGCATTGATACATTTAGGATATCTTGGATATGATGCAGAAAGAAAGAGTGCATATATACCAAACTATGAGGTTGCCAAATCATTTCAGATGGCGCTAAAGACAGGTGAGTGGAGTGAAATCTCAAGGGCAATTTCAAGATGTGATGAATTGCTTATGGCAACCATAGATAAAAATGCAGAGAAAGTAGCAGAAATCATTGAACTGGCACACGAAACCTACACATCAGTTTTAAACTACAATGATGAGAACTCCCTAAGCTGTGTTCTTACCATGGCGTACTTTACCGCCCCGGCATATTATGACATCATCCGAGAGCACCCGGCTGGCAAAGGGTATGCAGACTTTATATTCAAGCCAAGAGCCAATGCAGGATGGAGGCCGGCCATGGTGGTGGAACTTAAGTACAATCAGTCCGCAGATACCGCCATTCGGCAAATAAAGGAAAAGAGATATCAGGGAGCCTTGTCAGGATATGGTGATAAGATTCTTTTGGTTGGAATTAACTATGATGCAGAAGGGGAACATAAGAAGCACCATACCTGTGTCATTGAGGAATGGATGGAATAAGAAATAGAATGTGCTATGAAACAATCCGTTATACTGGGGCAAAAGCAGTATAACGGATTGTTTTATGTCGATTCGTGCCATATTCGAAATAAATAATCAGAATTTTTTGTTGACATATATATCGCAGTGTGATATATAATATATAACGAAGTGCGATATATATTACTGCGATATATTGAAGCAAGAAGGGAGTATAAAGAGATGGACGCACATATTAAGAAAGTATATGTTCCAATGACAGAGACAGGTTTTTATATACTGTTATGCTTAAAGGAGCCTAATCATGGATATGGAATTGTACAGAAGGTAAAGGAGCTTACAGATGGAGATATCGTTCTTGCACCGGGTACGATGTATGGTAGTTTATCCAAGATGGAAAAAGATGGATTAATCTCTTTTCAAAGGGAAGAGGAAAAGCGAAAAATATATGTCATAACAGATTTGGGACGTGAAGTGTTGGAAATTGAAATGAAGCGGATTGAAAGATTGTATAAGAATATGAAGGAGATGAGATAATGGGAAAAACAAAAACAGAATTTAAGTGGTTTACAATTCCGGAGTACAGGAAAGAAGAGGAATATCTTAGTTCTATGCATAGACAAGGTTGGAAATTTACGAAAGTGACATTCCCTGGATTTTATCATTTTGAAGAATGCAAACCTGAAAATGTAACTTATAGATTAGATTACAACCAGGAGGGAGTCGCGAATAAAGAGGAATATGTGCAGATGTTTGCTGATTGTGGTTGGGAATATCTGTTTGATTTTGTAGGATATAGTTATTTCCGTAAAGTATCAGATGAAGCAGATATGAATGAAGAAATCTTTTGTGATGATGATTCCAGACTTGATATGATGAAACGTGTTTATAAAGGCAGGGTAATGCCACTTATTGCAATCTTTTTATGTATGATTCTTCCTCAATTTATTATGAATACCGTGGGATATGGTGGAGGAAGTATGATACAGGATGTACTATCCATTGTTTTTTTTGTTTTAGGGGGCTTATATATTGTATTACTTGGTTGCTTTTCTGCACAGTTTTATCAATATGAGAAGAGCATACATCCAGAGGATAAAAAGCAAAAAGTAAAGTATTGTGGAATTATTGCAGGCCTTGTAATTATTGCACTAATCATGGGAGCAGTAGCATATTTTTCATTTTCATCAAATTATACAATTCATGACTATGAAAACGGATTCGTAGTAGAAGCGGACAGATTAAATAAAAGTATTGTGAAAGAATATAATTTTCAGAAAGGAGACGTTATTGAGGTCTCTCATGAGGCGGAAGGAGGAAAAATCTATATCAGTATAAAAGAGGAAGATGAGGAGCCTGTTTTTTATGGAAATACGTTTGGAGAATTTGATGATTTTTCTGTGGAAATACAGAAAGATGGCTGTTATCAAATAATATGTTCAGGAAAGAAGGCGAAAGGTACCATAAAGTTTACTAAAAAATAGATTTTAGTTGGGAGGAAGAAACCATTTCTTTTACCCGAATATATTACTAATAAGTGAAAAATTAGGTGGCATTATGGAGATTTATATAGTAAAAACCGGAGACACCATAGATGACATAGCAGAAATGTTTGGTATTTCTGTATGGAAATTGGCAGAGGATAATCAGATTTCTTATCCCTTTCCACTGGCAGTAGGGCAGGCTCTTCTCATTCTTTACGATACAGAGACAATAGGAACATACCCATTGGTTGTTGGTGGATATGCCTATCCATTTATCCATCAGTTTGTGTTGGAGGAAACATTGCCTTATTTGTCTAAAATATTGGTATTTTCTTATGGGTTTACTTTAGAAGGAGATTTGGTATTTCCGCAGGTTGAGGATACACGGGTTCTAAATACTGGGATTTCGTTTGGCGTCACACCGATTTTAACCTTGACACCTCTAGACGAAAACGGAAATTTTAACAATTATTATGTTAATGTTTTAGTGAATAACAGTGAGGTAAGCGATCGGTTATTGAGTCAGTTATTGACTGTGATGAGAGAGAAAGGATATGGGGGAATCGATATAGATTTTGAGTATATTCTTCCAGAGGACAGAGTCCCTTTTGCAGAATTCGTGGAAAAGACAAGGTTGTTTATGAATGAAAACGGATATTCTGTGTCTGTGGCACTGGCACCTAAAATTGCTGCCGACCAGCCCGGATTGTTATACGAAGGGATGGACTATGGTTTGCTGGGAAAGGCAGCTGACAGTGTGCTGCTTATGACTTACGAATGGGGATATACTTATGGACCGCCCATGGCGGTGGCGCCGTTGCCCAATGTAAGGCGTGTGGTGGAATATGCTGTAACCGAGATTCCCAGAGAGAAAATCGCATTAGGTATTCCCAATTATGGTTATGACTGGCCATTGCCTTTTGAAAAGGGGGTTACAGCAGCAAAAACCATAGGAAACAAAGAAGCGGTGGATATTGCTATTACCTATGGTGCCCAAATCTTCTATGACGAAACTGCCCAGGCGCCCTATTTTCATTACCAGGATGACTATGGTGTGATGCACGAGGTCTGGTTTGAAGATGTGCGAAGCATGCTGGCAAAATTCAATTTAATGAAAGAATTTAATTTAATGGGCTGTGGATACTGGCAGATTATGAGATTGTTCCGAGCTAACTGGCTGTTACTTCATCATGAGTTTGAGATAATGTAAAGAGATATAGGGGGAAATTCTGCATCTGTCATATGGTTGACGGGTGTTTTTTGGTATACCCAAAGGATGAAATGGTTGCTGGAACGAGGTGCGTGTAAACGTTACAGTACACAGGTAGGTATTTTCGGCACCGAAAATACCGTACGAAAGACTTCTAGCTACGGATTTTGGCCATTTGGAATGCGAAGCATGGCAAAAATCGGTTACTGTGCACACAATGTGTGTACAGTAACGTGTAAACAGTAATACAAATGAAGAATGGAAGGATATTGTTGAAAGTGTTGGTTTGGGGTAATATAATAATAGTGCAAAAAATCATGGAAAATTATAAAGATATAAGATGAGGAGTAGTAAAATGACACAAGAGAAATTATGGGAATTACGCGCTGGTTGTGAAACAGCGTATATCGATGGAACCTACGCATCTAATCTTGCGTATAAGCCGCAATTCCTATCCAATAATCATAGAGAGGGGAAAAAAGTACTGTCATCTATTGAGGATGAACTTTTAGCGTGCGACCAATTTCAAATCAGTGTTGCATTCATCACAATGGGTGGTATTACACCGTTGCTACAGACGTTAAAAGAATTGGAGAAAAAGGGAATTAGAGGGGAAATTCTTACCACCAATTATTTGAATTTTAGCGAACCAATGGCTCTGGAGAAGTTAAATAATCTTTCAAATATCACACTAAAAATGTATGATGTGGAAGCAGCGGATGAAGATTTTCATACAAAGGGGTATATTTTCAAAAAGGAAGAAATATATCGAATCATTATAGGAAGTTCTAATATGACAAGCGCTGCACTCACTAGTAATAGGGAGTGGAATACCAAAGTTGTTTCCACGGAACAAGGGGAGATAGCCCAAAATATTGTGGAAGAATTTAAAGAGCTGTGGAACTCAAAATATGCTTTGCCATTTGACGTTTTCTTTGAGAATTATAAAGAAAAATACAAAATGATAAAGCGTCAGCGGGAAATAGCAAAACAGGAAGAAATTCCGTCTATTGAAAAATATAGATTAGAGCCAAATGCAATGCAGGTGGGTTTTATTTCAAATTTAAGGAAAATTCTGGAGGCAGGAGAAGAAAGGGCACTTTTGATTTCGGCTACGGGGGAACGTGATATATTTATGACAAGCGAAAGAAGCCTTGAATTTACAAGGGTTTCGGCAGCTTAGTCCTAAGTATGTAAGAGGAAACTTAATAGGTATTTTTACTGGATAGGACTAAATTGACACAGAGAATCGAAAATGAATCGGTTCCATATTGAAGTCAATATGGTCTTATTTTTTATACCCTTTTTTCGGGTGGCTCCCGATGGGTGGAAAGGAGGATTTGATGATGCAACTTGTTGGAAGTGTTTTATGGAAGGTTTTGAAGGCAGTAGCATGGCTGGTGCTGGCAACTCTTAAGTGTGTGCTGGAATTAGCAAAACTGATTTTATTGTTATTCGGACTGGTAGCAAGAGTGTTTTTGGCATTTGTAAAGGCAGCAGTGCTAGGTTAGAAAGGATGGATGATTGAACTGTCAGGCGTGGACAGTTGTTATACATAGCTTCACAAGGAGCAATGAGAAGGGAGGATTTTCTGCATGGCAGAACATTTGAGAGCAGTAACTCTCCGCTGGTCGGCGTTAAGGCAAATACAAAATTTGAACAGCGCAAGGCGCGGAAAGGATGTTTTATGAACGAAGAAACAAAGGTGGCTGCAACACCTACACTTGCAGAGAAATTAGGGATTGAGTACAAGGAAGTTGATGGGTTTTATTACCCTGTACTTGAGGAAACAGAAGAAAATGAGTTTTTGAAGCTTGGGAAGTGGGGACATCGCTGGCTGGGGCTCATGATGGAGCATGACCGCTATTTGTATAATCTGTATTTTATGGGTGGAGTGCTCTATCAGAAGGCAAAGGAGTATGAGGACTATGCATGGCAACTTCATGATGAACTGGTAGAAAAACTTAAGACTTCGAGAAATGCAGAACATGCAATGTCGGATACTATGGAGAAAATTCATAGGGTACAGGAGATTGAGTCTACGGTTGAGGAGATTATTAATAACGACCTTTACGAGATGATAGACACTATCAAAGAACAGCGTGCTGTATATATCAAGGAGTATATGGAGCAGAAAGCAGAATTGGAGGATTAGATTTTATGGAAGAAAAGAGAATATTTTACGTGGGAATTGACCACGGCAATCACCTGATGAAATCAGCAAATCATGTGTTTGAAAATGGTGTGGAGAGGTTGGCGGCCAAGCCGACCTTCTCTGCCAATACGCTGATACACGAGGGTGTATTTTATAAGATTGGTGAAAAACGAAATAGTGTGAAGGACAGCAAGCTGGCAGATGATGACTATTATCTGTTGACACTGGTGGCACTTGCTAAGGAGTGTCAGAGCGGTGCGATTCCTAATGGCGCCAGTGTGATTCTTGGCGTGGGACTTCCGCTGAAGCATTTTGCGACGGTCAGAAAGTCTTTTGTAAAGTATTTGAAGCGTGGAGAGCAGCCGGTGAAGTTCCGCTATGAGGATGTACAGTACAGCTTCATCATCGAAAATGTGCTTGCATTTCCACAGTGTTATGCGGCGGTGGCTGACAAGCTTGTTGATATGAGAGGCGAATATCTGATTGTGGATGTGGGCTCCTGGACTATTGATATTATGCATGTGAAGGATGGTGTACCGGTAGAAAGTAAGTGTGAGACTTTTACAGAATCCATGGTTTCGGTAATTCAGGAAATCAAGGGTAGAAGCAGTGAGAAGTTTAGCAAAGAAATTCCCGAAAGCATCATTACGGATTATGTAAGCAATGCCAACTGTAATTATCCGGAGAAGTACACGAGACTGATGGATGAATCTCTGGATGCTTTTGCAAAAAGGGTAGAAGGGATTTTGAAAGAGAATGGTCATGACACGGAGTTTGCCAACATTATTTATGTGGGTGGCGGTGCTAAGGTAATGGCTGCCTATGGGCGCCATAGCGCCAACATTTCCTATGTGACGGATGTCAGGGCAAATGCCAAGGGATACGAGTATCTGGCCGGACAGATTGCGTAATGTGAGGTGGTGCACATGATGGGATTAGGCAGAGAGAGACGGCTAAACTGCCGTCTCTATGTGGACCGCCAGGCAGATGCCACAGTGGTTGAGAAACTGGACCGATTGCTTGTGGAGAAGCATTTCTTAAATCAGACGGAGCTTATTAAACATGGGATTGAGTTGGTTTATCAGGAGATCTATGAGCGAGAAGAAACACGTGATAAGTCTGATATTTCGGATATGGATTTGCGGAAACTGGCAGAGGCAATTGCAGGAGAGTTGAAGCCGGAATTAAGGCTTCTTTTGGAAGGTACCGAGGCAAGACTTTTGGAAAAGATGGAAGGTCAAAAGTTAAGTGCTAAGGTGTCAGTTTCAGAAGCGGTTGCAGAAGTCGGTGGTGGGAATGAAAGTGGGACCGCAGCGATTGTGGCTGCTACACAATCAGAGGAAAAAGCTGAAAAAATTCCAGAGGCTCCTGCGGAAAAGATTCTATCAACACAAGCAATCAATTTTTTGAAGGTTTTGAATGATGATTAAGGCAGAGATTACAGGCGTCAAAGTGACGACAGGAGTATCTGACTTGGTGTCAGAATGACGCCAATCCTATATAAATACTATATATTTGGAGGCAAATTGACGCCGGCTGGCGCATATTTGACGACAGTTATTGGCACGGTGACGTGCCTTATATGGGGTGCAGGTGCTCCTGCCAAGACGAAAAAATGTGGTTCACCGGAAGGTGAATATATTTTTTGCGGGGAAAGGTCCGACCTTTCCCGTATCTTGCAAAACAAGTTAACAATAGAAGTCCATGCTGGCAAGAGAATGGGAACTTTTAACAAAAAACAGATAAAAACATTTAAGAAGGAGGACACAACCATGGGATTGGGAAGTGTGATTTTAGTGGCAAGAAACAATAGATTTGGAGGTTATGTGTATGGCAGATGGAAACAAAAGATATAAGTCGGATAAGAAGGTTTACAAGGTTTCTTTTAAGCTTTCCGAGACGGAATTATTAAAGCTGGAGTCGGATGCGAAGAAGGCAGGTAAAAACAGAAGTGAATATTTGCGTGAGCTTGTAAAGAACAGCAAGGGCGTGGACACCACGTTTGCAGCGGACAGAAGTTCTTTTATCAGACAGATAACAGGAATTGCCACCAATGTGAATCAGATTGCAAAGGTGGTAAATACCCAGGGATTTGCTTATTCAAGTGATATTAACGGAATTAAGCGGGACCTGGAGGATATTAAGAGGCTGATGCAGGAGGTGCTTGTGACATGGCAATCACTAAGATACTGCATATAAATGAGGTGGATACCGGTAATCCGGCAAGGCATCTGGAGCAGGCTCTTGACTATATTCAGAATCCGGAAAAGACTAATGGTAATGTTCTGGTGGGCAGTTTGAACTGCCTGCCGGAAACGGCTTTTGAGCAGATGCTGGATACAAAAGAAACTTTTGGAAAAGTGAATAAAAGACAGGGGTATCATGTCATTATTTCTTTTGTGCCGGGAGAGGCTACGGAGGAGATTGCTTTCGATGTGGTGGAGCGGTTTGCCAAGGAATATCTGAAGGATGAATATGAGGCAGTGTATGCGGTTCACAATGATAAGAATCATCTGCACGCACATCTGATATTCAACAGTGTCAATCTTGTTACCGGTGCCAAATATGAATATCGCAAAGGGGAATGGAAGCGCAGGATGCAGCCCATTACCAATAAGCTGTGCAAGGAGTATGGTTTGGAAATAATGCCGGCAGAGTATGCTAGGGAGCCTAAGAACTTATCCCGTGTGGAATGGGAGCAGGAGCAGCGGTTTCGTGAAATGATTCTGGTAGATGCTAAGTTTTGTCAGAATTATGCGGGGAGCATGGACCATTTTATTTTCCTGATGAAACGAATCGGTTATCAGTTTGAATATGGTCAGTATTTATCCGTAAAGGTTCCCGGCGGTAAGTGGTATCATCAGCTGGCAAAGCTGGATGAGTGTTTTGAGGAAGAGCAGTTTAAGTATTATCTGGATATGGGCTTTGCTATTCCGAGATTTATTTCCTCGAATCCGACGTATCTCTATCAAAAAGGACTGAGTGAGTTTCAGTTGAAATTCTATCACAAAATGTATCGTGTCCGCATGGTAGAGCAGAATCGATTTGATAAAAATGCTGCTTGGATGGCGAGGGAGTTGCAACGCTTTCATCAGTTGCAGGATCAGTATCTGTTCCTTGTGCGGAATGATATAAAGTCTGTGGAAAGTTTGGTCGCTTATGAGTATTTGGAAGGAGACAGAGCGAAGCAGATATCAGCCCGTCAGAAAGAGATTTATAAGGAATCCGGTACTCGTAAGCGAGCCTGTAAAACAGAGGATGATATCAGGGATTTTCAAATCTGGTATATGCAGGCGCAGGAAGAACTGGATGCCTTCAAGGCTGAGAAAAAGGAGATTCGAAATAATCTGAAGCTGGTGGAAGGCTGTAAGCAGGAGTATAAGCGTTTCACTATGGTTGACTTGGCAAGTATTGAGGAGGAAGTGCGTAATACAGTCCGTGTGCCGGAGTATCCTTTTGCGGAGGAACCGGTGAAGGAAGACTTGGATATGGCTGAAAATTATGAACGGTCAGAGCAGGAGCCGGTTCAGGAAAGTGTTGCAGAAAGTGTGGTTGAAACAGGTGATACTGTCGATGTGGAGGCAGTTATTGAAGTGGTAGCAGTTAAAGCGGAACCTGTTGAAAAGGCGCCAATAGAAGAAGTGACCGTTAAGGAGCCAGTAGAAGTAGCAGAAGCTACTACGGATGCTGAGAACAACTTACCGTCTTATGAGAGATTCAGGAATATGATGCCAGAAGAAAAGGCAGATATTTGGGGATTTAAGCAGATGCAGAGCTTTGATACAGTACACAACTTAGTCGGATTGTTCTTCTACGATATTGACCATGTTGCTGATGGAAATGAGATTATGGAAGAAGCGCAGCTGGTGTATAAGGGAATGCGTAGTAATTTTATAAAACAGCGTACAGAGGAGATTGTGAAGGCAATTAATTCTATGGAATATTCTTATTTAGCTCTTACGGATAAGGAAAAAGCTGAATTGTTCCGGTTTGTACCGGATGATAACAACTACAATCTGGAACTGCACATGGCGGTGCTGAAGGCTTGCGGTTTAAAACTGGATTTCGATGAAGTGTATGAGGATTATCAGAAGATTTATGATAAGACTATGGAAATGCAGGGAGATAAGAAGAATGAGAGGGGTGAAAGTAGCAGAGGCAGGGCACGATAGGGTGCCCTGAGCTCTAAAAAGCATGTAAAATGGAGACTGGAAAAAAAGCGGCGGTGAATGTAAAAAATGTTTCACCGCCGCTTTGAGGTATGACATAAATATTTACAAAACGTATATAAAAATGTTACTATAATTGTGGAGGTGATGCTATGATGAAAACTTACTTATTAGAGAATTATGGATATAATGAACCAATCTTTTTGAATGATTTGAAAATAGAAGAATTATCTGAGAATGCAGTGCGCCAGTCGGTAAA
Source organism: Lachnospiraceae bacterium (assembly GCA_045119215.1). Taxonomy (GTDB): domain Bacteria; phylum Bacillota; class Clostridia; order Lachnospirales; family Lachnospiraceae; genus RUG11237. The sequence continues at coordinate 18,057 of JBGVDD010000207.1, read as the reverse complement.
GAGACTTGTGGCAAATGGTTTTCTGGAACGATTTGATAAGGGTATTTATTATATACCTAAACAAGATAGATTACTGGGTAAAAGTTATCTGGATCCGGTTCTTGTTATTATGCGCAAATATGTGAGAAACGAGTCTGATACATATGGTTATGTAACCGGAATGGCGTTTGCAAATCAGCTTGGATTAACAACACAGGTGCCGGCAATAATCGAGATTGTTACAAACAGGGAAGCAACAAATGGACGTATGGTTACGGTAGGAAATCAGAAGGTTAGGATTAAAAAAGCAGCGGTCACTGTTTTAGACAATAATGCGGATCTTTTACAGTTGTTGGATTGTGTTGGGCAGGCTGAGAAATATACAGAGTTGCCGATGGAAGAAACCATAGAGATTATGAGTGCTTATGTGAGAAGGAAAGGTTTTACAAGAGAACAGTTAGCTGGAGTTGCATCTGGTATGACCGGTGTGACTGCGAAGAAAATGATTGAGTGGGGACTTGTTTATGAGTTTGTGTGAATTACATTATGTAATTTTCGGCCCTTTTTAGATATGAAAGGAAAGACTTCGGAGTTATAAGAGGTGTTTATTGGACACGATCCGAGTATAATTGGAATCAATAGAGTGATAAAAGCTTTATTGATTCTTTTTTACGTTCTTTTTTGTCGTTCTTTTTTGTCCTGTTGCCTAAAAGAAAAAGAAAATTACAAAAAGATTAAATAATTAATTATGAGTTCTCATAATTTTCGAAAAGAAAGTGATTGCATTATGTAGGTATTAATGGTATGATAACAGAAAGTATGTTCGAATTGGAGGACGATATGAAAATAAGTTACAAAAAACTTTGGAAATTACTAATTGACAAAGATATGATGAAAAAGGATTTGGCTGAGCGGGCAGGAATAAGTACAGCTTCCATCGCTAAATTGGGAAGGAATGAGAATGTTAATACTGATATTCTTTTGAAAATTTGTAAAGCTTTGGAATGTGATGTGTCGGACATTATGGAAGTTGTTGAAGAGACAGAATAATATGGAGTATTGCTATGGATAGGTTAACAAAAGAACAGAGACATAGGAATATGAGTAACATCAAAAATAAAGATACCAGTATAGAGGTAATACTTAGAAAAGCACTTTGGGAAAAGGGCTATAGGTACCGTAAAAATTATTCAGGACTTCCTGGAAAACCGGATATCGTTTTAACAAAGCAAAAGATAGTAATTTTTTGCGATAGCGAGTTTTTTCATGGGAAAGATTGGGACGACTTAAAAAAACAGTTGCAGCGTGGAAAAAATGCTGACTTCTGGATAAAGAAAATTTCGCGCAATCGTGAAAGAGATGAAGAAATAAATAAACAGTTAATGTTTTTAGGATGGACTGTTATAAGGTTTTGGGGAAAAGATATAAAAAAAGATGTGGAGCAATGTGTGAGAGTTGTAGAAGAGACAATATTTGAAGCATCGATAGAAGAAAAAGACTTATTTGATTAAAGGAGATTGGCCATGTTTACATCGATAGATTTGTTTGCAGGAATCGGAGGAATTAGAAAAGGTTTTGAAAATGCATTTAAAGATGATATTTCTACAGTTTTTGTGAGTGAATGGGATGAATTTGCACAAAAAACATATCGGGCAAATTATAAAGATGATTTTGCGATAGCAGGAGATATTACAAAGATTGATGAAAAGGATATTCCTTCATTTGATATTTGTTTGGCAGGTTTCCCTTGTCAGGCATTTTCACTTGCAGGAAAAAGAATGGGATTTGAAGATGACTATAAAGGGATGTGCAGAGGTACACTCTTTCAGGATGTTGTTCGTATTTGTGAATACCATAAACCGAAAGTGATTTTTTGCGAGAACGTAAAAGGATTGACCATTCATGATCGTGGAAGAACTTTTAAAGTTATTAAAAAAGCTTTTGAGCAGATTGATTATACAGTATATGACAAAGTATTAAATAGTAAGGATTTTGGCGTGCCCCAGAATAGAGAAAGAATATATATTGTTGCCTTTAGAAATGATATAGACAGCTCGAGTTTTGTATTTCCGGAAGGAGATAATCCGAATACCAGGATCAAAGATATTATGGAGAAGAAAGTGGTAAGTGTAAAGTATTATCTTTCGGACACCTATTTGGAGACTTTGAAGCGTCATAAAGAAAGACATGCTGCTAAGGGTAATGGATTTGGATATGAAATTCGTGATGTAAAGGGACAGGCAGGAGCTATTGTATGTGGTGGTATGGGAAGAGAAAGGAATTTGATCGTTGATAAGCGTTTAAAAGACTTTACACCGGTAACACATATAAAAGGTGAGGTAAACAGACAGGGCATACGAAAGCTGACACCAAGAGAATGGGCGCGATTACAAGGTTTTCCGGATGATTTTAAACTGGAACTTGCTGACACTCATTTATATAAACAATTTGGTAACAGTGTAACCGTTAATGTAATTGAAGCAATAGCAGAAGAGATAAGGAAGGTGCTTGAGAATGGGAAATAGCGAAAAAGGAAGAATGTCCGGAAATAAGGGCGAGTGGTCAGAATTATATACTTTCATGAAGCTTCTTAGTCAAGGAAGAGTATATGCTGCAAATGAGAGAGTAGAAAAAATAGATGATGTTTATTATCCAATTTTGAAGATAATGAGAGAAGAACAAAAAGGGGAAACTATAGATTATGTTATCTGTGATGATAAAATTAACATTGAGTGTCAATCTAATCTGATAATGAGCATCCCGAGAAGCGAGTTGGAAGATAATGCAAATAAATTATTAAAAGAAATTGCGGCACATTCAGGAAGTTTTGAGTTGGAAGAAATTGCCAGATTTGCTAATGGTATAAGGGTAACCAAAATAAAAGCTCCATCATCGGATAAGACGGATATTTCAATGCAGATTCAGGATACACATACAAATTTTATTCGCAATGTTGGTTTTTCAATCAAATCTGAGGTTGGGAATTCACCGACATTATTAAATGCTGGAAATACTACGAATTTTGTTTATCGTGTTAAAGGTCTTACATCTGAACAGGCGGAAGAGATTAACGCTATTGATACTAAGACAAAGATTAAGGATAGAATGAAGGCAATAAAGAATTATGGTGGCGTAATCGAATATGTGGACATGATTCATTCCGGATTCAAGAGAAATCTTATTATGGTTGATAGTAGCATGCCGCAGATAATAGGCAATATGTTGCTGTATCACTATGATGAGGAAATAAAAGAGTGTAAAAAGCTGGTAGAACTGGCAGGAGAGCGGGATCCACTTGGATATAGTGATTCAAAGATGTATGAATACAAATTTAAAAAGTTTTTGTGTTCTTGTGCACTTGGTATGAAACCGGCTCAGATGTGGGACGGATTAGATGAAGCTAATGGAGGATACATAATCGTGAAAGCTAATGGGGAAATATTAGCATATCACATTTATAACAGAAACTTTTTTGAACAATATTTGTTAGATAACACAGTAATAGAAAGAGCTTCTACAAGTAGACACGATTATATGAGTCTGTATGAAGAAAATGGAGAAATGTTCATAAAGATGAATTTGCAAGTTAGATTTAAATAGTAGTACTGATATACAGAAGAAGGGAGAAACGACATGAGCCAAAATACAGAAATAATGGAAACGGTTTTGCAAAAATGTGACATCATGTTGGATGGCCAGATAATATCAAAAGAGTTGCTGATACAATCTTTTGCGTCGTTTCTTTCACAGACGGTTGCAAAGAGAAAGCACAATGTAGGTTTGGTAATGCACACCGGATCAGTTTGTTTTGATGTTCTTGCAGTTACGTATGCTGCGATAATTAATTTGATTTCAAATGAAACCGGAGCGGATGAAATAATTGAATCAATGCAGCCGGGGGATGTTGTTTTATATGGGGTAAAGAAAAAAGAAAGATATATTTTTGACGGAAAGATAGACAGTAGTTACCTGTCTAAAGATTTTGCAGGGAAATTATATATTAAGCTGTTGCAGGGAAATGGTAAGGTGTCTTATGTTGCGGAAAAGGGTTGGCATTTAATTGAACCGTATAACGGCAGTTCGAAAAGATTGGATGGACGGGGGATACGAAAGAAAAGCACGAATAGGGATGACTTCTTTGTCGAAGTGTTAGGCTATAAAAAAGAAAATGTACCATCTGTTACGGATACTTCAAGTGTAATAGTTTTACCAAGAGATAAAGCGGATATACTTATAAAAGGGATTAGTCTCCAATTCGGTGAAAAAAATATCAAGTTATTAGAACTTGTTACTGCATCATATTATTCTGAGGAAGATGAATACTGTTATGGGGGGAATACAGGGAAAAATGAGCCTGTTTTAAAATTAGCGGGAAAGATTTCAGTTGCACGAAAGTTGTTATATTCCAGACAGGGTAATTTACATATAGGATTAATGGTTTTAGGGAAAGATAGCATTAGCAGAGGAGTTACAGAACTTCCTGAATTAATCAATCGTAAATCATTACAATATGTATATTTGTGTACCACGATGGATTTGGAGTTTGGGATTGAAATATTACAGGAAAATGAAGAAGTGGAAGTTTTTGCATGTACAAAAGACTTTTTGTTGGAAAACAGTAAAAGCGAACCGGAAGTGAAAAACTTTTACACGAATAAACTGTTTCAACAGGTTGAAACGGTAATTGATAAAGAAAATGAAGTTGTATTTATACAGGATGCACCGATTGTTTGGGAAGATTATGTCTTGTTCAAGAAGAATTTGTTGTGGATAAAAAGAAATGATTTTGTTTCCGGAGAAAAGGACGATTTTATTGTGCATTCTCATTCGTTAATGAATTTGTTTATTACTGCTATTTTTTCCATGCATGTATTGAGCAGAGCAAAAGAGCAAGAAGTAATAGACATTAGTGCACCACAGGAAAAGATGGCACAGTTGGAGAAGTGGTGCAATATGTTGCCGGAATATGTAAAGGAAAAGGCTCAAGAAGTACTTCGAATTCTGAATGTGACATATGAAAAATTACTTTTGGGAACGGGAAAAGAAAGTTGGCTAAATGAGTTTTTAACCAAGAATGAAAATAAGAAGATTGCTTTGGTTGTACCTAAAGCATATTATGCAACAATAATTCGAGCAGGTTTAACCTGTTCCGGGAGATTTACAAGAAATGTAATTATTACTACGCCTGGTAGATTTGATGATACGGACATGTATGATGTGATAGTTGTAGTAGGAGATGTGGATGGAAAACGATTTAATATTTTCAGATGTAATTCTGCTCCTAAAATTATTACACTTTTGTACCAAGTGGAATCAAAAGCCTATCACCATAAAAAGAAGTGCGCAGAAAAAAATATATATTATCTCCAAAACAGATCTACGATAAAAGTGGAAATGGCAGAGGACCTGGAAGAAGTTGAAGAGACTAATGAAATTATTTTGGAAGCGGATAATGAAATTAATGATTATATAGCAAGTTTAGATTCGTATGTTGACACAAGGCGATTTGTGGTTGGTCATGCAGGTGGAAATTATAATGTAAACGCAGAGATAGTTGCCATTGCAGTTTTTACGGATGAATCAAGAGCCTATTTCAGTAAGAATTATAAAGGGTATGTTTTCGATGAAAACACAGGAAATGTGAAAGAAGAGGGACCGCTAAGTTTTTGTGAAGGGGACTCTATTGTATTTACTAAAAATAATAACGAGACAAAAGATATTGTTGATTCTGTTTTGAATCACTTGATTCAGGACGGAAAAGTTTCTGAGTCTGTGGTGGCTGTATACAATAAATCAAAGCTCTGGAAGGAAGCGCTTATTGGATATATGCGTGAAGAGAACATATCAATGAAAGAAGTGGCTAATCGAATGATAAAAAACGGAATATCCGTTCAAGAACCTACTATTTGCAGATGGTTGGATGAAGATGCACATACTGTTGGACCAAGAAGCGTTAACTCAATTGCGCAAATTGGTATGCTTGTAGGAAACGGGGAGTTGAGTAAAAATGCGGAAAGCTATTTTGAGGCATGTAGAGAGATTCGTTCAATCAGAAGACAGATATTAGAGCAGGTGGGGCAGGCTATTATTGGAAAATTAAGTGGTAAGAATCCTGATGCAGGTATGGAGTATGCGGCAATATATGACAGAGTGGATTCTTTGGCTGAAATATTACAAATTGAAAGATTGATATTTGTTGAAAGCATAATACCAATGAACATGGCTAACAGACCTGTTCAGATACAGGAGTAAAATATGGCAGATAAACAAGAATTGATAAAAGTAAGAGATGAGTACATAAAACTAATAAAAACAGAATTACTGGGGCCGGGATCGGAAATTTCAATTCCTGATGCAGAACACGAATTGATCTCTGATGCACCTAATACAAGATATTCAATTGGGGTTTTGTATGCTCAAAAAAAGAAAATGAATGCGGACAATAATGATACCGGTATGGTAGAAGAAGTAGAGGCAGAGGTTGAAATTGATGACGAAGATCGAATAGAGAGAAATCCGGAAGAAGCATTTGTTAAGCATGGGCATTCGGCGAGTTCTTCAGATGAAGACAATTTAGATGAAGAAATTGGATTGGCAGCACAAAACATGCCATCATCAATGGGGATTACCTTTTTTGTTAAAGGTAATTGTGAAAAGATTTGTTGTAAAGTTAGATTTGCTACATATAGAAAAGCAATTGCGACGGATTGTAGAATTCCGTTTGAAGCGGAAGATTATATTTTACCAGGTGAAGTGAGTTCGATGATATATATTGATAAGCAAGAACATACACTACGTTTGGTTAGTGGCGGATTATCAAGAAAGAGTGTAAAAGCTGTTGAAGAAAAAGATTGTTTCGGGGGAGATGAATACAGTGTTATATCATTGATGTATAAACTCAGTGATCAGCTTAGTAAAGGATATGTAAGAGAACCGCATGAATCCACCTTAATATTGGACTTTGGTAATTCGGAATATATTGATCAGAATAGAGAAATAGATGGAACTTCTGCAAAGGTTACAGCTCTTAGAAGAAAAGTTAAAGAGAATGTATATTCTATAACTGTAATGCTGGTAAATGGTGAGGAAGGTGCGAGTAGTGCGAAATATTGTTTGTACCAACCTGAAATTATTGTTGAGACCAAAGAGAATTCATTTTCTTTTGTGGAGTATTCCGGTGAAGCAGATTTTCAGTTATTAAACGAAGAAGAGAAATCATTAATATTACAGTATAGAAATAAAAAAGTATATGGTACAGGCTTGGGAACATCTATTGGTTGGGAAATAGATGCTAATGGTAATGGGAAAATATATAATGATTTCTTCCCGGAAGCAGAAGTGCCTTCAATGGATTTTAAACTACAGAAAAAATATAATGTTAAAGATACTACATTATCCATGAAACATATGTCTGATTTGGATGAGGCAGAAAAGAATGGTAAACTTGCTGAATTAGAATCATTGGTAATTGCATATGAAACCTGGATAGAAGAGATAAAATCTGAAAGAAATGAAATTGATAGCATATATCAAGAGATTGCTGATAAAAACATTCAGGGATGTGAGAAATCTGCTGAACGTATGCGTAACGGAATTACAATACTTAGTGAAAATTCATTAGCTTGGGATGCTTTTCAGTTGGCGAATAGAGCTATGTTTATGCAAAGAGCACATCTGAAGTTGCAGGAGCAGACATCTAATATAAATAGATATCCCGATGATGAGGAATTGTCAGAAATTCTGGATAATATTGATTATTATACAATTGACAATGTAATTAAGGATTTCTATTCATGGAGACCATTTCAGTTAGCATTTCTTTTGATGAGCATAGATTCCATTGTAAATGATAAGTCGACCGATAGAGATTTAGTAGATCTGATATGGTTTCCTACTGGTGGTGGTAAGACAGAGGCCTATTTAGGTTTAACAGCATTTACAATTTTTTATAGAAGATTGGCGCATATTGAAGAAGCTGATGGGACAGCAGTTATTATGAGATATACTTTAAGATTACTGGCTGCACAACAGTTTACGAGAGCATCTACACTTATCTGTGCTTGTGAATACATAAGAGTGGATGCAACAAGTCGAAGATCAATTTATGGAAGGTATCCATTGGGAAGGGAATCTATCTCAATCGGTCTTTGGATTGGTGGGGAACATACTCCAAATAAGAATAAAAAGGCAAAGGAAGAATTAACAGAATTAAACAAAGCAAGTGCATCAGAGTTGGATTATGTAAAAGACAGACATAATAAGTTTCAGGTATTAAAGTGTCCGTGGTGTGGAACCAAGTTGGTTAAAGATAAAAACGAAAAAAAGAGCCAGTTTGGATATCGTATGAGGAATAATGCTCATTTTGAAATATTCTGCCCACAGGAAAGTTGTTTCTTTAATCAGGAAGGGAAATTACCGATTCAAATTGTTGATGAAGAATTATATGCAACACCACCAACATTGCTGTTTGGAACGGTTGATAAATTTGCAATGCTTCCTTGGAATGCAAAAATAGGTGCTTTTTTTGCAACAAATAGTAATAATAGAACTCCGGAACTCATTATACAGGATGAGTTGCATTTAATATCCGGACCTTTAGGAACAATGGTGGGACTTTATGAGGCAGCAATTGATGCGATATGTAAAAACAAGGGAACAAAAACAAAAATCATTGCTTCAACTGCCACTATTAGAAGGGCAGCAGAGCAATGTACCTCTTTATATGATAGAAGAGTAAGTCAATTTCCACATCCGGGAATAAATGCAGAAGATTCTTTTTTTGCAAGAGAGTCTGTTATTGATTATGAGCATGGCATATATGGAAGAAAATATGTTGGACTAATGCCATCAGGAAAAACAAAAGCCATGATGGAGATTCGTGCAATTGCAGCAATGTTGCAAAAAATACATACAATGGATTTGTCTGATGAAGTTAAGGATAAGTTTTGGACATTAACAGTATATTTTAATAGTTTAAAAGACCTTGGTAAGTGTTCAACTTTGGTAGATGATGACGTTAAAGATTTTATAAAAAGAATGGCATATCGTTTAGGTAGTGCAAGGAATGCCAGAATAATTACCAGTGCTGATGAACTTACAAGTAGAGTTTCGACAACGCAATTAAACGAAACTCTGGATAAGCTTGAAAAGTTGTGCTATAACCAGGAGAATTTGCAGAATAAAAGATGGCCTACCAATGTATTGCTTGCTACCAATATGATTTCGGTAGGAATAGATGTTGCCAGATTAAATGTTATGTTATTGGTAGGACAACCTAAGCTGACAAGTGAATATATTCAGGCATCCAGCCGTGTGGGACGTTCTTTTCCAGGTGTTGCGTTTACAATGTATGATGGTTCCAAAAGTAGAGACCGGTCTCATTATGAGCAGTTTAGAAGCTATCATGAGTCATTCTATAAACATGTTGAGCCGACAGGTGTTACTCCATTTTCAAAACCAGCAAGAGAAAGGGCTTTACATTCAGTGGTGATATCATTATTGCGTCAGCTGTCACCTGAACTCTCGGCAGAAAAAAGTGCAGTTAACTTCTCACGAGAGAAATATCAGAAGGAAATTGATAATATCACAGATTTCCTAATTACCAGAAATAATAATATAATCTCCATGATTAATCCGAATATGGATAGTGAGGAAGAGGATATCAGACAGGAGATTGACTATATTTTTGAAAAATGGGAATCGTTAATAGATGGCTATGATGAGGAACACTTTAGTTACGGCGAAAAACATATGGTAACACCGCCCGAAGAAGGTGAGGCAAGGTTGCTGAAAGCTTATAACACAAGTAAATTTGAGCATGCATTTGATACAATGATGTCTATGCGAAATGTGGATGTTTCTGTAGGAAGCAGTGTATTTATATGGGAGGATTAGGAAGTGGCTAAAGTGAGATTAAATAAAATAACACATTCTGTCCGTGCTTCTCAGGCGGTGTTGCAATATGGTGTAGGTGCTATGGTAGATTTTCCTGAGCAGACACTTATGACAGCAGCTCCTGAAATATGGCGAGAAAGTGTTGTTGAGATCCATGATGAGCGTTTGGAAAAAGTGTTGAAAGTAGATTTCTTTGGCATGCCTGGAAGTAAGGATGATGGAAAATATCAAAACGGTGTATCATATGCCCGTTTTCCAGAGTGGTATTTTTGTCCAAAGTGTCGTAAATTTCAACCGTTAAAGGATTGGCTAAAGGATTATCAGACAGATTCTGCGAAAAAAAAGTTGTTGGAGAATGATCCGTATTTGATAAAAAGGGTAAGGTGCCCGTTTTGTTTTCAGGATTTGGTAGTTGCCCGTATTGTTGTTGCATGTGGGCAGGGGCATATTGATGATTTCCCATGGATAAAATGGGTTCATGCGAGAAATAAGCCGGTTGCAAAAAAGATATGCGGTAATCCGAAATTGAGATTTACAACAAGTGCGTCATCAACAGAAGGTTTGGAAGGTTTAACAATATCTTGTGTTACATGCAATGCCAGAGCTACTTTACAGGGGGCGTTTGATAAAGGTGCCTTGGAAAATTTGGATAAGAAAACAGGTTTTGAGTATGGATTCCAATGTACAGGAAGGCACCCATGGAAAAATGTGCAAGAGCCATGTGGAGAATATCCACATGTGTTACAGAGAGGTGGTTCGTCAGTGTATTTTCCGATTTCGGTAAGTTCACTTGTTATTCCGCCGTATTCAAGTATGCTTACCAGTATGGTTCAAAATAGTAGTGCATTTTCTGACTTGAAAAAAGCAATAACTGAATCAATTAAAGCAGTTGTATCGCTTGGAATACCTGTTACACAAGAGATGAAAGAGCAACTTATTGCACAGAAAATTAGTGAATATGCAGATAAGGTATCATTAGAAATTGGTAAACCGGTAGAAAAAGTTCGTCCCATTTTGGAAAGACGTTGGAATGGTACTGATGATGACGAATATACCACAACCGGTGTGAAGTATAGAGCGGAGGAATATGTTGCTCTAAATGGAGAGGTTACATTGGATGATAATAAAGGCGAATTTGTTCGAGAGTCAGTAGATATTGAAGATTATGATTTGCCTTATGTAAAAGGGATTTCGCTTATTCATAAGGTGAGAGAAGTTCAAGCTTTGATTGGATATTCCCGATTAGAACCGGTAGATAGTGATAATTCAGAATTGCCTGGAAAAATCAAAAAGATAGACATAAAAGAAGAGTCTACTAATTGGTATCCGGGGTATGATGTACGAGGTGAGGGGATTTTTATTGAGTTTGATGAAGAGGCAATAAATGCATGGAGAAATGGAAATTTAGCAATTCAGCGCAGAGTCGATTTGTTAAATGAGAATTACTCGAAATCCTATTATGGAGAGAAAAGACCAAGAGAGATTACAGCTAAATTTTTGCTGTTACATACATTGTCACATTTATTGATGAAACAATTAAGTTTTGAATGTGGATATAGTATTGCGTCTATAAAAGAGCGTTTATACTGTAGCGAAGAATCTGAAGGGAGAGCTATGGCAGGTATATTTATATATACTGCCAGTGGTGATTCTGAGGGGACAATGGGAGGATTGGTCCGTCAGGGAAGAGCGGACACTTTCCCCGCTATATTCAAAAAGGCTTTAGAAGTAGCGATTACATGTTCAAATGATCCTGTTTGTAGTTTGAGCAATGGACAGGGGAGAGATTCTTTAAACCTTTCAGCATGTCATTCCTGTACATTGGTTCCTGAAACAAGTTGCGAAGAATTTAATATTTTTCTGGATAGGGGAGTGGTTCTTGGAACATTTGAAGAAAGAAGCATTGGTTTCTATTCCGAACAGTTATTGGGTGATAGAACGTGGGAGGTAGAAAAAACACATTCTATTGATTGTGCTAAAGAGAGAAATGATAAAGTCGATAAAAAAATTGTAATAACGGATATGGGAACTGATATGCGAAATTCCGGTTTTTCAAGTATTTGGACAAGCATGTTACAATTTTCTGAAGATGAAGAAGAGAGGACTCTTTACGAGCAGTTGATAAGTCATGAACATGAATATTTGACTAAAGAACATCCATTTCAAGGTTCTACATTTCAGGTGGAGGGAAGTTCGGAATACTATGCAGTTGATTTGTTATGGAAAAAATCGCGAGTAATGTTTTTTTCATGTGAGAATGAGGAAGAATATCAACTTGCAAAACACTCCGGTTGGAAATGTTTTTGTATAGCAGAAGAAAAATTTGAATGGAAACAATTAATAAATACATTAATGGAGAAATAGCGTATGGCAAAAATGATTCCTGAAATGCCAAGAGAATATGACCCTTCAAGTCTTGAAGGGGTTATGTTTTCAGCATTAGAAAAATTACCGGAAGAATATCTGGTTATTCATTCATTTAAACAGGTATTCGTGGTTGATAATGTGCTCCATGAGGGGGAAGCTGATTTTATAATATTCAATCCTAAATTAGGTATTTTATGTGTTGAAGCTAAGGCTGGGCAGGTAAGATATGAAGAAGGTAATTGGAAATATGCCAGTGGAAAGAATATGAAACATGGGGGCCCTTACAATCAGGCTGCAAATAACAAATGGGCACTATTGAGTACAATTCAGAATGGTCCGTTAAAAGGATTAGCAAGAAGATGCAAATGTTTGCATGCAGTGTGGTTTCCGTCTATAAAAAAGTCAGATTTGTATAGTAATCATTTTCCACAGGAGTTTGAACGGAATTTGACTATGACAATGGAGGCATTAGAAAATCCTGAAGATGCAATTTTATCTATTTTTTCAATTGAGTTACCTAATCATGTGAAAACTGATTTGAGCGATAATGAAGCAAAGAGGCTTTTGCGGGAAATATTCTGTCCGGAATTTAATATTTTTCCACCAGCAGGTTTTGAACATGATTTAAAAAAGATGGTATTTCATAGACTGTTGAAGGAACAACAGAATATATTAAATTATCTGGTGGAACAGAAAACGGCAGTTATCAACGGTGCTGCGGGAACAGGAAAGACGATGATAGCGGTTGAAAAGGCTATGCGTCATGCTTCGAATGGGGAACGAGTACTGTTTCTTTGTTATAATGCATATTTAAAAGAGTATTTAGCGGACACATTTAAACATCAAAATATAGATTATTTAACTATTTCCGGATTTGCTTGTAAGTTATGTGGAAAGGAGCGACCGGATTATAAAACGGCATGCGACAAGATTTTGGATATGTATTTGTCAGGAACGTTCCCTTATGTGCATGTTATTGTAGATGAGGGACAAGATTTTGGCATGGATGATATCGAAGAGGCAGATATTCTTCAGTGCATACATGATACGGTTATGGATAATGATGAGGTGGATGGAACATTTTATGTTTTCTATGATAAGCTTCAGCTGATTCAATCAAAGCAAATTCCTAAATATATATCAGATGCAGATTGTAAGTTGACATTATATAGAAATTGCCGTAATACAGAGAATATTGCCATTACATCGTTAAAGCCAATATCAGAAAGAACACCGAAACTGTTTGAAGGTGCTGTGAAAGGTGTTCCTGCTAATATTCACTTTGTTAATGCAGAAGATGCAGCGGCTGTTAAAGTTGAAGATGTTATCAACAGATTAAATACGGAAAATATAACGGATATAGTTATATTAACGTGTAAAACAGAGGAAAAAAGTGCGTTAGCAAAGTGTGTGCATAATGGCAAGTATAAAGGTGTTAAATTTACCACATGCCGTAAATTTAAGGGACTTGAGGCAGATGCTGTTATTCTGATTGATGTTGATGAAAGTATTTTTGAAGAAGAACATAAATTACTTTACTATGTGGGCACGTCTCGGGCACGTCTTGCGTTGGATATAGTTACTGATATGGATGACTTGGAATGCGAAAATGTGTTGCATAATGTTATTAAATATAATAAGAAAATTAAGAAACCTAAGAGAGAGCTCGCTATGGCGTTTAATGCAGTACCAATTATTTAGTCAAATTTCTTGTATTTAGCGAAGAAGGGAGTGATAAAGAGTGAACATACTTGAAAACTTTTCTGAGTGGATGAATGAAAACACAGCATTAGCTGATAGTTCAATATATAAGTATACAAGAGCAGTAAATACCATATCTAATGAGATGCTGGAGCAAGGAATAATATATAAAAGTTTGCTTGAAATGAATAGTGTGGAATTTGATATTGCGATGCTTAATATATTAAGCAATGAAGTGTTTGTTCGAAAAAACTCTGTAGGCAACAAAATGTATAGTAATTCTTTAAAACAGTTTAGATTCTTTTTGCGTGAATATGTAGAAGATGATATTGAAGAGCAAAAAATTGAAGGTACAATACTTGAATCAAAGCATTTAACAGTGACTGAGAAGCAGATGTTAATAAAGTCGAGAATCGGTCAGGGAATATTTAGAGATAGTTTACTTAAAAAGTATGAAGGGAAATGTGTTGTTACAGGAATTGATAAGACGAGACTGCTTATTGCCAGTCATATTAAACCATGGGCAATATGTGATAATGAAGAGCGCATAGATACGGAAAATGGTTTGCTTTTGTGCCCTAATATGGACAGGTTGTTTGATTATGGACTAATAACATTCACGGACGAAGGTAAATTGAATATTTCATCTTTTGTTGGGGAGCAGAATATTGAACGTTTGCATATATCAAAAGATATGGTTGTTAATTTAAGGGCCTCGAAGAGATTACTTAAATATTTGGAATATCATCGGGATACTCTTTTTGTAAAGTAGAAAGGATTACTCATGACTGATTTCAGTAAAAATAGAGTATTAGCATTATATAAAATCCTGACAAAGTATACAGATGAGCTGCATCAGATTTCCATGCAGGATATACTTGTTCATATGGAAGCGGAAGGTCATTTCTGTAGTGAAGATAGTATTCTGCGTTACATAAAACAATTAAGAAATGAATTGGGTGTAGATGTTATTTCAGGTCGCGGAAGGAATGCGCGTTACTTTATAGGAAACAGACTTTTGGAAAAGGAGGAGATGAAGCTCATTATCGACTCCATTAATGCTTCAAATTTTATCGAGAAGAACATTGCTACAAAGATGATTGATAAGCTGAAAAGCACCATGAGCATATATGATTCTGAGGAATTGGATAGAAGTGTGTTGGGTATTAATATTGCAAAGGCGGAAAATACAAAGATTCTGTACAATGTTAATTTGATACAAGAAGCGTTGGCTCAAGGTGTTCAGATTAGTTTTGACTATATGGGATGGAATAAAAATAAAAAGCTGGTGAAAAAGTCTGAACGAAGATATAACATGAACCCTTGGGCATTAATATGGGCAAATGACCGATATTATTTGTATGGTTATGATGTGAAAGAAACAGATGGTGTATTAAATGAAAGAAACTATAGAGTAGATAAGCTTGATAATATTCAGCTATCTGACATTTCACGAGAAGGGAAAAGTCAGTTCAGAAGTTTTAATGCAAATACATATGTATCAAGACGAATGGGAATGTTTTCAGGAAAAGAGCAGGCAATAACTGTAAGGATTCCGGAATCTTTAGTAGGAGCATTTATAGACCAGTTTGGTAAAAGAATTACAATTTCTGAGGAAGTAGATGGTATGTTGTTGGTAACCTTTATTGCTGTGCCTTCAGTTATTCTGCTTGGATGGTTGTTGGGGTTGAAATCTGTTGAAGTTGTGGAACCGGAGAATGTAAAAGAAGATATGATTAACTTGATACAACAAAATATGAGCTTCTACATAGAAAAGAATTGACGCAAATATGCGGCAATTCTTTTTGTGTTTCGTGGTAAAATTATATATAATTTTACTAATAACAATCGCATGGGTGCGAGCAAGCAAACAGAGGAGGTTTGGATTTTGAAAGATTATTTATTAGATGTTATGCAACAACATGAGCATGGTTTGTATCTGTGCGAATTACCGACTGGTAATGGAAAGACTTTTGATTCGGCGCAGGCAATGAAAGAGTATGCAGATTCAATTTGTGATGATACCAAAATCATTTACTTGACAACCTTAAATAAGAACTTACCGGAAGAGGCTTTGAGGGCTGCGTATGGAAGTGAGGAGCTCTATACGCGTAATGTATTGAGATTACGCTCTAATTTTGATGAGGTTGTAGAAAAAATTCTTGAGATTGAAGTGCCGGAAGAAATGAAAACAGATGTGTATCTTAAATTATGCAAAGATGTTTCCCTTTACCGTAATGCTGTGGATAAAAGATATGCCGATAAGGAATATATAAAAGAATTGGCTGACAGAATAACAGAAGGAGATAGGCAACTTCGATACGAAATTACTAAGCGCTTAAAGAATAGATTTCAAACAAAGAACCAGCGTAAAAAAGCTATTCGAAATGATGTGAAATATAAATGGATTGGGAAGTTATATCCTGCAGTATTTACAGACGAATACAAAATAATAATGATGAGTATCAGTAAGTTTATGAAGAGAAATTCTATTCTAATTGATTCCAGTTACGAGTTTTTAAATTCGGATTTGATAGAAAACGCGGTAATTGTTATTGATGAATTTGATGCAACGAAGGATACTATACAAAGTGAGTTGATAGAGAAGTCGTTGGCAATGCAGGAAGACTATATACAGTTGTTTCGTCAGATATATCGTACTTTGAATCCAAACGATTTTTCTTCCAATATGAGACAGGCTATGGATGAGGTTGAAAAATCAGGAAATAGAAATACATTTACTACATTAATGGACGAAGCAAGAAAAATTGCAGAGAATTATCATGTAAGATTAAGTATAAAGACAAAAGAAGATTTGGTGGATCAGAGGCAGATTTTCCTATTTAATGATGGTTCATTCCATACGGTTTTAAAAGAAGGGGCACAGTATATCCGCTCATCCCTAAATGAAGAAGACAATCGTATTGATGTTTTCTTTGAGGGGAAAGATGATTTTTTCAAGAACAGAAATAAAGAAAAGGATATTGTGTTATATAGCCTGTTGCGTGAGATTAATATATTTCTTTTGCATTTCAGGTTATTTTCTATAGAATGGGCAAGGAATTACATGGATATTATTAATAGTTCCAGAAGTGGTGCCATGGATGCAATGAATTTAGAGAATGCTATTAGTACAATCCTAAAAAGATTAGAATTAACTAATAAGCAAAGAGATTTGTTGATGGGCGAAACATGCCAAATGATTAGAAATAATCGTGAACTGATATTGGAGGATAGAAGCTTCTATCAGGTTGGTATGGAGTATTATGAATTTGAAGATAATGATTCTCATCATGACAATACAAATCTTAAATTTGTTAAGGTATATGATACTCCTGAAAAAATCATGTTATACCTTGCAGGAAAAGCAACTGTGTTTGGGATATCGGCAACTGCTGAAGTTGATACAGTTGTTGGAAATTATGATTTGAGATATTTGAAAGAACAGTTAAAAGAAAGGTTTCATAAGACGCCAGATTATTTAAAGGACAAAACAAGAGCTACATTAGAAAAAAGATGGAGCGCTTATGCAGATGGCGAGATAAATGTACATGGGGAAGTAATCAGCAGTAATATACAGGGATTCAATGCAGAAGATTATTGCAAAACATTTATGGATGCAGAATTTGCACGTTATGCTTCAAATGTTATCACCAATGTAACAGATAACGAATATCAGATAATAAGGTACTGCAATGTACTTAAAGCAATGTGTATTTTTAATAGGAATGAAGATATTCAAGCAATGTTGTACTTGGGAATGGCATTGCCGAAGAAAAATAATCCAGGCATGGATGAAAGCGTTTTACAGAAGTTGTTTGAATATTCTCAGATGGAGACGCAGCAGAGCAATAGTAGTGTTTGCTTCTTGAAAGGTAACAATTTTGAACAGGATAAGGAAGAATTGCAGCAAAGATTGTCATGTGGGGAAAAGATATTTGTAATGTCATCTTATCAGACCATTGGTGCAGGACAGAATTTACAATATAAAATTCCGGAAGGTAGAAAAGTTGTGCAACTTGGAGAGTTTATTGAAGGTGACAAGAGATTCTTATATAAGGATTTCGATGCATTATATCTGGGAAATATAACCAATATGACTGTAAATACATATCA
>JBGVDD010000206.1:0-2997 GCA_045119215.1 Lachnospiraceae bacterium | reverse complement strand
TTTGAGTAAGTTTAAAATTTTTATACTTTGGATTGTCATTGTTGAGATATTGCTTATATTGTTGGCTAATAGATTTTATTTTTATCAAAATAATGACAGTAACGGAAGATTATATCTTGTGGAAGCAAGGCGTGTGATTAAAGAAATAGAAGAACAAAAACTAGAGGCTTCCGAGATAGAAGCAATGAGTTTAAATAAGTATGAGACCATAGTAGGAATCAGAAAGTTTGTTGCCGGAGAAACCAGTGATAACGATTATTTAGTGGAAGAAATAGCTGATAAATTGTATCGCATAGAATATGTAGAGGAAAGAAGTTCACGATTACCTTTGTACATAAATATCTCGTTGTTTGGTATGATGATTGTGACAATGATTGTACTCGTGTATGTGCATAATAAAGTCTTAAAGCCCTTTCAGAATATGAGTAATTTATCTTATGAGCTGGCGAAAGGGAATTTGTCCATGCCTATAAAGGAAGAAAAAAGTAAGCTGTTTGGGCGTTTCCTGTGGGGAATGGACATGCTTCGCGAAAAGTTGGAGGATAACAAAGAGAAAGAACTTGAATTTCAAAAGGAGCGTAAGACATTGATTCTTTCTTTGTCCCATGATATTAAAACGCCGCTTTCTTCTATCGAGTTGTATTCGAAAGCGTTGTCGGAGAATTTGTATGACACACAGGAGAGAAAAGACGAAGTTTTGCAGGGCATTGCAAGGAATGTGAAAGAAATAAAGGGGTATGTGGATGAAATTGTAACTGCATCCAGAGAAGATTTTCTGAAATTGGAAGTAAATATGGGAGAGTATTACCTTTCAGAGGTTATGAAAGTCACAGAAAGTTATTATAAGGATAAGTTGTCTGTAATTCACACCGAATTTCAAGTGGATGAAATTTCGGAATGTCTAGTCAAAGGGGATAAGAACCGTATGGTTGAAGTCCTACAAAATGTTATGGAAAATGCCATAAAATATGGTGACGGTAAGAGTATCCGCATTTCGTTTGGCGAGGAAGAGGACTGTAAATTAGTACATATCGAGAATTCGGGGTGCAATCTGAAAGAAGAGGAACTTCCAAATCTTTTCGATTCCTTTTATCGTGGAAGCAACAGTACCGGTATGAAAGGGAGCGGTTTGGGGCTTTATATTTGCAAAACACTGATGCGTAAAATGGATGGTGAAATCTTTGCCGGAATGAATGAAGATGTTTTTTGTGTGACCATAGTAATTAGAAAAGTATAATGGTATGAAAGCTTCAGAGTTATATATAATGACTCTGAAGTTTTTGCATTTAATGATTATTTAATAATTTCTCTTATAAAATCAATTCAGAAACAAGAGAAAGGAGCAAAAAAATGTTTCTAAACATACTAAAAAAAGACTTAAAACGAAAAAAGGCAATGAATATTATTGTTCTGTTATTTGTTGTCCTTGCCACTATGTTTGTGGCGTCAAGTGTTAATAACATTGTAAATGTTACTACGGCACTGGATGATTATTATGAAATGGCAAATATGCCTGATTATTTTTTGACGACTGCGAACAAAACGCTCACTGTTGACATTGATGAAACGCTAAGTTCGGCAAGTGCAGTAGACAGTTATCAGGTGGAAGAAATGTTGAATTTAACCAGTGAGAATTTAATCTGGGAAGATGAGGAAATAGAAAGTTATGGCGGTGGTAGTTGGGTTCAAAGTGATATTTGGTTGAATTATTTTCTCTCTGACGATAGTATTCTTAAAACCGTTAATCCGGGTGAGTTTTATATGACGGAAAGCAAGGCGAACACTATGGGAGTTGAGGTGGGGGATAAACTCACCATAGAGGTAAATGGTTTGAGACGTGAACTTGTTCTTGCAGACAAAATAAAGGATGCATCTACAGGCGGAAGTGGAATTACAGTATGCCGTTATATATTAAGTGAAGAGGATTTTGAGTATTTTCTTTCAGCAGAAAACACAAAGGAAGTATATGGCGGTTCTCTTGTGTATATATATTCATCGGATATGGACACGGTTCTTGAGCAGATTAAATCCCTTGTAGATAGTAGTACTCTCAAAGCAAACAAAATCCTTATGAAAGCATTATATATTTTTGACATGATAGTGGTAGGCGTTTTGCTTGTAGTAAGTATTATTCTTATTATAATAGCATTTGTGGTTCTGCGATTCACTATTACCTTTACACTTTCCGAAGAATTCCGTGAAATCGGTGTAATGAAAGCTATTGGTATCAGTAATTTCGGAATCAGGACTTTATACCTTGTGAAATACTTGGGACTTTCTGTAATTGGTGCAGCTATTGGGACTGTCCTTAGTTTCCCATTTGGTGAAATGCTTATGGATGTTTCTTCCCAGTCAATTATTATGGGAAATCAGAATACGGTGTTAACAAATATTCTTTGTGCCATCCTTGTTATTGCAGTTATTTTACTGTTTAGTTACAGATGTACAGGAAAAGTTAAGTCAATGACTCCTATTGACGCCATCAGAAACGGTCAGACAGGAGAACGGTTCCGTAAAAAGAGCCTTATGAGTTTGTGTAAATCAAAACTTCCAGGAACACCGTTTTTGGCACTTAACGACATAGTAAGCAGTCCAAAGCGTTACAGCATAGTGGGATTTACAATTTTCCTTTGTTTAACTCTTATGCTTTTACTTTCAATTACTGTATTTACTATGAAAAATGGTGGACTTTCTAAAACATTCGGATTCGCGGACTGTGATGTGTTTCTTGACAGTAAAATGGAAAAGGAATGCATGACAGAAGACGGACATGAAAAACTTGAAAAACATCTTGATGAAATGGAACAAATTCTTGCAGAAAATGATATTCCGGCTAAGTGCTATCAGGAAATGACCTTTAACTTACCAGTATCTTTTGGAGAGAACGAGAGTACTATTTTTGTATTACAAGGTGTAGGTACAACTATGGATATGTACGAATATACTGCAGGTACAGCTCCGCAGAATACCGATGAAATCGCAATTACACGACTTGCA
>JBGVDD010000205.1:0-4445 GCA_045119215.1 Lachnospiraceae bacterium | reverse complement strand
TGTGTTTAAGGGAAACGACAAGGACGGTGTCACCAGATTTGCCAGTATGAGAGGTGTGTTTGACAAGAAGGGAAAACCATTTAAGTGTGATGTGCCGGGAAATGATAAGCGGTATGGATTTAATATTGCAAATGAAGAGAGCACAGAGCTTGTAGTATTTGAGGCTGCCATTGACCTGATGAGCTATATGGATATTCACAGGGATTTTGAGAGTAACATGATTGCCCTTGGTATGGTGGCTGATGCTCCGCTTGAAACATTCTTAAAAGAACATCCGCAGATATCAAGCATAAGGTTTTGTCTGGATAATGACAAGGCTGGAAGAGACGCAACAGAAATGTTGATGGAAAAGTATTATCAGCTTGATTATGATGTGACAGACTCGCCACCACCAAAGGGATGCAAAGACTACAATGAGTGGCTTGTAAAAGCAAAAGCAGAAAGAATACCGGAACTGGATAAAATTATCAGATGAAAATCAAGTGGCTATGAAAAAATCATATCCAAATGGAGTATGGCTATTAGATTTTCATAGCCAGAAAAGAAAAGGCTATAACTTTTTAATAGCCATGAAAAATGTGCTTTTTGGGTGCCGAATCGGTGGCTATTACTTTTTCATAGCCAGTCATAAAAAGGCTATAACTTTTCAATAGCCAAGACAAAAAAGGCTAGCACTTTTTCATAGCCATAAAAAATATCTGAAAAAAAGGCTATTACTTTTTCATAGCCAGCCGTAAAATGGCTATTACTTTTCAATAGCCAGAGGCAAAATGGCTATTAAATATTCATAGCCATAGTGATTTTAAGGGGTTTCAGGGGATTTTCTCCCCTGACAAGATGCATTAGGGGCAGAGATGTCTCTAATGCGTATCTTGCCATGGATATCTTAAGTTCGTAATGTTTATTCCGTTAGAGATAATCCATGGACGGGAATTGAAGAATTACTAACACAGATAAGGAGGTGTGCAGGGACGATGGATGAGAAAATGCACTTTATGACAGATGCAGGTGAACTTCTTGACTGGATGCGGGAGCATGAAGAATTCAAAATCATCAATAAGGTAGAGGCACAGATGCTTCTTGATTATATGGAAGGTCATGATTACCGCCTTAGTACGGATAAGGAAGGGAACCTTGTCAGGGTTGATGTAAATGATGACCAGTATGATACAGATGAATATTCTGTTGATGATCTGATTGACAGCGTCTGTGAATGGAACTATGAGTTGATTTTGCATACCACAGAAGAAATGAAGAAGTCTGATATATCAGATGCAGAATACTCAAAGCTTGAGGAGAAAATGAATTCTCTTAAGGAACAGGAGCAGATACTGGATAAACTATTTGACCAGACAAAGTATTCAGCAAAGGTGGAACTGCTTGCAACCGAACTGGCAGAAGTATTTATAGCTAATCTACAGCGTAATGGTGTGGATAAAGCAGTTGGAACACTGTGTGAAGCTATCAGAGACGAGCCATTGAAGGAAGGTGACAGAGGTGGCAGATAAGGTTCATTGTGTAAGGAAGACACTCAGACTTACACCGGCAGAAGCAAAGCTGTTGGAAGAAAAATCAACAAATGCAGGTATGAATGAGGCAGAATATTTGAGATTTCTCATTAGTCAGAAACCAAATGATTATCCGGAAATAAGAAAGCTAATCAAAAATCTTATCAATGAAGTGAATCATATCGGAGTGAATATTAACCAGATTGTTCATCATCATAACTATGAGCTATATTCAAAGGCTGACAGGGAACAGCTGATTGCTTATATGAGGAAGTTAAATGCTACTTTAAAAGAGGCGGTGGTCAGTCTTGGCAATTAGTAAGATACTTCATATGAAAGACTGTGGCAGTTCCTTTCATGGAAAGCACCTGAAATCAGCACTTGATTATATCACGGTTCCAGAAAAGACTCAGAATGGAAGACTTGTTGCTGCAGTAAACTGTCAGGTGGATATGGCTTTTGAGCAGATGAAGGAGACAAAGAAGAAGTTTAATAAGCTTGATAAACGGCAGGCGTATCACATTATTCTATCCTTTAAGGAAGGAGAAACCAGTCCTGATACTGTATTTGAGCTTACAGAGAAGTTTGTAAAAGAGTATCTTGGCAATGACTATGAGGCTGTGTATGCCGTCCATGATAATACGGAGCACCCGCATTCGCACATTGTGTTTAACAGTGTTTCTTTTCGTGACGGGAAAAAATACCATTACAAGAAAGGTGACTGGGAGAGGTATATACAGCCGATAACAAATCGGTTATGTGAGGAATATGGACTTTCAACGATTGAACTTGAGGAAGAGCTGGGAAAAAGGGAGAGGACGGACAGGGAATGGAACAGATACCGTGACGGCAAATTTATATGGTCTGATATGGTAAAAAGAGATGTGGATGCATGCATATTACAGGCAGCGTCTTTTGACAGCTTTCTTTCTATGATGGAAGATAAGGGATATGAAATCAAGAATGCCCATGGAGAAGGCAAATATTTAGCTGTAAAGCTTCCGGGTATGAAACGAATGATCAGACTGAAAACTTTAGGGGAAGAATATAGTGAAGAGCGTATCAGGCAAAGGGTGCTGGAAGAAAGTTTTTCCCAATGTGTATCAACTGAAGATGTGAAGCCCCAAATAGTGTATTGCCGGGTCAGAAGATATAAGAGGGCAAAGATGTCCGGGTTGCAGAAAAAATATTATGCAAGATTATATCGAATCGGCAAGCTGAAAAAGAAGGCATACTCCGTGGCTTGGAAGTACAAGGATGAAATAAGAAAGATGCATAAATTACAGGAACAGTATAAGTTTCTGGTAAGGCATGATGTCCATTCACTTGAGGAACTGGTGCTTGTAATTGATAACCTTACGGATAAGAAAAAGGAGGCTTCATCAGAAAAAAGCAGAGTTTACCGGGCGAATCATAAGAATAAGGAATTATATGATATTGCTGAACAGATGACTGAGCTTATAGAGTGTGAACATTCATACCAAAATGGGGACACCTTTTTTGAGGATGAGCATAAACAGTATCATAAACTGGAGTCGCTGCTTGGAGATAAGGGCTATTCCTATGAAGAGGTAATTCAATTAAAGGAGCATTATCATAAGGAGACGGTGCGTTGTAAAGAACTGGAGACAGCGGTTTCAAAGGAAATCAGAGTTGCGGACTCTATCCGAAACGATTATGTAGCAGATGATTCAAAGATAAGAGATGAGCAAATTGAACAGACAAAGCAAATAAAAGCAGAACATGAGAAGCAGCCAGTCAGATAGGCTGTTTTTTTATTGAAAAAGGAGGCAGGTTTTAATGGAAAGACAAAGAATGAGTGACGCTGACAGGGAAAGATATCTGTCTATGGTAAAGATGAAGATAACGGACCCGAAAGTAATTGCTCTTATAGAGGAAGATATTGAGCATGGACTTTCTGCTAAGGAGATTGATGATTACACGGACAGACACTTAAAGTATGAACAGCAGAAGGCAATTTCTGAAATGTACAGAAAGGATTTTCCGAGAGCCGTGATTGGAGCAATTGGAAGATCGGATATGGATGCTGAGAAAATGAGAGTTGCCATGGAACTTTATGAAAACAATGTCAGCATAAATGAAATCAAAAAAATTATGGCAGAATCAAGGACAGCACTTGATATGCGAAGAGCATTTAGCAGTGCGCTGACACATGCACAAAAACAGATAGCGAATACTCCTGAGAAAGTCGAAGAAGAACCGATTACGAAGGAACAGGAATCAGAGCTTCTTATAGCAGTCAAAGCATTGACGGATTCCATTCAGTCTAATACCGGCAATTATGAAGCTATTCAGAAGATGCTGAAGCAGATGGAAACAATCCGTCTTGATGAAGCTGTAGCAAAGAATCTTACTTCTCTTAATGAAAAGCTTGAGAAGGAGAACAGAGAATTCACGGAACAGCTTGAAGGCAAGCAGAATGAAGTCAATAAAGGATTGCAGACCATAGCACAGCTTCGTACAGAGTTAGAAAACTTAAAGAAGGAGATGAAAATCATGCAGGATAGAAATACTGAGCTTGAACAGCAGATTTCCCAGAGGGATGAGACAATCAGGGAGCAGGGACAGGCGATAATTGCAAAGAACTCAACCATTGAAAAGTACAAATCAGCAGAAGAAAAAGCAGCTGATGAGCAGCATCATGAGAGAACTGTTTTGCAGGAAGAGACTGTGGAAAAACAGCCAGAGAATGAGATTAATCAGAATTATGATTCACAGGCAGTAGGGCAGATGCAGGGAGCAATACCGAAACAGGCTGCAACCATTCCGGCGGGTGCAATTCCGGTATATGCAAATACTGGCGGAATCCCCGTTTATTACACTATGACACTGGTGCAGGATAAACAGGTCTTGCAGAGAACAGACATTGATTATATGCACCGCAAACCATCTGTATTTGAAGGCATTATGAGTAAG
>JBGVDD010000204.1:0-3072 GCA_045119215.1 Lachnospiraceae bacterium | reverse complement strand
TTATTTGTTGTAAAGTCATAAAATACTTCCTTCCTTACTTATATATTATACAAATTGTATCATATCTATACTTCATTATATATTCCTTAAAAAATTACAAAAGCAGATACCATTAATAACTTCAAATGATATCTGCTTTTATATTTCTCACAAAAAATTGTAAGATTATTAAACTACAGCCTTAAATGCTTCCTCTAAGTCTTCAATAATATCATCAATATTTTCTGTACCAATTGATAATCTAATTGTATTTGGCTTTATTCCTTGATCTAATAACTCTTCCTCTGTAAGCTGTGAATGTGTTGTTGATGCTGGATGTATTACAAGTGATTTAACATCTGCAACATTGGCTAATAATGAGAATAACTCTAAGTTATCAATAAATTCTTTTGCTTTTTCAGCATCTCCCTTGATTTCAAATGTAAATATTGACCCTCCACCATTTGGGAAATACTTCTTATATAATTCTTTTTGTACTGGATCATTTGAAACAAATGGATGATTTACCTTTTCAACTTGTGGATGATTATTTAAGTATTCAACGACCTTTAAAGCATTTTCTACGTGTCTTTCCACTCTCAATGATAATGTTTCTAATCCTTGTAAGAAAATAAATGAATGTATTGGTGAAATTGTTGCTCCTGTATCTCTTAATAATATTGCTCTAATCTTAGTTACAAATGCTGCTGCTCCTACTGCTTTTGTAAAGCTTATTCCATGATAGCTTGGATTTGGTTCTGTAAGTGATGAGAATTTTCCACTTGCTTCCCAATCAAATTTTCCACTATCTATTATAACTCCTCCAATTGTTGTTCCATGTCCTCCTATGAATTTTGTAGCAGAATGTACTACTATATCAGCTCCATATTCTATAGGTCTTACTAAATAAGGTGTTGCAAAAGTATTATCTACAACTAATGGTATCTTATTTTCATGTGCTATTTTAGCTAACCCCTCTATATCTACTACATCTGAATTTGGATTTCCTAAAGTTTCTATATATAATGCTTTTGTATTATCCTTAATTGCATTTTTTACTTCTTCAATATTAAATGGATCTACAAATGTTGTTGTTATTCCGTAGTTTGGAAGTGTATGTGCAAGTAAATTATAGCTTCCTCCATATATATTCTTTGCTGCAACTATATGGTCGCCATTTTGTGCTAAATTTTGTATTGTATATGATATTGCTGCTGCTCCTGATGCAACTGCAAGTGCTGCTACTCCACCTTCAAGTGCTGCTATTCTTCTTTCAAATACATCTTCTGTTGGATTAGTTAATCTTCCATATATATTTCCTGCATCTGTTAATCCAAATCTTGCTGCTGCATGTGCACTATTCTTAAATACATATGATGATGTTTGGTATATTGGTACTGCTCTTGCATCAGTTACTGGATCTGGTTGTTCCTGTCCTACATGTAATTGTAATGTTTCAAATTTTAAATTTCTTTCTTCATATCTTTTTTTACTCATTTTTGTTCCCTCCGTTATTTTAATATTTATTTCATTTTGATTATTCCTATCGGTTAACTAGGTTATGCACTTATCTTATCATTAACTCTTGTTATTGTAAATATGGTTTTTTCTATAAGGGGCTGTGAAATAACCCCTAAATAGAAAAAAGGATTTTTAATCTGAATCAGATTAAAAATCCTTTCTTTTTGTGATAAAATTTTTTTATCATGAAAAACATAACCACAACTTATTTTAAACCAAAACAAGGCATTTTGCCAATATTTATTTCAGATTTTCTTGATATTTGTGATCCTGTTTTATCATTTGACAAATTTATGGAGGGAATTGATTTGAGTAAGTATCTGAAAAATATACCAGTTCATGACACTGGACGTATCAGATACAATCCTGTCAATATGCTTAAAACTGTGCTCTTTGGCTTTATGAGTCAAGGATATATCTCATTAAGAGAACTGGAAGATAATTGTAAAGTAAATATAAGATTTATGTATTTAATGGATAACAAAAGACCTTCTTACAGAACATTCGGGTACTTCATTAATGAAGTCCTTGAATCATCTATTGAAGATATTTTTAAGGATATTAATAAAGCTATATTTGAAAAAGATAATGTTGACTTGAATCATATTTATATTGATGGTTCTAAATTTGAAGCAAATGCTAATAAGTATAGCTGGGTTTGGAAAAAAGCAACCGAGAAATCTCGTTATCGTTTATATGATAAAATCACTAAATTATTTGATGAAATAAATATAGGATTATCATATTTTGGAATACATATTCAGACCAATACAGAATATGTTCCTGATGAGTTACATAAAATAATACAAAAATATACAGAGATTTATAAAATTGATACTAATACATTTGTGTATGGAAAAGGACATAGAAAATCTGTTCAACAAAAACAGTATGAAAAGTTATTAGAATACACTTCAAAGTTAGAAGAATATATTGAAAAAATAGATATTTGTGGTCCGGATCGCAATAGCTATTCCAAAACAGATAATTCTGCTACTTTTATGAGAATAAAAAAGGACTATATGGGAAATGACCAGCTATTACCTGCATATAATATACAAGTTGGTGTGGCTGATGAATATATTGCAGTAGTTGATGTAAACCAATATCGTTCTGATATGGATTGCTTTATCCCATTGATGGAGAAATTTTATAAAACATATAAATTCTATCCTAAATATCCTACAGCTGATGCTGGTTACGGTTCATATAATAACTATATTTATTGTGAGCAAAAAGGAATGGAAAAATATATGAAATTTCCAATGTTCAAAAAAGAGACCACAGATAAGAAATATAGTGAAAATCCATTTAGAGCTGTAAACTTTAAGGTAGATGATGAGGGTATAATAAGATGCCCGAATGGAAAAGCCTTTAATTTTGCATACAGAAAAGCAGTACAAGGGAATAAATATGGCAGACAAGAAGAAGTTTATGTTTGTGAGGATTGTAGCAATTGTCCGTATTCAGAAAAATGTAAAAAAACTGATAAAAATCGTACAATTCAACTAAATAGAGAATTAACCTCAATGCATAAGGAAGTAATTGAAAATCTTGAAAGTATACATGGTG
>JBGVDD010000203.1:0-8725 GCA_045119215.1 Lachnospiraceae bacterium | reverse complement strand
CGTACTATTTAACGTTAATAGATATTTTAAATGCTGTCAAGAACGAAGACCAGCCCTGACAGAAGAATCAGGAAAATGACATTCCATACAGTAAATAAAACGAAATAATATTTCTTGGATGCTGGATATTGTACTACCACTTGTTTATAAGAAATAAGGCTTGCCATGGAAGCAATCAGTGTACCAAGTCCCCCTATGTTCACACCTAAAAGTAATTCCTTATATTCATTGGTAAATCCGGAAAGCAATAATGCTGCCGGCACATTGCTGACAATCTGACTGGCTGATAGCGCTACCAAAAATTCCCGGTGGATTACTATAGCTTTTAAAAACTCGTTGATTTGAGGAATTCTTTGCATATTTCCAATAAATACAAAAAATCCTACAAAGGTAAGCAGCAATCCATAGTCCGTTCTCAACAATACCCTTTTGTCTAAACAAAATACTACTATGATAATAAGTACTAATGCGATTTTATAAGAAATCCAGTGTAACACCACTGTAAGGCACAAAAGAAACAGCACAAGATAAACCAGATTTTTATGTAGTTCTTCTCTCCCCATAGCCTCCCTTTTGGGAAATTGTATTTGAACTTTTTCCTTTTTACGTATAATAAGTACAAGAAGTATGAGAAGTACAGAAAGTAAGGTGTATGGGAATAATATTCCTATAAACTCCCATAAATCACAGTCCATACACCCAAATAAATACAAATTCTGTGGATTACCAATGGGTGTCAGCATACTTCCTAAGTTCGCTGCAATGGTCTGAAAGATAACCACAAAACATATCCTATCTTCCTTTTTGCACATCTGCAGGGTAAGGATACCAAAGGGAACAAAGGTGAGTAAGGCCACATCGTTGGTAATCAACATACTGGTAAAAAAACATAAAAAAATCAAAGCTGCCTCCAAAGAGAAGGTACTCTTTGTTTTCATTAATAATTTTTCTCCAAAAATAGAAAAAAGACCTGTTCCCTTAAAGCCTTCTACCACAATCATTAAACTATAGAGAATTGCAAGCACCCGAAAATCAATACTATCTATAGTTTCTCTACCCAGTGGTGCCATAAAACAGGATGTAATTCCCAATATTATTGCGATACAAAGCACCATATCCTTTTTAAGATACGGTGCTATTTTTTTTATGTATGTCTTCATAATTTATATGTCCACTATACTTCTTCTGTGGACTCTTCCTTGTCCACAACCTTGATAATACCTTTTTTCCACATAATTCTTGAAGAAATGATTGCAATCGGAAGCATAAACAGAATGAGGAAACCTACCATTCCAAACAGGGAACCGCCACTGGTAATACGAACAAAAAGTGCTAACACGGAAACAATGATAAGTACCGGAACCACACCCATAATACCGTTCTTTACCACTTTTTTTCCGGAAGATGCGTTTGCAAATAATCCCAATGTAAGGGAACCAAACAATGCCGGAATCAAATAGTTTGAAGCTGTCTTTACTGCCGGAAGTTCGAATACAGGGCTAATCCATGTACTTAATAAAGCTGCAATTGCCAGAATAATTACCGTCATTATAGAGGATACAGCTACCGCAACGGAAGCAATTGCTTCTCCTTCCGGTGTGTTCTGTTCCTTCTTGGCAATCTTCATAGCATTGACTGCACATGGAAGTTTTAAGTTCATAATATTACCTGTGATAAAGGTAATATAGGAAGATGAGCCAAGAATCGGTGTATAACTCAATGCTTCTGAAATACCTACAGGAATATAAATCATCAAAATACTGATGGTTGCTACATTAAATACTTCTCCAAGGGAAGGAATACATCCGTAGTATCCCAACACAACAAAAGGTAATGCAACCATATAAACTAAGATAATTAAAGTACCAATACGTCCCCACTTATGACTCCAGGACTGAAATGGGTCCATTGCCGTTGAATTCTTTGTCTTTTTACTCATAGGAAAAACCTCCTTTTTTCTCAAAAATGTATACCACTACTTATTCTCTAGATTATTTTTTAACTATAAAAACAACTTTGCCCAGAAAACAGATGAAACCATTCCGCCAATCATGGAAAAAGCCATGATAAACTCACTAAGCCATCTGAGTTTTGGATTTTTTGCAAGAACCCCAAGGACAAGAGCGATTACCAGACCAGTAATCATAACTGCTGTCTGAACGGTATCTCCAAAAAGCAACACCGGAATATACACTGAGAACAGACACAGCATGAAGGTACCACTCAGTACATATTTCCAACTGCTGGCTTCCTTTGTTTTATTTACACTCATGGATAACTTCTTACCAAATGGAATCAAGACGCAAAATCCACTCAGCATACCAATACTCATAAGAATCATAACTACACCGAACTGGCTACCGGTTGCCTTGTCTAACATTTCAGCATTGGTTGAAAAATTCAGTGCTGATGCCACGCTGCTTGAAATCAATGACTCGTAGGACAGAGAACCGATAACAGAAAGTCTCCACCAGGACCATACCACTCCTAATACGGAAATTAATGCAAATAAACCAACTACGATAGATAAACTTGGCACAATAGAAAATACCAGACTGGATTTAATAACCTTGGATAAATCCTCTTTTGTGATGCCTAACTCCAGACATCTGGCATAAGACTTTTTCAAATACACAACAGAAAAGCCTACAATGTAAAGTAAACCTATAGAAACTAAAATCAACAGAAGGGGACTGGAAATAATGTCCTTCATCATAACCATAATGACTACCTCGCTTTCGTACTTTTTGTTATTATAATTGTATTTATAACTATTTATTATCTTTTAACCATTCCATTGCGGTGTAAGCATAGACGGCACTTCCACATGGAAGTACATCTTCATTAAATGTTACCTTTGGATGGTGTTGTGGGAAACAATAACCATTTTCAGGCTGTCCTGCTGCCAATGCCAGCATAATAGATGGCACCTCCTGGCTCACATAGGCAAAATCCTCAGAACCTGCTGACTTAGAAGATTTCTTGGAACCGGACATAGCATTCAGCTGCCCTGCAGAAAATGCCTTGGTAGGTCCTAATAGTTTTTGCAGATAAGTCACCATACTAGAAGATAATTTATCATCGTTTAACAAGGTAGGACAACCGCTTCCAAACGTCACTTCCGCTTCCCCTCTAAAGGTAGCTGCCACTCCTTTGGCAATTTCTGTCATTCTTGTTTTTAAGAACTCTCTCACTTCTTCATCATAAGTACGAATAGTACCGCCTAATTCTACGGTATCCGGAATTACATTTTCCGCATTTCCACCGTGAATGGTACCAACCGTCAATACTGCATCATCCACCAATGCCAGTTCTCTTGCATGAAGCTCCTGAAGTGCGATAATTACATGAGCCGCAATATTTACCGGGTCTACCCCTGCATTTGGCATAGAACCATGACAGCCCTTTCCCTGTATTTTAATCTTGAAGTAATCCGCCGCTGGAGCACTGACGCCACCGTCACTGACTACTACCGTTCCCTCCGGGAGAGGCATTCCCGCCATAACGTGAATCATAAGTGCCGCATCTACTTTGGGATTTTCTAACAAACCTGCTTCTATCATATCATGGGAACCTTCAAAGATTTCCTCTGCTGGCTGGAACATCAGCTTTACTGTCCCCTGGATTTCGTCTTCATGCTCTTTTAAAAGCTTGGCAGCACCAAGCATCATGGTTGTGTGCATATCATGTCCACAGGCGTGCATTTTTCCATTGGTAGAAGAAAACTCTACTCCTGATTCCTCTTTTATAGGAAGAGCATCCATGTCTCCACGAATGAGAAATACTTTCCCTGATTTCTTGCCTCCTGCTAAAGCAATGATACCAGCCTTTCCACATTCCTTAGGCTCATACCCCATAGCAGTAAGTTCTTTTTTTACGAATGCAACGGTATTTTCCAAATCAAATCCTGTCTCCGGATGACTGTGCAGATATCGTCTGGTCTCTGTTAAAAAGGATTTATTTTGTTCCGCTTCTTTTAACAGTTCTGTCTCTGTCATATGATTACCTCCTGATTCCATTTTCAACATAAGCTCTAAAAGCAACAAAAAGGTCCTCCATATAGAGCACCTTCGCTGTTTTTTATAATATCAGTAATATAAGTGTTTGTCAAACTGGTTTTGTTAATTTTTTGTCATTATAATCCCCTTCCTAACAGTAACTCTTTATTTACATTATATTTTCTCCAGCTTTGCAGCCTTTAAAAGATAACTTAATAAGTTCATCAGCTACTCTTCTTCACTTTCCAAATCCTCCGTATACTCAAATAAATCCTCTACTGTACAATTGCATTCCTTTGCAAGCTTTAATGCCAGGGTAACAGAAGGGGAATAATCTCCCCTTTCAATCTGGCTGATGGTCTGACGGGATGTCCCTACCAGACGTCCCATTTCCTGCTGATTGACACCTAAGCCT
Organism: Lachnospiraceae bacterium; assembly: GCA_045119215.1. GTDB lineage: Bacteria > Bacillota > Clostridia > Lachnospirales > Lachnospiraceae > RUG11237. The sequence goes on along the minus strand of JBGVDD010000203.1, from coordinate 4,312 downwards.
GCTCTATACTCTTTTAAATGATTTTTTAGTGGCATCCCATCTCCTCCATTCTTATTTCCCAATAGTCCGGTCCACAACTAGGATTTTCCCTGTAACAGTTCAGCCATGGCTAAACTGTTACTTTTCCCTTACTTCATTGTCAATACCACACTGACACAGGACAAAATACTCAATAATATATACAGTATTACCCCAATATTTCCAAAGAATGCTCTCACCGGATGTTCTAACTGAATTTCCCCTTTTGAAAGCTTTGAAAAGTCAACCCACTTTAGTGTAAAGCCCAAAATCACTGAAATAATACCTAGCATATAGCATCCAATCATGATGAGTTCTGCCACCATCACAAGATACTGATTTCCTGATCCACTCAAATTTGGAATCAAAACAGATCCTAACAGATTCACAGCCATATGTAATCCTACGGAATATCTAATGTCATTTGTTTTCACCTTAACATAGGCTAAAATCATCCCAAAGGGAATGGTGTATATAATCTGCTGGATATTTCCATGCAATAGTCCAAAAAATACAGATGTCACAATGATTGCTGTCAGATCAGAATACACACGCAATCTTTCTAAAATAGCTTCACGAAACAGCAGCTCTTCCATAATTGGAGCCAAAATACCTATTGTAATCACAGTTGGAATAATCCCATTTCCCCCTATGGAAGATGCAAGAGGATTCAACGATGTACCTCCCACCAAAAGGCCAATCAATCCATTGATTACCATTCCTACCACTCCCAATAAATTCATTACCGTCATACAGACGGCTAAAAGCATTGGCAGAGTATACCATTTCAATGGTTTTTTCTCTGTTTTCCTTCTGTCAGCCACTGGCATGGAACGAATCATCATATATGCTACCGGCGTTCCAATCACATAGGTGCTGATGATGATTATAATGTATTGACACCATGATGATTCCATAAAACAAGGAATAAATCTCTTTACCAAGGATCCCATTGCCATCTGCAATACATTCTGCAATAACATAAAAACAAATAATGCTGCTCCAATTCTCAAAAACGGATTGCTCCATCCTTTATTGTTCTGTTCTAAGTTCATTTTTCTACCTTCCTCTTTCATCTTATTGTTTCATTGTTTCACTTTTTCCTCTGAGCTCATTTCTCTTTTGTGTTCTATTTAAATGACAACTTTTCTTGTCACTCTTTACACTAATACTATAACATTGACAACTTTTCTTGTCAACACTATTTTGACAATTTTTCTTGTCATCTTATTGTTACTGTACACACCTTGTGTGCACAGTAACCGATTTTGGCCATGCTTCGCATTACAAATGGCCAAAATCCGTAGCCAAAAGTCTTTCGTACGGTATTTTCGGTGCCGAAAATACCTACCTGTGTACTGTAACATCTTATTCCCTTTGAAACAATAGGCGAAAGAGCCCCAAATTCAGAACTTTTTAATAAAGAAAAAAGAGCTCTCTGGTTTATGAGAGTCCTTATCCGTTTATAACAAAAAACATTACGCATGAGCAATATTTGTAAACTCTGAGATTTCTCTGTTAATGGTACACAAATCGCTAACAGACAAATCATGAATATTCTCGTGGCCTGTGATTCTTGCAAAAGTCTTTAATTCCTGTGTACAGCAGTTAAGATAATTTGCCACTCTTTGCGCTGCTGCCTCAGAATGTAGTCTGCTGCGCAGCTTTGGATCCTGTGTTGCCACACCTACCGGACACATCCCCGTACCGCAAATCCGGTACTGTTGACACGCTGCCGCAACCATAGCTGCCGACGCAATTGCAACTGCATCTGCCCCCATAGCCAATGCCTTGGCAAAATCAGAAGAAACTCTCAATCCCCCGGTAATCACAAGCTCCATATCTGATTTTACAGAGTCTAAATACTTTCTTGCTCTGTGTAACGCATAAATAGTAGGTACACTGGTAGAATCACGAATAATGGCAGGGGAAGCGCCTGTTGCTCCTCCACGTCCATCGATAGTGACGAAATCAGCTTCTGCAAAGACACACCATTCCAAATCTCTCTCGATTCTTCCAGCCGCAATCTTAATACCAATAGGTCTTCCGTCACTTCTCTCCCGAAGTTCTGTCACCAAATCTCTTAAATCCTCTTTGGTATTGATATTTGGAAATTTAGAAGGGCTGATGACATCCTCACCCAATGGTTTATTTCTAATCTTTGCAATCTCCGGTGTCACCTTGCTTCCCGGAAGGTGTCCCCCCATACCCGGCTTGGTTCCCTGACCGATTTTTATCTCAATGGCATGGGAAGTTTTTAAATTTTCATCTGATACACTGTACAAATTGGGAACATACTCAAAAATATATCGGTAAGCTGCCTCTTTTTCCTCTGGTAAAATTCCTCCTTCACCACTACACATAGCTGTGTGTGCTAATGCGCTGCCTTTGGAAAGTGCAACTTTTGTCTCTTTTGACAAAGCGCCAAAGGACATATGTGATATGTACACCGGTGTGCTAAGTATCATAGGTCTTTTTGCATTTTTACCAATTACCGTTGTTGTGGAAACAGGTGCATGTTCATCCAAAGGTGCCGGATTCAACTGCGCCCCTAAAATCAGAATATCATCCCAATTTGGCATAGCCATCTGTGTCCCCATTGCCTGTATGATGGACTTACCAGTTACTGCCATTTCATGAATTTCTTTCATGTAACGATAGTTTGCGGTGGGATTTTGTGTCTCCCTTGGATACGCAAGGTCAAGAGTATTTTCCTCCTGGTTCTTTTCTGGCTTTTTCTCTTGTTTTTTTTCTTTCTCTACCTCCACTGGCGTAAACTTTTCTGCCGGCTGTTTACAGACCGGACAAGTGAAATCATCCGGCAATGTTTCTCCTTCGTAAATATACCCACATACTGTACATCTCCATGTCTTCATAGTTCTACCTCCCACATATTTTAAGTGATTCTTGGTATCTGCCCAAAACTATTGAACAGATAATGTTTTGTCAATATTTTACATCATTTTTCTTCATTTTTCAACTTATTTAATCATTTTTCACAAAGATTCGTAAAAGTTTAGCCTATGGCTAAACTTTTACGAAATCGGGCAATGCTGACGCATGCAAAATTGCCCGATTTTTGTTCAATGCACATTTTTGCACGGTCAGCGCAGTAAATGCGCAGACCTGCTTGAACTATTACAAGATTCACTGTTTTGGTAGAACATCCAGAAACTTTTTATTCCACTACATATGCTTTTATTTTCTGGTAAATTTCTTCTGCCAGGAGAGCATGGTTTGCTTCGTCCATGTGCTCCTGGTCTGCCGGACTGAAAGTTGCAATGTCTGATGCCGCCAGAAAATCTAACTGATATTTTTGTGCCAGCTTCTCATATTCCCCCTTTAATTCATATGAAACCTGAATCCCTTCCCTGTCAAATTCCGGATCAAATTCTTCCCTGTATACCTGATCTCCTAAATGGATGGGTGACAACAACAAGATTTTTGCCTGAGGCTGGATACTTTGAATCAGTTCAATGAGCTTTTCTACCCCTTTTGCAATTCTCTTTGCATCCGTATGATATTGTATCTTACAATCATTGGTTCCTAACATCAATACCACCACATCCAATGGTGCATGACTTTCCAATAAATAGGGCAATGCTTTTCTTCCATTTCTCCCTTCCCGTAAGTTATCATCAAAAACAGTGGTTCTTCCGCATAATCCTTCCTCTATGATATGTACCTTTTCCGTGTTAAGTTTTTCCTGTAAAATACTTGTCCACCGAATTCCCCAGGGATAGCGTCCATGTGTCACAGGATTGTATCCCCAAGTGTTGGAGTCTCCAAAGCATAAAACTTGTTTCATATTATCACTTCCTTTTCGTTTATTTCCTACTTGTTTACTAGGTTTATTGTCTAAAAAAAATGCAACTAGTTAAATCACATAGTTGTCAATATCTGGGGCATTATCTATCAAATCCTGAATGGTAATTCCATCAAAATACTCATCTGCCATTTTCTGAAAACCCATCCACATCTGAATGGTCTTACAGGATGCTATTTTTTCACAAGTATTTGGTTCACATTCTAAACATGGAACTGGCGCAAAAGATCCCTCCACAGTTCTTAAAATGGAACCAATTGTGTAGGCCTTTGGTTCCTTCGTGAGACAATACCCACCACCTTTTCCTCTCAAAGACCTTAAATAACCTGATTTACTCAACATGGCCACAATGGATTCCAAATACTTTTCTGAAATTCCCTGTCTTTTAGCTACATCCATCAATGGAATATACTCACCAGACTTATGTTCTGCCAGATCAATCATTAGACGTATTGCATATCTTCCCTT
>JBGVDD010000202.1:0-24171 GCA_045119215.1 Lachnospiraceae bacterium | reverse complement strand
TATATCATCAAAGATGATGCTATTTCTGTTACCTGATTAGGTGTTGTGTCTATATTTACTTTTCAAAACCACCTCATAAGATGGTTTATTTGCTATGCCCTTTATTCCTTGGCTGTCCACTACTTATTTGTTTCAAACTTTTCACCTCCTGACACTGCCTAATATACCAAATTTCTTTTTTTTCTCAATATATTTTGCAGAATCGGTCAAATTTTTGCAGAATTTGCATTTTGTATCATTATAGTTGCTTTCCAATGAAACCAAAGTAGTACTTTTTGAAATATCACAAAGATTGTCCCATTGTCATGAATATCTATACTATATTTGGGAATGTATCATAAGTTTACCTAAAAGATTAGAAAAAACATCTAGAATATCTGCCTTTCTACGACAGTTTCATAGAATCAATTTTCTCTTGTTATAACCCCACCATCCATTTCATACACTTCATCACAAAGAATCTCTATATCCTCTCTGTTATGACTGGCTAACAGGATGGTCTTTCCCTTGTTTTTAAGTTCCAGAAAAATCTGACGCATTTCTTTTACTCCCTGATTATCCAGGCCATTCATGGGCTCATCTAAAATCAGTATTTCCCGGTCTTCCATGATTGCCTGGGCTATGGCCAACCTCTGCCGCATTCCCAGAGAATACTTTGCCACATGTTTTCTGGAATAAGGATCTAACCCTACTTTTTTCATTACCTCACACAATCGAGTCTTGTCTACCTTATTTCTTATCATATAAAGAAATTCTAAATTTTTGTATCCACTGCATTTTCTTAAAAAAGCCGGTTCTTCTATGATAATTCCTGCATCCGTCAGCATCTGTATATCTGTCTTCATCTTTTTGTCCTTGATATATATTTCCCCCTCATCCAGCTTTAAAAATCCACAGATGCATTTAAACAAAACCGTTTTTCCAGAACCATTTCTCCCCACAATTCCATATATTTTTCCAGATTCGCAGGTTAAAGATACATTGTTTAATACCTTTTGGTCTTTGAAATTTTTACTGGCATTTATCACTTTTATTACTTCCATATCTACTCCTCTTTCATAAAATGAAATTCTATCCGTTTTGTCTTATATATAATTAATCCCACAAAGCACAATATAACAGCAAACAACATAAAAAAAGTGTAATTCATGTTTGGCATTATCCTAAACCCCATTCTTTCTCTTTCATAGTCCACTAAATTCATCCATGACACCGGAGCAAATAAATTCACTTTATACATGATTCGGTATTCAAGATTGAGGCTGACAATTGGCAGAGCAATTTCTATGGATGCTATAAACAAAGCTACAATTCTTCCCCAGTACAAGCTAGTCAAAAACAGTAATGTTCCCAGAAAGGCAGTAACACTAACACTCATGACAAATGCAATTTCCATTCCCAAAATCGCATTGTAATGATTCATAAAAATATTGTCATATGGAATTGCATATAAACCATAACTGTCCACAACATTACTTACTGCAAGTGTATGAAGCACTTTTCCCCAGTCCGCACTCACTTCTACTCTAGGCAGCATAATAATGATTCCTTCTCCAATCGTTATGAGTACCAAAAAAATTGAACTAAATATAATGTAGAATATATGTCCCAGGGCCCAACGGGTGTTTCCTAACCGTATTAACTGATACATCTGACTGTATCCCTGGAAAGGCACATTTGAAAAATAATACAAAACAATCATTGTATATATTAATTGATAGTACACATAACTTATTAAAAAAGGGAACAAATAAGGAGTGATATTGCAGTTTACTGCACAACAAAAATCTTTGATTCCTGACAAAAATAAGTGGTTTACAAAATATAAAAGTATTACTACAACCCCGCACTTTTTGCTGCAACACTGTTCTACAAACAATTTCCATCCATATTTTAAAGTAGTCATGGTTATCTCTCTCCCAAATCCTTTCTTATTTTTTTAATTATTGCTATATTTAAAACAACTGCTAGTATAGCTGCAATTGCCATTGCCCAAAGGTAGGACTGATATGCATACTCCCAGATTAAATCTCCGCAAAATGGGATATAAACCAATTCCATACGAAATATCACAAAATCTCCTTTTAAGCCACCTGTATAATACATAGCAAAATAATAAACCATAAGAGGCACGGTCAGTAGAAGTAGTCTGTTTCGAATATAAAGTGAAATATATGCCGCCAAAATCCCAAGAATTCCTGCCAATACAGCAAACTTGAGTATTTCAGCAATTACGTATAAAAAGGGCATATCCGCCATTGATGTATACCTATGTAATCCCAGTTCTTCCTTTTCTCCCTCATAAAACCATGGTAATTTCACTCTTAAATAAAATATGTATGCCACTGTACTTATGAAAACTGTCAGCATGGTACTTATTTGTATCACGATTGTTTTTGCCAATACATAGGACCATAGTTTTCCCCGTATTAACATCTGCTGTACATATTTATTTTCTACATCTGCGCAAAAACAATCACTATATGTCATGCTGGCAAAGGACAATAATAATAGGAATGGCATAGTTGCTGTTACTATATTTAGGAGACTCCATACGGAGACTTCATATTTTATATAACTTAGTCCGGAAAAATATAAAATCAAAAAACAACACAGGTTTCCAACCCAAAATTCTTTTCCATGGATACATCTTTTTATATCTGCCTTCAGATAAGAAAAACACGACTCCATCAATACACACCTTCCATGTTAATTAATTTTCCTGTTTCTGCATTTACCAACCGATATGTTGTATAAGACTCCCCTTTCTTTGTTGTATATTCGATTCTAAAATACCATGCCGGTTGCATTTCTTTGCCAAAGGACGCCGTTTTCCAAACAAATTTTCCTTCTACTACCCTGTATGTTTCTTCTGCAAGAATATCATTAAACTCATCTGTAATTACCTGATTAATCTCTGATAAGTCTTTTAATACAATATTGTCTTCTTGCTGTTCAAATGTAAATGCCTTTTCCATCACCAGTTGTTCTATCCCATTTTTTGAGTAAAAAACCTGAATTGGTGCATTTTCCGCTGCAATACATCCAAAAACACCTCCATAGGGATGATACTCCTGTATTCCCTGTTGCTTCTGCCATATGGCAAAATAATAACATTCTTCCTCCTTGCTGTATGCCCCATGTTCTTCATCTGTACACACATTTCCGTCCATATCCACCGGTAAAACTTCCTCATTTGTGAGAGTATCACAATCCAACGCATAACAGATATATTCTGTGTCATCCATGTCTACTCCCATCTTTTTTATTGAACTGCATATATTTTCATATGCTTCCTTATAAGGCATAAAGTCTAGGTTTTCATTTTTTTTGTATCTTTCCAGATTTCCCTCCTCTGCATCTGTGTCCAGTGAATTTCCAATACTTGATGCCAGAGGAGTAAAGAAATGCACTTCACTAGCATCTGCTCTGAGAATTGGCTTTGTTTCATCTTCTGTTTCTTGATTTAATTGAACATCTTCACCGAATACGGATTTCAATTTTTCTGTTTCACAATTTACCTGTGTGGCTGTACATTGGTATAATGGAGCATCCTTAAGATTCTGTGGAAATTCCACATGGTACGCCAACTCCACGCATCCAACTGTTTCCTGACATTGTTCTGGAATATTATACGATACTCCCTGCGAAACATTCTGGTCCTGCTGGCTGTGAGTACCCTGATTTGTTGCTACCTCCTGATCTGTTCCACAGGCAGATAACATTATCATAAGTCCCATAACTGCAACAATGTTTTTCTTCATAATATTTTCCTTTCTCAACAACAGTTAGGAGCAGTCATAACTGCTGTGTTTTTATAGTATACTTCATCTTTCTTTGCAGTTCCCTGATATACCATCTTTTTTTTCTTGTTAATTTCACTGCTCTTTACTGTGACGGTGGAAGATTGGATTCCTCCGCTCTTTCTTATAGAGACACAGGAAATTGTTCCAATATCATCAAATGCTGTGGCAGTTACATATGCATTCTGTTCATTGTCTCTTTTCGCACTTCTTTTCGATAGGGGATCTGGACTAGTTTTCTTGCCCACAGTAATATTAAACTTTACTGTACCAACATTTTCTGCTTTGGTTATCAACGTTTGAGGTACGGCTATCTCCATCATACAAATGCAGGCTAAGGTACCTGCAAATATTTTTTCAAAATGTTCTTCTTCATAACTAATTATTACTCCTTTGCTTTTTCTACTTTTTTTCATGCTATTTTTCATCTTGCATTTTTTCGTCTTCAATTTCTTTTCTCAGACACTCTGGCAACTTCACTTCGCCCCATAGCCATGCACAATTAGACTGCCTTGGAATCTTTGTTGCTAATTCTTCCATTTTTTCTGCAATGCTAGCTTTTAAGTCTTTTTTCATGCTTACTCCTTTCCTGGGATACCCACTTAAATATATCTTCCATATCTTGAAATAGTATTGTCCACAAAATAAAATTTGCATATTGTATAGGCAAATATTGTATTAAAACACTTTGAAGCATCAATACAATAACAGCCTTACATTTAAATTCCATTTGTTTCTCTTTTCTGTATATACATCTATCCTCAGACATTATAGGTATGATTCTCCATATCAAAAGGACACTTACTATATACACCACATATTTCCATTGTAATATATTTATATTTTCTCCCATATGTATAATAATCAGAAAATTTATGACAGCCTGCATCTCGCATCCGAGAATTGTTTTTCTATGAAATCCCCCCATATATCTCCTCAATGAAACCAAAGTAATCATACAAATAAGAAAATTTTTTAGACGATTAGATGCCCAAAAGAAAGTAAGCAGTGTGACAATTTTTACTATTTCCATTAACACATAGCTTACTGCATACATAATTTTTTCTTTTCTTTCCCCTGACTCTCCCTGATACAATATATCGGTAGCTTTTTGTGCCCACAGATAAAACACTTCATCTACTTTTTGAAATATCATGCCATCTCCTCCTGACACTCTCTTTATACTTATCCGTCCCATATATTTCAATAGTTTTTTTATAAAAAGCCTCGAATGGTGTAGAAAAAAGCCTCGAATGGTAATATGCTTTGTTTGCATATCCACCCTTAACTTGTTATACTTATATTTAGATTTATAATAACTGTTCAATGGTTCTGAATGGTTACTATTTTTGAAGACTATTCATGAAAGGAGAAATTATGCAGCATTTATTAATTGTAGAGGATGATTGTATTCAGTGTGATACACTGACAGCACTTCTTTCCAAGGAGTATCCAGACTGGACCATCGAATCAGCCACATCCTACGAATCAGCACTGGATCTTCTTTTGAATTCTTCCACTAAATTTACTCTGTTTTTATTAGATATACAGCTTACTTCTTCCCCAGGAGACCGCAGTGGCTTTCTGCTTGCAGAGCATATTCGAAAAAAACACTGCTATTTTACCACTCCAATTCTTTTTCTGACGTCCATTACAGATTCCGGAATGTACGCACTTTCTGAATTTCACTGTTATAACTATATTACAAAGCCATATACTTTTTCTGATATTCTCTTTCAGATAAAACAAATGCTACTGACTGGCTATTTAAAAAATGCTATACGCATCATAGATACCGACCGGGTATGGCACAATGTATTTTTACAAGACATTTGCTCTATAGAGGCAAAGCATCGCTCTGTTGTCATAACAACCACCAGATCCTCTATCCTTACACGACAATTTACTTTTGATAACATAAGTGATATACTTACAGAAGACTTTTTTCAGTGTCACAGGAAATATATTATCAATACCAAACATATCACAACTTACGATAAGAAAACCCACATTATTGGTGTTGGTCAAAATTCTATTCCTGTCAGTCGAAAATACGAATCTTTGATATACAAGCTACTATAAGGAGTTTTACACATGATAACTTACCTTGTTCCACTCTCAGAATTTCTGTGCTTTTATGTAGTACAAAAAAAACTGCTGGAAAAATCTTTTTCACCTCAGTTAACTGACTTTATATTTCTTCTTCTGAATATACTTGTCATGACCTCAATACCGGAAGGTGCATCCTTATTATTATTATGGATTTTGGGGCAAATCTTTTATTTTTCTTACTGCATTGTTACCAAACACGAAAATTTTTATCATGGACTGTTACTTTATTGTCTCTGTACCTCCCTTCTTGTCTCTGTAGAGCTTATTGTAGGAGGTTGTTTTACTGTTTTTTCTTCTTATATATTGAGAAATTATAGTGGATTACTTGGAAATTTTCTCACCTTATTATTTGCATTCATTCTATTGAGATATACGCCTTTAAAAAAATGTTATGTAAAACTGATTGATACTCCATTTCCGATTCGTTTTGTGTTTTTAAATACCTTTTGCATTATTTCCTGCATAGCTTTTGCCTGGAAACTAAAGCCGGCCCTTGCGTATAATACGGCTTTATATGTAGTTTATGTAATTCTTTTTCTTTTTGCCGTTAATACTTCATTGTTTTATTATGATAAGCTGAATGTGATTCAATCCAAGGAATTGGATTCTTACAAGAAAAATCTTCCTATATATGAATCTCTCATTGCAGAAATCCGTTCACAACAGCATGAATATACCAATCGTTTACAGGCACTACAGAATCTGGACTTATTTTGCACTGACTACGATTCTCTTAGGAAAGCGTTAAAGGATAATACCCAAACCCCTAACAATATTTCTCATATCTATCCGTTGTTACAAATAAATATGCCTCTTTTAGCAGCTTCATTGTATTCGCAATATTTAAAAGCAGATGCACAAAATATTAAAATAAGCTTTGACATACGAAGCACCCGATTAAAAAGTTCTCTCAACGAAGCTGAGCTTACGGATTTAGTTACCATCTTAGTACAAAACGCTATCGAAGCCAGCCAGCCAGAAGATACACTTTATGCCTCCCTTTCTTCCTATGAGGGAAAAACCAACTTTGAAATCAGAAATCCTGTGGACCATTATTATTCTACAACCGACATGAGAATGTTCTGGCAAAAAGGGTTCTCTACAAAGCAGAATAAAAACACAAATTCCAAAAACAAAGGGCTGGGGCTTTACTATCTTCATCAGTGTATTTTAAAACATAATGGATACTTTTTTGCGGATTGCCAGGAATTTAATCATTCATATTGGATCTTATTTTCCATAGAAATCTGATAATCTCCTTTCGGGGACGTTCCTTTTGTCACAAGGAGTGTCCCTTTGTCATGATGTTTTCAAGCTTATCATAAGTTTACCCACAAGATTAGTAAAAATGTTGACTTTTTATTGGACTATATTTACTTTTATAATTAAAACGGATACCTTCACCAATTCCCTCACTGATATTCACAGCTCTGATGACGTGATCACCCTGTTGGTACATCTGGGATATCTGTCTTTTGATCTAGAGACAAAACAGGCTTTTATTCCAAACAAAGAAGGTCATGACCGTTTCAAAAGTGCAGTAAGAATAGCCTAAGACAAGAAGGAGGTCTATACCGAGTGGTATAAAACCTCCTTCTTTTTATTATATTTTCTTTTTCCCATTGGGTTTTACCAGCTCTTTCGATACTCCCCAGGTGTCATCCCTTCAATCTTTTTAAACATCCGGCAAAAATACTGGGCATCACTAAAACCTGCTTCCTCTCCAATTTCCTCCATACTCTTTTTGCTGAATCGCAAGAGACGCTTGGCATAAGATATTTTTTTTGTTAGTATATAATGATTTATAGTAATTCCATAAGTCTCCTTAAAGATCCTGGTCAGGTAATATTTATTGATAAAATACTTCCCTGCAAGCTGGTCTAGAGTGATTTTTTCACAGTAATTTTCATCTAAATATGCTTTGATATCTTTCAGACTGGCATGTTTTCCCTTGGTTTCCCTTCTCTCCGGATGCCAGGATTCTGCCATCAGAAGAGTTAACAGCTCACTTAACTTCTGATTAATCCGCATATCCCGGATATAGTCAGAGGAATCCGCCAATACATGAAGCTCCTCTAATACTGCCAGAAACGCCTTCCCTTCCTTTGGATGGAATACCACATTTCCTCCACGTTCCCTGTATTTTTCGTAAATCTGCGGCATCATCTCTCCATAAAAATGCACCCACTGCAATGACCACAAATCCTTCCCATTAGTACTGTGACTATAGTCCCTCTGACAGTCCACCCACACACAGTCTCCCATTTTTAATTCATAGGTATCCTGCTCATAAACCAACTTACCGCTGCCTTTCAAAACCACAAAGCAGAGGTAAGACTTCAAATCCGAACGTTTGGAAGTATGCCCTTGCAGTGCTGTCAGCTTTCCGGTCTCCTGTAGATATAAAAGAGAATTTCTGGCAAACCCCGAGGGCGTGTACAATATTCGGTTGGAGTCTACCAGAGACTGCTTCTCTTTTACATCATCCATGCCAACGCTCCCTTTTATTTCAGGTTTTCAGGATTTAAGCATTCCAGTTCCGGAATCACAAAAATTCCATCCTTGCGAATTAGCACATCATCGAAATAGATTTCTCCACCGCCGTACTCTGATCTCTGAATCCACACCAAATCCCAGTGAATGGCAGACTGATTTCCATTGGGTGCCTCATCGTAACAATTCCCCGGTGTAAAGTGAATGGAGCCACAGATTTTTTCATCAAATAAAATATCCTTCATTGGGGATAACACATACGGGTTTACTCCGATAGCAAACTCTCCCACATAACGGGCTCCTTCATCTGTGTCAAAAATCTGATTCAGACGCTCTGTATTATTAGCTGTAGCTTCCACAATTTTTCCATCTTTAAAGGTCAGTTTTACATTCTCAAAAGTTGTTCCCTGATAAAGGGAAGGCGCATTATATTGAATGGTTCCATTGACAGAATTCTTCACCGGTGCTGTAAATACTTCCCCATCTGGAATATTTAATTCTCCCGCACAGGCAATGGCTGGAATACCTTTAATAGAAAAGCTAAGGTCTGTTCCCGGTCCCACCAGACGAACCTTATCCGTACGATTCATCAAATCTACCAAAGATTTCATGGCTTCATTCATCTTGGAATAGTCCAGATTACATACCTGATAATAAAAATCTTCAAAAGCTGCTGTACTGGTGCAGGCAAGCTGTGCCATGGCTGCGTTTGGATAGCGAAGCACCACCCAGCGTGTCTTGGGCACACGAATCTCATGGTGTACCGGAGTCTGATAGAATTTTTCATACAGCTTCATCTTATCCTGTGGCACATCAGAAAGCTCAGATACATTATCTGCGCCACGAACTCCAATATAACAATCCATCTGACTCATTTCCTTGGCATCCACTTCTGCCATAATCTTAAGCTGTTCCTCATCACAATTCATCAAAACCTCACGCAATACTTCATTGCTGATATAATGCACAAATGGTTTTCCCTTTGCTTTATAGACTTCTCTTACAATAGCCTTTGCAAGGTCTTCCGTATCTTTTCCAATATAATTAATATAAACCTTTTCTCCTTTCTTTACCTTACAGGAATAATTCACCAAATTCTTTGCTAATGTCTCAATTCTTGCATCCATTTTTAATCCTCCTATTAAAATCATAAAATCTACGATTCCACAAAACTAAGAAATTTATTTCCATATTTATCAAAATATTCTTTACTGTCATTTAGTCCCTTTTTATATGGCACCCCTCCATTGGCAGGATCCATAATGATTACATTAAATTCATCATATCCCACAATCAGTACTCCCTGATTGTCTCCCAGAATCGCCATAACAGGATATCCTCTGCTAACATAATATAATACACTATCCACTGACAATCCAGATAAATCTAATACATCACCCTCTACATACTTTTCTAAAATAGAAAGAGAAGATTCTCCCTGTTCTAACATAGGCTTTGCATCTAATGTATATCCGCCAGCTTTTAATAACTCTGTAAGACAAATACTTAAGCTGCTGTCACCTGACTTATTTTCCGTTCCTCCCACTGCTATGGTGTTTCTAACTTTTCTCTTTGTTTTTTCCCAAATATAATTTTGTTCTTTATTTAATACTACTCCAGAACAATCTTTGGCCTTGGAAATTGCCTGGGATACATCTGTGTAAACTCCCATCAAACCATATCGGGCATAAACAAAATAATACTCCCTGTCGGTCTCTGTGAAAGTGTCCCTTAAATCCACAGTTCTACTTTCTTGAAAGATTACCTGTCTTGGAGTGAGTAGCTTCGGCTTTGCCTCATCCACTGTAAAACCTAACCGTATACAGACTTCTCCTTTTCTGTTTTCTTTGAAAACCTTAGTCATGATAGATACCTTAGAAGTCTCTGTAGGGCTGTTATTCATAATACTATCGTTTTCCACTTCTACATAATTTCCAGCTTCTCCTTTTTTCACCCTGGTAAGCTGAATTACATTTTCTTTCAAAGTAGTCTCCAAAATATAAATTCCCTCTTTTTGGTATTTGATTTCAACGCCCTTTTCATTGCATATATTCACAGCATACATAGGAAACTGCTCCACAGCCCCTGCCTTTATATCTGACTCCTTTGCCATACCATAAATAAAATCCTTATCCATAAATCCAAGGGGTTTTACGTAGTCATAAGCTTCTGCTTTCACATCATAGCTGGTTCCATCTGCCAGAGAAAGGACATGTATAGTCTTAGAATTATTCTCACTTAATTCTTTCTGCCATGCCAACATACTATTATCCCCAGATATGGTATATGTCCCGTCACTCAGACCCGAAACCACCTTTTCATAAGTATGTTCCAACAAATCAATTTTATAAACAGTATCCTGCAAGAAAATATACATTTCACTGTTTCCATTTACATAACTTAAATGTTTCACGTCTTCTTTCAACATCTGATAAGGCTTGGTATAAGGAAGGAATACCTCCTCCTCAATACAGTTAATTACGCTGTCGTAATAGTACATGGCAACGCCACATTCTCCTTCATGTATCCCCCTGTTCATATAACCATATACCATAAACTGCATATTACCGCTGTCATCCATGCTGATGATTTTTATTTTATGCTGGTCATAATTATCCCTCAAATCCTGCATATCGTTATTAAAAAAGCCAAATACTTTCACAATACGGTCCGAATTATTATTATACTGCCAAAGGGTATTTTCCTGAATGAAGCTTACAATAGTTCCATCCAGGTTTTCTTTTAATTCCACATCCTCTCCTGTAATTCCCAGTACAATGTCCTGCGCATCATAACACCTTCCTGCAGGAGTAAATATTTCATTGGAAAAACGTTGGTAATCCAACAAATACATTCTATTTGCTGTGTAGCGCACATAATAGTACTCTTCTACATTTAGATATTCCTTCTGTCCATCATCTCCGGTAATAGACACCATATAATCATAAAAGAGAGTAGCCACGGAATCTGAAAACTCTTTTATTTGCGGAATACATTCAGACTCCATTTTCACCCTTAAATCCCCCCAGGTCACCTGGTCTAAACTAGAATGAATATCCACCTTATGATAGGATGAATTATCTCCACTGGCATTGCTCTCTAAATATTTTACAATGTCTTCTGAATAAGTTTTATCACGGTTATAAATTTTATTCTGCAAATCTTTTGTGAAATTAATCTGCTCTGTCAGATGCACATTCTCCGTCAAAATAATTCTTGTGTAATAGCGAATCTCTTTCCCCTTTTCCCCCTTCAGTACAATGGTTAATATATACTCTGTGTCTTGGTCAATTAAATCCTTAATAGGGATTTGAGCCTGAATGTCATCTTTGTTGAGTATAAGATTTGCCACCTCATTATCCTCTACCAGCCGGGTGGTATCTAAGCTTCTCACCTCATACCCAATCTTGTTTATTTTAACGTTTCCCCCTTTCACGTGGATAGTCAGTTTCCTATCCTCCTGCAAAGGAGTGATGGTATCCCTCATATATTTTGCTTCCATCTCATCCGTGTATCCGTGAAGAGTATTCACCTCCATATCTCCCACCATTGTCGTCACAACCGGATAGGTAGCGTTTGCCATCTCTGCCGTCATATCTGTATTTCCTTTGTTGGTCAATTCGCTGATTACTATCACGCTGACCACAAAGACAATAGCCAGGATAGCTCCCTTAATTAAATGTCTTTTCATTGCCATAATCTCCTATTTTATAAAAGGTTTGCCAAAGTTGGACAAATGTTTAATTCCTTCATCAGCACTTCAAGCCTAGGATTTTTCTGTTTTTCCCCTTTTTGTACTGCACGAATTAAAATATTCTTTGGAGTATGTTCCATATCAATAAATTCAAGAATCTGCACTTCATAGCCTTGTTCTTCCAAGATTTCTCCCCGAATGGCATCTGTGAGCAAGGCAGACATCCTTTCTTTTATGAGCCCATACCTTAACACAGGCTCCAACATATCATTTCGTATCTGCCGATTCACCTCATGCTGACAGCAGGGTACCGATAAAATCACCTTTGCCCCCCAGTTCACTGCCTTTGCCAAAGCGTAATCCGTGGCAGTGTCACAGGCATGGAGGGTCACTACCATATCTACCTGTTCCAAATCCTGATAGCCTGCAATATCACCCACATAAAATCTTAATTTTTCACCATAACCATATTTTTTGCTAAGCTCATTGCAATGGGCAATCACATCTTCCTTTAAATCCAGCCCTACAATTTTTACCTGGTATCCCTTCAGTTCCCTTAAAAAATAGTACAAGGCAAAGGTAAGATAAGACTTTCCGCATCCAAAGTCAACAATGGTAATCTCTCTGTCCTTTGGTAGCTTATCCAAAATGTCTTCTACAAATTCCAAATATCGGTTAATCTGCTTAAATTTATCATATCGGGAATTTACAACCTTTCCCTCCCTTGTCATAACACCCAGATCTACCAAAAATGGGACTGCCCTTCCCTCTTCTAAAATATATTTTTTCTTTCGGTTATGTGTCAAAAGTACAGGGCGTTTATTTGGGTTTTGTTTTACCTTAATTGCCATCTTGCCTTTTTTGCTTACCAGGACTGTTACTTTTTTATCCTTGTACTCCGCCTGCATCTGCTTATAATTTTCATTCAGCCACTTAAGCACAAGTTCTGTCACTTCCTCCGCTTCGTAATTTTTATGTATTACCTTGGGACTTCGATAAAATGTCACCTGGAATTTCACTTCATCCTTTAACAACACGGGGCGAATTTTAATCTTCTCCCCCAGTGCTTCCTCCGATTTCCTGGCATTGCTGATCACCATCATACCCAGCTCTTTTGTAAATGCTTCCTTTAAGATTTCATTTATTTCCATTGGTTTTATTATTTGCCTTTCCTATATCTATCTATTTGTCTATTTATCTATTATCAACTACATAATCTACATTTTATCCTTTGGATAAAAGAAATGCAATATCTTTTGGGGACGTTTCTTTTGTCACAAGGAGTGTCCCCCTGTCACAACCCTGTCTATAATGCCTTTTGATATGCCTGTTAACCTATTCAATTGCCGTATGGATAGTCCCTTTTGATGTAAAAGCAACAAGTATTTATTTCTGTTCATAATAGATAATTTTTGAAAATCCACAACTGCGTTACTACCACAAACGTCCTTTATAATTTGTCTGGCAACATCGTCAGGTAATCTCTTTTGCATATCGTGGACATCTATACAATCTTCCGAATCATACATGCCACTGTTTAAATGAATTTCCTTAAAAGCGTTAACTCCACCAACTTTTTCTAATATCTCATCAATATCTACATATTGAGAACATCCTTGTTGATAGTCATTATAACTATTCCACAGATATGAAACCCCTGGCGACGGTTCAAGACCTGCTTTGCAAGGGTTTAAATGAATATATCTTAACGCTGTTATTAGATACCTATCATCGTTAATTGGTTCGCTATAGTACCGTCCTTGCTGTAAAGCACCAGTTCGCTGATATTTCATATTAAACCAGACGGAATAACTGGTATTAATATGACGAAAAACTTTATCTATCGCAGTATTGGGAGTTTGAATTAAAAGATGCACATGATTTGACATTAGACAATAGGCAAATAACTTGAATTGACATTTTTCTTTGTAGTATTCTAATATATCCAAATATCTTTGGTAATCTCTTGCTTCTTCAAACATCAGTTGTCTGTCCGCCCCCCTAACAACAACATGGTAAATTTCTCTACTAGATTTTATACGTGATTTTCTTGCCAATGGTAACCTCCTAAAATTTATTTCCTGTTGTATTTTGAAAATTTCATATGACCATATGATGAATTTTTAAATATGCTAATATGTATATACGTTAGAAAAGTAAATTCCATACAAGCAAATACACTGCAATTATAAACGATTGAACCCCTAAAGTAAATAATTATTTTTGTGAATTTTGCGTAAATTTTGCGTGACACAGGGACGCTCCTTGTGACAAAAGGAACGTCCCCATACTACTACAAATGTTTTGATAAGCACTTGTCTGCCCACACTGCGAAAATACAAAATATCTCTAAAGTTTATCTTGCAATGTTTATGCCTTTGTTTAAATGAAAACTGTTCTTCCTGCATTCCCTTTTTCCTGAGATAAGCCTCCACTGCCTTATAAAACGCCCCCTTCCCCAAGGGCTTTATCAAAAAATCTAACGGCTGTGTATCAAACAGTTCCATAGCATATGCTTTCTCATAGGACATATAACAAATTTCCGTATTATAATCCCCCAACTCCCTCCTGATATATTTTCCTAATTCTGTTCCCTTTTGGTCTTTTAACTCAACCTCCAAAAACAAGATATCCACATGTTTTCCCTCTGACAGATAATTTCTCAATTCGTTTCCACTATTCCAAATTTCCAGTTCCACTGCCATTCCCATATCCCAAGCTGCTTCCATGCAAAAATCTTCTATATTTGTACCATCCGGTTTTTCAGAATCACATATTCCAATTTTTATCATTGTCTTTTGCGCCTTTCTGCCAATTGACTTTCCTCCATATCTGTTCAGTGCCAATGCACATTGTCTTACGTACCCGCAATATCATTCTTGGCGCATAGCTTGACACCACAAGTGTCAAGCTTGCGTCTGTACAGTAATCCAATTTACTTTGAACACTCTAGCAAATAGGCATAAAAAAAATCAACCACCTTAGCATAGTTGGTTGATTTTTGGCACAGTTGGCAATAAAATTACCCTTGTATTTTCTTTAACAGCACCTGGGTGACAAACTCATTTCCCTCTTCATAATGCTTTACCAGACCATCATGTTCCTGGGCAAGCTTTTTCACACTCAAGATACCGTAACCATGTTTTTTCTTATCCTTTTTTGTGGTTTTTAACCCTGCATTTTCTTCTAATACAGACTGCTCAATGGTATTTGTCACCTGTACATGTATCATGTTTTTCTGCTCTCTGAGCATAATTTTTATCATTCTCTCCTGGGTATTTTTCTTGCAGGCTTCTATGGCATTATCTAGCAAATTAGCCAAGATTACACTCACATCTACCTCATTTATCTTCTTTACATCAATGGCAACATTACAATACCACTGAATTCCAAGCTCCTTCATTGCTGTAATTTTCGTATTTAAGACCGCGTTTAAAACAATACTCTCTGTGTAAACTGTATTTGCTATATTCTCAATTTTATTGGTCATCACTTCTCTTAAGTACCACTGAGCCTTTTCCTCTTCCCGTTGTTCTAACATTCCGTACACACATTGAAAATAATGTTTTATATCATGTTTTAAAATATGTATCTGTTCATAATACTCTTTCATTTGAATAACAGAGTACTTCTGGTCCTCAATTTGCTGTTCCAACATCCTGTACTCTTCTATTTCCTGATTCAGCTTTTTATGCTGTCTCACAATCCACACTCCCGCAATTGCAATCATGATATAAAGATATAAAATAAATCCCCAGATTGCCGGTGCATGAATTTTCATAAATGCTTCTGGAAAGGTAAATACCAAAAGTCCATTGACAGCAACCGTTACACCAATATTTACCGCAATCACCGAGGAATCAAAATATAAAATACTAAGGGCAGTTACAACGAAATACGAATGGGTCATAGCCATATAGGTGGGAGCATTTATAAATGCCAGAGACAACGCACCCCCTACGGGAATTACACAGATATAAATATATTTTGCATACTTTCCAAGTTTTTTCTCCAAAGCTCTAGTTAATAAAGCCCCTACTGTCAACAACCAAACAATGCTGTCTCTCTTTGTCCCATTCATAAGCCTCATCACAAACACATAACCGGTAATGGGAATCAATGAATCAAATAGAAACATTACCAGATTCATCAGTTTTTCTTCTTTTGACATCTCATACATTCTCTTCTACCTGCCTTCTTTCCCCCTGCACTTAAATAAACATAGCATACATTTCCTTGGTGTACTGGTATTTTCTCCTGCTTATGGGAATATACCCCCCATTTTCCAGACCAATATGTTCTTTCTCAATCTCCTCAATGTATTCCGGATTTACCAGATATCCGATATGACAGCGAATAAAACAATAAGGTAACAATAACTTCTCCATCTGGGAAATCGCAGCTCTCACTCTTTCACTTGTTCCATCTGCATTGTGTACAATCAGATAATGTCCCTGCTTTTCCATATAGGTAATATCATGAACACATTTTTTCAATTCCCCTACCTGTACTACCTGATAACGACTTGCTACGGATTTACAAAAAGCATCTAGTGCATCCGGCAATATGACATCCAGCATATTTTTAGGCACATACCAAAATGGGTGATATTGAAAGGAACAATATACCAAAACTTCCCTGTTTGTAACAAAAATAACTTTTGTATCTTCATAGTCTATTTGAATTTTCCTGGCAACCTCTAATCCACTTTGTCCAGACATTTCTATATCCAGCAAAATCAAATCATAATTTACATCTTTCATTGCCTCCAGCAAAGACTCCCCATCTGTATACCCCACAACAGGTTCATAGGGCAGCTTACTTTTGTTCAGCCTTTCTTCTACCTTACAAGCAAGCTGTTTTATCACTTGTTTTTCATCATCACACACTGCAATTTTTAACATAACTATACCTACACTTCCATCCTATTGAACAGACACTCTAATTTTCAGAGTATAACACAGCCTTTCAATATGTCAACTACTTCTTAGGCATCCCTCTCTTAATCATCCCCCCAAAGTTACATCCTGTTTTTCATACCAACTTAATGCCTCAGAGATATCCTTGTCCTCATAATCCGGCCAGTAGTGGTCAATAACATAAAAATCTGAGTACACACACTGCATAGGCAAAAATCCTGATAATCTTCGCATACCTCCCCAACGGATAATCAAATCAATTCTTGAAATATCTGAAGAATAGGGTTTCCCATCCACCTGAATATGTGATAAATCCCATTGCCACCCATAATTTACCAGGAAGTTTACCCGTATTCCCCCTCCATTTACTGAAGTTCTTGTTGTATATTTTATTAATTCTTCTGGAAAACATTTTGATTTCACATTACCTATTACAAGCAAATCTGCCCCTTCCTTTGTCAATAATTCCACTGCATCCACACAAGCCTTTTGAAATGCCTGAAACTGTTCTGCGGGTCTTTTGCAGTTATCCACTGTAAATCCATAGTAAGTCACTTCATCAATTCCCAACTCTTTTGCCGCCTGCAACAGTCTTAATCCCGGCTGTAATCCATAAGCATAGCCATCCTTTTTTTCCATGCCCCGTCCACTGGCCCAGCGTCTGTTTCCATCCGGAATAATTCCAATATGTTTCGGTTTATTTTTCTTCATATTTTGCACCATGCTTTCTAAAATTTTTTAAATACAAATTTTCTCTCTATCAGCCTTGCCCAAAATTTGTTGATTTATACAAACGGTATACAAAAGGGACGCTCCTTGTGACACAAGGAACGTCCCCACATACTAGATATCTAAACGCATTTTTAATATTTCGTAATATAAAATCATTTCCACCAGTTCATATAATACCATGTCAAACGCTTCACAATTTCCGGTTTCCGCAAGCATACCCTGGCTCTCCCTTTCCTCTTTAAGTTCCTTTTGCATCTCCTCAAATATCCCATCGCTGTATCTTTGCAACATAAGTTTATCCGGATATTCGTCATACAAAATACTGCCTTCATAATCAAGCTTTTCACACAGAACCTTTGCCTTCTTTTGAATACGCCTTGCCATTTTGGGATACATTTCCTGCATCCACTGCCATTGTTTGCTATCGTCTTCCCATCCTTCTTCTGTTCCTGGCATCGGCATTTGGTAGTACCCATAGCTATCATCTCCTTGCGATTGTGCATACATTCCCCCTTGCCAATATGGATTCCTATTTGGTGGCATTCCCGGTCCCCTAGGGGGAAATCCCCCTGGAGGTGGATACCTGCCTGGAGGTGGCGGTGGACACCCAAAAATGCCACAGGGCATTGGGGGGAAGAATTGATAAAAGGGTTGCGGTCCACACAAAAAGCCATTACATCTTCTTCGATTCATGAAACTCTCCTTTAGACATTAGAGTTTACTATATTCACTATAAACCTATGCAAAAATTCTTTACTGTATTACTTAAAAACTCTCATTTAAAATTGGCGTTGCCATATAAATTTTAGTAACGTTTTTTTTCTTATCTTCTGTAATTGCAAGAGTAACATTTACCTTTTCACCATTTACCTTAATTTTATCTGACAGTTTTTTGGTATATCCATAAACTACATACATTTCTTCCCTCTGTTCCATTACTGACCTGGCACCTAATGATTCTAAGAAATCCAAAGCCAGCAAATCTTTTTGGGTCATGGTCAGAATTCCCCCATAAATTCCCGTCTGTGTCAATAAAACCTGGGAATTTCTACAGTTTCTTTTATACCACTTCTCCAAAGCCCTCTTACATGCAAAGGACTCCTCCATTTTCTCACTTACTTTGGTATTTTTCTGTGTCAGCTCTGTAGTAATATACTGAACCTTTCTTTGATTCACAATTCTGTTTTTTACGCACAATGTAAGCTCACCGGCTTTTCCATGGTAATCATACCTTACATCGTTCCCCTGGGAATTTTCCTCTTTGAATATGGTGTAATTATCCACAACAGAAAAATTATTTCCCAAAGATATCAACAACTCTTGTTGTTCCTTTGTTGATAAGTCCTCTCCCCGATACACCCCATAGGCTGTAATCTTACATTCCTCCTGTTCCAGGCAAATGCTTTCATGAGCAAAAGCCTCCACTGCACTACTGCTATAACCTTTTTTGCTTTGATTTAGAGAGAGCATCACAATACATAACCAAAAAATCACCACTGCCACATAATATATTTTTGTCTGTCTTTTCACAAAAAAACCTCCTATCTGTGTAGCTGCCAACAACTAATTTTTTCATTAGTTACAAGTTTTTCCAGATAGGAGATTTTTATTCATTTTTATTTTAGTGTATTTATTCTTGCCACAGCTCGCTGAAGAGCCGTTTCTGCCCTGGCAACATCAGTACTGTTGTCCTTAAGCTTCATACGCTCTTGGGCTCTTTCCTTAGCTGCCTGTGCTCTGTCTAAATCGATTTCATCCGGCCACTCTGCCACTTCTGCCATAACAGTTACCTTTTCTGGCAGAATTTGAACAAATCCGGAATGCACAGCAGCGATTTTCATCTCTGCATTTTCTGTGATTGCCATGACTCCCGGTGCTAAAATACAAGTCAGGGGGATATGTCTTGGATAGATACCAATTTCTCCCTCTGTAGTGGTAAGCTCCACCATGGAAACCTCTCCCTCGTAGAAGATTCTGTCAGGACAAATCACCTGTAATTTCATTGTGTCTGCCATACTATCACCCCTTACTTCACACGGGCAAGTACGTCGTCAATATTTCCTGCATTTAAGAAACAGCTTTCTGGAATATCATCATATTTGCCTTCCAGAATTTCCTTAAATCCCTGAATAGTTTCCGAAACCGGTACATAGCGTCCTTCCAATCCGGTAAACTGTCCGGCAACGAAGAATGGCTGGGATAAAAATCTTTGCACCTTTCTGGCACGGGATACTACCAGCTTATCATCTTCTGAAAGTTCATCCATACCTAAGATTGCAATAATATCCTGAAGCTCTTTGTATCTTTGAAGAATTTCCTGAACCCCACGGGCAACCTTGTAATGTTCTTCGCCTACAATTCTTGGGTCAAGAATTCTTGATGTGGATTCCAATGGATCTACTGCCGGATAAATACCAAGCTCTACAATAGAACGGGATAATACCGTGGTTGCGTCCAAATGGGCAAAGGTTGTTGCCGGTGCCGGGTCAGTTAAGTCATCGGCTGGCACGTATACCGCCTGTACGGATGTAATAGATCCGTTCTTTGTAGATGTGATACGTTCCTGCAGGGCACCCATTTCTGTCTGTAACGTAGGCTGATAACCTACCGCAGAAGGCATACGTCCAAGCAGCGCAGAAACCTCAGAACCTGCCTGGGTAAAACGGAAGATATTGTCAATAAAGAGCAACACGTCCTTTCCACCTTTATCACGGAAATATTCTGCCATGGTAAGTCCTGTCAGTCCCACTCTCATTCTGGCTCCTGGTGGTTCATTCATCTGACCAAACACCATGGTAGTTTTGTTGATAACTCCCGATTCCTTCATTTCATAATAAAGGTCATTTCCCTCACGGGTTCTTTCACCTACACCGGTAAATACAGAGTAACCACCGTGCTCTGTTGCAATATTACGAATTAGTTCCTGAATCAATACGGTTTTACCTACACCAGCTCCACCAAACAGACCAATCTTTCCACCTTTCTGATAAGGGCATAAAAGGTCTACTACCTTGATTCCTGTCTCTAATATCTCTGTTGTTGTTGACTGCTCCTCAAATGCTGGAGCCTTTCTATGAATTGGAGAGTATTCCACATCCCTTGGTTCTTCTCCATTATCGATTGGCTTTCCTAATACATTAAAGATTCTTCCCAGGGTATTTTCACCTACCGGAACGGTAATTGGTGCACCGGTGGCTACTGCCTCCATACCTCTTACCAATCCATCTGTTGGTCCCATGGCAATACATCTTACTGTATCGTCTCCCAAATGTTGTGATACTTCTACCACAAGCACATCATTATTCTTCTGTGTAATTTCAATAGCTTCATTAATTTCCGGAAGCTTTCCTGTGCTAAATTTAATATCAAGTACCGCACCAACAATCTGGGTGAGTTTTCCTATATTTTTCTCTGCCATTCCCTCACTCCTCCTAGCTGATTGCTTCGGCACCGGCTATAATCTCAGTTAATTCCTGAGTAATAGAGCCCTGTCGTGCCCTGTTATATAACAATGATAAATTATCTATCATCTCTTCTGCATTGCTGGTCGCTGAATCCATCGCCTGCATTCTGGCGCCATTTTCACTGGCTACCGCCTGCATCAAAGCGCCATATACAATACTGGTAATATATTTGGGGATAATCATGTCCAATGCTTCTTCTTCCTCTGGTTCATAATTCATAGGCACATGATCTCTTTCCATTGCATCTTTGTCCATCTCTACCGGCAACAATTTAATCCTTCTAGGCTCATGACTTACCGTATTCTTAAAGAAAGTATAAGCAAGATAAATTTCCTTGATTTCACCTTTTTCAAAAGCATCTAATAAATCTTTACTGATGACACCTGCATCCGTATACTCTGGGTTCTCCACAATATCTGAGTAATCTTTGCTAATTTCATAGCCTTTTCGCTGTAAGGCATCTCTTCCTTTACTTCCCACAGTGTAAAGTACAAGCTGTTCTGTTGGAATCTCAAAGCCGGTCACCAGCTTGATAATATTGCTATTGTAACCTCCCGCCAGCCCACGGTTGGATGTGATTACCACGATAGCTGTCTTACCTTCTTCCTTTGCCTGTAAATAAGGGTGAATAATATTACCTGATTTTGCAAGCATGGCATGAACTGTTTCATACATAAAATCAAAATACGGTTTGGACTGTTCTGCCTTTGCTCTGGCTTTCTGCAGTTTAACAGTAGAGGTCAGCTTCATGGCTTTTGTAATCTGCTGTGTACTCTGAATACTGCTTTTTCGTCTTTTGATATCTCTCATGGATGCCACAATGATCACCCTCCCTTACTTAAAGTCTGCCTTAAACTCTTCGATAGCTTTTATCAACGCCTTTTCATTTTCTGCTGATAGTTCCTTGGTATCACGAATCTGACCAGGAATTTCCGGATACTTTGTATCTACAAATTCAAAGAATTCACTTTCAAATCTACCGATCTCTGCCACCGGAACATCCAATAGGTACTTCTTTGTGGTAGCATAGATAATCATTACCTGATACTCTACCGGCATTGGTTTATACTGAGGCTGCTTCAGCATTTCCTTAATTCTCTCACCTTGTGCTAAACGTTCCTTGGTATCTTCATCAAGCTCAGAACCAAACTGGGCAAAGGCTGCCAGCTCTCTATACTGCGCCAGCTCCACACGGATAGGCCCTGCAATTTTTTTCATTGCCTTAATTTGTGCCGCACCACCAACACGAGATACAGAAAGACCTGCGTTTACCGCCGGGCGGAAACCGGAATTAAACATTTCTGTCTCCAGATAAATCTGTCCATCTGTAATAGAAATGACGTTGGTTGGAATATATGCAGATACATCCCCTGCCTGGGTCTCAATAATTGGAAGGGCAGTTAAAGAACCTCCTCCTAACTCATCCGAAAGTCTTGCTGCACGCTCTAATAATCTTGAATGTAAGTAGAATACATCACCTGGATATGCTTCACGTCCTGGTGGTCTACGAAGCAGCAATGAGAGGGTACGGTATGCTGTAGCATGCTTTGACAAATCATCATAGATGATAAGTACATCCTCTCCATTTTCCATCCATTCCTCACCCATAGCACATCCTGCGTATGGTGCAATATACTGCAACGGTGCAAGTTCGCTGGCTGTAGAGGCAACTACCGTAGTATATGCCATGGCACCGTATTCTTCCAATGTTTTTACAATGGTTGCAACCGTGGAAGATTTCTGGCCGATAGCAACATAGATACATTTTACATTTTGACCTTTCTGGTTAATAATAGTATCTAACGCTATGGCTGTCTTACCTGTCTGACGGTCACCAATAATCAACTCTCTTTGTCCACGTCCAATAGGAACCATGGAATCGATGGCTTTGATACCTGTCTGTAAAGGGGTATCCACTGATTTTCTGGAAATAACTCCAGATGCCACTCTTTCTATCTGGCGGAACTTATCTGTCTCGATTGGTCCTTTTCCGTCAATGGGCTGGCCTAGTGCGTTTACAACTCGCCCTAAAAGTGCATCTCCACATGGCACCTCGACAACTCGTCCAGTGGTTTTTACAATATCTCCTTCATTAATGTTTCTGGAATCTCCTAATAATACGGCACCTACATTATCCTCTTCAAGGTTTAGCACCATACCATATACTTCCCCCGGAAATTCCAAAAGTTCCCCCTGCATTGCTTTTTCAAGTCCATGTACTCTGGCGATTCCATCCGCTACCTGAATAACGGTGCCTACGTCAGAGACCTCTAATTTAGAGGCATATTTTTTTATCTGTTCCTTAATTACAGAACTAATTTCTTCTGGCTTTAAATTCATGGAATTTAGCACCTTCTTTCTTCATAATACTTATGCTAACTGGATTTTTAATAAATCGCTTTTCAAATCCGATAACTGGTTTTTTATGCTACTGTCCACCACTCTGTCTCCAATACGGATAACCATACCTCCAATCAGAGTAGCATCCACATTGTAATTCATTTCCATTGTCTCATATGATGTTATGGAAATCAGCTTATCTGTCAAAGCTTTTTTCTGGTATTCTTTTAGTTCCACTGCACTGCTTACATACACCACACCAATTTTTTTGTGCTCCTTCACTCTGGCAATGAAATATTCCAGGATTTTAAAGATTTCTTTAAATCTTCCCTTTGCGATAATTATGTTGAGAAATCCTGTCAGTTCATCGCTTACTCTGCCCTTAAGGATATTCTCCATAATATCCATTTTTTCTTCTTTTCCAATTTTAGGGTGCGTCATCAACTTACATAAGTCCTCATGTCTCGTTAAAATCTGCTGCAACATTTGTACCTCTTCTAAAAGAAGTTCTAATTTATTCTCTTCTACTGCAAGCTCAAATAATGACTCCCCATAGGTTTTTGCTGCTAGCTTAGCCATGTCTTATCACCCATTTCCTTAATGGTCTCTTCAAT
>JBGVDD010000201.1:0-4528 GCA_045119215.1 Lachnospiraceae bacterium | reverse complement strand
TACACCGGTTTTGCCAACCGCGACTACCAGTGTAACAGCAACCCCAAGCAGCACACCAATTGCTGCGACAGCCTCAAGCATCACACCAATTGCTACGGCAACTAACGCACCTGCAGAGACACCTACTGCTACACCGGTAAGTACTTCAAATCCGACTTTTGACACGCCTGCAACAGGCTCCCCAGTTCCAACTGAACAGACAACAGTAATTCCAGACAACACACCGACTGTTACCCCTGTTCCAGATATTGTTACCACTTCTGCCATAGTGAATAAAATAGAAAATGGTACTATTTATGTAGACAAGAATAATACAAAACTGCAATTATCTGATTGGGTTCGTCTTTGTAAAAATAATTATGAGATTACGATTGACGAAATCTTTGTAGGTGATACAATCATCATTACCTATCCCTATGAAATTTTGGTAGGTGATACGATTACCATTCAATTTGAAAGATATGCAAGGAAGCGTAATTTTATTAAGCTTGTAAACTGCGACGAAATTGAAGTAACCCAAAGTAACAGCAGACTAATTTCTCAGGCTACGATTAGGGAGTTTGTTGGTAAGTATATCTATGTGCATGGTTATGATGCACCACCACTTCTTCATGATCCTTCACGAACCAAAATTTATAAGCGTGGGGAAGAAATTTCTTTTGAGAAACTAAAAGAAGGAGATATCCTCCGCATTAACTATACTCATTGTAGAAGCAATGGGAAAGATGATACAGACGGATTTTATGGAATACTGGATAGTGTTGTGGTATTAGAGGAGGATATTGCACATACCCACAAAGTCAGTGGTGTGATCACAAAAATTGATGCAGGAAAAACTAGTGGTGGAAACTATTTTTATGTAACATTTTGCGATGGATATTACTGTGCCAGAGTAGAAGATAATGATAATACTATAATAAAGATGAGAGAAGATGGCACAGAGTTTGCAGTAGATATAAGCAGGCTTCGCGTTGGCATGACTATTGATGTCTTTTGTGAGGCTGACTGTGATGATTTGGGGGTTACATGGTTAGTTCGATGTAAAAAAATCGTAATTGATACAGCTGTACCAATTATTACCCCTACTGTGAACCCATCAGATACCCCTGTTCCATTAGCTGTATCAACCAACTAGTGTACTGACATATTGATATTTAACTAAATATTTCTGACTATCATTGCCGTTTTATAGTGCAATAAAAAGAAATGGGTTGATTTCCTATGGCAAGATCAAAAAAGTACAAAATCGAACTTACGGATGATGAATTAAAATGCTTAAAATCTGTAATCCGAAAAAATAAAACATCAAAAACAATTCGATGCAGATGCCAGATCATTATTGATCTGGATGAAGCCCACGGAAAAGTTTTGACCCATGAGCAGTCTGCAAAATCTAATGGTGTATGTCTGGCAACATTAACCAATATCTTGAAAAAGTATTTTAAGGGTGGTATTGATGCAGTAACTAAGTTTAAGCGTAATGTTAATTCTGATAATGCAAGGCGTGTACTTGATGGACGTGCTGAAGCACGTATCATCGAACTGGCCTGTGGTTCGGTGTCGGAAGGACATCGAATAGGAAGTTGTTGTAATGCTAAATATCAACGTGTCAGCACACTAGCCTTCCGTTGCACCAGCAAAGACGGTTAATATTCTGAAAAAAACCAGAGTTTCAAACGAGGGACTTTAAATTATTTTACTTGTAAAGGAGAAAAGAAACATGAGAAAAACATAATCTTTTAAAAGTGCTAAATATACTGAATATAGAAAAATAAGAATAAGATGAGAATATGATTTCAAAAGTCAATCCGGGTATGTTTACTGAGATTATGCATGGATGAATGATTGGTATTACAAGTTGGTTGCTGTATACTAGGATAGTAAAAATATAAAGATTAGGAGAGATTAAAATGAAGAAAAGAATTTTAGCACTCTTTATGGTGCTTGTAGCAGTGTTATCCATTGTTGGAATGAAACAAGATACATATTGTGCAGCTAAGGCTACTAAGAAAACCTATTGGATTGATGTTGAAGGATATAGTACTAGCTGTCCGGTTAAGATAACTATAAAGGGAAAAAAGATGTCGATAAAAAGAGGAAACATTATTAAATCATCGAAAGAAGATTTTTCAAAGGTAAAACATTTAAATAGTATAAAGAATTTGAAAATTTCTTCTAAATGCAAAGCTTACATAACAGCAGCAGGAACTAATGAAAAGATTTCGATGAAGTCTGCGAAAGCAGCATTAAAAAGTGCTGACTTTGTTGGAGTGAAGATGAAAATAAAAAATAATATAGTCTACAAAATATATTTCCATGTATAAAAACTATTCTGCGCAAACCTATGAGAAATTAATTGTCCGATGTACTAGATAATGGAAATTATTGTCGACTTCCTAAAAAAGTAGACCTAAATCAAAAATAAAGTTATATAAGCCCAGTATTTTCGGGTTTTTGCTTGAAAAATACTGGGTATTATGCTATCCTATA
The DNA here is from genome assembly GCA_045119215.1 of Lachnospiraceae bacterium. Classification (GTDB taxonomy): domain Bacteria; phylum Bacillota; class Clostridia; order Lachnospirales; family Lachnospiraceae; genus RUG11237. The sequence goes on along the minus strand of JBGVDD010000201.1, from coordinate 2,038 downwards.
TTTAGGTCTATATAGACCTAAATATAGGAGGCCGTTATGTATTTAAATTTTACTGTTAAGATACCTGATGTAGCAGGTAAACTATTGTATGAGAAACGAGGAGAAATTACCTATGTGAAGTATGAGTATGACCGTGTTTATGTTCCGGAAAAGAAGTATACTCTTCCGAAACGTGCAACGATTGGGAAGGTATCTCTATCAGATAACTCTATGATGCAACCGAACGAAACTTTCTTTAAGTATTTTCCGGAAGTTGAATTTCCTAAAGAACTTAGTCACGCAAATAGAAGCAGTTGCCTAAGAGTAGGGGCACATATAGTAATTCAAAATATTATTAGAGAGTATGGATTGGATGAATTATTAGGGTGCTATTTTAACGAAAAAGATTTGGGGTTATTCTTAGATTTGGCAACCTATTCGATAATTGCTGAAAATAATGCAGGACAGTATTATCCTGACTATGCTTATAATCATCCATTATTTACAAAAGAGATGCAGATATATAGTGATTCTAAAGTATCGGATTTTTTACAATCAATCACGGAAAATCAAAGCGTTGGTTTTTTGAATGAATGGAATGCTGGAAGAAACCATCGAGAAAAAATTTATATTTCATATGATTCTACAAATAAGAATTGTCAGGCTGGAGATTTTGCTTTGGTAGAATACGGGAAACCAAAAACTGATGTTGGTTTGCCAGTTTTTAATTATTCCATTGCATTTGATATGAAACATCGAGAACCACTCTTTTATGAAAAATATCCAGGAAGTATTGTTGATACATCCCAGTTAAAACTTATGTTAGATAAAGCACAAGGATATGGATATAAAAGAGTAGGATTTATTTTGGATCGTGGCTATTTTAGCAAGGCGAATATTGATTATATGGATTCTTGTGGATACAGTTTTGTTATTATGGTAAAAGGTATGGCCGAACTGGTGGACTCATTAATTATGGAACATAAGGGCAGTTTCGAAAGTAAGCGTGCTTGCGATATGGATGGATTTGGTGTTTATGGAAAGACCGTAAAAAGAAAACTGTATGAAACGGATGAAAAAGAACGTTATTTTCACATTTACCATAATGAAGTAAAGAGAGCCGCAGAGCGAACAAGGTTTGAAGCAAAATTAGAGAAAATGCAGCGTTATTTAACAGCAAATACAGGGAAAGAACTTCGGTTTGGAAATGAATTTCATAAGTACTTTTATCTACATTACGACAAGGAAATATTTGTTTATCCGGAAGAAAAAGTATCCATTACGGAACATGAAATTGATCTGTGTGGCTACTTTGTAATAATTACATCAGAAAAAATGAGTGCCAAAGATGCATTACACTTGTATAAGAGTCGTGATTGCTCCGAAAAGTTATTCAGAGGAGACAAAACATACCTTGGCGATAAGAGTCTTCGAGTACATACAACAGAATCTGCATCAGCAAAAATATTTATTGAGTTCATAGCATTGATTATACGAAATAAAATCTATACATGTCTCATAGACGAGATGAAAAATATGGAAAAAAAGCCGAATTACATGACGGTGCCTGCCGCTCTGAAAGAATTAGAAAAAATTGAAATGGTCAGACAGACAGATAATATATATCGATTGGATCATGCAGTTACAGCAACCCAAAAGAAAATCTTGAAAGCCTTTGGGTTGACGGAAAATTATATAAAACATAAAGCTGATGATATTAGTGGGCAGCTAAAAAAGATACAAAGAAAGTAGAGGTAGTAAAATGGCAAGAACAATTAGTATGGAAACATTGGAAAACAAAATAGAGAAAGCACAAGAAAATGTATCGAAAGCAAGGGTAAGATATGAGGAAGCAACCTCAGAATTGAAAAAATTGTTAGATAAGAAAAAAGCATTGCAAACGGATGAACTTGTTAAGGCAATATCAATAACCCAACGTAGTTATGAGGATATCTTAGCATATATTCAATCCGCCGAATAAAAGACCTGCCTTACAAGTAGTCCGGAATGATTATTTGTAAGGCAAGATTTTTAGGTCTAAAATTTCTGGAAGTTAACA